>CALOEF010000063.1:0-159452 GCA_942492165.1 uncultured Planctomycetaceae bacterium
TATTCTTGAAAACGTATTGAAAGGACATCCCGTGATGCTTAACCGTGCTCCAACACTGCACCGTTTAGGAATCCAGGCATTCCAACCCAAATTGATTGAAGGTAAAGCCATTCAATTGCACCCACTCGTTTGTACGGCATTCAACGCTGACTTCGATGGTGACCAGATGGCTGTTCACCTACCACTTGGTAATGCTGCTGTTTTGGAAGCTCAGTTGTTGATGCTTGCATCACATAATATCCTGAACCCAGCCAATGGTGCTCCGATTACTGTACCTTCTCAGGATATGGTTCTTGGATTATACTATATTACCAAATCTCGTAAGAGTTCACCAGACAGGAAAATGAAGGGCGAAGGTCTAACATTCTATTCTCCTGAAGAGGTAATCATTGCATACAATGAGAATGCTGTTGAACTCCATGCAATCATTAAGGTGAAGCTTAGAGATATTGAGAATGGGGAAGGTTATTAAACTTACTGAAACGACTGTTGGTAGAGTAATCTATTCAACCAAGTTGTTCCAAGGGAAGTAGGATACCTAAATCAACTGTTAACGAAAAAATCGTTGAGAGATATTATTGGTAGGGTATTGAAAATTTGTGGTACAGCTGCAACTGCTCAGTTCCTTGATGATATCAAACAAATGGGATTCATGATGGCCTTCAAAGGTGGTCTGTCATTCAACCTTGACGATGTGATTATTCCAGAAGAAGGAGGTTATGATCAAGAAGGATTATGATCAGGTTGATGAAGTACTGACGAACTATAACATGGGATTCATTACCAACAATGAAAGATACAACCAGATTATTGATATCTGGACACATACAAATGCTAAATTGACCCAAAACCTGATGAAGCATTATCAACAGATAGCCAAGGTTTCAACCCGTTTATATGATGCTTGACTCTGGTGCAAGGGGTTCTAAAGAGCAGATTCGTCAGCTTTCAGGAATGAGGGGTCTGATGGCGAAGCCACAGAAATCTGGATCTACAGGTTCAGAAATTATAGAAAACCCAATTCTTTCGAACTTTAAGGAAGGACTATCTGTACTTGAGTACTTTATCTCTACTCACGGTGCTCGTAAAGGTTTGGCGGATACAGCCTTTAAAACTGCTGATGCAGGTTATCTTACTCGTCGTTTGGTTGATGTTGCTCAAGATGTTCATTATGATAAGGATTGTGGTACCAGAGGAGTTCTATTTCTGCATTGGTTAAAAATGATGAAGTAGAATCTTCTACGTCGTTATGGTGTTCGTGATTCATGGTATCTATCATCCAAATTGGTGATTTAATCATCTTCAGGAAAAGTTACAGAAAAGTAGCAAGACAATTGAAGATATCATGATGATAGAGATGAGATCAGTACTCTTGTGAAATGAAGAGGAGTTTGTTCTAAGTATTACGGACGTAGTTTGGCAACAGGAAGGATGGCTCAGAAGGAGAATCTCGTAGGTGTAATTGCAGCTGATCGATGGTGAGCCTGGTACAGTTAACCACTTCGTGCTACGTTGGTGGTACAGCATCTAAAATTGCTGATGGTCAAGAGTGGAAGCTAAGTACGATGGTGTTCTTGAGATCGATGAGCTAAGAACAGTTGATGGTGAAGATAGAGATGGTAAAAAAGTAACTATCGTTGTAGGTAGATCAGCTGAGGCTACGTCCTTGATCTAAGACCAGAGTGCCGACTACCAATGTGATTCCTTACGGATCTATACTTGAGCAAAAGAATAACTCAAAAGTGAAGAAGGGAGACTTGATCTGCCATTGGAGGTCATACAACGCCTTGATCATTGCGAAATGAAGGACTAAATGCTTTTGAAAATCTTGACGGTATTAGCAAGAGACGGATGAACAAACTGGTTACTGAGAAAGTAATTACTGAAACGAGAGATAAGAAGTTAATCCTGAATTAAAGTCTTAAACACTAAGAAAGAAGTAGTTAAAACATATAACTTACCTGTTGGAGCTCACATTGTAGTGAAAGAAGGTGATAAGATCAAAGGTGGAAAAACTTTGGTGAAAATCAAGAGTTTCTAGTGAATGGTAATCGTAACAGTGCATTCTTCTTAAGGTAACTGAATATTTTGAAACAAAACCTTCGTCCATGTGGTTCAGAAATTGTTGGTATCATCATTCGGTAAGATCAAGAGGAAGCAGGGAATTCGTTGAATCAAGACTGGTGAGGTGAAGAAATACTTAATTAATCTATCTAAGCACATCCTTGTTCAAGAAGAAATGACTGTTAGAGCAGGTATTCCACTTTCTGATGGAGCTATTACTCCAGCTGATATCCTTGCAATTAAGGAGTTATACTCGATACAAAGACTATCTTGTAAATGAGGTGCAGGAAGTTACCGATTACAAGGGGTGAATTAGCAACGATAACCTTTTGAAGTGATCATTTAGACAGATGATGAAGGTAATTATTGAAGATCCAGGTGATACTAGATTCTTAGAGAAGCAAATCGTTAACCGTAGTTTGCTGAGAATGATTGGATCTTTGGTAAGGAAAATGAATGCGATTCGTGATTGATATTATGAAGGAAAGTCAGATTGTCTCTCAAGAAAACTTCGCAGAAATTCTAGAGTTAGAAACGTCGTCAAAGTAAAAGAAGTTGTTTCAAGGGATGCAGTTCCTGCAACTTCCAATTCTGTTCTTCAAGGAATTACCGACTTCCTACAAACAGATAGCTTTATTTCAGCAGCTTCCTTCAGGAAACCGCAAGTGTGAATGGCTGCTTCTTCGCTGAGCAAGAAGACACCTTGAGGGCTTGAAAGAGAATGTGATCGTTGGTCACTTGATCCCTGCTGGAACAGGATTGAAAGATTATCAAGACCTTATTGTTGGAAGCAAGGAATACGAAAAACTCAAATCTGCCAAAACAGAAAAGGTAGTTGAAGAGGAAGTAGAAACTGAAGAATAAGATAAAGGAAAAAGAATGAGTGATGATCAAAACATGCCCGATGGGCAAATGGATCAAATTGAACGATGAGCTAGCGAAGTGGCTGAGGATCTATTAACCTGGCAATTATTGGTGTTCAAATTCTGGAGGTTGTCTTAGACTTTTATAAAAGTTCTTCCAGGCTTGCCAAAAGCAAAAGGTGAAGTCGAGGATCATGATGACCCCCAACATGCTAAAAGACTGATGAAGGCACTTCAAGATAATATTGCAAAGTTCGAAAGTCAGAACGGACTGATCACTGAATCTGAAGGCCACAATTTCGATGACAAGATTGCAAAACAAGGCCAATCTTTAACTAGATGCTTAAAAAAGGGCGTGTTTGGTCCCTTCTTTTTTATTGCCGAATCTTCATGATGATTAACTAATCCCAATTTTACTCAAATGCTTTCTTATTGAACAAGATGGCTAGTGGACTAATAACATACCCGGTTCTGAAGTGTCATCAAAATAATTGAATGACAAAGCAAGTGAGTCTGAGAATGATACACTGAGGTAAAAGTCCCTATAAAGCTTCTATCATTGGCTTCTTCCCAGGCATCATGTACCCATCTGGTCAGGTCTAATTTGGTAAGGTTGGAATGAATGTCCTTACCTTCCAAAATCCTAGCTTATCATTGTAGTGTAGATTGTTTTTAATCCTGCTCCTAAATAACTGAGGAGAGATCATTATTCTTCTTGAAATAGGGTTTTGCTTTCTGGTAAAGGTTCAAAGACTGGAATGCTTAAAGCAGTGGCGGTGTAATTCTGGAAGAAAAGGTTGGTCTGAAACTACACCCTCTACTAATAATCCAATGCAGAAATGAAGTTTCTCTTGAAAAGTAATCTTCATAGCTTCCTTTGAAAATCCACCATGATCTATTTGACTTTATTCTTTGTCTAAAGCGGTAGAGCCTGGAGTTGTCCTCTGTCACCATAAATATTCCTTACCATAAGTTCTAACCTACTTCCTTTTGTTGCAAATAATTTATGATTGAGAGTATTTAATTGGAATTTGAAAAAGGCAGAAATACCTTCAAACTCATTTAAATCTGACGTGTCACCCCTCTCAAATTCATCTGTTTGATAGTAATTGTAATTCTGCCAGGCATAAGTTCCACCAATTAGAATCCTCCCCTTCATGTAAGGGGAAGTCCTAAACGCCTTCTGCATACTGCTCTGATGAAATAATATGGAGGATCATCCTCCTCAACAAAGTAGTTCTACTGTTAAAGTAATCGTATTGATTAATAGTGTAATTGGCTTCTAAATAGAAAGGAACTCTATATGCAATATCCATCTTATTCTTCCCTCTGCTGAGCTGTAGAAGTTGCCGAAGTATACATTTTCAGTTGCATTTAGCCTGTTGACTTAAGGTGCTGGTAACCCAATTCTACGAATCCAGTGCTAAAAGGCTTTGAAGAAATTACACCACCAATTTTGTAGTGAAGTGCTTTTCCTTTTTCACTTTGAGCTCTAAGTTAAAGAGACTATCCTCCTTTATATTTCGCAGTTGGGTAAATGCTTCTAATTTTTTCATCAGAGGCTAGCTTTAGATAGGAATGTTGGAATTGCTCGAAGTGAAATTTCCCTTCTTACTGTATAATTCCTTTCTGAAGTATTTCTCATGAACTGGATGAAGTCCTGATATAGTAACATCATCGAACAACAAAGCTGGCTTTTTTAGAATTAAATGAATTTCGTTTCTCAGCTATATTGAATGTTCTTTTTCAGTACTAGTTCAGATTTTATGGAATCAATTAGATCATTTGTGCTTTCGTAACCACGGAGAATAATCTCCTCATTTTTATTGAAATTAAAGGTGCCTATATCTTCTACTTCAGAATTTATGACAATACCTTCACTGCATTCAGTATCATAGTTAGGCGCGTGTATGAGTATATTCTTTATCTGCGATATGAGATTATCTTCAGTTGGTGGTTCTAACCTTGAAGAGACATTGCTAGCAATGATATAATCTACTTCAAACTCTTCACACATGATATCATATGGGAAATTGTTGAATAATCCACCATCTAACATAACTCCTCCATCAATAGTAATTGGTGCTAAGAAGAAGGGATAGGTCATGGAAGCTCTTGTGCTGAAGCTAATTGCCCAGAATCAAATACTTTTTGAGATTTGGTAGTAATATTAGCCGCCAAACATCTGAAAGGAATCATTAAGCTATCAAAGTCCTCATCACTAGCAGCATTGGCCTGCGCAAAAATGTACATTAGCCCTAAGTCGATAGGCACCGAAGAAACAAAGTTGTTTGGAAGATTATTTTCGAATAGAGAATCAACATTGAATCTCCAACTCACCATTTCTGGATCTGGATCAGCTTGTTTGAAAAAGAACTTGTGATTTACGTCGTCGATACCATCTGCAGCATCGACCATCAGAAGTTACTATCATTTCTATTTGTTCAGGAGAATAGCCAGACGCATAATAACCACCAACTAAAGCACCAATACGAGGTGCCTACAATATAATCTACTTGAATTTCATTCTCTTCAAGAGCCTTTAATACTCCAATATGAGCCAAGCCAGAGGCGCCACCACCACTTAAGACAAAAAACCCAACTTTTTTGTTTTGCCCAATAGAAGCAATACTCTGTAAGAGAAAAGAAGAAGAAGGGCAATTAGTAGCTATCATTCATTTGCTATTGAGTATAAAAAATATTAATAGCAAGAGCTCTGTGAAATGAGTCTTTAACTTTTAATTGAAAATCAATTGTTTTATAACTGAAGAAGCAATGGCTCAGTTGTTCAGTGCTTCAATGATGTCGTGAATTGTAATGATATGCGTTTCTCCAGCTCTATTCTTTACCAAAACAGCAGGATTTGCTTATCAATCATAGCTGCTATTTCTTCAGCTGCATTGGCATCTACAAATTCATAAGGATCAGACATATAATCTCTCACTTTTCCTAGACCATTTCCATCCTTCTTAAGCAATGCCGTATAAAGATCATTGTCCTTTAATGAACCTATAAATGAATCACCTTCTTTAACGGGAACTTGTGAAATCTTGTATTTTAGTCATAAGACTCATGATTTATCGGTCACTTTTTCAAAATGATCGATTAAACTGAAATCAACATTTTTAGGAAGAATATCTTCTCCAATTCCTTCAGTGATATAGGGGTAAATTTCATTTTCATCAAAAATTCCCGTTTCATGGTATTTTTTAAAAACAGAACCATAAGTGTCAATTCCCCAAATCTTAATATCTGGATTTTTTTCTTTTAAATATTTTGCAACTCCTGAAATGGTTCCACCTGTTCCAACTCCAACTACAAAATGAGTGATTTTCCCTTCTGTCTGTTCCCAAATTTCAGGTCCTGTTGTTCGTAATGGGCTTTCTGTTCGATAGGTTGTCGTATTGATTTACGTAATAAGAATTAGGAGTTTCTTTATGCTAATCTTTTGCAACTGAATAATAGGAACGTGGATCATCGGGTGAAACATTGGTCGGACAAACAATTACTTCTGCTCCCATGGCTCTAAGAATATCCATTTTTTCTTTCGACTGCTTATCTGCAAAGTGAAACACATTTATAACCTTTTACAATGGCTGCTAAGTGCTAAACCCATTCCTGTATTTCCGGAGGTTCCTTCGATAATTGTTCCACCAGCTTTAATTCGACCTTCAGCTTCGGCATCTTCAATCATTTTTACAGCCATTCTATCTTTTTAATGAATGACCTGGGTTAAATGTTTCCATTTTTGCCAGTAAAGGCATTGCTAGGGAGGGTGATTTTATTGAAGTTAACCAGTGGAGTATTTCCGATGGTTTCCAGTATATTATTGTAGTATTTCATGGTCTCTTATTTTGCTTTTGCAAAGGTATCAAAAAGCCTTTGGCATCTGCCGTAGAATAGTGACAATAGGCTAAATATCTACTATTCAAATCGAATGGACTTGGATGGTTCTATTTTTGAAATAATGGCAGAAGGAACAATAAGCATCAAAAAGCAGCAAATAAGTGTTCCGATGTTTAATAAGAACAAATGGTAAAAATTAATGTCTATTGGAACGACATCTATAAAGTAAGCTTCTTGTGGTAAGTTTCATAAAGCCATAATTCTTTTTGAAAAATGGAAAAGCCAAGTCCATTAGATTTCCAAAAATAAAACCAGACAATGATTAGATAAGAAACATTGTCGATGAAAATTTTTCGATGCTGCAATCTTTACTCCATGCTTTTTAATACCCCTATAATCTTTGTTCTTTCTAGAATCAGTATAAGTAAAGCTGAGATGATGTCAATTCCACAAACTAGAATTAGTAAACTAATGATAATAATTACATTTACATCTTGTAACTCTAGCCAATTGAAGATATCTAAGTCTATTTTCTTTTATAGATGTTGCTCTAAGGTCGTAATCCATTTTATAACATTGGCTCAAGACTTTGATCAACCTTATCAAAATTCTCTAAATAGATTTCTATGCCACTTACTTGATCATTATCCCAATTGTTAATCTTTTGAATATGCTTAAGATCTGCCAATACCATTTGATCGTCTAACTCTCCAAAGCCAGAATTGTACAAACCACTGATTGTAAATCTTCTATACCTAGGTGGTTGTTGAACAAAATATAGAGGAAGTCATCTCCTACATTTAATTGTAATTTATTGGCTAATTTTTCTGAAACTAGAGCTTCATTCGATTTCTCTTCGCCTAATATGGAAGGAATACTCCCAGCAGTAATGTAATTTTTGAAAAGATTAAATTGTAATTAGCATCAACTCCCTTAAGAATGATTGCCTGATTTTCTCTATCTGTTTTTAGGATTGCTCCCTTATCAATATGCTTGGACAGTCTTAATATTATCTATATTCGATAAATTGGCGATGAACTCTCTGTTCAATGAAAGAGCTTCGTTATCCATCAAACCTCTAGCTTCATATTTAAAGATGCTAATATGTGCTCCAAATCCCTTACTTTTTCTTTTTGATTTCCGACTGGAATCCCTCTACAATAGTGAGAGATAGAGTCATCATTGCAATTCCAAGCGCGATTGCCAAAATAGAAATATTGACAATAGGCTTTGAAAATGAGTGACTTCCTCTCTTTATTATTTTTCTTTGCAAAGAAATATTCGAAATTCAATTCAGTAGAATTTGAAAAAATTAGTAAAAATTAAAATTAGGCTTTTTTAAGAGAGACTTCAATGACACTGTTGCTTTTAAGCCTAGCTTTCTTCTGTGTTTCCCTAAATTCATGCTTGGCTGTAGAAGCCGACAAAAGTAAGTTGGATGCAGATTCTGTATCAGTTGATGAAAGAATTTCCCAAAAATCTTATTGTTGGTGCTGAAAGGATTGATCGTGTTGCAGTTTGCAAAGGCAAGAGAATAGCAGTAGTTGCGAATCAGGCTTCTATGGTTTCCAATACTCATCTAGTTGATACTTTATTGAGCCTTCAAGTGGATATTAAAAGGATATTTACTCCGGAACATGGCTTTAGAGGAAAGGCAGATGCTGGAGCAAAAGTAGAGAGCCAAAGGATTGATTCTAAAACTAATTTAGCACTTATTTCACTCTATGGAAATAACAAGAAGCCTTCTGCAGATCAGCTTAAAGATGTAGATCTCATCATTTTTGACCACAGGATGTTGGAGTTAGATTCTATACCTATTTATCTACGCTTCATTATGTAATGCAAGCGGCAGCAGAGCACAATATAAGTGTTATGGTGCTAGACCAAACCTAATCCAAAATGTCTGAGATTGATGGTGGTAATGGAAAAGGATTTTATGTCTTTCGTTGGACTGCATCAGTTCCTTTATTATATGGAATGAGTATTGGGAATATGCAAAAATGATTAATGAAGAAAAGTGGTTAGGTGATGAATTACAGTGTAAATTAATTGTTATTGCATGTGAGAATCTAAATAGAGATTCTAATTACGACCTTCCAATACCTCCCTCTCAAATTTGCCTAATTGTTTGTCTATAAAATGGTATCCCTCATTGGCATTGTTTGAGGTACATTGATAGAAGTGTAGGAAGGGGAACCATAAGCCTTTTCAGCAAATTGGTCATCCTGAATTTAAAAAGGAATCTATAAACATTCATTTAGTCCACCAGCCTATAGAAGGAGCCCAAAATCCAAAACTTAATGGACAAATGTGCTATGGAATTGAAATGACAGATCAAGTTCAACCAAATGGATTGAGTCTTAACTATCTAGTGAGTTCTATTTTAACTATAGTAATAAGGATAATTTTTTCAATTCCTTCTTCGACCTATTGGCTGGTACAGATGCATTGAGAAAGCAAATTGAGAACTCAGTTTCAGAGCAAGAAATTAGAAAGAGTTGAATCAATGATCTAGAAAAGTTTAAAAAAGTCGAGCTAAATATCTGATCTATTAATCTAATTGCTTGAGTTCTCCTGAACCATTCAGCTTAGAATCTATCTCTCTAGGTTTGCCTTTGTAGAAAACATCTCCACTGCCATTTACAGTGATATAGAGTTCATGAGTTGCATTAACTCTTGCATCATAAGAGCCATTTATTATGCTATTACATGTCACTCAAGAGATTATCTGCGTTGATATTTCCAGAACCATTAATAGATAATTCTAATTCTTTGCATTTTCCAGCTAGAGTAATGTCGCCACTTCCTTGAAGATTCCGAGATCAACTTCTTTGTAGTCGAGATCTAATTGAATCATTCCGCTGCCATTTACATCTATCTCCAATTCTTCTCCTTGAAACCAGCCTTCTCCCATAATACTCCCCGAGCCAGAAAGTTCAATTTCATGGAAATTCATTTAAGGCTATAAAGATATTTATTGCCTCTGACTGCTTTAAACATTTATCCGTGAGATCTCCCTTACCATTTTTCACCTCTTTATTGATTAGATCAAAATAATTTTGAGGAGCATTGACTTCAATAAGTTGTCTTTGACCTTTAGTAATGATCACATTAGCTCCAGAACTGAAATTAATGGAGTGGATTTCTTTAAATCTAACTCATTCATTACCACTTTTCCTTCTGCTTCCGCACAGTTCTGGAAGAAATCACAAGTATCTGATTTTTATCTAAGCTGAATTCTTATCTTAAAACAGCTCACGGATTTCATGTTTGCCCACATCAACTAATGGGAAGGGGCGGCCTGAGGGACCTGGCAGAACCGTGTGCAGGTCGAAGCCCAGGCTGTGATAAACGGTCGCAGCCAGATCACCGGGAGAAACAGGACGATCTGCAGGAACGCCACCTATGGGGTCACTGCTGCCAACAACACGTCCTCCTTGAACACCTCCGCCGGCAAAATAACAGGTAAAGCATTGAGGCCAATGATCGCGGCCACCAGCAGGGTTCACTTTGGGAGTTCTGCCAAATTCAGCGACATTACAGACCAGAGTCTCATCCAGCATTCCTCTGTCATAGAGATCTTCGATCAGGGCACTATAACCCTGATCATACATAGGGGCCACAATATTCTTCATGCCTTCTATCGATGTGAAAGGCTTAGAGCCATGAATGTCCCACGTGATTTCATTGAAGACGGTGAGGAAGGTGTTGATCGTCACAAAGCGTACGCCGGCTTCCACCAGACGCCGGGATAACAGGCAGCATTGGCCAAAACGATTCATACCATAACGTTCACGAACTTTTTTCGGTTCCATAGACAGATCAAACGCTTCACGAGCTTGTTTGCTGGTCATCAATCGATAAGCGGAATGGAAATTTCCGTTCAGCAGTTTTGCGTCTTCGGTTGATTCGAACGAGTCAATTGTACTGTCAACGACTTCACGAATTTTTTTGCGACGTTCCAGACGTGCAGTTCCAATTTCTTTGGGAGGCAGCATATCAGGAACTTTGAAGTCAGGCTTGGAAGGATCAGCCATCAGTGCAAATGGATCATGGGCTTTACCCAGAAATCCGCCAGCTTGTCCATTGGGAAGATTTCCACCGCCTCGCCCCATTGTCTCAGGAAGTACGACGTTTGCTGGTAAGTCACTCTTGCGTCCGCGGAGATAATCAACGACCGAACCGATATGTGGCGTATTAATTCCCCCCGTAAAAATACGACCAGTTTGCATCATTTGCCAGCCAGCATCATGTACGGCAGCCGCTGTGTGATAACAGGAACGAACGAGCGAAAATTTGTCGGCCACTTTGGCATGCAGCGGGAAAATTTCAGAAATATCAATCTCAGGCGAAGCAGTATGAATGGGCTGAAACGGGCCACGGACTTCAGCAGGCGCATCCGGTTTTAAATCAAAGGTATCGAGTTGACTGGGGGCGCCAAGGTTGAAGATCATGATTGCGGAACGGTTATCATTCTTTTTATCAACGATACCTTGTTCTTTTGCTTCCCGGTACTGGGGCAGAGAAAGTCATGAAGCGCCTAATGTTCCCACTTGAAGGAAGTCCCTTCGTGAGACTCCACTACAAGTATGCGCTGTGCCTTGACCGGTAAACTTCAGCATAATGCACCCCTATATGATGAATTCAAAAACAGACTTGAGATTCTCAAAGAAAGTTCTGTATTGGATTCTGTCGAATGATAAAGAATGAGAGAACTTCTCTTACACTTAAGAAATCCTTTATTCGTTTATTTTCGCATATCGTAGACGCTAAGATCAACATCGTCTTGTAGGAAAACGCGCATAAATTTGTATTATTTACGCATGCTAGATCCCCGGGAATTTCGTGAGCAGTTTTTAAAACGACTGGATAATAAGCTCCATTTGGAAGAGTTGTTTAATTACATTCCAGACGCGCACTTTTTTGCGAAAGATGCACAGGGTCGATTTATCAATATCAGTCAAACCTGGATGGATGTTCGTGCGATTTCCAAAGAATCAGATATCATCGGGAAGACGGATTTTGACATTCATCCTAAAGATCTGGCGCAACAATATGTGGAAGAAGACCAGCGCGTCATGCAGTCAGCCAGCCCGCTTCCCAATCAGGTCTGGTTAGTTCCCGATCGTCACGGAAATCTGAAGTGGTATCTTTGCAGTAAAATTCCCTTGTTCGGTGATGGTGGTAAAGTCATTGGAGTTGCGGGAGTGTTACGAGATATCAAAGTAGCGGGTACCGAATTTGAGTCGTACCAGGAATTAGACAATGTGATTGCTTATGTACTTGAACATTATCATGAACGGATTCAAATTTCGGATCTGGCAGATCTGATGTTTTTGTCTGTCAGTCAGTTTGATCGCAAATTCAAAAAGCTGTATCAGATTACGCCTCAGAAATATATTCTGCGTGTCAGAATCAATGCAGCCTGTCAATCATTGACGCGGACTGAAAAACGTATTTCCGAAATAGCGCTCGAGTCTGGGTTTTATGATCAGAGTTATTTTACAAGACAGTTTGTCAATTTGATGGATATATCCCCATCGGATTATCGCAAAAAATATCAGCAATCAGAAAATATCTCATAGGCAATCGCGTCTCAGAAAAGCAGGTTGATTTACGCAATGATTTTGTCGAGTACATTGCCTGCGACATCGGTCAGTCGATATCGTCTTCCGCTGTAGAGATAAGTTAATTTCTCGTGATCCATTCCCAGCAATCGTAAAATTGTTGCATGTAGATCATTTACGTGTACTTTATCTTCTGCTGCTTTAAAACCAATTTCATCAGTGGCTCCATAACTCGTTCCTGCTTTCACACCACCTCCAGCCATCCACGTTGTAAAAGCATGGGGTTGTGATCTCGCCCCGGCGTGGCGCCTTTTTGAGCGATTGGTAAGCCGACCAAATTCACCGCACCAGACCACCAGCGTTTCGTCCAGCAGGCCCCGTTGTTCGAGATCCTTTAACAGGGCTGCCACCGGCTTGTCGGTCTCGCCGGCAAACTGCGAATGATTCCCCTGAATGTCTTGATGGCCGTCCCAACTTCGCTGGTTTTCCATGCCGCCGGAATAGATCTGCACAAAGCGAGTACCGCGTTCGACCATGCGACGTGCAATCAAACACTGCTTTGCAAAGTGTTCACACTTTTTGGTTCCGATTCCATATTGTTCCTGAAGATGTTTCGGTTCCTGGGAAATATCTAACGCTTCCGGTGCTGCGCTCTGCATTCGATAAGCGAGTTCAAAACTTTCAATTCGGGCTGCCAGTTCCTGATCACCTTGATTCTGTTGCATGTGCTGACGGTTCAATGATTTCAATAAATCGAGTTGAGAACGTTGTCGCCCTTTTTCAGTGAGTGCCAATGGCGGCTTTAAATTATCGATGGGTTCGCCGTTTGGTTTCAGATATGTTCCCTGAAATACGCTGGGCAGAAAACCGGCACCCCAGTTCAAGCTCTGTCCTTTCGGAAGCCCTCTGCCTAGGGGGTCCGACATGACCACGAATGCGGGCAGTCTATTGCTTTCTGAGCCCAGTCCATAAGTCACCCAGGAACCGACACACGGGTATCCCATTTTGGGAATGCCACAATTCATCATGAATAAAGCAGGGCTGTGGTTATTCGATTCCGTATGACCCGAGTGAATGAAGGCCATCTTGTCGACGTGTTGAGACATGTGTGGGAATATGTCTGAAACCCATTTGCCCGATTCGCCAAACTGTTTGAACTTGAACGGACTTTTCATTAAAGGTCCCCACCGCATTCTTGAAAGAAGCCGGTGGTGTTCTTGAACTCGAAACCATCCTTAAGCAACTTACCGTCCCATTTTTCCAGTTCGGGTTTGTAGTCCCAGGTATCAACATGACTCGGTCCACCATTGATAAATAACCAGATGACAGACTTCGCTTTTGCAGGCAGGTGTGTCGGTTTGGGAGCCAGCGGATTGGTTGCTTTCATGGCTGGAGCAGCGTCTGTTGTTTTCAGTACTCCTTCCTGTTGTAACAGGCTGAGCAGACCTAACGTTCCTAGACCACCACCGGCTCGCTTGAGTAATTGACGTCTCGCCAAGACCTGGTTTAATGAAATTGTCGGTAGTTCCGATGTTGGTTCAAACATCATATTTCCTCGAAGAAAAATAGTATTGCGGAATCTGTTCTGGATTGATTTACGTTACCGATGCTGATCAATTCGGATAAACAAATTCATTCGTGCTTAATAATGCGTGTGTGAAATCGGTCAATGCCAGAAGTGTGGCCTGCGGTTTCTTTTCTGACTCATATGATTTTTGATGTTGCTGAATGAACTCGAGTGAAACAATCAACTCATTTTTTGATGGCTTTCTCCCTAGAGCAATTTGATAAGCGCTCTCGATTGCCTTTTCGATTGAAGAGGGATGTTCTTTCTGGATTTGTTCGGCAAACGCGTGGGCACTTTTCCGGATGAACTTAGCATTCATGAACAAGAGTGCCTGCGGTGCAATGGTGGTGCTGGAACGCTGGCCGATACTTACTAAAGCTTCGGGAGCATCAAACAATTGCATCATCGGAATTAACTGGCTGCGTTTGATTTTGAAATAGATGCTGCGGCGTTGATTGTTTTGTTTCAGCGTACCAGGGCCGTACATCGTTTTGTCGAGTCGATTTCCAATATAGAGAATTGAATCGCGAATCACTTCTCCTTCCAGTCGTTGTGGGGAACGTCGCCAGTGCAGTTTGTTCTCTGGATCAATCAAAGACTTTTCTGAATTGAATATGGTCGACTGTCGATATGTTGCGCTGAGCATGATTTCTTTGTGCAACGGTTTCAGATGCCAGTATTGTTGGATAAGTTGATTGGCGAGATACTCGAGTAATTCGGGATGTGTCGGGCGTTCTCCCTGCAGACCAAAATCGTTGGGAGAAGAGACAATCCCACTGCCAAAGTGATGTTGCCAGAGGCGGTTTGCCATAACACGTGCGAGTAATGCACCTGCTCCGTGTTCGGTATCAGTGATCCAATTGGCCAGAGATGTTCTGCGATACGAAGTGGTCGCTGCTTTTGGTGGTGCAACGAGCCACTCTTTTTCCTGCACAGGAGATCGCATTAGAACCTGCAGGAAACTTTGACTGGCAACTTTTCCTTTTTGTGCGGTATCTCCGCGAGTGAGGTGGTATGTTTCATCAAAGAAGTCCTTGCCTTGTGAATGATGGCGAACAGGTTTGATTTTAGGCCCTTCGCTACAGATCATCACTTTTGTGAGAGCCGGTTGTGGTTCTGTTTTGAGATGCTGTTTGACCTTTTCAGAAAGGGCAACCCACTTCGGATCTCGTTCACTGTACCAGCGTTTCAAAATTACTTTTTGTCCTGGCGTTAGTTTGCTCAGTTTTCCTTTTTGGACAAGCTCAATCGCTTTCATCTGGCTTTCTGGACTGCCCGTTCCTGTTTTGACTTCAGGTGAGGATGAACTGGTGAGAGAAAAACGAGGGTGTCCGATGCTGTGGTTGACATTATTGGTGAAGGACATCGTCACTGTGAGTTCCGTTTCACCTTCTTGATCGATTGGTTTTTCCAGATCAAAGACGACAGCCTGATCTTTTCCGATACCTCCCAAATCGACGGCCCATCCAGAACCGTATTGTCCATCGATGGCGCTTTTGGCTGAGAGCGTTGTTTTGTTCTGTTCATGTGTCGCACGGGCATTGGTTAGTTTAATATCTTTCGCTTTTCCCTTTTTGTCTGAGACTGCTTTGGCTTTGACTTTGAATGCCGTCAATGAAAAATTACCATTGACGGCGCGGCCTGGCCCCTGTTTTGGTAGTGTTCGATGAGTCAATGCTTCGAGACGAATTGAACGAATTGGCCTTACATTCGTTCGAAGTGTGAATGTGTAATGATCCTGATTGATATTGGGACCACTGACGAGAATAGAGCCATCATCCAGTTTCTCAAAACGCGCTTTCCCTTTTGATGTATGATTTACCACTTCGGGAAGAATCCATTCCTCTAATTGAGCAGAATCAATTTTCCCCCGTTTCAACCAGTTTTCAAAGCCGGAATTGACATGTTTGGTTTCATATTCCTTTAAGGATTTGACCAGTGGAGCGTGTGCCAGATCGAACTGCTGTTTTTTCTTTTGATACGTTTTAGGATCCAGGTCCAGTTCAATTTCGGTACGGACTGTAGTCGTAAATGTAGAGAGTAAACGGTAATAATCAGAGCTGGCGATGGGATCAAATTTATGATCGTGGCAACGGGCACAACCGACACTCAAGCCGAGCATTGCCTGACTGGTTGTATTAAGCATGTCGTCCAGAGCATCATAGCGGGTCCGTTCGACTTCGTTAGCAGTGATTTGTGTCGGGAATACTCCTGCTCCCAGAAATCCGGTCGCCATTAACGCGAGTGGGTTTTCAGGGGCCATCTCATCACCGGCCAATTGCCATTTGACAAACTGATCGTAAGGCATATCCTGATTCAATGCTTTGATTACAAAGTCTCGATAGTGATAGGCAAAGTTGCGGTCATAGTCATGCTCAAAACCATGGCTTTCTGCAAAACGAGCAATGTCCAGCCAATGACGAGCCCAACGTTCTCCATAATGAGGACTGGCCAGCAATCGATCGATCAGATTTTCATAAGCTTGGGGAGATTGGTCAGCCAGAAACTCGTCGACTTCGGCCGGAGTAGGGGGGAGACCAATCAGATCGAAATACGCGCGGCGAATGTAGACGCGCTTGCTCACTTCCTCATTGAGTACCAGCCCCTTTTCTTCCTGCTTGGCCAGAATGAACTGGTCTATTTGATTTCGACTTCGATTTTTCTGTTGTATTGCTGGAATTGCAGAAACATGCAAAGGACGAAACGACCAGAAATTGCGGTCGTCGTCCGTAATGACCAGTTTCTCAGAACCGGATTTACTGGAAGTGGCCAATGGTTTGTCGTAAGGCGCGCCCAGATTAATCCATTTTGCCAGACTGGCGATTTCTTTCTCTGAAAGTTTCTTTTCTTTCAAAGGCATATAAGGTTCTTCGCGGTGTTCGACCAGTGCCATCAAATGACTCTCTTTGGCACTTTTTTCGATCATACCGCTATCAAGTAACTTTTTGCGGCTGGCAAGATCAAAATCACCCTTGACCGATTTTCCACCATGACATTTCAGGCACTTTGCAACTAACAGTGGCCGTACCTCTTTTTTAAAGAGTTCCAGTCCCTGTTGCATTCGTCGTGCATGATCAGGGAGCAGTGGCTTTTTCTTTTCTGCTGCAGAAAGAAAGTCGGGTTGCACGATTCCGAACAATAGTATGAGCACGATTAAAGTGTTTCGCATCAATACCTCGACGTCTTGAATGTCAATCAGGTGAGATTTCAGGGAGAGAGAGTCTTTTTCGTCTCTATATCACATTAAATGAGCTGAGAAATCAATCAGGAATTGGGTTTTCCGGATTGATACAACTCGAAAATATCTTTTGCAGTGAGAGCACGCCCCAATAATGCAAATTCATCCAGGCGTCCGTTTAAACTTCGAATGCTATGCGTGCCGGTATGTTTTTGTGGTCGCCAGTTACCAATTTCCGCAGGGCCGATCACCAGAGGTATTGGATTTTCAAGTCGGTGATGGCTCACGGGTAAGCCATCCAGATAGTGGACGACTTCTTGTTTCTGATGATCGTAGACTGTCACCAGGAAAATCCAGCGGCCCAGATCGGTTGGTTTCAAGACCACTGGCGAGAAATAGTTCTTACCTCCGCCCTCTTTGATTCCCAGGATGATTTCGCCTTTATCACTCAATTGCCAGTGCGGGTTCCCGGAGTTGTAACCATCGGTCAGTATGAGTGAACTGAGCCATCGATCAAAGCCCTCAATTCTGACCCAGGCCATAAATGTGAGAGACTGATATTCGCCGGGAACATGCAAGCGTACCCGATCACTGGTTCGCTTGAATTCCAACGCACGCTTTTGCGGCCAGCGTCCCGAGGTCCATTGACAGCCCACGATTGCTCCATCGATCGAATTTTTGTTGTTCTGGCCTTTGCTGTTGAGCGTTCTTGACCAATTGGACGAGTCTTCAAAATCATAATACGCGATCAGCGATGGATCTGCTTTAAGAAGCTCATTTTGTTCTTGCCAGCGGGTATACTGCTGTTGTTGCTGTTGTTCTGCGAGTCGTGATAGTTCTTCCAGATTGATTAACGGTAAAATTTCTTCTGTTAAACGATTAATAATGCCCTGTTGGTCAAACTGGACGCCTTCCCCCGTTTTTAAACTTTGAATTTGAGAACGATCTGCTTGCTGATCAGACGGATGCAATTCCACCAGACCATCGATAACCTGAACCTGTCCACTACCTGAGGGTTCGAGTGAAAGTGTGAATTCCGTACCCAAATCAACGACATTCAATTTTGAGGTTTCGATCGTAAATCCTTGAGCCTGCTCGGGAACGGAGGCCCGGACTTTGCCATATTGGCAAAAAGCTTTGAGTGGTGAAACTAACTCAAACGCGGCTGGACCTTCAATAAGAACCGAGGCACCGCTGATCAACTCAACTTGAATCGTCCCCTTTTTAAGCTTCAACCAACCTGCAGAGAGACCGGCTCCGGTTTGTAGATTACGGGGCGTGTCCCATTCGACGCCGACTGCTTGCGTTAACAGGGCAATGTGATCCGTTTTGGGAGCATTTTTTTCATGATGAGGCACGCTTCTGGACGGATTCGCAGCCAATGGTTCTCTATCAGGGCGCGTATTCCAGCCAGCATAATAAGCGAGAGATAACAAGAGTGTTGCTGCGATGAGTGAAGAAACCAGTAAGAGTAGAAAACGAGGTGTTCCCAGTTTGGTTTGTTCCTCAGTGGGGTGGATCGGATGGGGAATCCAATCGTTGGATTGTCTGGTTTCAGTGGCCCAGACTGACAAACCGGAATGCACTCGCATATAATCAACATAATGCTGGCGCTGTTCCGGATCTTCTTTAAGCATTCGTTCCAGCTCTGAGTGTTCCTCTGGGCTGATGTTTTCCTGCAGAAGTGTATCTATCAGGTGGAATAGCTCGGTATTGTGAGAGGAGTTTTCTTTCATGAGCCCGCCTCCGGAGAGTGAAAGGACTGTTGCATGCAGTCCATCAGACGAAGCCGTAAGCGTGACAATTTCTTATAAATTGCATCACTGGAACGCCCTGACTGATCGGCGACATCTTTGATGGACCGTTGACTGTGATAACAATCCAGAATCAGTTGTTGACTATCTCGATCCAGTTTTTGGATACAATCATCCAATGCCTGCTTTTGGCGATCTGTTTCGGAGAGTGAACTGGATTGCTGTTCCATAATGAGTGATAGAATTTCGTCAGAAAAATAATGCCGGTCCCGACTTTGTGTCCGTTGAAAATTTTTGACTTCATAAAAGGCAATTCCACAGGCCCATGCAGAAAAACTTTGCTGAGTATCAAAAAGAGCCCATTTTCTCCATAAGACAAGGCATGTCTGCTGGAAAACATCTTCTGCATCGGTTTGATTCGGGAGCAGGGTTCCAATAAAGCCCCGAACAAGACTGTGATGTCTGGCCAGCAATGAAACAAATTGCTCGTTGGGGATCTTGTCCGGACTTGTGGCAGCATGTTGGATTTCAGGTAAATGGTCCATAAAAGTAATCGTACGCAAATTTTGAAATTGGACGGGGAGAATGGTATTTCTTTTCAGAGATCTCTGGTCCTGAATTTAATGGTATCTGTAAGTCTACGAAAATGTGGGGTTTAGGTTTCAGTATACCCCGATTCTTTTTTTCAGATTCTCTGTTATGTTATACAGATGAGAAGTCACAGGGATATACAAATCAGGGGTTTTTGGAAGGGGGGAGACGATATTAAATGTTTGTCTGTTTAGCAGTCTATTCTGTATCGAATCGTAAATCTGACTTGTTGCGCCACTTGCGAGTTGATTGTAGAACAGGTACTCTTCTTGGGTAAATATTTGTCATTTTCACTCTGCTCAAATGAAATTGTTGAGCAGTTTATGAATCTTCATTGCTTTGTTGAACTGATCAGAGTGGTATAAATTCATGCAGGAATCAATGGATGATCAAAGCCGAATTGTCATTACCGGAATTGGTTTGACATCTCCTAATGGTAATAATCTGGCCGAGTTTCGCCAAAATCTGCTGGAAGGGCGTTCGGGAGTCGTCGATTATCACATTCGGTATATGGGAGATGTGCTTGCCGGAATTTGTGATTTTGATGAATTACGGTACCAGAAGCGAAAAGAAGTTCGTCGCGGAACACGCGCGGGATCAATCGCCATTTATTGTGCCAATGAGGCTATCAACCAGTCAAAACTGGATTGGGAAAACGTAGCCAGAGACCGTGTCGGCGTTTATCTGGGAATTACCGAACACGGAAACGTAGAGACGGAGAACGAAGTCTACGAGATTTCACAGTTTGATTATGATACGAAAGTCTGGTCTCATCATCATAATCCCAGAACGGTTGCCAATAACCCTGCAGGTGAAGTCACCCTCA
Organism: uncultured Planctomycetaceae bacterium; assembly: GCA_942492165.1. GTDB lineage: Bacteria > Planctomycetota > Planctomycetia > Planctomycetales > Planctomycetaceae > Gimesia. The sequence continues at coordinate 20,257 of CALOEF010000063.1, forward strand.
ATCTGGGAATCACCGGTCCACATTTGACTTTGGGAGCCGCCTGTGCCGCTGGGAATGCCGGTTTTATACAAGGCGTGCAGATGCTGAGGCTTAATGAAGTCGATATGGCATTGTGCGGCGGCGTTTCTGAAAGTATTCATACGTTTGGTATATTTGCCAGTTTTCAGAGCCAGGGTGCATTAGCAACTCACAGCGATCCAACAAAAGCCTGTCGACCTTTCGATGTCAATCGAAATGGTATTGTTGTTGCTGAAGGCGGAGCGGTTTGTACTCTGGAACGTCTTCCTGATGCACTAGCACGAGGAGCAACGATATACGGGGAAATTGTCGGCTATGCCATGAATTCTGATGCCAGCGATTTTGTACTTCCTAATGCGACCCGACAGGCGGAATGTATTCATTTGGCGTTAAAGCGTTCTGGTTTAAAGCCTTCCGACATTGATATCCTCAGTAGCCACGCGACAGCAACCATGCAAGGTGATATCGAAGAAGCAAAAGCACTGGCGAGTGTATTCGCTGATTGCCCCGATTTAGCCATTAACAATACCAAGAGCTTTATCGGGCATGCGATGGGCGCAGCGGGAGCCCTGGAAATGTTGGGAAATCTTCCCGCTTTTGAGGATCAGATTGCTCATGCCACTTTAAATCTGGATGAAGTCGACCCAGACTGCAGTTTACCGCAACTTGTGGCAAACCAGCCTCGCCAAATGGAACGGGTTGAGTGTATTCTGAACAATTCATTTGGTATGTTGGGAATTAATTCCGTTCTGATTGTTAAAAAGTACACTGCCTGAAAACGCTCTCGAAATCGGCTTACTCGCTACTATCAGAGTGTTTCCCGAGTTCAAAATCAAAAACGTTCATCCCGGATCGGCATTCCGGGTGGATTTTCTGAAAAACTCTGGTTTCTCTAGGCCTGAGTCGGTTTAAATCACTGTTTGAATCACGTTATCGTATCCCTTCTGAGGGGCGGGTTTTTATTTCCCGGCTTCTGGCGGGGGATATTGTTTGTTTGGTATAAGAGGCATTCCCTCACAGGGTTTCACTGCGATGTCGAGAGATTCGCAAGCGGAAATCGACGTTATAGGATTTTTTGAAAGTTTGGAGTTTCTGCATGGCGCCGGAACAAATCAGATCGGTGATCTTGGATATTTTAGCTCGTATTGCTCCCGATGAGGATCTTACAGGGCTTGACGATAGTGTTCCTTTTCGTGAACAGATGGAATTAGACAGCATGGACTTTCTGGACATCGTGATGGAGTTACGCAAACTTTATCGCATTCAAATTCCAGAAGAAAACTATGGTGAACTGGTAACGATGGACAGAACCGTTGCCTATCTGACACCACTCCTGAAGGATGCGGAAAGCACCGTTTAATTCCAACATATTCCGTGTGCTATGAGCTATGATTCAATCATCATTGGTGCTGGCCTCTCCGGGCTGGCTGCTGGAATCCGGCTGGCCTATTACGGAAAAAGTGTCTGTATTCTTGAACGGCATACGACAATAGGTGGACTCAATTCTTTCTACCGGCTTCGTGGGCGAAATCACGATGTCGGTCTGCATGCCATCACCAACTACTCTCCGCCGGGAGGCAAGCGTGGGCCTCTCAATAAAATTCTCAGACAACTCCGTTTTCAGTGGGACGATTTCGATTTAAGCCCGCAATGTGGTTCCTCGGTCGTTTTTCCAGGACACACACTCCGATTCAATAATCAGTTCGACTATTTTGAAGCACAAATCGCAACGCAGTTTCCAAAACAGATTGACGGCTTTCGTCGACTCGTCGCAGAAATCGACGCTCACAATATCGGTGACCTGGGACAAAAACAGGTTTCAACCCGCGAGCGGATGAAAGCTCATATTTCTGATCCGTTGTTAATCAATATGTTACTCTGCCCGTTGATGTTCTATGGCAGCCCCACTGAGCATGATATGGATTTCAATCAGTTTGTGATCATGTTTCGCAGCATCTATCAGGAAGGCTTTGCACGTCCCTATAAAGGCGTCCGCCTGATCCTGAAAAACCTCGTACGTAAATTTAAATCTCTGGGGGGAGAACTCAAGCTGCGCGCCGGTGTGAAAGAACTACTCATTGACGGTAAGCATGTTTCAGGCGTGATGCTCGATGACGGACAGATCCTCGAAACAAAGAATGTGCTTTCATCGGCTGGTTCTGCTGAAACGCTTCAGTTATGTGGAGAAAATCCACCTGAGGATGAACGCTTTACTCCCGGTGAAATTTCGTTTGTCGAAACCATTTCCGTACTTGATCAGCAACCACAGGAAATCGGGCACGAAGAAACGATTGTGTTCTACAACGAATCGGAAGACTTCTACTACGAACAATCACAAGCGCCAGTTGACGTACGCAGTGGAATTATCTGTTCACCGAATAATTTTGAGTACGATCAGCCACTGGAAGACGGTTCGATCCGCATCACTGCACTCGCGAACCCAGAGTACTGGATGAATCTGCCGGAAGAAAAGTACATTCAGGAAAAACAATACTGGTATGATCAGATTTTGAAGTCGTCCATGCGATTCATTCCTGATTTTCAACCGCATGTGATTGACGCTGATGTCTTTACTCCGCGAACAATTAAAAAGTTTACCGGACACATCAACGGGTGTGTTTACGGGGCGCCCCAGAAAATATTAGATGGCACAACGCCATTCAATAATCTGTTTCTTTGTGGTACGGACCAGGGGTTTTTGGGAATTATCGGATCAATGCTCTCCGGAATCAGTATTGCTAATCTGCATTTGCTCAACGCTGACTAGTCATTCTACATGCTACAAAACGCTATACTCTTGCTTCCTCGTCAGGCAAAATAATCGATTTTCGTCAGTCCTTACGTTTTGAAATGTCACACTTTTGTCATAGAATTCTGTTTTAGTCCAGTTTAGTAGACAAAGTCCCTGATTTTCGATAAACAAGAGGTGAAATGTGAAACCGAGACCGTAGGAAAAGTGCCTGCCCATCATCCTGTTTTTATTGATCTGCTGAACTGAATTTTACGCTGAGTTATTATGGCCAAAGACTTTTTGAAAGATACAAAAGACGAGTATGATGTCATCGTCATCGGTAGCGGTTTGGCAGGAATGACTTCTGCCAACATTCTTGCCCGTCAGGGATATTCCGTTTTACTTCTGGAACATCATTACCAGCTGGGTGGAATGGCAACCTGGTTCAAACGCCAGAACGGGCATATCTTTGATATCTCGCTGCATGGTTTTCCCTACGGAATGCTCAAAAGCTGCCGCAAATACTGGACTCAGGAAATTGCCGATTCCATCGTCCCGCTCAGAGGAGTTCGCTTTGAAAATCCGCAGTTCTCGCTGGAAACGACATTCACGCGCGAAGATTTTACACGTCTGCTGATCGAAGAGTTCGGTATCGAAACCGAAACCGTCAAAAACTTTTTCGATACCGCGCGACAAATGAACTTCTTTGACGATCAGGGGAAAACCACACGAGAATTATTCGAAGAGTTTTTCCCCGGTCGAGACGATGTCGTACGGCTTTTAATGGAGCCGATTTCTTATGCGAACGGATCGACTCTGGAAGATCCTGCAATTACTTATGGAATCGTCTTTTCCAATTTCATGCAGAAAGGTGTCTATACGTTTCGCGGCGGTACCGATCGGCTCATTAAATTGATCAAAGCCGAGATGGAACGCAACGGCGTCGACGTGCGGATTCGTACGCAGGTAGAAAAAATTGAAGTCTCTCCTGATCGCAAAGTCACCGGAGTATATGTCAATGGACGACGCATCGGCTGTAAAGCCATTATGTCGAACTCCAATATCAAAGGGACCATTTTAAATCTGGTCGGCGAAGAACACTTCGATCCTGAATTTATCGAAGAGACCAAAGCGGTTCGGCTCAACAACAGCAGTACCCAGGTTTATATTGCTCTCAAGCCCGGCGATGAATTGAATTTCTGCGGCGATTTGCTCTTCCATTCGGAACATAATGGCTTTGATATCGATGCCATGCTCAGCAAGAACGTCAGCAGCCGCACGTTCTCGTTCTATTATCCTGAAACACGTCCCGGCAGTGATCGCTCTTTGATTGTCTCTTCTACCAATGCCAACTTTCGGGACTGGGCTGATCTTCCCGAAGATCAGTACGAAGCAGATAAAACACAATTGATCGAATCAACTCTGGATTGTCTGGAACAATACGTTCCCAATATTCGGGAACGCGTTGATCATCTCGAAGCGTCCACTCCCCGCACCTTCCAACGTTACACTCAACATTTGCAAGGCGCTTCATTCGGAACCAAGTTCGAAGGCTTAAAAGTCAGCAAAGAATTACCAGAACAGATCAGCGGGTTATATCATGCCGGTTCGGTTGGCATCATTATGTCCGGCTGGTTGGGAGCCGTGAATTACGGCGTGATCGTCAGCAACGATGTTGATAAATATCTGACACCTGCCACAGCCAGTATTTAATTCTCTGTCGCTTTCGAAATACTCTCGAACAAATTAAAGAAACGGAACGACCTCGTGAATCTGGATGATATCAAAGCCTGCATTCCTCACCGGGAACCTTTTTTGTGGCTGGATGAAATCGTATCGCTGGAAGAAAACAGCATCCACGCCCGAAAAACAATTTCCCCCCGATCTGGATCTCTTTCAAGGACATTATCCCGATCACCCGATTCTGCCCGGAGTCATTCTCTGTGAAGCCGCCATGCAGGCGGCTGCTGTCTTTATCGCAAAATCAGGCATTGAAACCGGTGATAAAGTTCCTGTAGCCACGCGGCTGAATAACACCAAGTTTCGACGAATGGTCAAGCCGGGAGAAACGCTCGACATCCATGTCACTCTTACTGAAAAGTTGAGTAGTGCTTATTTCTTCACCGGTAAAGTCTCTGTTGGTAAAGAGACAGCAGCGCGAATGGAATTTGCCGTCACTGCGACCGATGCATAATCGAATCTGTTGAGACAAAGCCTGTGCTTATTTCTGCTTGTTTTCAATTCGATACAGGTGACTCGGCGTTCGTAAAATAATTGCCTTGCCCGCAACCGCCAGCGAGGAAATACAACCCGCGTCCAGCTTGTTGGCAGCCAGCTCTTCATATTTCTTCGCGGGTTTGATCACCCTCGTCAATCCGGTCCTGTCAGACATATAAATTTTTCCGTCCGCATAAATGGGTGAGGCGGAAAACGTACTTCGGTTAAATCGTTCTTTCCAGATCAGTTTCCCCGTTTTTGCATCAAGACAGGAAGCGATACCTTTATCGTCTACCATGAACAGCATGCCATCAATAAAAAGCTGTGAAGGCTTCGAGGGAATTCCCTTTTGTTCAATCCATTTCACATGCGATTTTGTCACATCACCATTTCCACCCGGGTTGACCGCATAGAGATATGCTTTCCCAAAGCCCGTGCCTACAAAGATTCGTTCGCCATCAAACAACGGACGACATGCCGCCGAATGCTGCGGATAATAAAACTTCCAGTACATATCACCCGTGAGGGGATTGTAAGAAAGCGTTGCTTTTGCAGCCGGACTGATGAGTTGCACGCGCCCTTCATATTCAATGATCCGTGGAGTCGCATATGCTTTTTTCGAATCACCATTATCCGTTTTGTAATCGATCTCACGATCTTTTTTCCAGATGACTTCTCCCGTCTTTTTGTCCAGTGCGACAATATATTGATGATCGTACCCGTCAAAATGCAGATAGAGCATGTTCTTGTAAATGATGGGAGACGAGCCTGCGCCACGCCAGTGATTACCAAGGAAAGTCACGGCGTGACCAGAGCACATCCGCCGTTTTGGTATCCAGACACGCGGTTCCAGCAGCTCCATAATGAATATAAACCCGACCCTCTTCAACAACAGGCGTATTCGATGCATGGGAATTACTGGGATCAATGAATTGTGGCTTTGCGACATCAAAGATCTTTTTGTCATGCAGGATTTTGCCTAGTATTCAAATCGACACAGACAACCGAGAGTTCTTTACCATCTTTCGTTGCCGTTGTCATCCAGATTTGATCTTTCCAGATCACCGGTGAAGACCAGCCGCGACCATGCACGGGCGTTTTCCAGACAATGTTTTCTTTCTCACTCCACTTCAAGGGTAAGCCGATTGCCTTCGATGTACCATCCGCATGCGGACCCCGAAACTGATTCCAGTACGGTTCGTCGGCAGCAGCGAACGATGTATTGAAAAGACTGATTGCAAGCAGAGAGAGGAGGGGCACAAAACATCGAAAGTTATACGCAACCATTGTTGATTCCTGAGTGGGTTCAATCGAAAACGGCGGGTCATCTGGAGTTGATCTGATTGAGGAACGAATCGCAGATTTGGCACGGATTTACTTAAGGACATTAAGAAGTCAGCGCCGATGCTGATATCGATTTCGATTATAAATGGACCTCGATTGGATGCAAACCAAAAGCGAGATCATTCTGGTTTTGGGGAATCTTTACGGACAAATTCCACATCTATGATATCTTCTTCTTTTACAGAATTGCGTGGCTGTGTAAAGTCCTGAAATCCCTGTCCACCTGTCTGAAAACTCCCCTGTGTTTGAATCTGCATCATTGCACGGCGTTTAATCCATTCTCCCAATCTGGCTTTCAGTTTCTCACGTAATGCAGGAACCAGAAGGCTGAACCCCACCAGATCCGTCATGATGCCGGGGGTGATTAAAAAAGCACCAGCGATCAGAATCATCAAACCATCCAGGACAACGCTCGTTGGTGGCTGACCACCAACCAGATGCAGCTGGATCTTTTTCCAGGCTTGTGAACCCTGCTTCCGCGCGAGCGAGGCTCCCAGAATGCCTGTGACAATCACCAGTCCAAACGTAACAGCAGGGCTTGTCAGGGAACTGAACCACAACAGCAGCCACAATTCTGCCAGCGGAATCAGTGTGAACAGTAATAACAGTCGTAATAACACAATCGGTCACCGAGGGTTAAATAAAAAATCGATGAAGTCATACCATTCTATACAAACGAGTTCTCTCTGAACATCCCCACTCTTCCGATCATAGTCAATGAACTATCGAGAATTTCACAAGAATATGATCGATCAATTTCTTAAAAACAACCCGGAATTCAAACGGAAAAATCAGGACACATGCAGTTTTACAGCATGATTATTGGAAAATCCTTCCTGATAAACAGCGAACATTTTCTACTTGACTCTCTGGCGACTCTGACGAAACTGCGTGTTTTTGCGTCGCGCGCGTGAGAAAAATATTTTGGGTACTGAAGAGGGATCATGTCTGAAAATGTTATCACTATCAAAATCGCTGGTATTTCAAGGTTTGCAATTCGCCGCATGGAATTGAGTTCAACATGTGCACCTGTTTTCGGCTCCGATTCAGCCCTTTTCGCGACACTTTCACACATTATCGATTGGCAATCAAGCCACGCCCTCGACAAAACCGCGTATAAATTCAACTTGACCAGCCTGCGCCCCTTCACAATGATTGTTGCAAGACTAAAAACAATCCTTCAATGAACCAGAAAGCAGACACACCGCAGTTAAATCAAAATAAGGCTCTAAAGATCTATCTCCATGGCAATGAAATAATACAAGCGAGGAGGACAGAAAGAACCGGTCTCTCGATCGGTAGTTCAAAATGCGACCGAAATCATTTTACACAATATTCACCAACATTCAGAGATGAAAATTCATCAGTAATCGCCAGAGCAGGGGGGGAACAAAATAAAGGCTTCTAATAAACTTTTCGTGAGTTTCGTGTATTTCGTGGTAGAAAAAATTATTCTTCTGAACGATGATCTGGAATCATATTCAGTTTCTTCAGCCACTCCAGCGACTGTGTCTGCCAGGCATCCCACATTGGCCCTTTGTAGCCATTCAGCCCATGGCCACCCGAGGGTAATTCAAGATACTTAGACGGCACTTTTTTCGCCTGCAGCGTTTCAAAGAGTGCTTTGCTGTTCTCAGCCGGTACTGGTTTATCGTCAAGCGCATGTGCCAGAAACATCGGCGGAGTTTGGGGGGTCACTTGTTTTTCATTGGAGAACAACTCCATTAGTTCCGGCGATGGATCTGGACCGAGTAGATTCTTCCGGGAACCTTTGTGTGTTTTTTCTCCCATTGTGACAACAGGATAAACCAGAATCACAAAGTCAGGGCGACTACTCTGGCGATCAATGACTTTGTCTGCTTGAGGATCACCGGAGTCAAAATGCGTTCCCGCTGTCGATGCCAGATGTCCACCTGCGGAAAAGCCCATGATCCCCACGCGCGCAGGATTGATGTTCCAACTCTTTGCGTTCGCGCGAACCATGCGGATGGCTTGCTGCGCATCCAGTAGAGGTACAAAAGGGCGCCCGGCAGGCAGACGATATTCCAGCACCACTCCTGTGATCCCATGACGATTCAACCAGTTCGCGATTCCGTGCCCCTCCGCGCCGGTCACTAACCCACCATAACCGCCTCCCGGACAGATAATGGCCGCTGCGCCGTTGCCCTTCACCGGACGATGCACGGTGATCTTCGCATCCGAATTTTCAAATTGATCTTTACCAATCGGTGCTTTGCCATTCCAAAGCGGTAAGACGAGTGGTTTGTGATTGATCTTTGAGGTGGATGAAGTTTTCGTTGGCGGGATGAGCAATGTTGATAATACCTGAGCGTAAACCCGATGCCCAAAATCGTTCGGGTGATTCACTCCATTTCCGGTCAAATCCCAATCTTGTTTGCGCTTGAGAAATTCGGTCCAGATCGACGTCAGATCAGCCAGTGCAACGCCGGGTTGGCAGAGTTCTGCGAGCGCATCGCGATACTGGGGGAATAAATCGTGATTGAGACGAGTCCAGTTCCGGTTGCCAAGCATGGTTGCCACCAGAATGAATTCCGTTTGAGGAAGTTTTTCGCGAATCCTGTTCATGACGGCTTTTGTGTTCGCCTGATATTCTTTCGCGGAGCGACCGGCGGCGTCATTCATACCAAAAGCGATCATGACTAAATCGGGTTGGGGTTGCACAACCTTGTCAATTGCCGCCAGTACCCAGCGTGTGTCTTTACCGCTGACCGACGGATTTGTGACTTGTACTTTGGTCTCGTAACGCTTTGCCAGATGCTGTTCCAGCAAACCTGCGAAGGTTGGCTGAAACGGTGCCCCACCAGCCCAGCCCGATGCATTACACCCGGCGGATATGCTGTCTCCAATCAACACGATCGAAACGGGTTCCTGCTTACGCAGCTTTTGAATTGTACGTGGCAGCGCTTTCTCATTGAAGGTCGGCACAATCCCTTTCCAATCAATCGGATCATGTTTGTAGGTGATACACGTCTGCATATTGTGATACTCAAGTTTCGAGCCAAAGAAAATTTCTCCGTTACCATCGCGATGAGTCAATTGATATTTCTGGGTACCGGCAGGTTTGCGCAAGTCGGCTGTCGTACGTGAAACGATTCTTGAATTCTCGGGCAGCGTAATCTCGCACGTTCCCGGTTTCCAATGATAGTCGCGTCCCTCTTCATAAGTGATGTTTCCCGCTGAATTGTAAACACTCAGAATTTTTCGTATCGGAAACAAAACAGATGCTTTTGCGTTTCCCGTTTTCGGATCGCGGATAAACAGCATAGATTCCCCTTGGATCGTGTCTCCTTCCCAAAAAGGTTTCAGGAGTTCAGGAGCATACTTCCACTGAGTCTGTTTCGGTTCAGCAGATAAAGAGATTGCTGTTCCAGTCAGAAAAAGAATTAATGTACTCAAGGCACACATAATGAGCCGCTGTGTATTCATAACAGCTAACTGAAACTGAAACAAATGTTGCTTACCGATCAGAAAATGTCGTTTCACAAGAGTCTCCGTGAAATAATAAATGTACCAGTTCCGTGTATTTATGTGGAATGTCCTTGATTAATCTCTAGTTTTTCATGCCGCTTCTTCCGTCCTTCAATCGGTTGGCCAACCTTGATTACCACTGAGCCAGCATTGGTTTTGGCTGCGGCGTAATCCGGGACATCTTTGGGGTAGATTGCTTCAACGGACTTGATCGAAGCGGTCTTACCATTCACCTGAAGATTACCAAACGTCACTGTGAGTTTGGGTATCTCAGCGACAGGTTTGCGTTGGCCATAGACTTCGACAAAACTTGCAATTTTGCGCGAAAGTATCAGGTTGTCGCCTTTGAATCGCAAAGCACCTATAAAAATATTTTCGTCTTTTTCGTGCGAATAAACGAATGCACCAACCCATGTATGCGGCTTGTTATTAATGATTTCCTTGTCCATCCGGATGATCTTGTATGTGTAGGTTCCCATTGTCCATTTGTAGGGGCGACGAATACTAACAAAATCCCCTTCATGCCCGGAGCTTTGGTAGAACCCACCAAGTGAGGGGCGAATTGCGTCAAAGCTACGCTCGCCCCACATGGACATTAGAAAGCCGGGACCAATCTTACGGAGTTGTTTGTTCTGCTTTGTGTAGCCGTCGGCCTGTGTCTGGATACCGCCGTAAAACGGTGTTTTACTTAAATGGCCAAGACCAATCGGAGCGATATAGAGATTCTTTGTCGAGGGAATGTCATCGCTGATAGTAACATCAACGCTGTAACTCTCGAATGGCGTATCTTCACCCATGTCCCACCACAGATCGACAAGATGCCAGGGCATGCGGGCAAACTTCTTCTTCTCAGCGGCTGCGGATGTTGTACTCAGACATGTGATTATAATTAAAATGCTAAATCGAATCATGTTATTTCGAAACATGAAACCAACCTTTCCGGCCTCATTATTAAGTATGAGATTTTTATTGATAGAAGCGGCATTCGAAATAAAGGAATTCGAAACAACAGGAGTTGATATAAATGATGCTACATTGAAAGAGATCTTAAGAACAGGGAATATTTGTGTGTTTTGTGTTGTTCCAGGTGAAACGGACCTGGTCGATTATTCCGAGTTTGGGCTTTCCTTGTTATAGATGACGGGCATTTGCCCCTTCCACTTGTTCCAGGTTTCTTCATTTGTCACCAGTTCAGCCATAAAGTGGCCAACGTTGATTCTGCTGGTCTTGCCGGCTTCAAATATGGCGCTTCTCACAGGTGTTGGGTAAACCTCGTATTCGGTTACTTCATTTTCATTGGTCAGATTATCTGGACGAACAGCAGTCCACTCAATGTCCAGGTTGTTTTGGCCAATTTCTGTCCGTAAGTAATCGGCAGCCTTTTCGTTATCGACGTGCGGTGGCAGGAGTAGACGCAGCAGCCAGATCACACACTTTTGAGCAAACGAAATGTGTTCAGCCAGATCACGATTGCTGTTTCCTGTTGTATTCATGAGAACATATTTGACAGGTTTTTCTGAGTGAGTGGTTTTAATCGCATTACATAAACGGCGTGTTGCCTCTGTTACCAGCAATCGGGGTTTTCCATAAATTCCCTTGAATGTCAAATTATGACCCAGGCAGGAAACGATAGCATCACAGCCTGAAACATGTTGCTTGAGCTCCGTGTCCGTCAGTTCGAGAACACTTGCATGTATTTCCGAAAATCCTGCGTGATTTTTGACATCATCTTTGTGCGAATCGGGCGTTCGTACAATTGCTTTTACTTTCTGCCCTCGCTGAAGCAACTGCTCAACAAGAAGTTTCCCGGTAGCACCGGTGGCCCCAACAACGAGTGTTGTCATCTGATTTCTACCTTAGGAATAAACAGCGAGATAAAGCAAGTCCAGGCCTGGTAAACGACTCTTTCGTTTACGATAAGATTGTATCTGTTTCTTCTCTGTTTGTCTGCTGAAGCGATTTGAATCAAGAATCGAAGAATACTCTTGTCAAATGTGATGAAGATCCAATCAGGTTGGTGGCTTAAGAGGTTTTGCGGATTTAGTGTGATTCGAGGTAGTAAAAATGGTTTTCAAGTTGCAAACTGCATACTTACCGAATCAATTACAATATATCCATCAGGCAGGTGTGCTTGCCAGACGTGATAATCTCGACCTGCGCGAAGTTCGCTCAGGTTGCCGACCTGGTCACCTTTAGGTCGAACATCAAGTGGAAATAACACGAGATACATATTCACATTCACATTTCCGAGAACATCTCGAAGAGGCAGTTCGCCATACATGTCTGCACGATCGGGACGTGTACCGAGACTCGTCCATTGAGAAGCATCGGGCGTGAGATTGAGAGTTTGCTCGGTCCATTGCTCTTCAACATCGATTGGCTGACCTGTGAGCATCCAGCCAGAACAGATCCCTTTTTGCTGGCTTTGAACGAGTAGAACCAGTTGTGCACCTTTGAGGATGAGTTCACCGCGGAGTCGAATTTTGAATTCGGCATTCGTGAAATTGGTAGAGCAGTTCTGATCAATGAAGCGATTGAAACCACCACTTTCCTTAAGTGCCTCATTCAGCGGTCCACGCGTCATGATGCCGCATAACAGCGACAAATAACCGGCTCCTTCAGGGGGGGCATGATTGTAATCGATCCACCACGGTCCGTATGAGCAAATTGACTGATCCAGACGTTCCAGCAGCATCGGGCCAGTAAAATTGCCTTGAAAACCATACCAGCCTCCCGGGCCGTCTTGAAAGTCTTCTGTGTAATGCTTTTTTGTGACTGCGTCTGATGGCATATTATCTTCTGGGGCACTCGAATTCATTGTGATGCAGATCCTGTTTTCCGGGATGAAGACGTGAAGATGAGTTAGCAGCAATTACCAGATTTGGTTCAGCAGACTACAGAAAGCTGGAACTCGAAAAGTACGGAGTCGAAATATAAACGTCAATAGTGATGCTCACTACTTTAGTGCTTTTCATGGATTTGGTGTATTTCGGAGTAGTCTGGATTTCTGATTCCTCATTTTCCATTGACTCACCGAATCGGTATCAGGAATCCTGGGGCGGCCCCGCTTCAATCCATTTTGTCACTATTTCAGGAACCAGCTTGGTTGCGTTTCCTTTCAGAAAATGGAATCCATTCTGTTTCGTTTCAAGTTCATGCGCGACAATAATCTTTTCCGCATGGAAGCGAGCTTTCTTTAAAAGGCCAGCCGCTGGATAAACCTGGAGTGATGTCCCGACGACAAGTACCCGGCCCGCAGTCGCCAGATGTGAACTGGCAATGTGATAGTGCAGCATCTCTTCACCAAACAGAACGACATTCGGCCTGAGCTGGTGTCCCTCCGGGTCGACATCTCCCATTTCGATCGGAACCAGACCGCGATGGTAAATTTTGTCAGGCGAGGCATCGCTCCGCGCCTCAAGAATTGAACCGTGTAGATGGATAATCGTACTGGAACCGGCACGCTCATGCAGATTATCAATGTTCTGAGTAATCACAACGACTTCAAAATGATCTTCGAGATCACGTACCGCATAATGGGCGGCGTTCGGTTCAGCCGCAGCGATTCTGGCAACCCGCTCCTTAAAAAAGTCCAGAACCGTCTCTGGGTCTCTCTGCCAGGCGGTGGAAGAAGAAACACGTGTCGGATCCAAACCGCGCCAAAGCCCGTCAACTCCCCGGAAGGTTGCAATTCCACTTTCCGCGCTGATCCCCGCACCCGAAAATATCACAATTTTTGATGGGTCAATGGGTGACGACATGAATGTTTTCTATCGCTAAATGAGAATGCAATTGCATTCCCTCGGGATGAATCAACGCGGGATCGGTTCTCTTCGTGTTTTGGAATGATTAACCAAATCCTACATGCTTCTGTCAGTCTGTCAATTGATTGATTCAAATCATCGATGGCTTATGAACGCTAATGCTAAAACACTGAGGAAATGTGAAATATCGCATTTGATATGGGTATGTGGACGCATGTTTCCATGGTTGTTTGTCAGGATGTCAGGGAAGATTGAAACCGAGTGAGGAAGCTCTTGCTGACGACCTTTTGGATTCACCTGACTTCGTAAGTAGTGACAGGATGTTGAACGATGAGCCTATGCCGGATATTTACTTTTCTTGCGTGCGTTCAGGACTCTCTATTCGTTCTATCTCGATAGTCGATTTTTGACAGATGAGAGTGTCCGGGTTTTTGTTTCACTTCCCAGTCTCACGTCGTTTTCATTCGCGAATTGTCAACTCGATCAATCTGATATTAAACGTTTGAAACAATTTGATAACAGAACGGGATTCCGATTTTATGATGTATCCTTTACTGAAGCCGCAGTGAAGGGCTGGTGAGATTGGAACATGCTACCTCCCTGGTATTTCATCAAACAAGCATTTCAAAAAAAAATACAGATCGTATTCAAAAGGCACTGCCACAATGTCATGTTGCGTGTTTTCGGTAGCGTAATTTGTGTCTGGGTTTTCAGGAATGATGATGCATTTCGTCGAATTTACTTAATAGTAGCTATAGCCTGTCTTATAATTGAGGTCGTTGGCTAAACAAATCCCTTTCGCACAGACTCTCAGGTTGTGTATCGCAAATGAGCGAAACGAAACAAGATTCAGGTCAAAAGAAAACGTTCGTGCTCAGATCGTTCTGGTTAGGTCTGGGATTGTTGAGCTGCATTTTGATCGCTGTATCCCTTTCTTTTTGGCAAAATTATCGTACGGTTCAGAAATTAAACGCTCTTGATGTCAATCTGGAATTTGAACGAGGGCTACTGATAGAGTCGCTGCCTGACGCATGGGAAGACTGGTTATACAATCAAATGGATGACGACTTTTTTATTCTGTTTTATGATGTGACGTCTCTCAGGATGGATGACAATATGATTGGCGATCTCGAAGTCGCTCATGTAAGTGGGCTGAGCAGACTGTGTAGTTTGTCCCTCGCTTTTTCAGAAGTAACAGACGTGGGATTAGCTCACGTGGAAGGATTGTCGGAACTTTCCTCCTTAGATCTCGATGGGACAGAAATATCAGGCAGCGGGTTGGCTCATCTTACTGGGTTGCAGAATCTACATCAGTTGTATCTTTCAAATTCGACCATAACAGATAAGGATATGCTTCCGCTTGCCGGGTTACTGAATCTGCATAAGTTAGATCTTTCAGAAACAGAGATCACAGACGCGGGACTGGATTCTCTGGAAGGATTACACAAACTGAAAAATCTGAATCTCTCAGACACGCAACTGACGGGCGACGGGTTGGTGTTCCTGAAAGGCATATCGAATCTTACAAAATTGAATCTTAGCGCGACCCACATCACAGGCGACAATCTGGTATATCTGAAAGGGTTGAAACATCTTCAACATTTAGATCTCTCGGGTACAGAAATCACAGACGTCGGATTGGCTCACCTCGCCGGGTTATCCGAACTTGAGTATCTGGATCTTTCGGACACGAATATATCCGACGCCGGCTTGATTCATTTGAGGGGACTGGCAAATCTGTTCGATCTGGAGATTGATAATACAAAAGTCACAGAGGCGAGTCTTGTTCATCTGAAAGAAATAAAAGATCTTGGGAATGTCGATCTTTCCAGAACACAATTGGACAGGGCGGGGCTCCATCGATTAAGAACAGCGTTGTCGCATGTTTCAATCAGAATGGACACTTTTGATTTTGAGGATTTGAGAAAGGTTTGGAGTAAGTCAAATCAAAAAAACGAAAATCAGTGATATGATCCGAGGATATCAATCATGATCCATCAACGCTTCATTCGATCGACGGTTTTCTGTACCGTTGCTTTCATGTTTTTCTTGAGCAGTGCGCTACCCGCAGAAGAGGCAAAGTCAGAGCGCAAGCTCCCGAAGCTTCCCTTTCCTGTCAACATCGACAAACAGGCAGGCGAAACAGAGGGGCTTCATAATCGAATACAAGACAAGGTTTCGGGAATGTGGTATCGACTGGTCCCGAAAGCAACCTACACGATCGGTTCGGATCAACTAGAAGATTCGAAAGAGATTCAGGTGCGGTTAAGTCCCTATTACATCTCAGAAACGTGTGTCTCAAATGCGCAAGTCGCCCAATATCTGCTAAAGGAATTAAGCAGGGAGCCAGAGGGAAAGGAATTCAAGGAAATGCTGATCCTCAGCAAAGAACTACCTCCGGCCAGGCAGGCAGACATTCATTTGTTTTTTCGAATGCTGAACCTCTTCTCTTTAGAGTACCCTTGGGGAAAAATGTTAGGCTTGGAGTCAGAATTAGATGAAAAATATAGTCAGACTTTAGATTCGGTTTTGCATGGGAAACAATTTGAAAACATGACTGAAGAGGAAGTGGTTCAAAATTTCAAACTAAGTTCTGATCAGAGAGCAACCTTCAAAAAAGTGATGGCGGAACTGACAAAAAAACTATCAGAACAAGAAAAGAATCAAGCTCCCTATGGTCGCGCATCCAATTCCAAGGCATCGGAGTATGCTGAGTTTCGTGGAGCCAGCCTGCCAACCGAAGCACAATGGGAAGTCGCCGCAAGATTGGCGGCAACGGGAAAACTCAAAGTAGACAACATGGTCGGCCATCATCGAGAATGGTGCTCAGACTTTTATGCTTACGACTACTTTAAACGAAAGCGTCACTTCGATGACCCAACAGGACCTTGGCGCAGCAAGTTAAGCAAACAACAGCTCAACAGCGAAGTCCCTGTCTCTGGACTAAAAATCATCACAAGGCTTGTAGCAATGAATCTGGCTGTCGTGCGTGGAGAGACCGTGTCAAAACGTCAATATGCTATCATGCATTTATCAACTCCTGCCAATTCCAGACAACCAAAAAGAATTCGTCTTGTCATTAACCTGAAATAAAATGAATTGACGTAGGGAGGAATCATTCAATTCTATGGGACGTTTACTTGCCATTGGTGATATTCACGGTTGTATTACTTCACTCAAATTATTGATTGAAAAAGTACAGCCAACCTCCGATGACACAGTGGTCATCCTCGGCGATATCATTGCGCGAGGCCCCGACAGCAAAGGTTGTCTCGATTTTCTCATGGAACTGGATCAAGACATACCCATGGTGTTTTTGATGGGCAATCATGAAGAGTTCATGCTCGATGCCAGGGACTCGTCTGTCTCTTGCGGCAGCTGGATGTATTTTGGGGGCGAGGAGACATTGCTTTCCTATGATCAATCGTATCAAAGTGCCGACATTGAAAATGTACCAGACAGTCATTGGGAGTTTCTTGATCGTTTCGTTGACTATTTCGAAACTGAAGCAGAAATCTTCGTGCACGGGATGGTCGAACCGGATACGCCACCCGATCAGCAGGATTCGACAGCGTTTCGCTGGCTCAAATTTACCGACGTGCAACCTCATATTTCAGGAAAGCAAGTCATCTGCGGGCACACAGCACAGAGATCAGGACTCCCGGCAAACCTCAAACATTCGATTTGCATCGACACAAACGCCTGTCGAGACGGCTGGTTGACCTGTCTGGACGTCGAAGCCGAAATCGCTCATCAAACAAACGAAGAAAGCGATTACCGAATTCTCGATATGAATTCCATGACTGTGATTAACAATGGAGCATCATGAGCAATCGTATCGCCCAAGTGAGATAATAAAGCCGAGTGCGAAATCAAACGTCAATCCTGTTCGATCAGTAGAAAGCACGTCTGTTTTCATTATCACACCTCAGTCGAAGAAGCGCATTAAGACCAATCGTCTTGTGACAACGTGAACTTACCGATTATTTAAACACCCGACGAAATTGATTTGATTGTGATTAAGCTTCAACGATCTCATCTTTAAGGCTCAAAACAAAGCCGACGATGTCATCACATTCCTGTTGAGGAACGTCTAAGGCTTTCATGGTTTCACCCGCATACGCGAGAAAAATGGACCAATCGCTTTCGCTGATGTTCATGCCTTCGTGTGTGATTTTCATATTGCGACCGGTGTAATACATCGGCCCACCGGCGTTCGCGGCAAGGAAATCAACCAGAAGTTGCTTTTCTCGTGCAATTCCATCGTTTCCCCGGTGTTGCCAGAACCGACCTAACTGGCTGTCACTTTGTAATCGGGGAAGAAGGTCATCCGCAAAAACCGAAATGCCGTCATAGCCACCGAGTCGTTCGTAAAGTGTTGGTTGAGTCACGTTTTACCTCCCTGTTCTGGGGATTCATGAGTTGCAATACAAAAAAATCGTACCAAACTGAAATAGTCTGTCAACAGAGTGAAATTCTTTGATCTTATTCTGCAGGGCAGACGTTACAGAGTATGCAATTCAATACTCCCACTGAAATCTTACTGCTCAGGAAGTAACGGATTTGATTAGCATGAATACTGAAAAGCCGACTACAGGCCTCTGTAAGTGTTTGGTTCGTTCCAAATGGTTCTGGAGCGTGGGGGTTCTTTCGATGCTGTTTCTACTGGCGTTTCTTGCAGCACCTTTGGTACAAAATTACCGAGTCATGCAACGAATCAAATTTCTGGGAGGTCGTTTTGGTGTGTCGGCCTCCAGTTATGATCCGGGAAATATTCTGTCAAATCTACGTTTCAACATCTTGGGAAATGATACATTCGTCCCATTTGATTCGGTTACAAGACTCAGCTTGCACAGAACCTCTGCTGACAATAGTGATTTTTCCTGGATGAATGAATTTAAGAATCTGGAAAGTCTCTATCTGAGCAGGACGAAAGTGAGCGATGCTGGATTGGTCCACTTGAAAAAAAATTCGAGATTGAAATGGCTGTTCCTCAATGATACGCAAGTAGGCGATACTGGGCTGATTCACCTGAAAGAGCTCATGGATTTGGAATATCTCTTTCTGCACAATACAGAAGTCAGCAATGTCGGCTTGATCCATCTGAAAGGACTTACGAAATTGGAACGCCTCTGGCTTGACCATACGCAAGTAAGCGATGCTGGTCTGATTCATCTAAAAGAGCTGACGAATTTGGATCGACTCAGTCTTCGGAACACACAAATCAGTGATTCTGGTTTAATCTACCTTACAGAGCTTGAGAATTTGAATTATCTGGATCTCAGCAATACACAGATATCGGATGTGGGGTTAATCCATCTAAAAGGTTGTTCAAATCTAGGTACGCTCTATGTCAGAGACACACGAGTCACCAAGGCAGGAGTGATTCAACTCAAATCGACATTGCGAGATTGCGTAATTATTACTGAACCCGATGTCTCACCATTAAAAAAATGAATGCCAAGTTACTAAAATCAATGACGACATCGTTTCCGATGCACGTCGATTCAGGACCACAAGTCGCTTGCCTTCTCGAGAGACGATAGAAAGCAGCACTGGTAAATGAAAAGGCCCATGCCACTCTCTGTAGTGACATGGGCTCGATTGTCTATCGGATGTAATGAAATATTAGAATTCGCCGAGTACTTCGCCGCCGCTGATTGTTAACAGACCAGACCAGAGTGTGGCGTCAATGTTCTCGCTGACAAATCGCGTACTGCCATCACACATTGTGACGTGCACACCACCTTCGTGTCGACTGCGCATGGCGTGTTCTATTTGTGGTCTTGCGATATATCCGTCACCACATCGGTGCAATGGTGCCGTCGTGGGTGAAGACATGGTGGCTACATCCGTGCAGGGACAAAAAGCGGTAATATCAGCATTCGTAACCGCGTTGACATTGGGAGTTTTGATACTTGAGACGCTGGTACTGCCTCCATTGACAGCTGCACCGTGCGCCCAGCCCCAGGCACCGCGTGAGTCACTGCCATTGGCATTGTGGTTGATAATCATTTCACCGAGCATAATTGAGTTTGATGTACCATCGGTAATGTCACGCATCTTGGCGCCGTAACTGGCACCCACACTGAAAGGGCCGACTGTCGCATTGACAATTGTGGTATTCATCATCTGGTCCGCACCCATGTTTGCACCATAACTGGATTTTGCAAAACCAGAGACCTTATTAGATTCAAGCTGGCTGGGGCATTTGAGAACAGATAACTGAGTACCAACAACCGAGCTGTTAGCATGATCGGCTACACTGGAGTCATACAAATTGTAGAGTGGTGCCTGATCAAGAAATGGTAACGTCAAAGTGACCCAGGTTGCAGCCCAGTTACCACTTCTCGGATCTCGAAATCCTGTGACTGACGAAAGGCAGTCATCTGTGCCACCCAGACAGACACCACCTGGAGGGAACTGATTGTGGGTATCGTGGTAGTTGTGTAATCCTAACGCAATTTGTTTCATGTTGTTCTTACACGAGGATCGTCTTGCTGCTTCACGTGCCTGCTGTACGGCAGGCAGCAGCAGTGCAATGAGAATTGCGATAATCGCAATGACAACCAGTAGCTCAATCAAGGTAAATGCACGATGAGTTCGCTTCGGAAAGCTTTGTAATGTCGTGTTCATGATTTCGTTCTCCTGATTTTAAAATGTTTATAAAGGCTGATTTTTATTGAGTGGAGAGAATGAAGTCAGTTAATGTCCCTAAGATTATGATTGGTCGTTCTAAATTGTCTTCTGGTTATTATAAATTATTTTTTTGATACCAGATCAAGGTCAACCACCAGTGATTCTGGACTGACCTCAGCTGTTAAGCCTGATGTCTTTTCACTTCCATATTTGCGCGGAATTTTGCAAGGCTCAATTCCTTTCGCCTTCATCTTTTGATAGGGACTGTCCGGATCGGGACTCGGAAGAAGGTCTTCACAGGCAACCGATACGATATGGAACCCCTTAATTACTCCGGGACGGTTTCCAGGCGAAACCAATGAATAAGTCCCATCTTCTTTAATTAATCCTGTCGCAATGGGACCTGATGTTTGACGCGAGTTATCAGGTAAAAATGTCACTACTCCCGACTGAATTGATTTACCGTCGAGAGTGACTTTGCCTGTCACTTCAAGAAGTTCAGGGCCATCACTGCCACCACAGCCTGCGAAAAAAAAGGGAATAAACAGTGTCCAGATAATGATTGTTTTGTAAGTGCAAGGCATGATTCTCAGACTCTTTTCAATGAGCTGTACATGAAGAATGTGAGTGTGCAAGAGTATAATGATTATTAAACATTCTTTCGTTAGTTTAACTTTACTCATAATAATACCAAATGTCTAGTATTTTCTTGGTGAATCCGAAATCACAGTGATTAATTGTAATCAGGGAACAAACGACTCATGAAATAGGTCTAAAATAGATCTAAATAGTCTCAGAAAACGGAAATTCTCTTGTGAAACATTTTGCATTCAGGCTGAAAAATGAAACAGGATGAAGGTTTGATCCAGGACGATTCTCCCGCGATTTCTCAAGGTTGATCACGTCGGAATTCGGTTGGGTTTCGCTTACTTTTGGTTCTTTTCGTATTCTCATCCGTTTGTTTCGATGGCTGCGGCTACGACTTGCGTCTCGAAGGCAAGTTACTCAGTGGACCGGATCAGTCACCGGTTTCAGGAGCCACCGTCACACTGTTTACGGGTGACTGGGACTATGTAACTTGTTCCACAGACGAACAGGGGAAATGGAAACTCCAGCAGTGCTTCGCTCAACTCGATATCGAACAAGACGCAGAAGGCAAAGTTGGCTCAAAGAAGATCCGGTCTACCCGATAAGTATCCGTTTCGAAGCGGATGGAAAAACTGATGCTGTTCCCTGCCCACAAGTCGTCGCTCCTGAATCCGGCTCTGACATCTTTGCGTTTGTGTTGACAGTTTTGGAGGCGGAACCCGAACTTCAACCAGAAATCGCAGCAAAGGATGTTGGACTTTAGGCTAAATAAGAAACCAAAATGCGCGGTTCTTTAATAGAACAGTCATGCCGCTATCGAAAAGTAGCTGCCTCTGTCTGGCTTCTTAAAAATTTCGTGGATTTCGTGGTAGTCAAAATGAGAGGATCTGAAAAGAATTTACTCGCCCTTTGGAATGCCGTTAATTGTCCAATAGATTTCTTCTTGAAACGGCTTCCCCTGAACGTCTTTCAGGTTGAGCTTTAAATGAACCTGATTAACGGGTTTGAGATCTGGGATGCTTAGCTTGACACTTTTCCCGTCTTCTGAAATTGTGGCTTTTGTAATGTTCAGTTTCTCTTTTCCCGGTTTGTCGGTGGTCGGTGAAAACATGTCCGATCCATACGCAGCACGCCAATGATAGTTCCAATGTGCGGCGGCAAAAGACTTGAGATCAGCAGCCGAAGTGGGATCAAGAGAAAAATTGAAATGAATTCGCAAACCATCGTGTTCTACCTGACAGTCCGTCACGAGCGAAATCGGTTTTCCTGTATAACGCAGACGTTGAACGCCCTTGTCAAGCAGACCTGGTCGGCCGCCTCCGTTCCAGCCATCCAGTCCGACTGTGTAAACTTGACCGTCGGCCGGATTTACCCGTGCTCTCTGAATTCCGGAACTGAAATCAAAAGGCAGTTTGATAATCGCAGCCTGACTGACATTGCCAAATTCTTGCAGCATCAAATAGTTCAACCAGCCTTTGCCGAAGCTGGTGTGTAATAACCGACCGGAAAGTGGTCCCCAACGTGGATCATCAATCCACAATTGTCCTCCTGACGAATTGTCGAAACTTTGTGGCATCCAGATAATCGGCTGATCAAACGATTTCGGTGGAACGACTTTCGTATGGTCAATGCGCCCCCCATCAGGGGCCCAGTTTTTCCCTCCCGCGTGAGTTTGCACATACCCGTAAAAACCACCCGGTTTGATTAGACTGATCTTGGAAGCGGGTATCCAGTTTCCCTGGTTGTCACTAACGGTCAAACGGTTATCAGGTAGAATTCCCATACCGTTCGGCGTACGAAACCCGGTACAAAATACTTCTCGCTTTTTTCCATCCGACGAAACCTTGATCACCGAACCGGGTAATGCATAACTCGTATACTGACCGCATTTCGAATAATAAAAATTACCTTCCGAATCAGTATGTAAATCGAAGTTGAACGCATGGAAGAATCGCGAGACATCAGTGTCAGCAGAAAAGCTTTCATAAAAGTCGGCTTCACCGTCGTTGTTCAGATCATGGAGTCGCGTTAATCGATCTTTACAAGTCACATAGATCAAGCCATCCACAACCTTCACACCAAACGGTTCATAGAGACCGCCGGCAAAACGCTTCCATTTCAGATTTAACAAGTCCTTGTCGATTCCGGAGACAATCCAGATATCCCCGCCGACTGTTGAGACAACCATGCGACCGTCGGGAAAGAAATCGAGAGCCGAAGTACGAAACCAGGTGTTCCAGGGTGTTGACTCGGGAATGCTGATCGTATCCAGTGCATAGGCTCCCCGTTCCAGACCTGGATAACCAACGGTTTTCAAGACTTCAGGCCAGTTAGCCGATCCGCCGGTGGTCAATGTTTGTGGATTGACGATTTTTTCAATATTG
Source organism: uncultured Planctomycetaceae bacterium (assembly GCA_942492165.1). Lineage (GTDB taxonomy): Bacteria > Planctomycetota > Planctomycetia > Planctomycetales > Planctomycetaceae > Gimesia. Next base: position 43,431 of record CALOEF010000063.1, read on the forward strand.
GATTGTTTTAACAGATCACAAAAAATATTGAAATCGGTTTTCTCAGTTCCTTCGAAACAGATAATCTCGACTAATCGTGGTTTGTTATCAGCCGGGATATTCAAAATTAAGCGTTGTTGATCATCGGTCTTCCAGGTCATCCCGTCTGTGGCGCCAATAACGGATGATGCTGTAAAGGAATTGAGATGCGAAACCATCGCAATTGCATGTGTAGCGGGACCCTGTTTTCCGGAGGGTGACTGCCCATCCATATAGCGTACACCAGAGAAGCTTGCTTTCGTATTTCCCGGTGTTGCTGTAGCAAGAATCAATGCGTTTCCTGGCTCTATACGTAATGTATGGCGCACTCCCCGTTTTCCCTCAATTACTTGAGGCAACTCAAGAATCCCCCGGCCGTCAATTTCATAAGAGAGGACCAGTTGTTTTCCCTGCAGATAATGACCTTTATAGTCGAACCATTTTTTCGGCAGCGGTCCCCGTGGGAGTAAATTATTTCTGGAATAATCCAGCGTGCCGTCATGTCCCCATTGCCAGCCCGCCAGACCATTAAGTATTTTTCCCTCAGGTTCAGGCACTCCTTCACCCCGGCCACGAATGTGCTGGGTGTCACTGACATCGAGGTATCCACCTTTCCAGATTCCTGTCTGATTCATCGTGTGCAGGTCGTAAGAAATCGTTGTTTCATCATCCAGTTTCACAGTCAAGGCACTGGTCGTGATATTTCCCAGTTGTGATGCGAGTGCTGGTCCAAAATCGCGTTCGATATTGAGATCAAACTCACCCGACTCCGTACCTTGTGGGAGTCCTTTCAGGTATTCGGGAGTCACAGTCGCATAGACGGGATTATTCTCTTTCATAAATTCTTCACGAATAAAATGCACCACCTGATAACGTTCTTTGGGGCTGAGGTGCTGCATCGGCCCCATTAAGCCGTTGCCTTTGGAGAGTGTGAGAAACATGCGGTAAGGGTCTGCACCGAATTTCAGCGGCTGAGTACCAAATGCCCGCGCTGTGGGAAGCGATGGTTTATTGCCATCCACGCCATGACAGTTCTTGCAGAGACCTTGGAAGATACGTTTGCCCGCGTCGAAATCTCTCTGATTCAGATGTTGCAGAATTCCCGCATGATCCAGATTTTGAGTGTCATCTTTGACGATCAACTCTTCAGCCGACGGTTTCAGTTCCGCAGCGCGCCGGGCACCACCGTGAACCACATTGAAGATATAGCTGGCTAGATCATAAAACTCTCCCTGATTTTTCAATGTTGCGACCAACCCTTCGGGCATCATCGATTTCTTGCCAACCGATTTTTCGTCGATGTCTTTCTTGAGGACGACAAGCTCCTTTTCAAGATTCGCCGCATCGCGCAATACGAGTGACTCTTTCCGGTCTTCGGCCACCAAACCTGAAACCAGCTTTCCAGCGTTTGTGATAATCGTAACTGTTTCGAAGCCTTTTTTGATTTTCTTTGACGGATAAAGAATGGATTCAATCAGGTACTCATCAGTGAGTTTTTTGTCGGTCTTTGTCAGATCGGGGCCCAGTGGAGAGGCTCCCTTAGCACGATCATGACATTTGATACAAGCGGCAACCGATTTGTGAAACAGAAGCGCACCTCGTTTTGGATTTCCTCGTCGACGGGCTTCATTGACTAATAACCGGATATCAGCCTGCTTAAGCTGTTGTTCCAGTTGGCTCGTCGACTGTTGCGCGTCAGCAGATTGAACCAAAGTGCCGAACAGACAACAGATCAACAAGACTACAGGCAAACGATAATTCATGGAGGTCACTTTCATCAGCGGGTTTACATCGGTTTCGTGATGCGTAGTTGTTAATATTGGGTAATCGCATATTAAAAGAGGCTCGACTTGTATTCCAGTATAGCTGGTTTACAGAAACAGAATTCAAGAAAGCGAACGCATATCTATTGTGAACTGATCAGGTAGACTTAACAATGTCAATACATTGAATTTCAAATGACACTTGCTTCGAATTGTGATTCATTTAATTTTGGTCGATTCACACAATGATCAAGTAACGTTTCGATTTATCCGGAAAAATAAACTGTGAATTCAAATACCAGCCTTCCTCAGAACACTCCCGTGCTGATAGTCGGTGCAGGTCCTGCCGGTTTGTCGCTGGCTGTGGAATTAGCCCGGAGACACATCAATTGTCTGTTGATCGATCGTCGTCCCAATCCGCTCCCCTTGGATCGAGCGACGGTCATTCACAGTCGCTCATTGGAAGTATTTGAATCGATGCAGATTCTCGATCGCTTTCTCAAACGCGGGCACATTATGCGTGGTTTTAATTTGTTCGCATATGGAGAACAAATCGCACAAGTCTTGTTTGATAGTTTAGAGTGTCGCTACCCCTATGATCTTAATTTATCAGAGAATGAAACAGAAGAGATTCTAACGGATCGGTTGAGGGAACTCGGAGGAACGGTAACCCGAGGCTGGGAACTGAGCAAGCTGGAACAAAATGACGAGAACGTAACCGCGTGCTTACGGGCCACCGATGGAACAGAACACATCGTCGCCGCCGATTGGTTAGTGGGAGCCGATGGTATTCACAGTAGAGTGCGTGAGGCGATTGGCATCGAAGTCGCCGGCCATCGCTATCAAGTTCAATGGGGGGTGATCGACGGGCATTTGAAGAACTGGCAGTATGCCAACGATATGGCGGCCATTCAACTTGAAAACCCGGCATTGAATCCGGTTCCACTCCCATCAGGCCGCTGGCGTATTTATTTCCGGGCTGAAGATAATACGGAACCAGCGGAAATTCTCAAGAGTATTAATCAAGGCCTTGATTCGATATCACCAGGTACATCACTGGACGATCCAGACAAACCGATGTTATACCACGCTCATTGTCAATTGAGTGCACATTACCGATCAGGTCGTGTCTTGCTGGCTGGCGATGCCGCTCATGCATGCAGTCCCATTGAAGGGCATGGCATGAATACGGGAATTCAGGACTCCTTTAATCTGGGGTGGAAGCTGGCACTCGTCGCAAATGGGAAGGCTTCTGAAATATTGCTTGACAGTTACGAACACGAACGCCGACCGGTCGCTGCAGCGGTAGGCGCGTCCGGTGATGCCGCCGAAGAACTTCGCGATATTCCAAAAGAACGAGCAGCTGTTGAACGAGTAAAACGTGCTTTTTGTGCCATGCTTTATTCTTCGCGCGGGCAAAATCAGGTTGCACGTGCTGAATCGGAGTTAGATTTTCATTATCGCGATAGTCCCATTGTCCGTGGTCAACATGCTAAAGGCAGTGAAGCACAACGGAATTGGCTTGGGTTACTTCCCGGTGATCGTATTCCGGACGCCGGTCCACTATATGTTACAGAAAGCAAACAGGAGAGGCGGCTCAACCAGCTTCTGCAATCAACGGGCCATGTCTTGTTATGGATGGTAACAGACCAGTCAGAAATTCCTGAGAATGATGAATTCGAGTCTGCCATGCAGTCAATGGACGGTTCATTTTGGATCATCTCCACAATTTCACCACCCGAAAGACTTGAAGGTTCACTCATCGTTGAGCATTGGTTGCACGATATACATGGCGATGCACACGCTCGATTCGGCGTGATTGACCCGACTCTGTTTGTGATACGTCCCGATTCACACATCGCATTTCGATGCGAGCCACCCGATTTGTCAAAAGTCTCAACTTATTTTGAAGACCTGCTTTCCAGAGGGGCTAGTACATAAGATAATGCGATAGTCTTTCTTTGACAGGTCCCATTCCTTCCCGTTTATCAATCTAACCGTAGGATAAATCATGCGTCAACAAAACTTTCACATTATGCCTTGGGCATTTTTTGTCGGTTTGCTTCTGTTTTCACTGAATGATCTCACAGCAGCAGAGCAGACCTCTCCGCTGCGTCCGCATGAACGCTGGATTTGGACCGAGCTGATCGCCTTTGATAACCAGCAGCCTGATTACGGGGTCGATCAGTATCTCAAGGCGACAGGATTTACGCCGAAAGCGATTTGTCTGCTCATTGGCTCACCCGATTTCGTACTTTCACATCCGGGTATTGAGAAAGAGGTCGGGCTGCCGAAAGAATACTGTTCGCGCGAAGGACACGAATTTAATCGGGAACGGAAACGTCAGGACTGGACCAATCACCAATTGCGTGCTTTGATCCAAAATTTGAAAAAACGTGACGTCGAAGTATTTCTCAGCTCGTTTGCAAAGTACACCCGCGATAATGAACATCGTGAGTGGATCAGCGATCATCTGGAGGTGCTGCACGTCTGGAAAAGCCATGGCAAGGTCTGGGGGCTCAATTGTCTTTCCCGACTTGATGACGGTTCCTATTTTGAAGACTATTTCGCAAAGCAAATGGTTCGGACACTCACAGATTACGGTTTCGACGGCTGGCACGGAGCCGATGGCTTCGGGCCATTATCGGGTTCAATTCATAATACGTCATTTGCCGACGATATGATTAGCCAGTTCGAAGACGCCTCCGGTCTGAAATTACCTGAAGTCGTAACACAAAAGTGTGGCTACGACATTCCCAAACTCAAAGCGCGCGGCGACTGGATACTGAAGCACAAACGCGCCGAGTGGAGTGAATTCTATGCCGATCGCTGGGCGCGTTTCTGGTCTACAATGGTAACCGCCTTGCATGCGAAACAGAAACAGGCCGTCATCAATTCGGCATGGGGCAGGGCACCCTTTGAATCACTGTATCGCTATGGCGTCGACTATCAGCGCATCGCTGCTACTGGCGTCGATGGTATTATTGTCGAGACCGTCGCCGCGAGTCTGGCCATGGACCCGCGCCTGTCAGAGACGGATCGGCATGATGACTTTCTGTCGATGCTCATGTTGATACGTGCCTGCGTGCCCGACACGCGGTTGATTTATCTGCAAACCGTGCATGATGTGGTCGAACAATGGGATGCCATTCATCATCACCCGACAGTACTCGAACGTGAGATTTACGCACTGCCCAATGTCTTTCACACACGTCCCGATGGTTCGCTGCAACCGAGTGGGGATGGCTTTCTGGTCTGTCTCGGCGATGGTTTAAAGCGTGAAGAATGGCGCTGGCTGGAAGAACGCTGGAACCTTGCGTTTTCAAAGACTCCCCATTCAACGAATGGTGCGACAGTTGTCTGGTCAGATGCCGCCTATCGCGCACAGATGGCAGACTTTATCAAAACACGTACCTGGAATTCACATCGCATTCTGGACCAGATCATGGTTGCCGGTGCTACGATTCAGTCTACGATCAATGTCAATTCATTAGAGAAAGCGAGCGGCGCCATTTTGGTGCCTAACCCTCATCTCTTACCTGCTGAAGAACTGGCAAAAGTCATACAGTATCAGGGGGGCCCCATCATGCTCGTAGGACGAAAACTCAAGACATTTCCTCAAGCCGATTTTGAGTTTCGTGATGTTTATCCTCCGAACGAAATGTGGTGTGGTGTTTATAATGTAAAAGCATCCGATCTACAAAAATCAGTCGAAATTATTAAAGAGGGGGACGAGATCCCACTCGGCGATCTGACATCTCTTACTGCCCCCCGGAGCTACTGGACTCATCTGACATATCGAAAAGTGTCCTCAGGATTTGTTCAAGCCTGTGCGCAAACATTGCAAAAAGTCTCGGGCGCAATCAGAGTGACTTCTAAGGGAAACGCTGTGGCAATTATGCCTGTCGAGCAGGCAAATGGACGGATTCGAATCGGGATCAAAAATCGATCACTCAGTTATGCACGTCCTGAAATCGACATCGGTAAGCCAGTTGAGTCTGTGGAAGTGCTCACGAGTTTTCCGAGTGTTGCAATTCATCCCAAAGATTCGAAATTTACGGTACGTGTCCCCGGTCGTGGAGTGATCGTGGTTGAAGTGGTTATTAAAGAAGATAAATAAAAAATGCCAGGAACCTCTCGCTGACTGGTTGTTCAGATTGGAATTATGATCTCGGAAAACAGAATTCCAATCACCCCGGGAGTACACCATGAAAGTCTTAAATCGGTTCCTGACATGATTGATTAAACGAAATCTGATAGATAAGAAAAAAGTGTCAGGAACTGATCATTGACTGGCAAAGCGGACTCGACAATTCGCTCTCGGAAAACGAAAGTCTGGTCACACCAGGTAACCTCACCATACATGTCTTAATTTTGTTCCTGACACTTGTATCGAATTCTTATAACGTGGGATCTTTCACTCGAGGCTTCTCGGGATTTAATCTCCCTTTAATACGATATAGAGCGGCTTTCTGCTCGTCGGTATTAATCATGCCATCATTGTTGGTATCAATTGTTCGAAAGAGTCGTTGAAGTTGTCTGGGGGTTTCTGTACGACTGATCGCAGTATCCTTGTTTTTATCTAACATTGTAAAGATGTCTGCCGTCAGTCCGATCCCGGTGACATTGGGACGGCCACTTAAGATTCTGGCGCGATCAATGACTGCCATCTGTTCCAGACGATTCAAAACACCGTCTTCATTCTGGTCTGCCCCTGTCATCCGAGGTAGTAATTGTGAAGGAACTTCATTGCGTGCGATCACTCCATCACGGTTTTGATCCAGACGCAGCATTAAAGCAGTCAATTCTTCAATTGTGTCTTCAGTGTTATCAGCGTTTTGGTTGCGTCTTCTGCCACCAGCTCGCATTTGTGTTCCCCCGCCACCCTGTTGGCATTGCTGACCACCTTGTCCCGCTTGACCACCCTGTGCGCCTCCTCCTCCACGCGGTGGTCTGCCACCCTGGCCTCCTCCTCCGCCTCGACGTTGTGCGTAAGTATCACTGGCAAAAATCATCAGTGCAAACAGAGTGAGTATAAAGCTGACTTTTCGCATAACTAGGATCCCCCATATCGGACAAAAATTCTCAAACCTCAAAAACACGGATGGCCCGATACCGTTGTAGAACACTTTTTTGAATGATGCCTTGAATTGGCAATTCGAACTGTGCTGATCGACTGGAATGATGTGAATACAATAATAATAAAAGGCTTGTTCTGTATGTCCTGATTGGGAAACGTGTTATGAGAATTATTTGATACAGGATTCAGGTAACAAAACTGCAGCTGTTACTTAAAACGTATAACAGATCCCAGTTGCTACCGAAAAATAGAATCATTTTTGAAAATGGTGATTTGCTCTCATTATTCGAGCTGATTTCGAGCAATTTGATAATCACAGGTGGTGCGCAGGGGTGTCGCTGAATAATGGAAATCACAGCTCACTATTCGAGTGGTATCGGATCACCAATGATCAGATCGTATTCACGTTCCATTGCGAGTGCGTCTGGAACCCAGCGAATGTCATCCAGCCAGGGGGTAATATACGAATCGATCTTTTTAGTGTTTTGAAACCGCATAGCCCATGCGATTGCGCCGATAAGCCAAAAAATACCAACCAGTGCAGCGACCGCTTCTACGTTGAAAAAAGCAAATACCAGGAACAGGACGAAGATACCAAAAAGGCCAAGCAAACGGAGTCGATTTTTCAATGCGGCGGTCTGTTTCGAAGACTGATATTCTGTGTGACACTCTCCACAAAGCAATAGTGGAAAAGCTAATTCCTGTCTGACTTCTTCATATTCGGCTGCCTCCAGTGCGATTCCACCTCGAATCGTGGGTCGGATTTTACCATCATGTTTGACATAACGTTCTACCATCACATCAAAGGAGATCGGAATCGCAAATTTCGCGTCAGCCTCATCACAGTGATGACAGATGCCATCAAAGGGAGGCTCGTGTTCTTCCAGCGTACGTAAAATCTTCTCGATCGGCCGCAGTAACGGATAATTATCTCCAGACAGTTCTTTTAATTCAGTCGTGCTGGGAATAAGAACCGTTTTATTGCACGAATCACACCTTTTTTCTGAACCTGCATGGAACAGTTCGACGCGAATCTTTCTTCCACAATCACATTCGACATAATATTTTTCTGGCATTGATCAAACTTTTACAATAAATGCGTAAGGTTTACCGCACAATCCTGTCTTCGTCTCATTGATTATGCGAGTGCCCCAGTTGTATTTCAATATTGATCAAAAGAACTGATGTTTGCTTGTCGGAAAAAGAATGATTCTCCCCGCTTGCTACCGATCTCTGAGGGAAAGCTGCATGTTTGGGAATCTTTTGGGATGTTGTTAAAGAGGTTGAAAAAGATTTAATCTCATTTTGTTTGGGTTCAGTGCACTTTCACAGAGTTAAGCCAAACAGGGAAATTAAGACTACGGGTACATCGATGTATGTGGATGTGAAAAACGTATGTAATAATATTCGGAAATTAAAAGAGGACCTTATTGTTTTATGAATAAAGGTAAGACTCAAATAATATTTAACGATTCTTAATTAAAAAGTGAAAAGATAAGTTGAGAGAATATGATGTAACCCTAAGTGGAGTAGACGATAAAAAGGTAGTGGATCTCTAGAAATGCTTGCGTAAATAGGTAGAACTGTTTATATTATACGCTGGTTATTAGTTCCTAAGTTACTTATCAATATATGTGTCTTGCGATTACTAATTTGAAAATCATCTCTTAGATCTATTCAGTACATATCAAAAACGTGTTTCAAAAGAGACATTTCGGACTTTTTTTATCCAATTCTAATTCGCGGAAATGAAGGTGTTCTATGAAAAAGTATCGTTCTCGTGGTTTCACACTGATTGAGTTACTCGTGGTGATTGCCATTATCGCCATCCTGATTGCACTCCTGTTACCGGCGGTCCAGCAGGCTCGCGAAGCAGCACGCCGAAGTTCATGTAAAAACAACATGAAGCAACTCGGACTGGCCGTTCACAACTACCATGATACGTTCCGCGTCTTTCCAATTGCGACAGTTGGTTCGACCTCCAGAACAAACTGGCGTACGTTTATTTTACCTTACCTGGACCAGGCACCGCTTTACAATCAACTTAATTTTAGCTCATCATTTCTCTGTAACGGTACTTCAGGTAATCTCGCGCATCTGATTGGTGTTACCGTATCCGTTTACACATGCCCCTCATCACCTTTGGACCCCAATAACACGGCAGTCTTAAATAACACGCAGGGTTGTCAAACACATCGTTATGTTGGTATCTCAGGAGCGACTCCTGACCCTGCTGGTCGCGGCACTGCAGTTTGTGACGCAGGTGACTACACGACAATCTACTGCAACACGGGAATTCTCGTACCGAATGTTGTTGTGAGAATGCGTGATGTCACAGACGGTACTTCTAATACATTGGTCATTGCTGAACAGTCTGGTACAGTCAACGGCGCCGATCTCAGTAACAATTATTATGGTGGCTGGTCTGGTTCTGGTCCTGCAGCTCCGCCCGGAGACACGCATTGGGGAGCAGGAAATACTTCGGTACGCTACCCGATTAACCATCAGTCTGCCAGTGCGGGAACGGGCACTGTCTATCAAGGTAATTCCGTCATTAACTCTTTCCATGTCGGGGGAACTCACGGATTGCTGGCAGATGGTTCAGTTCGCTTTCTCTCTGAAAACCTGGACTTCACACTCTTAACAAAATTGTGTGCTAAAAATGATGGCCTGGTTGTCGGCGAGTTCTAACTCTGACAGGTCAAGTGGAAGCGTTTTTTCATTTACCAGATTGTACAGATCTACTTAAACAGGCCGATGCTTAGTCGGCCTGTTTTTGTATTAGTCTGTTTTCAAATTGAGTAGAACAATTAGTTGTTTTGAAGGATTCTTTTGATGTTCTCACCAAAGATTAATTTTCGTACTAACGATTCACGTTTATCTTGTTGTTCGTTTAGCTTAATTATCGCATTGTTGTGTAGTGTTGGTTGTTCTTCGAGTCTACCGGAAAAGGCGACAACGACTGGTGTGACCGGAACAGTAACTTTGGATGGTAAACCGGTTACAACCGGCTATGTGGCATTCATTCCACTACCATCAGAAAATGCTGAGGCTGAAGTCAAAATGCGAGGCGGCGGAGTCTATGAGGCAGATCTGGACGCCTCCGGAAAATTTGCATTTGATAAAGGTGTGACGATAGCAAAATACAAAGTAATTGTCTCACCACTCCCACGCACTCCAACAGACCCCAGCATCGATCTAAAAAAGGTTAAAAAATGTATTCCGCAAAATTATCAAACTGAAAAAACGACCGATTTAACGGCTGATGTAGAATCGGGGGGTGGAGAATTCAACTTTGATTTAAAGAATTAGTAAGATTATTTCGAAGCTTTTGATGTTAAGATCGGTCCCGATGTGGATTCTATAAGTACACAATCCCGGTTATCTGCAGAACTGCGCTGGAAGACTTTTTGTTCGGTCGTTCTTGTTTTCCTGCTCGTTTGCGGTTTAGGTTTTGCTATCTTTCAGGGACTTCATCATGATTCCAAAACGCTGTTGCAAAATGCGCAGCGGGATTTCTTGAGGGGTGACTATCAAAATGCGGAACAAAACGCAGCGATCGTAGTCAGCCGCGACCCCGATGCAACGAAAGCGGCTTTATTGGCAGGAAATGCAGCCGTTAAACTCAATCGCGCTACAGCAGCTCTGGAGTACTTTGCTTCCGTTCCCGATAACAGTCCTGAAGGAGTCGAAGCGCGCTGTGGTGCGGGCGATGTGTTTCTTCTGGGTTTGAAACAACTCTCAGCAGCCGAAGAGCAGTTTCAACGTGCGTATCAGACAAACAGTAAAAGTATCACCGCTAACGACCGGTTAGCATATCTGTTAGGTCTGTGTTCACGTGACTGGGACGCAAATCATTATCGACTGCAACTTATCCGCTTCAATCAATTTGCATCGATCCATCTGTTTGTCTTGTGTATGGGAGAGTTGGCACATCAGAATAAAGAAGTCTTAGACGAATATGCGGCTGCAAATCCGGATGATATTCTCGTTCGATTGGGGTTAGCACGCAATGCAATCGATCAGCAGCAGTTTATGCAGAGCGAAAAACTATTACGTGAAGTGATCGACGTTGAACCAGAACTCATCGAAGCCCATGCCAAACTCGGACAAGTATTACTCAGCACTGCCTCTGATAAACAATTTTTAATCTGGAATGCGGCAGTTCCCCAGTCAGGCGATCTGCATCCTGGTATCTGGACGATTAGAGGTACCTGGTTATTGCGCAACGGGAAAACTTTGGAAGCAGTTCGTTGTTTTGCTGAAGCTGTTCGTATCAATCCCAACCATCGCAGGGCGAATTATCAGTTGGCACAATTATTGAAACAACTGGGAGAAAAAGAGCAGTCTCAAGTTTTCTTCGAACGGTCAAATCTGTTACAGGCCTATTTTAACACTGTCAAGTTAGCGTATTTAGAAACCAATCCGGAAGACATGCAGAAAGCAGCAAAGCTTGCTGAATCACTGGGGCTGATATGGGAAGCCTATGGTTGGTACCTTCTGGTTCAACGTAAGTATCCACATCTTCTCTGGGCACAGGAAGGTGTCAGGCGACTTGGTTCGGAACTCTCTCATCTGGACTTAATGCGGACGACTGAAACTGCGAATCCGACACGGAAATTTGATTTCTCAAAATATCCTTTACCACAGTGGAAAACACTGTCTACTGGAACAGACGAAAACAAACTGGAATTGTCTCAAGTCTCACCAATTCATTTTGTCGATCGTGCTTCAGATGCCAGTTTAGAATTCCAGTACTTTAACGGCTCTGACCCTGATAACCCCGGACACAAAATGTATGAATTCACCGGTGGCGGTGTTGCCGTTGTTGACTTTGACGCAGACGGCTGGCCCGATATCTACCTGACACAAGGTAGCGACTGGCCGACAGCAGAAGATCAACAGACACATCTTGATCGCCTCTTTCGGAATCAAGGTGATGATACATTCTCAGAAGTGACGGTCGATGCAAATGTGTTTGAAAATCGTTTCAGTCAAGGCGTTACATCGGGTGATTTTAACAACGATGGATTTCCTGATTTGTATATAGCCAATATCAATGGGAACCGATTCTATGAAAATAATGGCGATGGTACTTTCACCGATATCACAATTCAATCAACAGTTGGTGGAAACCAGTGGTCAACAAGTTGTCTCATTGCTGACTTGAACAATGATTCCAACCCCGATCTCTATGTTGTGAACTATCTGTCAGGTAAAGACTTGTTTCAGCGAATCTGTCCTGACAGTGAGGGGGTGATGCGAATCTGCCCACCTCGCAATTTCCCAGCAGCACAAGACCAGCTTTATTCGAATTCAGGCGATGGGCGATTCGAGAATTTGACTGCCAAATCAGGTATTACCGTTCCGGATGGACGTGGCTTAGGAGTTGTCGCAGCAGACTTTGATGGATCTGGGCGTCTCAATCTCTTTGTCGCCAACGATGCTGTACCCAATTTTTATTTCGTTCATACAAAAGAAAGTGGGAGCAAGAATCCTGAATTCACAGAGCAGGGGTTAGCTTATGGATTAGCACTAAATGAAAATGGAGACCCTGAAGGGTGTATGGGAATTGCTGCGGGAGATGCGAATCACGATGGTCTGCTTGATTTGTTTGTGACAAACTTTTATAACGAATCAAATACATTATTTCTGCAATCGAAAAGCAATACATTTAACGATGACACGCGACAGTCCGGTTTACAGAAACCGAGTCTCAAGATGCTCGGTTTCGGCACACAATTTGTGGATGCTAATTTAGATGGCCAGCCAGATTTAATCGTTGTTAATGGAGATGTCGATGATAACCGCGATACAGGACGATCCTATCGCATGCCACCCCAGTTTTTTCAGAATACCGGAGACGCCAAATTCATCGAACTGCCAGCACAATCACTGGGAGCCTACTTCAAGAAAACGTATCTGGGCCGTTCAATGGCGCGACTCGACTGGAATCGTGACGGGAAAGAAGATGTTGTTATCAGTCATCTGGATACGCCAGTTGCTTTATTAACAAACGAAACTGAAAACTGCGGCAACTATCTGGCAGTTCGCCTTATCGGTATTCGCTCTGCACGTGATGCCATTGGAACGATCGTGACTGCTGAGATCGGAGAACGCAAGTTAGTACAGCAATTAACGGCCGGTGACGGCTATCAGGCAAGTAACGAACGAAAATTAATTTTTGGATTAGATGCCAGCGAACGCATCGATCAACTCACACTTCTCTGGCCTTCAGGTATCGAGCAAACATTTCAAAACGTTCAGGGTAATCAGGAATACCTGGTATTGGAATCAAACGGTTTGTTTCGATTGAATGACTAAGAAACACAACATGCTCAGTGATTGAAACACTATTCGTAAGTATTGTTGTGCCTCGGATCAAACCTTTCTTTCTAAGAGTAAAAAATGTGTGTTGTCGTCAGTTGCAATGTAGCATTAGTTTGGCGAAAAGGGTGTTACAATCGCTGTTCCATTTTCAACGGTGAGCAAGCATGATTCCGGAACTTCCTGCCAATGATTCGTTAAATCGTCCAGCGGTTCAGACACAACAATAATGGCATTACTTGGCAATTCTTCATACGTACCATCGATATCGTGCAAGGCGCGCAGGTGACTACTGTGATACAGCGTTCGAGACTGTGCATGGCTGGAATAGCGTACTGCCCAGATTCGTACTCCATCGGTCGTACAGGCGCTGAAGAAGAGAGGCTGCTGAATGCCAACGGCTTTTCGCGCACGTTCTACATGACCAATCATCCGGGCCAGGGCGGCAGGGGGATCGTCCCTCAGTCCAAATGTAAGAGCGAGGAAGAATAAGATCTCTGAATCCGTTGAGCCTTCAATGGCGAGAAACAGACTGGGTTCAATGTCGAACATCAGGTGACGTTTGAGAAAATGGAACTCGGGTACGGAGCCGTTATGTTGAAACAACCAGTTTTCAAAAGTAAAAGGATGGCAGTTGGTGTTCTGCACCGGGGTTCCCGTTGAAGCGCGAATATGCGCCAGAAAGAGACCCGAATCAATGTGCTCTGCCAAATGCAGAAAGTTCGCATCATTCCAGGCGGGATGGGTATCACGATAAACGCCCGGCGTTGCTTCATCTCCATACCAGCCCACGCCAAATCCGTCGCCGTTTAAGCTCTCAACATTATGAGTCGCATGACGACTCTGATCGATCAGCGAATGATTCGGACGCGTTAACAGCGTACTGATTTTGAGTGGTGAGCCAGAATAAGCAAGCCAACGACACATGATTGACACTCTCCATTAAAGTGATCAAAGGGTGAAGAAATCTTTGCGATTTACATCAACTTTTTAAATAACATTCTATAAAACTATGTTGCCCCTGATGAGTTTACTCTCCCGATCATACTACTATATCTCATTCAAGTGCCGTATTGAATACTGAGTCGATGGCGTTCCTGGATCTTATCTTCTAGGGATCTGACAGAATTCTTCATTAGACATCAATGGGTGTCGCTTGTTATATTAAGATCAGAATAAACCTGCATCGACACCAATGAAAGGAATTTCATTATACCATGGGTCCTCATCTATTACGCGCGATTCGATTACTTACTGTTTTGGCTCTGGGCTCATCAGTCGCGCGCACGCAGGCGATTGCCTCAAACGCTCAAAACAAGAAAGCCAAACCACTCAACATTGTTGTGTTTCTGGTGGACGACATGGGGGTAATGGATACCTCCGTTCCTTTTCTGACCGATGCACAGGGGAAACCCAAACGCTATCCACTTAACGATTTCTATATCACACCCAGTATGGAACGTTTGGCGAAGCAGGGAGTCCGCTTTAATAATTTCTATGCGATGAGTGTCTGTTCGCCCACACGCATTTCAATCATGACCGGGCAGAATGCAGCGCGGCATCACGCGACCAACTGGATCAATCCTGAAAAAAATAACCGAGGTCCACAGGGCCCTCCTGAGTGGAACTGGGAAGGGTTAAAAAAAGACGATATTACACTCGCGCGGCTTCTGCAAAAGAATGGCTATCACACAATTCATGTTGGCAAAGGGCACTTTGGTGCACGCGATTTTGCCGGAGCGAACCCAGGTAATCTTGGCTTTGATACCAATATCGCGGGAGCCTCATTCGGTGCGCCCGGCAGTTATTATGGGGAAAAAAAATACGGGCTCTCCACAAAACGAGCGCGACACGCGGTTCCGCACCTGGATAAATATCATGGCACCGAGACGTTTCTCACTGAAGCACTCACACTTGAAGCCAATTCTGCGATCACGGATGTCGTGAAAAGTGGAAAGCCGTTCTTTCTCTATATGGCACATTACGCCGTGCATGCGCCCTTCGATTCCGATCCACGTTTTGCCGATCACTATAAAAAATCGGGCAAGCCGGCACGCGCACAGGCATTTGCCACACTGATTGAAGGCATGGACAAATCACTGGGTGATATTCTAGACCAAGTCGATGAACTCGGCGTTGCGGAAAACACACTGATCTTTTTCCTGGGTGATAATGGCTCGGATGCGCCTTTAGGGCATCAGCACGAAGTGGCCTGTGCCGCACCATTACGCGGAAAAAAGGGGGCACACTACGAAGGGGGTATGCGTGTGCCTTTCATCGCAGCCTGGGCCAAACGTAATCCCGATAATCCTTACCAGAAACGACTTTCGATTCCCGCAGGTACAATACAGACTCAAACAGCGGCAGTTCAAGATTTATTCCCGACGATCCTTGAGTTGACAGGAACGAAGCTGCCAGAGAACCACATTGTCGATGGAAACCGACTCGATAAATTACTGACAGGCAGCTCGAATGACTCACGCCAGCAGACGTTTCTGATGCACTATCCACACTCACCACATCGCAGCAATTACTTTACCACCTATCGAAACGGTGATTGGAAAGTGATATATCATTATTTTCCTTCAGAAGAATCGGAAGGGGGACACTATCAGCTTTACAACCTTGCTAAAGATCCTTTCGAGCAGAAAAATCTGGCCGCCAGGAAACCGGATCAACTCCGAAAGATGATGCAGGAATTGATCGTCAGCATGGAAAAACATGAGGCGCTCTATCCCGTCGATCTAAAACAGGGGACAATCCCCGTGAAGCCAAAGCTTCCCTGAATTCGGATTACTTTTCAGTGTTACCAGGTTTGAGTCGATGTGCGAGTGATCGTGCCAGATAGTCATCTAATCGTTCCAGTTCGAATTCTTCAATCATCGAATCAATGTCAACCGTCTCATGTTCGCTGGCGATGAGTACCGGACCCAGCAGACCCGGATCGGTGATTTTGACCTTGGGGCCGTATTTATTCTTCATCGCTTTGAGTCGTCCCCCGTTTTCGTCCAGGTGGACGAGAGCACAATCAAGATTGACCCTCGCAACAGCACAGTCAAAATAGTTGGTGTTGGAAGCGATCACGTTGCCGAGTGGATTTCGAATTTGAGACGGCTTAGACCGTCCGGCGATCGCACCGACAAAATGACAACGGCAGGAATAAGCCCAATACTGCTGCATCAATCCACCGTGATACACGGACGAAAACAGAATCAGATCGGGTTGCGCTTTCACATATTTCAGCCGAGTGACATCAAAGTTAAGATCAAAGCAGATCGCCATGCCGACCCGACCGAAATCGCATTCGATGACGGGAGCATCTTTGCCACAGACAATGCCTTGCTGCATCTCACCAATCGTAGGATGGTTTTTGTTATAAGTACCAGCGATTTTACCTTGGCGATCAATCATCACACTGGAATTACGCCAGGTTCCATCGGGCATGGCTCTCTTGGCAGAATAGACGATGTAACATCGGTTCTTTTCAGCAACCTGCGCAAAGAAGTCACGCACCTGATTTTTGCGGGTCAGGTAATACTTGTTCAAGTTTTTGGCGTTGAGGCCGCGCGGGCGATCACAGGCTTCGGGTACAACAATGAGATCTGGCTTGTCAGGCAGTACCTGGTCAAACAGTTTTTGCCAGTGGGTAATGACCAGTTCAACTGCTTTTTGAGGCTTTGTATTCCCGGGAACCGTTAACTGAGAACTACCAATGGTTGCAATTGTGACAAAGCCTTTTTTCTTTTGACCCTTTGGTTGGGGTTTCGGGAGTAGGTTCTTGGTAGAAGAAGGTTTTGTACCGGTTTGCAACTTCGTCTTTGAAACTATGACGCTATTTTGATTTGTTGCGACGTTTCGTGAATCAGCGGGCTGCTTATCTCCCCACACCATGCTACAAGTAAACAGCAAGCTGCTCAAGATTGAAATGTGACTGGTGAGGATTCGATGATTGAAAAGATGAAACATGGTTAATTCCTAAAGTAAGAAACTTGTAATAATATTGGTAGTTGTAGTTTTAACAAGAAAACAAAACGGTCCTATCGCCAGTCGTTGTCTTTATCTCTGACCGCAACGGCATAAAAGACTTCAGCGATACGATATCGATTTCCGGGAGGAGGGGTAGTATGATGCTTTGATTCCTTAGCGATGGCGAAAATGGCAATCATAGCCGTTCGGTCGTTCAGAATCTTATGTACCTGATCAAGAAACACGAAAAATACACCTTCATCTTTCTCCCTGGCTGCGATTGTTTTTAAAATGGCGATCGGGTCTATGCCCGCTTCTTGCAGTTTGCTTTTGTCTGTGTTGGCGATGTGCGCCAGCACCACGGCGGCTCGCCAACGTTCACCAGGCGAGGTTCCATTGATGGCCAGCTCTTTCGCCAGTTTATAACCACTGTTGTCGCCGATCTGTGCTAGTATTGTTGCTACTTCAAGAGCATGTTCGAATTGCTTCGGGTCTGATGAATCTGACTTGAAGTCGTGCTGCATTTGATTCAGACCACTAGAGTCATTCAATGTGACAAGCAAGCTCGCAGCTGCCAGACGTACTTTTGGGTCGTTGTCGCTGAGAGCCTGCTTCAAAGTGGGAATTGATTCCGCTCCTTTACGTTCGGCAAGCAATCCCAATTCGCCATGCATGTGATAATGAAATGTATCATTCATCGATCGATAAGCGGCCTGTCGCGTGTCCCACGGAAATCGATGTTGAGCGCGTGGCTGATGAAATTGAAAGGACTCTTCGGCACCACGGGCCTTAAAGAAAGCTCTGATAGACGCTTCTGCAGATTGGGGACCCCATCCCGGAAAAACGCCATCGCCGGTCGGAGAGCTGGAAAAAAAGACACGTGGCGCAATCGCTGCTGCTACTTCATGAAAATCGAAAGGGAATTTGCGATGATCGGAATGGTAAATCGTTTCCAGCGGCGGCATATACTGAGGCAGTGCCCAGATTTTCAATCTCCCTTTTTTTGTTTCGTAATACTCGAATGGTGTCCATCCGCAACTGGATACCGCGATCTTGACCCGATCATCAAATGCTGCCAGAAACATCGCATTGTGGCCGCCCAGTGAATGACCAATCGTTCCGATCTTGTTGGGATCGACGGCTGGATGTACCTGCAACAGGTCAACACAGGTCATGTGGTTAAATACGCCTTTGATGGTTCCAGAATCGTATCGGTCTGAGTCATAATCGTAAGGCTTTGAATCACCAAAGCCCGGATAATCTGGTACAATGACGACATATCCCAGCATCGCCAGTTCAATCGGGAAATTGCAGAGCGGCCAACTCTCAAAAGCGCTTTTACCCGTGCTGCTTGTCGGGTGCATACCAACGATACCGGGGCGTTTTTCACCGGGTTTCATATCAAGGGGTTCGTAAAGAAAGGCATGCACAACTTCGCCTTTTGCTGCCTCAAACGAAATCGTCTTTTTGATATAACGCCCGCGCACTTGTGTTTTGACGACCTGAATATGAAAGTCTTCAAGACTATGGCGATTGGGACGTTCGGGTAATTGACCCATGCCTTGCATCATCCCATCAATGATTTGTTGGCGCTTTTGCTTAAAATGATCGACCGTCTTTATAGGCTGCAGCAGATCGTTCTCGTCAAAATAAATCATTAATGGTTTGAGCTTTGGTTTTGTTTTTTTCTTTTCACAATTCTGAGGATGAACTGGTGTCTCTTTCAGCAATTGGAAATTGTCTGCCCAGGCCTGAAAGCCAAATCGAGTGACGGCTTTCCTTTCGTAAATCCGGAAAGTGATTTGATAGTTCTTCTCGACACGATACTTGTTACGACCAATTTTTTTGCGTTTTGGCTCTTTTAAGTAGCGAGTCAAATCCAACGAGACCTGTTGCCATTCGGTATTACCACCTGCGACGTCCGCTTCCCAGATGACTTCATCATCCAGAAGTAATTCCATCCAGTGATAGCCCTTGGTCTTACCAGTGTAATTGTCTCTGACAAAGAAGGAAATGCCTTTGTCTGCTTGAGTCAGATCCAGGGTCTGGACAATCCCTGCGAAATCTTCTTTCTGAGTCGGGGACGCTTCAGCCAGAAATACAGCAAAGCTCTTTTGACCTGTTTGCGATGTGTTTACGTCGAACTTAGCCTGAAGCTTGCTGCCTTGTTCGATAATTTGCCAACCACCTTGTTCCTCAAAACCAGTATTTTTCAAAGCACTGGCTTGTAGTGGAACGCCACCAATGTGCGGTATAAACAATGAAAACCAGATGACTGTTTCGTATTTCATGAAATTCACATCGTTTAGAATGATCTGGTGTCATCCATAAAGAATCCAGCCTTTCATCCTCAAGGCATCAAATTCGGTCGTTTTCAAAAAATCCTGTCACCGACCGAAGCGTAATGGTCTCTAGTGTATAATGAGAACATTCACTTCGAAAGGCATATTATGAAAATGACTATTCCAAATGACTTAGGTACGGCATCCGATGCGGAACTGATTCAGCTTTCCGTGCAAGGTGATCAAAATTCCTACGGCCAGATTGTAGAACGATATCAGTCGCTAGTGTGCACAATCGCCAATAGCCGTTGTGGTAATCTGGCGCTAAGCGAGGACTTAGCTCAAGATGCGTTCATTCTGGCCTGGCAAAAACTGGGTGATTTGAAAGACATTAGCAAATTCAAATCGTGGATTGGTTCCATCGTTCGGAATCTGGCCAATCGCGCGATGCAACAATCTGTCAATAGCGTTAATCGTGCAACTCATCTCGATGCGGTTGCAGAAATATCAACTGAGAACTCATCGCCCGAAGAAAGAGTCGTGAGTGCCGAAGAAGAGACTTTGGTGTGGCAAGCGTTGGCCGATATTCCAGAGAACTACCGCGAGCCCTTAGTTTTGTTCTATCGTGAAGAACATTCAATCGCTCGAGTTGCTGCAGCGTTAGAATTGTCAGAAGATGCCGTGAAGCAGCGATTATCACGTGGGCGAAATATGTTGCGCCAACATGTGGCAGCTGTTGTCGAGTCTACACTCATTTGTTCCAAACCGACAAAAGTATTTACCGGAGCAGTCTTGCTGGGATTGTCAGGACCAGCTGCAAAGTCAGCGGCGGCGGCTGGAGTGGCGACGGCGACCACATTCGGGGCAAAAACAACTATGGGTGTTGGAGCAGGAAGCGGGTTAATCGGTATTTTTCTTTGGCCACTTCTGAATTTGCCCTTAGTCGCCTGGTTATTCAAGAGTTCCTACGATGAAACTCGTTCGGAAAGTGAACGCCAGTTGTTGAATCGGAGTTACTTCTTTGCGTTTTGTGGATTCATGCTTTTCGTGGCAGCCCTTATTTCATCGTTTTGGTTGAGTGACTACATTGAACCTCATTTTCTACGTGCGCTGATCCCAGGGCTGCTTATGGTTGTGTTCTTGATTCCCTGGATCATCTACTGCCGAAAAATGGGAAAACAAATCGAACACATTCGTAAAGCAGAGGGTACAAATACTGCCCTCAGACCGCTTGTTAAATCTGATCACAATGGGTCCATGATAGCGAAAACCTACGGAGTATTCTGTCTCAGTGCAGTATTGGTACTGGTAGGGCCTGCCCTTTTTCTATTCGCATTAAATGACTGGCTGATACTTTCAGCGATGTTTGTATCAGCACTTTGTATTAGTTTGATTGCAGCCAAAATCAGTTTTCGCTTTCCTAATCACGCTTTTCAGTTATTCGGGTTCAGTAACGGTATCACAGCACTGATAACCATCGGTTTCCTGTATGGGAGAGGTGTCTGGGAAGCGTCACCGATTGACCAATTCCAGTTATCTTGGTCCATGGGAGCGATGTCGGCTGCCATCTTTACTAATGTCATCCTGACCACAATTGCCTGGAAACGGGTTTACAGTAAACCTGAATTACCAGACAAAGGTGTATAGAATTCCGGAGAGTGAGAGATTTATTGCAAAAGTCGGCTCGTCACATATTACTGTGAGGCAGCCGGTAATTCAGTTCAAACTCTCATCGATTACATCCTTCAGATAAAAATATCAGGTGCAATCTATAGGTGGATACTTCAGACTGATCTCGTAATCCCGCCGTCAACTCGAATATTCTGACCGGTGATGTATTTGGCCCCGTCTGAAAGTAAAAAAGCAACAGTTTCTGAAATTTCGTCAGTTGTCCCATAACGGCCCATCGGAATACGACAGTGAAACTCTTCTTTCTCCGGCAGGCTGTCAATGAACCCCGGTAGAATATTATTCATGCGGATGTTGACTGACGCAAACTCGTCGGCAAAGAGTTTTGTGAAAGCAGCGAGACTCGCGCGAAACGCACCCGAAGTAGGAAACGCCGGTTCCGGTTCAAAAGCAGCGAACGTAGAGATATTCACAATTGGCCCACCCCCATTGGCTTGCATGATTGGTGTCACCAGCCGCGCGATGCGTACGACATTCAGGAAATACACATCCAATGCCAGGTGCCAATCGTCATCACTGATTTCAAGAATCTTGCCTTTTGGTCCATGACCCGCACTGTTAACGACCGCATCAATCCGGCCATATGTATCCATGGCGGTCTCAACAAAACGTTTCAGATCGTCCGGACTTTGGTTTGAACCGGTCACACCCACACCACCCAGTTCCGCAGCAAGCGCTTCGCCGCGACCAGAGGAAGACAGGATCACAACTTTGTAGTCAAGATCAGCCAGCTTTCGGGCAATCGCAGCCCCCATACCACTACCAGCGGCCGTGACAAGTGCAACTTTGGATGTCATTTGTGTCTTTCTTAATTCATTAAGTGATTATTTATATTAGCGTCAATCAACTCTGTCTAAGCCTGGGGATGTTGATGTCTTGGGAGTGACAGAATGACGATTAAAAAATTAGATTCGGCTTGTTAGCATCATAGCAAAAGAATTATTTCGATGCGCGCCATAGCGGAAAGGTTTCAAGATACGACCAGCGAAAATTCTTCTGCTTCCGGTACTTCATGTCGCGGTTAGCCAGTTGTTCTTCAACAAATGTATTCACATTATTCTGATCGAGAAAGGGGTCGCGGGTACGTTCCTGTAGCTCGGTCAGGGCTTTGATGAGTCGTGATTTGATATCGGAATAGGAAGGATCGTCGGCCAGATTGTGCCATTCATAGGGATCCTTTTTCAGATCATACAACTCATACCGCGGCGGTCGTGACCAGAGAGCAAACGCTTTCTTGACAGATTCACTTGCTGTTGCCTGATCTTTAGCTGTCGCACCCGAAATAACAAAATGCGGATGTGCTTCATCAAGATAACTACCCGCATCAAGGTTTTTTGTACCCGGCCTCGGACTTGAGATTAATTTAAAACGGTCATCGCGCAGAGAATGCTGGATGAAACAGTTCCGCGGAAACGAACCGGTTGTAAAACCAAACAGATATTGACGCCACTGAGGAGACTTGGATTCGGTGAGCACAGGTTTTAAATCCCAACCCGGCAGATTGGTTGGCGCCTTGATTCCCGCGGCTGCCAGTGCTGTGGGCAGGATATCGACGGTGGAAATCAATTCTTTTCGAACTTGACCCGCTTTTGTCACGCCCGGCCAGCGAACAATCAGCGGTACACGCAGGCCACCTTCATAAACGGTTCCCTTGCCGCGGGGGAATTGCGCACCGTGATCGCCGAAATAAAAAATGATCGTGTTTTCCGCCTCCCCTGATTTCTTCAGTTCCGAAAGCAGCAGACCTACGCCATCGTCAAGCCGGGCGAGACAGTTGTAATAGTTTGCCACCTGTTTTCGCAGCCTTGGTGTATCGACCCCTACCCAGGGCATTGGTTTCACGTCTTTCTCGGAAACGGGTTTCTTTGGACGTCCGTTAATCTTTCGAATGAAAGGCAAGTGAGCATCAGGAAAGTTCACCGAAAGAAACCAGGGCTTGCCTTTGGATGCTGTGAAAAACGCAGCTGCCTCTTTCGCATAATCTGTGACCGTCTGTTTCCGATTAAAATTCGAGCCGCGTATTTTGTGTGAATCGAAGGGAAATGCCGACTCGGGATTTACATGGAGTTTTCCAATCAAGCCTGTGCGATAACCATCTGACTTAAACAAGGTGACAAAATTAGGAATGTCACGGTTATAGGTTGCGAATTTATGGGTTGCCAGACCAATCTGACCATTCTGGTGTGGGTACAAACCAGTCAGAAAGCAAGCGCGTGAAGGCGAGCAGACTGAGTAGGGCACAAACGCATTTTCAAAGCGAACACCTTCAGTAGCTAATTGATCCAGATGAGGTGTTTGGGCATAAGGATCGCCATAACAACCCAATTCCGGCCCGTTGTCTTCAGAGACAATCAACAGAATGTTTGGCGATTTCGCAACTAAGGAATGGCATTGGAATGTGCTGATCAAACAAAATATTAACCACATAGAATATTTCAGTATCTGCATGCGATCCTCATCGTACTGTGGTTGTTAGCGTTTTTTGAAGCTGGTGGTAAATGTTAACTATTTCTGAAATGATGAATTTGGCTTCCCAAACATCTCAGTTGAATACGAATTAAATATTATCATAAAAGAACGGGAGATTATACCCGGTCGATTATAACCGCTGAAAGTATGCGTTTATCTGGCATGTTTCACAAGGTCTTCGTCGACGATCTACTATTCCGCTGATTCTTTGGCTAACGAGTTTGTGAGAGTGGACTTATTATTGGCTGTTATGGTTGCTCGAATTGAGGGAGTTGATAGCATGCTGCTTCACGGTCGTTACGGACGAGTAGAAGGTCTCCTGATACGACTGGATGGTTCCATGTTCGATGATGTAATGCGGGGAATCTAGCCAACTCGTGGTGCCGTTCTGGAGTTGCTTCGACTAATACAATCTCACCCGACTCGGCCTGTATGATGAGCAAGTCATCTGCCAGTACGAGCTGTCCGTATCCGTAACGGCCTCCTTTCCAGCATCGATTACCAGTTTTAAGATCGAGACAGACCAGTATGCTTCCATCCAGGCCATAAACGTGAGTACCACGCCTGACGACACTACTGAATTTGGCTTTCAGATTCTTGTTGCTCCAACGTTTACGAACATCAAATGTGGTTCCACTTGGGATTATTTCAAGTAATGCACAACCCATTCCATATCCCGAGGCAATAAAAACCTGAGAAGGAGCTTCAGCATCGTCGATCAGGACCACCGGTTGGCACACGTTATTTCTTTCCGCAGGATTACTCACCCAGGGATAGCTCCATAAGATTTTTCCAGAATCAACGTCATGACCATAGAGTCCTTCCGCATTAAAGTTAAGGATTTGAGGGTACTCACGAAAAGCCGCGTATTGTGGTGAACTGTAAGACGTTCCAGCATTACCTCTGGCCCAGACACGAGCACCCGTCTTTTGGTCATAAGCCACCAGTGACCCCGTCTTGCCTCCCGGGCTCACAACGACGAATTCGTTCACAATGAGAGGTGAGCCTGACATCCCAAACAAAGCATTTTCAGCATCATTGTCTTCAAGGATATTGATCGACCAGATTTGCTGGCCATTGCTTCCATCCAGGCAATTCAGGATTCCTGTAGCCCCTAATGCAAATACGCGTCCCTCATGGATGGTGGGAGTCGCCCGAGGTCCAGTGCCTCCGGTGACTTCGTTAAAACGTGCCCGATCTGAATGATTCCAAACCTCCTTTCCCGTGCGCAGTTCATAACAGACGACACATTCTAATTCGTTGCGTTGCTCTTGAGTGACGCAATAGTTCCCAACAACAGCAAATGATGACCATCCAAGTCCGATAGTTTGTCTCCAAAGTTGCTTCGGTGGATGAACCCACTTACGAGCCAGGTGAACCGTTTTAGCGGCTCCCGTTCCATCAACTCCCCGAAACGCCGGATAATCGAACGCAGTTCTTGTAACAAGATCAACGGTGTTTGCTGCTTGCTCTTTGTGTTTGTCTCTCTTCTGGTTTTGCCAAATCTCGTCCGTTGATGGAGTCCAACGCCAGAGCAGAATAGGACGTCCATCGCCCATAAAGCCATCAGTGTAAAGAACCGAATATAAGCTTAGCTGTAGCCCGCCGAGAATAACCAATGTTGTGATTTGCGCACGTATTCTGACGTGAGCAAATGCACGTATCCAGATATAAACCGAAAGTTCTGTAATTCCTATGATCCATCTGTAATCCCAAGATGGATAACCGCTGACCGAAAACTCAGTCGTTTGAACTGCGTAGAGCATCAAAAATCCAATAAGCAACAATACCAGTGCCGGAGAACATCGGATAGCTGTCTGTAGTCGTGTTAGATTTGTCTCTGAGATTTTTGTTGCCATTATGCAAGTCAGTATTCCAATTGGCTGAATTTGAAGCAGTGGCTGGAAGCCACGCTGAAATGTTCGACTGGGGATTCAGTTTACCAGAGAATGAATTTGTTTACCAAGTAAAAATAGATAGAGCAATCGATTCAGGTTTGTTCTTAAGACGAAACGTTGCCGATTGCTTTACATCATCACCATCAGAAGCGCGACATAATGGCAGGTGCTGCCTGCGATGACAAAGGTGTGCCAGAGGGCATGGAAATATCGGACCCGTTGATCAAATAATAAGAATAATGATCCTGTCGAATAGAAGAGTCCCCCTGCGATGATCCACACAAATGTTTCGAATGGAGTGGATTCAAATAGTGTTTTCAAAGAGATGACAGGCAGCCATCCAAGAATACCGTACGTGAGCATTGCGGTTGGCGTCAGGTTCCGCATGTGAAAGACGAGAAGAATACCAAAAAAAGACAGAGTCCACATGGCCACGAGCAGCAGCGGCCACCATTCATGCCACAAGAAAATCACGGCAAATGGTGTGTACGATCCCGCAATCAGTAAGTATATGCAGACCTGATCCAAAGTACGAAAAAAGCGACGCCAGGCGAGATTGTAGAACATGTGCGAGAGCGTCGATGCTGCGTACAATCCAGTCAAAGAAATACAATAGATACTACAGGCGACGATGTTAATCATCTGATGATCTTTGACCACCAACGTCATCAGAACGACAGATGCTACTACACTCAGGAAAAAGCCCAGCGCATGCGTGATGAGGTTGGCGCGCTCGTCCACAGGCCGCTGTTCAGCCAGTCTTGTCGTCGATATGTCATTGGAGTCCATTACCATGACTTCGTTATACCCGCTTGATGTTGAAGAGAAGGTGTTATTTCTGAATTTCCCTGGTCTCCACAACATCGCAGTCACTCTTTCAAGCGAGAGTTGCTTTCAAGGTACGCAATCAAATCTTTCAGTTCACGATCTGTTAACGTATGCGCCAGACCGGCTGGCATGAAAGAAGTCGGCGATTCTACCATTGCCTCAACATCATTGCGGTCAAATGTGCGATTCTGGCCATTGGCATCTCGTATTGTCTCTTTAATGTAGGACCGCAGACGGATGCCTGTAAAGGTGCGACCATCTTTGAGAATAATCGTACGCGGTTGATACTCCGGAGCCATCTCCCGACTGGGTTCGAGAATTGATTTCAGAAGCCATGTTCGATCTTTGCGATTACCCAGACTACTCAAGTCAGGACCAACCACATTCCCTCGGCCACCATGTCGATGGCAGTGAGAACAGTTCGCCAATCGGGCATGATGAAAGATACGGCGACCGCTCTCCGGATCTGCCGGAGTTTTTACCGAATCAATTGCCTGTAACCAGGCCCGGGTGTCGGTTAAAACCGGTCGACCCCTGCTAAGGCTTTTTGGTGCGATCGCAGCCTGGAACAGATCTGCAGATTCGGGGTATTGACTGGCGAACTTTTTCAGAGTCTGCACCTGCGCGGGCTTGTGTTGAATGGATCTGAGAGAACGCAAGGCTTCCTCGCGCACTACTCGTTCTTTAACTCCTGACAGTTTTAATAAGAGTGCAGCATTTTGTTCTGCTACGGAAGCCAGTCCAGCGACCGCTTCTGCACGCAATGATGCGCTCGCATTGGATCGGTGGCAAGTTTTATCAAAAGTTTTTGAGAGGCGACTGCATTGCCAGACAGGGTACGGACGACTTCCAGAGAAAGTATTTCGTCGTTGAGTTCAAAAAGTTGTTGCAGGAGTTCCAGCGTCAGTCCTTTAGGAAATGAATGCACGGGCCGAACTCCCTCTTTGGGGGCGGAACGCGATTGTGTCGGCAGCAGACGCAGTGCATAGGCTCGTATTCGTGGAGCACTTTTCGGATCCTGTACCTTGGCCAATAGTAGTGTGGGATTGCGGATACCTGATTCGGGTTTTCCATTCAGTGTATTCCAGGTTGCAATGGCAGCTTCGAATAGTTGGAAGTCAAGGTCACTCTGAGTGAGTTTCGCTTTCACTTCCGGTAGAAAAGATTTTAATTGGTGATCTGAAATCCATCGCAGCGTCTCGAATTGTACATCTGCATTTTTATCTGACAGTAATAATTTGATCCACCTTTGTGGAGAAGCGTTGGCGAGCTTCAGTGCCAGTACTGCCTTCACTCGATCCGTTGCCGACCAACCGGCTACTTCCTCGGGAGTCCATTTTGATGCTTCACGAGCCAATGCAAGCAAGGCAGCTTGAGCGAGAAACGGGTCTTCATCTTGTGCGAACTGTATTAAGCTTTCGCGATTATATTTGGTCTTACCGCTACGCAGGGCAGCGGATAGCTGCGCCTTTTTCGTGGGTGATTCCAGATCCAACTTACCCACCCAGACTGCCTTTTCTAAATCAATTTCCAGTTTCCATAAGCGTCCATAACCGTGTGCCTGATAACGACCATCGACCCAGTCGCAAAGGTACCAGATACGTTTTTGTCCTTCAGCACCTGGGTCCTTGGCAATGCAACTGGGACGGAAGTAGCGTCCCCCTTTGACTAACGTAATGGGTTTGGATGTGTAGCTGGCTCCTTTTTGAGTGAGTGGAAAAAAGTCAATGCGGTGATCACTCCACGAAGGGACTAACAGTCCGCGTCCCAGGGGTAACAGGCCACAGGGAGCCTCTCCCGACGGATGGATCATAGGAAGTGTGCCGCGCAATTCTCCATTCCAGCTGACGAAGGGATGATGTGCTTCGCCTCCATAAGAGCGTTCATAGCCGTAGTCACCACCTTCAACGATGTGTAGTACACGACAGGGAGGCCTTTCGCCGGGATCATTCTCTGCCGCAAAAATCTCACCGTCAGCGCGAACACAAACGCCGAACGGATTCCAGAACCCATGTGCAATACGTCTCAGTTTTTTCCCATCAGCATTACAGCGGAAGATGCCGCCTTTTCCGGCCCCGATGATGGTGATACCATCGGTTCCTTTCAATGTCCATGGCTTCGCAAAATTTTCACCGAGCGCGAACACCAGGTCCCCATTGGGATGCCACGACATTCCTTCGAGTCCATTATGGGGATAATCGGCTTCGGTCTTAAGTGTGGCGATGTTTTCCTCAACATCGGCTTTCCCGTCACCATCGGTATCCTTGATCCGCAGGATGCGGTCTCGCTCGGCCAGATACACCCAGCCATCCTTGCCAAGTTCAAGATCCATTGTTGCATCCGTTGCATTGTAAAAGACCTGTCGTTGATCAGCGCGACCATCTTTGTTGTTATCAGTGAAGACCAGGATTTCATCATGTTTCGGGCCGATATAATCGTCGGGTCGAAAATGAGTATGCGTGGCTACGACCCAGACACGGCCTTCTTTGTCAACATCAATGCCTGTGGGTGTTGCCAGATCAGGATGTTCGGCGACAAGTGAAAGTCGAACGCCTGGTTGTAATGTTTTGACCTGTGGCTCCCGCTCTGCTGCAGGGAGAGAATTGATAGCCAGATGCCAGCCAACTAAGAGAGAACAGACTGTGAGATACTTCATTGAGATTTTCTTTATGTAGACGGTGGGTTCAATATTGATGTGTTTAATTATAACAATGCTTCGTCTGGTTGTCTTCCGCTTGAGAGTTTCCATGTGAAGATGTTTTTTTGTAATATCATCCGTGCAGAGAGTAACTCAGTACAAACGGTAACATCATTGTGTACAACGAAATCAGAATTACTGTATGTTGTATTATTTATTCTGTTACGGTTTTGACACTGATTAAGATTCAAAAGGAATATTGTTTTTCTGGTTGAAAATCAGTTGTTTTGGCCACCTTTGTGGGACATCACAGAGATCGATGATTGCGGCACGACGCTTTATCAGACAGGTCCCTTGTTGTCCTCTCTGAAAGAACTTTGAGAACTGTGCCGCTGCTCCATTCTGCAGGCAGATTGAAAGCGGTCGACGAATCAGTGACTCGTGAAATGCAGGAGCAAAAGCTATAATAGAACAAAATGATTGGGAGCAGTCGTTACGATATTCACTAGCATTGGTAGAATTTATCTCATTATTATCCCTGTAGATTCGTAGCCGCAAGGTTACTGAATCGAGTCACACCTGGAATTATCTTTCATTCATCAAGAGTAGCAAAATGAAGTATTTGATAACGGTCGTTTTTTTATTCTGTCCTCTGACGGGATTCGTTTTGGCAGACGGAAATTGTAATTCTCAAGAAAAAAGTGTATCGACGGAGTCAGCAGAGGAAACTTTACAACACCCCAATATTGTCGTGATCCTGGCTGACGATCAGGGCTGGGGAGATCTGAGCTGTAATGGTAATACAAATCTGCATACACCGAATATCGATTCGTTGGCGAAAGCTGGTGTGAAGTTTGACCGGTTCTATGTCGGGGCAGTATGTGCTCCCACGCGCGCTGCATTTTTAACGGGACGCTATCACGCGCGGACTGGGACCACTGGCGTTTCTAAAGGACAGGAACGCTTCAATTCAGATGAATTTACGATCGCCCAGGTCTTCAAGGCGGCAGGTTATGCTACCGGCGCTTTTGGAAAATGGCACAACGGTACGCAGTATCCTAATCATCCCAATGCAAAAGGGTTTGATGAATATTATGGCTTCACGTCCGGGCACTGGGGTCACTACTTCAGCCCGATGCTGGATCAGAATGGCACCTTCGTGAAAGGGAATGGATACATTACCGACGACCTGACAGACAAAGCGATGGCATTTATTGAAAAACAAGTTCAAAGAGGTAAGCCATTTTTACATACATTCCCTACTGCACGCCTCATTCACCCATGCAGGTTCCCGATCGATTCTGGGATCGATTTGCTGACAAAAAACTGGACATGCACAATCGAGAACCCCATAAAGAAAAACCGGATCATCTCAGAGCGGCTCTGGCAATGTGTGAGAATGTCGACTGGAACGTCGGTCGCGTGCTATCAAAACTCAAAAATCTGGCTGTTGACAAAAATACTATTGTGATCTATTTCTCCGACAATGGCCCCAACGGAGTGCGATGGAATGGAGATATGAAAGGCAAGAAAGGCTCTCTGGATGAAGGTGGGGTTCGCTCTCCTTTCGTAATCCGCTGGCCGGGGCATTTGCCTGCCGGGCATTGTGTTACTCAGATCGCGGGAGCAATTGACCTCTTGCCTACACTGACAGATTTAGCTGGTATTACTCGTCCCGAGCCGAAACCCATCGATGGGGTTAGCCTCAAACCGTTGATGATGAATTCAGCGAAATCCTGGCCTGATCGAATGATTTTTTCGAGCTTGCGACAACGCATCAGTGTGCGTACGGATCAATACCGCTTATCAGACAAGGGGCAGTTGTTTGATATGCTTAAGGATCCCGGTCAAAGAAAAGACATCTCGAAACAGAAGCCTCTGGTGAAAGCGAAATTCAAAAAAGCAATCGCTGACTGGAAAGAATCAGTCTGGCCTGATGGTTATCCAGACGTGTCTCGTCCATTTTTGATCGGGTACGGAGGTGCGCAAACGACACAGTTACCAGTTCGAGATGCAGTCTCGCATGGTCAAATCAAACGCTCTTCCCGGCATCCTAACTGTTCCTACTTTTACAATTGGACCCATGCTAAAGACAGTATCACCTGGAATGCAGAAGTCGTTGAAAGCGGTGTCTATGAAGTCGCGCTTTATTATACCTGTCCCAAGGCTGATGTCGGTGCCACTGTTGAATTGAGTTTTCATGACAAAAAAGTGCAGGGTAGAGTCACCAACGCGCATGACCCACCGTTGCAGGGAGAGGCACACGACCGTGCAAAACGCTCAGAATCGTTCGTCAAGGAATTTAAGCCAATGCGACTGGGTAATATCACATTGACTAAAGGCACAGGTCTGCTCACCCTGCGTGCTCTGGATATTCCTGGCAGTCAGGTGATGGACTTTCGTTTGCTCGTACTGAAGCGGATTCAATAAGTCTATGAACAGGGGCTATGAAAAGGTAAATATTTCAGAGCATCAATATTCAGTTCAAATCCCAAGCCTGGCTTTTCCGGTAATGAGATTTTGTCCAACAATTAAATGATATGGAAGTGGGACAGACCAACAAGGATTAAAAGAATGATTCCGACGACCCATATCGGAGCGAACCAGATATGTCCTCCCGCTTCCGGATCGATGATGGGATTCTCCGTCTCCTGATTTGTCAATCGCATTCCCGTATCAAACAGCATCGCGGCAATGGTGGCAACAATGACCGCTAATTCACGGCTGTCATTCCATTTGATCGATATAAAAGCACCAGCAATCCCAGCCACTCCACAGATTAGCGCATTGGTGTTGAAAAGCCACACAGATTAGATCATCCTTATGCTCAAGCCAGAATCTCTTTAATCAGATGATCTTCATCAGCGGGACCAATCAGGCGTTGGTCTAAACCCTGATAGGGAACTTTTAGTTTTCTGCCTTTGAGACCCATTAAATGCAGAATCGTGGTTTGCAGATCACGGACGCTGGTTTTCTTTTCGGCGATGAAGTAACCGAGTTCATCGGTTTTTCCGTAGGTCATGCCGCCTTTGACACCGCCGCCGGCCATCCACATCGAGTAGCAGTGGGGGTGGTGATCTCGTCCGAGGAACTTCGAACCGTTGCGTTCCTCGTTCATGGAGGTTCTACCGAATTCTCCGCTCCAGACAAGCAGAGTTTCATCGAGTAACCCGCGCTGTTTGAGATCGGTGATTAAAGCATACAACGGTTGATCAATCTCTTTTGCTTTGCGGGGAACAGCGGTGATAAGATCGTTGCCCGTTCCTGTGCCATGCATGTCCCAGCCATAATCGAACAGTTGAATAAACCGCACGCCGCGTTCTACCATGCGTCGAGCCAGTAAACAGTTATTGGCAAATGATGGCTTTCCTTCAGTGGTGCCATACAGTTCGTGTGTTTGTCTGGTCTCACTACTCAGGTCGACTGCATTGGGGACCGACATTTGCATGCGGAATGCAAGTTCATACTGATTGATGCGCGTGAGTGTTTCCGGATTGCCGAACTGTTTCAATTCGAATTCATTCAGTGATTTTAATGCGTCGAGGCTGCGACGACGGACATCGCGATTGATCCCTTTGGGGTTGGTGACATACAAAATCGGGTCGCCTGACGTCCGACATTGAACACCTTGAAAAACGGAAGGCAGAAATCCACTACCCCAGAGACTTTTACCACCACTTGGATCGCTGGGACCACTCAATAAAACCATATAGCCTGGCAGGTTTTTGTTTTCTGAACCGAGTCCGTATGTAATCCAGGAACCCATGGAGGCACCGCCGAAACGCGGAGTGCCAGTATAGAGGAACAGCTGTGCGGGCGCATGATTGAACTGATCGGTGTGCATCGAGTTTATTACGGTGACGTCATCGGCTACCTTCTGGAAGTGGGGCAGGAGTTCACTCATCCAGGTGCCCGACTCACCAGCTCGTTGGAATTTGTAGGGCGTTCCCAGCATTTTGGGATGTCCCTTAATGAATGCAAAGCCACGGCCTTTCAAAAAGGAGTCAGGGCAGGGCTGCATATTGCGTTTCACCAGCTCCGGTTTATAGTCAAGCAGTTCCTGCTGTGGAGGCGAACCTGCCATGTGCAGGAAGATGACACTCTTCGCTTTGGCAGGCAAGCGAAAATTTTGCGTATCGGGTTTGTCAGGTGAATTGGCTGAGGCAGTCTGGCTATTCGACAGCATCGAACTCAATGCGAGTGCGCCGATGCCTGTGGAGCCTGTTCCCAGAAAGTGTCGTCTGGTGATAGCCTGTAATCGTTTGTGTTTCAAATCCATTAGATTATCCTTTAGTGAGAACGCCATCCATATTGAGTAGCACGTTGGCGATGACGGTCCAGGCTGCCAGTTCCGCTTTGTTGTACTGATTTGGTAACGGATTCAACTTGTTTTCCACGAGTTTCGCTGCTTCCTCGGGATGCGACTGGTAGTATTTTAATTCTGATTGATACAGTTTTAATAACGGTTTGACCTGTTCAGGTCGAGCAGGGCGAATTAAGCAGAGCTTCAAGCCGTATTCAATACGCGATTGTGGAGTAGTACCACCCTCCCTGAAGAGACGCAGTCCCAACGCTTGAGAAATTTCGATAAAGACAGGATCGTTTAACGTGATCATCGCTTGGAGCGGCGTATTGGTGCTGATGCGTCTGATCGTGCAGATTTCCCGACTGGGTGCATCAAAAGTTGCCATGGATGGATACGGCACGGTCCGTCGCCAGAAGGTATAAAGGCCTCTGCGAAATCGGTCGTCGTTCTTGTTGGTAGCCCAGTTGCGTTGACCGTTAAAAGCTGCTCGCCAGATTCCCTCGGGCTGAACGGGGTAAACAGAAGGACCGCCGATCTTTTTATTAAGCAGCCCACTCAAGACTAATGCCTGATCACGAATCATTTCCGCTTCCAGTCGGAAACGAGGGCCGCGCGAGAGAAGCCGGTTTCGAGGATCTTTGTCGATGTGTATGGGACTGGTTTTGGATGATTGCTGGTATGTATTCGACATGACAATCGTCTTGAGCAGTGCTTTCACATCCCAGCCATTTTGGACGAATTCGGTTGCCAGCCAGTCAAGCAACAGCGGATGGCTGGGTAGTTCGCCCTGAGTACCGAAATCTTCTTCGGTGACGACGATTCCGCTACCGAACAGTTCTGACCAGAAACGATTGACGGCAACGCGAGCGGTTAACGGGTTTTCCGGTGACATCAGCCATTTAGCAACGGCAATGCGATTTGTGGGTATTTTTTCAGGAACAGCATTGAAGGCACTCAGTACGGCTGGTTTGACAACATCACCGGGAGACAGAAAGCTCCCACGGATCATGATGCGTGTCTCACGTTGCTTGTCGGTTGGCAGTTCCTGCATGACTGGCAGGTCTGGGTAGACGGGCCGCGATGATTTGAGCTTTGCAATCTGATCCCGGACAGGTTTGAGCAGAGGAGAGATGGTTCGGTAGTAGGCAGCCAGTTTTTTAAGTTGTTCAGGTTTGCGATCTGTCAACTTGGTATCCACGATCGCCAGAATATCATCGGGGACTTTTAAACGCGGTTCGAATTTGGATTCTGTCGTGTACGAAATACGAAAGTGTCCCAGTGCAAATTGAGGATCTTTGTACTGATGTGACAAAGTAATAGATAGTCGTTGTTTGAGCGGTTTCGTCGATGCGTTCGTCTGCTGTTTTTGTTTTGCAGGAGCCGGATCATTTTCAGGGATGAAAAATGCGCTCTGTGGTTTTGTCATCTGCGGGCCAATTCCCCAGCCAACTTTGTTTTTGTTGGCAGGGTCAATTGCTTTACTGACCGCAAAACCTTTCTGGGAGAATGTTGCAAAGGCGCGTTTGAATGGAATCTGTTTGCGATGGTTGACAGTGAGCGTCCGAGATGGAGCTGGATGTTTGACAACAATGGTTTGCCAGACGACGTTACGTTTGGCATCGAGCAGACTGACTTTAATATTGTCCATTCGCTGTGGGCTGGAATCGGTGCGGTTCCAGATGGCAATGCTGTCAATGGGAGTTTCCGCTTTGAGTTTGAGTTCCCACCAGGGTCTAACTTCGACACTGGTATGCGTTGTTGAATTGGTTGCATAATAGTCGCCGTTCGTATTGCCATCGATGGCTCGTTTTGGCGGACCACCATAGGCAGTGCTGGACTGAGTGGCGGTTCCCTGGACGGCGATATTTTTCTTTGACTGAAATACTTGCACTTCCGCCAGAGATAAAATTTGTTTTTTGTTTCCCTGATGTTCAATCCGCAGAAATTGACCCTTCACCGGTGTATCATCTGTTTTGATTGGGAAGCGTTCCACTTTGAATTGTGACAATACGAAGTTGCCGTCTTTCGCACGACCGGATCCCCTGGAAGGAAGATTCTTGTCGGGAACTGCTTCCAGGCGGAGAGCTTTGAACGTGGGCACGTCAATATCTGTCTCGACAGTGTAGTTTTCTTTGGCTGCTGGACCTTTTGCCCGTATTGAACCATCCTTCAAAATTTGAAATGTGGTGTTGGGAGAAGTTGAGTTGACTGTCAGAGGAGTCAAAACTTTCCAGTTTGGTTTGGCTTGCAACGTTTTTTCCCATTTTTGTTGCGCCCGTTCCAATTCTTTTGTCGAAGTCTGTAGCTGAGGTGTCAACGCGGCGATTTCGGTATCAATGCGCTTGTTTTCATTTAACATCCCCACAGTCGGTGCTTTGAGAGTGGGTGCATCGGTGGGCTGATCGTTGTCTGCAGTCTGATTGAAATATCGCGTAGAGCTGATAGTATTCTTTTTGCGTGATCGGATCGTATTTGTGAGTATGACATTTGGCACAACCCATGGTGAGCCCCATCCAGACCTGGATTGTTGTGTCGACGCGGTCACTGCACGGCGGCGACGCGGAATTCCTCGTCGTCGGTGCCCCCTTCGGTGTTGGTCATCGTATTGCGATGAAAGGCGGTGGCTACTTTCTGTTCGAGGGTGGCGTTGGGCAGCATGTCGCCGGCCAGCTGTTCGAGGGTGAACTGATCGTAGGGCATGTTCTGATTGAACGCATTGATGACCCAGTCGCGGTAACGCCAGATAGTCCAATCGCAGCGGATCGGAGCCGTACCCTTTCGAGTCGGCATAGCGGGCCAGATCGAGCCATTTGCGGGCCCAGCGTTCGCCGTAAGCGGGATCACTCAGAAACCGATCGACTAGTTTTTCGTAAGCATCGGGAGATTTGTCATTCACGAACTGTTCGACTTCATCCAGCGTCGGAGGCAGCCCCCGCAGGTCGAAGCTGAGGCGACGAATTAGCGTGTAACGGTTGGCTTCGCGGCTCGGTTTGATGCCTGCGTTTTCCAGTTTCGCGAGGACGAAGTAATCGATAGCATTTGCGGGCCAGTCTGTTTGTTTCACCGCTGGTCGCTTCAGGCCTTTGAGGAGAAACGAAGGACCAGTGCCGGGCATAAGGGGCGTCTTGTTCGATCCAGGCTTTGATTTTTGCGATCTGGGCGGCGGTCAGTTTCTCACCCACATCGGGGGGGGGCATGACTGCGTATTCGTCTTCGGACGAAATGATTCGCCTGTAAAGTTCGCTTTTCTCGGCGTCTTCCTGGGAACGATCGCGTGGGCATCGCTTTCGAGTTTCATGTTGCCGAAGTTCGCGTTCATCCAGACGCAGGTCCGCTTCCCGGGTGCTTCAGGATCTGGACCGTGACAGTGGAAGCAGTTCTTTGAGAGGATCGGGCGGATATCCCGATTGAAATCGACCTCGGTAACTGAGTGTATTGGTCTTCGAGGATGGATCCGCAGGGGAGCGGCACTGCAGCGTAGCAAGCGCTGAGCAAGAATTGGATTTCTGCCAGAGAAATGGTCTCAGGTAGAGATTCACACATTGGTATGCACCTTTAGGTAGGATTGGCGGTGTCGTTGTACCCGGGGAGAGCGTCTCACTTCAAGGCAGGAAGTAGAGAGTTGGTACAACAAACATCGCGGGTTCAGGTTTGGTGATACCAGTCCGTCAGTCGGTATGTAGAATGACGGTAGCCGACGGTTCTGAAGCGTACGGCAGGTAAGTTAATTCACTCCAGACAAGACGAAAACGCCCTGCCTGTATTAACTTAATATAATTAATAGATAGAGCAGATGCAAGAAAAAGTATCGCCCCGCATCAGGGGAGACAGCGGCCCCCGGCTGCCTCCGACCGGTGGGATCAATCGATACCCAGGTTCCGTTCGATGCTGCGTGCTTTGGAACTCATCACGTATTTCTGCCACCAGGGGTCCGGATCGTATTCACGGGGACGATCGCCGC
Source organism: uncultured Planctomycetaceae bacterium (assembly GCA_942492165.1). GTDB lineage: Bacteria > Planctomycetota > Planctomycetia > Planctomycetales > Planctomycetaceae > Gimesia. The sequence goes on from CALOEF010000063.1 coordinate 80,656, forward strand.
GGGCTTCATCCCCCACATAGCCCCACTGGTCGATTTCCTCTTCGCCGCTCCAGTCGGAATCGAAGGGCTTGGGTTTGAAGGCACGCATGGTTTCTTGCTGCAGTTCTGAGATAGGCTTCATCACCTGTGCGCAGCCGCTGGTGAAGAGAAACACCGGGCCACAGGCGATGAACGCCAGGACAAAGGATTTCATGAGAGGATCCTCCATACAATCATCGTCGGCAGGGACAGCGCGTGCCTCGACCGTTATGATTGATGGTCTACAATAGTAATGATGTGGAATTGTGAGTGGGACGGGGGTCCCATTGAGAGAGAGTGCGAGGGATTTTAAGGATTTCGGTTTTCAAGTCTAGCCTGATTTTCGTGAGTCCGGTCCGGAGCCGTTTGAGTCTGTTATTTAAGGAGTATCCGTGGGTTCTCAATTAGATGTACTGGTCGTCGCCCCGCATCCCGATGATGCGGAAATCAGCGTGGGAGGCACAATTCTGGCCTGCAAAGCAGCGGGACAGCGGGTGGGTGTTGTGGAGTTAACCAACGGTGAACCAACGCCTTACGGCAGTCCTGAGATCCGGGCGAAAGAGACCGCAGCCTCGACGGAGGTTCTGGATCTGGACTGGCGGGAGAATCTGGAACTGCCGAACCGGAGTCTCGAATCGACTCTGGAAGCCCGTCGAGAACTGGCCGAATTGTCTTTCGTGAACAGCAGTCCGAAAGTCATTCTCGCACCGTATTGGGAAGATGTGCACCCCGATCATGTTGCCGCCAGCCATCTGGTAGATGCGGCCCGGTTCTGGTCGAAACTCAGTAAAACCGATATGCCGGGAGAACCCTTTTGGCCGCCTCAGATTTATTATTTCTGGAGTATTCATCTGCGGATTCACCCTAAGCCGAGCTTTGTGTTTGATATTTCTGAGCATATAGAGCAGAAAATGCAGGCGGTTCGTTGCTACGAAAGCCAGATGATTCAGGGCCGATCTACAGAACATCCCACAATATTGGATGATATCCAAGATCGAGCCCGTTATTGGGGCTGGACGATTCATCGTGCTTATGGTGAACCTTTTGTCAGTCGTGAAGAAATTGGATTAACGAATTTTCTACCATTATCTTCTGCGAAATAACCGTAAGTAGTACTAGAATTTCGGATCGGATCGGTTGGTAAATCAACAGTGATTCAGAGATAAAATAACCCTGAATCGAGCATGTTTTCCAGTTCAACCTTGAAAATTCGTACTTTGATCGGTTAGACTTTTATCAGAATTTACAAATTTAGATCGTATGGCAAAGCCGAGATGTGAGTTGACGGTACCTTTAGGCACGGATAGACCGTCCTCTGATCGTGCTGTTTTCTACCCCACCCTGAGCGTGATCAATCCTTCCTTCTGACATGAACAATGAGGAGAAAAAAGAAGATGTCTCAACAATCTCGTCGCGAATTCCTTGAACAATCGATGTTTGCTGCCGCTGGTGCAGCAGCTCTGAGCACTTCGATTCCTCAGCTCTCTGCAGCCGAGTCGCAGTCCAGCAGCCCCAATGAAAAATTGCGTGTTGCATTACTGGGTGTCAATGGTCGCGGTCAGTCTCACTTAAGGGGCCTTCGCAGGTCGTAAAGATACGGAAATTGTTGCCATTGTCGATCCTGATGAAAGCGTGGGGATGACAAAAGGTGTGGGCAACGTCTATAAAAAGACCAACAAAAAACCAACCTATTACAAAGACCTGCGGAAAGCGTTTGACGATCAGGAAATCGATATCGTCAGTATTGCGACTCCCAACCACTGGCATGCACTGGGGGCTATCTGGGCGATTCAAGCTGGAAAAGATGTTTACTGCGAAAAGCCGGTCAGCCACAACGTGAGCGAAGGTCGCCGGATTGTGGAAGCAGCTCGCAAGCACAACAAAATTGTTCAAACAGGTACTCAGTGCCGTTCACAACCCGGTCTGATCGATGCGATTGAATTCGTGAAAGCCGGCGGCATCGGCGAAGTCAAACTGGCTCGTGGTACCTGCTACAAGCGTCGTAAATCAATCGGCCCTAAAGGGAACTACGATGTACCAGCCAGCGTCGACTACGATCTGTGGCTCGGACCAGCACCGATGGCACCGTTGACACGTCAGCGATTCCATTATGACTGGCACTGGCAGACACCAACCGGTAACGGTGACCTGGGTAACCAGGGGATTCACCAGATGGATGTAGCCCGCTGGGGTCTCGGCGTTGATAATGTCGGCGACAGCGTTCAGGCATACGGCGGTCGTCTTGGCTATACCGATGCCGGGGTAATGTAGCCAACACTCAGGTCAGCATTCACCAGTTTGGCGATAAGCGTCTGGTCTTTGAAGTACGTGGTCTGGAAACCGAACCCTACCGTGGTGCAAAAGTAGGAGTGATCTTCTACGGCACCAACGGTTATGTTGTGATTCCGAGTTACAACAGTGCTTCTGCCTTCAATCTCGATGGCAAGCTGATCAAGAAGTTCTCCGGTTCTGCCGATCACTTCGCCAACTTTGTGGACGCTGTTCGCAGCCGCAAGGTCAGTGATCTGAATGCGGATATCGAAGAAGGCCACATTTCCAGTGCCCTTTGTCACTTGGGTAACATTTCCCATGAACTTGGTGAAAAACTACCTGTAGAATGGAAGTCGCCACTTTAAAGGTGATTCAGCGAAGCCCTGGAAACTCTGGGCCGTTTCCGCGAGCACCTGAGTAATAACAAGCTCGACGCTGATGACACCATAATCAGCCTGGGCCCCAAATTGACCCTTGACAGTAAGAAAGAAATCTTCACCGGTTCAATGGTTTCCGCTGGAAACCAGAAATTGACTCGCGAATATCGCACACCATTCGTGGTTCCCTCCACAGAAAAGCTGTAACGCTTTTGAATAATATGACTGAATGAATCAGGCCCATTTGTCTTTTCGGCAGATGGGGCCTTTATTTTGCTTGTTACTTTATTTCTACTCGAAATAATTGACAGCATTGCGGAAGAGTTGCATGCCGGCACCTTCACCTTCTAATCCCAGACGCGTCCATTGTGGATGCTGAGTTGCAAACAGGTATCGTTCCGGGTGAGGCATCAGGCCAAGAACACGTCCCGTCGGATCACTTAACGCTGCTATGTTGTATGCAGAGCCATTCGGGTTCAGTGGATAATTGAGAACTTCTTCTTGAAGCAGCGTTTTCTGGTCTCCTGAATCGCGATAACACATGGCAATTTGTTGATTTGCTTTCCAGCCATCGATAATAGAAGAGTCACTAACTGCGATGCGTCCCTCTGCATGTGCAATGGGTAGCTCAATCTGGTCGATGTCTTTCAGAAAGACATTTTGAGAAGCAAGCACTCCCAGCCGTACCCAGAGAGACGTGTATTTCCCATTCGTATTCCAGGTCAGTGTGGCATCGCGTTTTTGATCTGGATGAGAAGGCCAGTGCGCGGCACCATCTGGGAGAATTCCCGCTTTGAGCAGCACTTGAAATCCATTACAAATACCCAGGACCAGCTTGTCGGCAGTAAGGAAACGTCCAATGGCATCGGAAAGTTGCCCTTGCAGGTTGTTCGCAAAAATCACACCCGCACCAACATCGTCGCCATAGCTGAATCCACCAGGCAGACAAAGAATCTGAAATTCATCGAGCTGACTTGGATTTTCCAGTAATTTCAAAAGATGAATTCGCGTCGATTGGGCGCCACACAGATCAAATGCATGTGCCGTCTCGATGTCACAGTTAGTTCCGGGGGCGCGTAACACACAAACTTTGGGGGAAGTGGACATGGCAGCAGAACTTATCCTTACGTTTTTACTACAGTTACGATTTTGAAACGAGAATCATTTTCATAAGACAGGATGCTATTCCGAAAACCGTTTTTCTTCCAGAGTCAGGACATCGATACCCTGTGAAAAACTCTGTTTTCCTGATTCCCCAAGCATCGATCAATATCTTACAGTCCTAAGATATGAAATACGAGAGGGTTAGAGCATGAAAAGATGGTCAGTCTGATGAAAAATCAATCTATTCGTTGTTCAGATGATCTGGTATAGTTCCTGACTTCTTGCAAAACCCATCCTTGTCTGATCTTCAGATCTAATGCAGAAAATCACTACTAATGAAGTCTGTATTTTCATGAGTTTCTATTTTCGATCGTTCCTGCTCGTATTATTGCTGCCTGTCTGTTCGGGATGTTTTAATGCGTATAATACGCGGATTCCGCGCGTATTTCCGGGACGACAAGCCATGACACGCGGGCAGAGAATCGAAGAAAAGAAGATGATGGAACTGGAAGATCCGTTACCATCCAGTGCTCTGGGGCCGAGTGTTGTGCGTCCCCGTGAATTTGGTACTCAGCGGACAGAATCGAGGTTAGCGATCGAGCAAGCCATGCGAAGCCGTTCTTTAGTGAACCCCAGACCGGGAGAGGCCGTCCATCCCGTACCCGAATTATCAGGTCGTAATTCCAAATATCCTGAAGTAATTCGTCCTTAATCGCCAGGACCAGGACTGCTTTTTCTTCACTTCTACTGTTCATTGCCTCCGTATTGCGTACAATGGAATCTAAGAAGTAACACATTTGACTCTATTTAGTGTAAGTCCCTGTTTTGAGATATTATTTCTTTCAACCAGATCAATTTTCCGGGTGGCTTTCATTGGGGAGAATCGTGCAACTGGCGGCGGTTCTGTTATTTATTTTCAACAGCGATTCTTTGTCGGCTCAAGAGGAAATCAATCGTTCCATCGATGCGCAGGGGAAGAAATACTATACACCAGAGACGCGGATTGCCGTCAAGCGAGGACTTCAATTTCTTGTTGAGCGTCAACATTCAAACGGATCATTTGGCTCGGGTTCCACGTTTAAAAATAATGTAGCGGTAACGGCATTATGTGGGATGGCGTTTCTGGCGGATGGAAATACTCCGGGCAGAGGCAAGTATGGCGTCGCCGTTCAAAGGGCGGTGGACTTTATTCTCGCTTCCTGCAAACCATCGGGATATATCATTTCACCCGACAGCATTTCACACGGCCCTATGTACGGTCATGGGTTTGCCACATTATTTCTTGCTGAAGTTTACGGAATGACTCGTAGCAAAGATATTCGCTCCAAGTTAGAAAAGGCCGTCGAACTGATCGTGAAGTCACAAAATTCAAAAAGGAGGCTGGCGGTACCTCCAGAAAGTAAAGACGCCGACCTGTCTGTTACGGTTTGCCAGATCATGGCTCTGAGAGCGGCACGTAACTGTGGAATATATGTTTCCAAAGAAGTGGTTGATCGCTGTATTGATTATGTAAAAAAAAGTCAGAATCCGGATGGTGGTTTTCGATATCAACTGGTGCGAAGGCCGAGAGCGAATTCCCCGTTCCGCAGCGGGTGTTGTGGCCTTGTATGAGTGCCGGGATCTATTCGGGTCCGGAAATTGAAAACGGTCTGGCTTATCTGATACGGCGTCTACCCAATCAGCGTTATTTTCGAGGTAGTCATTTTTTTTACGGGCAATATTATGCCGTACAGGCAATGTGGCAAGCCGGTAAAAACTATTGGGACCCTTTTTACACCGCAATTCGCGAAGAATTACTTTCCATCCAAATGACCAGTGGAGGCTGGAGACCTGACAGCTCGAACTGTGTTGAATATAGTACTGCAATGTCGTGTATTGTATTGCAGATCCCCCGTAATAATATCCCCATATTTCAGCGTTGAATATGTTCTGCAGCTTAAGCATTTCCATCGTGCAGTGTGTCATACGATTGATAATTGTGACTAGTCTGATTACCTGTCTGGACTCATCCAGAAATTGCGTGTATTCAGCAACTCTTCATTCTGTCGATGGTAAAATCCTGCAGGGGAAGCTGATTCAAATCAGTCAGAATCAGTTTACACTTCAGACGAAATCAGGACTCCGCACTGTTCCAGGCGCTGAGATTATCAGGGTCGATTTCGATCATCCAAAGTTGTCTCAATCACAGGCGGGAATGGTGCTTCTGGCGAATGATGATCGTATCCTTGGGAAATTACTGCATTCCGAGGATGATTCGATACTCGTGCGTCTGATTTCCTGTCCGGAAGCAGGAGATCTGAAGATTCCACTGGAAACGATTCAGTCTGCTTTTTTTCAGTGGCCTTCCTCTCAGCAGAGCCGCACACAACTCATAAAAAAACTCAGTCAACAAACAAAAAACTCGGATCGTTTCCATTTGAAAAACGGCGATTCTCTGGTAGGGGAATTTCTGAACTTCGATTCTCGTATATTTCGCTTTGAATCAAGGGCCGGTGAAACATCAGTCCCGCGCGAAGGAATTCGCTTTTTTCAATTCAGTCCGGAGTTAATCAATTTTCCTCAGCCGGATCAATTGCGTTATCGGGTTGAGTTAACAGAGGGAACACGCATGGTCGTTTCGGCACTCACATTGGACAGGAAAATGGTGAAAGCGAAAACATTATTCGGTCCCGAGATTCAATTCCATTTCAATCGACTGGATTCGATAATACCCATTGGCGGAAAGGCGATTTCACTCTCAGAACTTGAGCCTTCCGAATATCAGTTCACTCCCTATTTCTCTCAAAAATGGAACTGGTACCGGAATCGGAACGTTTTGAAAGGTCCCCTGATCGTGGGGGGCAAAGAATATTCTTCTGGTCTGGGAACACATAGTGCCTCTGAACTGCACTACCAGCTCGATGGTAAATATGCCGCATTCCAGACAGAAGTTGGCATTGACGATTCAACGCACGGAGCAGGCAATGTTATAGTTACGATACTTGTCGATCAGCGCGTTGTATTTCAGCAGGCTGTTCAGGGAACAGAGAAAAAAACGGTTGTCGTTCCTCGTATTAATCTCCTGCAGGCGAATGAATTAATTCTCAAGGTCGATTTTGGAAAGAATGCGGATATCCAGGATCATGTCGACTGGTGTCGACCGATATTAATCCTGAAATAATGACAAACTATTCTGTCAGCGGAATCAAAGTTACCTGTTTGGCTGTAGCGTTTGTTGTCCATTTTTTCTATTCTAATAATTACTGTCAGCTTATGGCCTACCCGTTAATCGAAATCAATAATAAAGAAGACAACTTATGAAAACGATTTCTGCGCTGTTATTCATTGTGACGCTTGCGATTTCTTGTCCATTATCAGCGGGAGAGAAAGTCGATACTTCTCCTGCTCCGGTAAAATTGGTCAAGGTCTTTCCTTATCTGAAAATTGATCGACCGATTGTGATTACTCATGCAGGCGATGATTCAAACCGTCTGTTTATCGCGTCCCAAAAAGGGAAAATTTATGTCGTGCCGAATACACCCGAGGATGAAGATCTTGAAAAAGGGAAGTTGTTCCTCGATATCTCTGATCGAGTCATCTACAACGACAAGCAGAATGAAGAAGGGTTGTTAGGATTTGCATTTCATCCGAACTACAAAAAAAACGGTGAGTTTTTTATCTATTATAGTACACCCAACAAACCAGTGAATGCATCCGTAATTTCACGCTTCCGTGTCTCTAAAAATGATCCCGATAAAGCACTCGCGGATTCGGAAGAAGTTCTGATGCGTGTTGAACAACCTGCCTGGAATCATGGAGGGGGGACGGTTGTCTTTGGACCAGACGGAATGCTTTACATTGCCTTTGGTGATGGTGGCGCCGGGAATGATGTCTTTAAAAACGGACAGAATCTTTCCACGGTCCTGGGAACGATCTGTCGCATCGATGTTAATCACAAAGATCCAGGATTGAACTATGCGATTCCCAAAGATAATCCGTTTGTGGAAGGCAAGAGCGCTGAAATCAAGACGGCCCGTAAGGAAATCTGGGCTTATGGATTGCGGAATCCATGGCGCATCGCCTTTGATACAAAAACGGGAGTCCTCTGGGCCGGGGATGTGGGACAAGGTATCTGTGAAGAAATTGATCTCATTGTCAAAGGGGGAAATTATGGCTGGTCCGTTCGAGAAGGAAAACATCCTTTTGGCCCCAATGGTGTAGAGCCTCGTCCGCATTTAATCGAACCGATCTGGGAATATAAGCATGACGTCGGAAAGTCAATTACCGGCGGTTCCGTTTACCGCGGCAAAACGATTCCTGCAATTCAAGGGGCTTACATTTACGGGGACTACGTTTCCGGAAAATTCTGGGCATTGAACTATGATTCAAAAACCAGGAAAGTAACCGCGAATCATGTGATTGAATCACCGAGTATTCCCGTGATGACATTTGGTACTGATCAGAACGGAGAGATGTTCTTGACTTCGTCCTTTAGTGAAATATTTATGCTCAAATCAAAATAGCGGAATCAGAATCACATATGTAAAAAGCCACAGAACCGGAGTGATTCCGATTCTGTGGCTTTCTTTTTTACAGATCATGGTTTGCGTGTCATTTTAAAATTCAACGGCATATTCCTGCAGGTCTTCCAGATCGACAAATTCAAGAGTCGAAATATGACAGGCTTCCAGAACCACACGTGGTGCCATGCCGGCATCGAGAGCCTCCTTCCAGCGTTCGACACATAAGCACCAACGATCACCGGGTTTCAGGCCGGGAAATTCAAACTGGGGATGAGGAGTGCTCAAATCATTTCCGCGTGATTTGGAGAAAGCCAGAAATTCCTCTGTGACTTCCGTGCAAACCGTATGCAGACCCATATCAGAACCACCCGTGTTACAGCAGCCATCGCGATAAAATCCGGTGACCGGATCCATAGAGCAGAGCGCCAGTTCTGTGCCGAGTACATTTTTGGCTTTTTTTTGATTCATCTTAAAATTGGTCTACCTCTCTATAGGCTTCAATGACGGCCATGTCACCAGCTTTACCAGGTTTGGAATTTCCATGTTCCATGCCTACGATACCATCAAATCCTTTGGAATGAATATGTTTAAACACATTGAGATAATTGATTTCACCAGTCCCTGGTTCTTTCCGTCCTGGATTGTCACCAGCTTGGAAGTAGCCGATTTCATCCCAGCAATTATCGATGTTCACAATCAGGTTACCCTCAGTGATTTGTTGATGATAAATATCAAACAAAATCTTACAAGCAGGGTTGTTGACAGCTTTGCAGATGGCATAGGCTTGAGGAGATCCCTGCAGGAAGACTCCACCATGATTGGCATACCAGTTCAAAGGTTCAAGTACCATTACCATGCCATGCGGTTCGAAAATATCAGCACAGCGTCTGAGTAATTCAATAACATTAGCAGTTTGATAACCTTCTGCTAACCGACCGCGGGGACCTTCATCAACGTTACCTGGAACAACTGTCATCCACTTCGCGTTGACTCGCTTGGCCACTTCCACAGATTCCTTGATGTCTTTCAAAACAGAATCCCAGACATCTTTATCCTTGCGGGTAAATGTGAGCTTACCGATGGAACCATGGGCGACAAAAACACCCATCTGCATATTAAGTTTTTCCATCGTATCGGCAATTTGTTGCTGAAGCTCTTTCGGTTTCCTCTTCATTCCATTATCTTCCCAGGCTGTAAACCCCTGGTCAGCGGCGAACTTTAACTGGTCCAGCGGATCATTTCCGGCTGCGTTTTTAAACATGCCGAAATGAGGAGCATATTTAAGATGAAAAGTTTTCTTTTCACCTGCTTCAGCAGATTGAACTGTGGTACCAGCTAACGCGGCAGCACCACCGGCGATAACGCTGTTTTTGAAAAATTCTCGTCGTTGCATCTGATTGACTCCTGGTAACGTTTTGATTCAAGACTATCTGGGAGAGACTTTTATTCTATCCGAAATAGCTGGAAGATGCACCCGATTTGATTCGAAACAATTCGAGCCAGCAAAAGTCAACAAAACCAGCTTTGATTTGCTGCTGTCCTGACTGCGGTCAATGCTTTTTGATCAATCAAATCAGGAAAGACGTGGCAATCGAATCACGACTAGAATTCCTATGCTGGCAAGGACCACCAAAATAGTTTTGAGAGCAACCGAAATCGGCGAGAAATAAAGTGTTGCCAGAACGATGATCAGTACAATCGAGATGGCATGAATTTTGACACTCAATCGAACACCACCATCTTGCTGCCAGTCTTTTAAAACTTGACCCAGAACTGGAGAACGTAACAAAGCCTGATTTAAACGTGGTGAAGTCCTGATGAGAAAATAACTGGTTAACAACAGAAAGGGAGTTGTTGGAAGTACGGGCAAAGCAACACCAAGCGCGCCCAGAACAAAAAAAACAAATGCCAGAAAAAGGTAAACCACTTTTCGAATACCAGTCACTGTGGGGACTGATGTTTCTTTTAACGTATCCAAAAATGGTGGATGAATTGCATCAAGGGCAATTCGTTCGACTTTGGTACCCGAGTCTTGCGTCTCTTCAGAAATTGGTTTTTGCGATTGAGAATCTCGGATCATGGATTCGAAGATCTACGTTGTTTGAGTGAAGTGAAACATGAATCTTCAATTTTAACGGAAATCCAGCCTGGAACAAGGTAGATTCCGCTGCCAGCTATTTGAGGTATATTCCTCAGAATGAATACGAAAAGGCCTGTTACTTATTATTTACTGTGGAGGCAAGATGCCTCCGCGCAGGGAGCCCGCTGCAGTATTCCCATAATTATCTGCAAAGAGAGGGGCCAGAGGACGGCTGTTTGGTACAGATAGCCAGACCCGCAACAGATCTCGTTTACTGCTCGTTTCTTCTGCGTCTTTAAATTCATCTCGTCGATGAAATGTGACCCAGTTATTCAAAAACAGTATGTCGCCTGGTTCCTGGCGAAATGTGACATGAAAATCCGGATTATCTGCCATTGTTTCCAGTTGATTCAAAGCGTCTTGTTGCATGGGCGTCATATCAGGTAGATCAGGAGAGGCGTAAGCACGATCGATGAGGACTCGTAAAAAGCTGGCGGCAAAGTGCCCCTCTGTAACCGAAAAAATGGGTTGCTGGCAGAAAGGCAGTTGATTGGCAGTATCTACGTTATGCCTCAGGTAATAAAAAGGCTCCATCAAAGTTCGAGTCAATTCAGGCCAACGATCACGCATTTCATTATAGAGTGAAACAGAGCTGACCAGCTGATTGTCTCCACCAGAAACAGCCTGTTGCAGGCAGAGGAAGCCGATTACATCACAGCGGTCTGTATGAAAACTGAGTCGTTTTCGTGTGTTTGGCCCGCGTGCTTGCGGCTTGGCCTGCCTTGAATCCTTCATCTCGCACGTGGAAGATTTTTTCTCCCTTCGCGCTTTGAGAAACAGGGGTCCCTAGATGAACGGCAATTAACCAGAACAAACTCTCTAATTCTGTCGGCGTATAGTTTTCGACGGGAATCCTTTTTAATTGACAAGCCCCAGAACCATGTTCCAGTTGATGTTGAATTTGTTTTAAAACGGGATACAGACTCGGGAGAGGAAATCGCACTGTTGTAATCTGGTCAGGAGACAATGATTCATTTGAAATGATTTGCAGCGCTTCGTCGAGTTCATGACGTTGTGCTTCGTTGATATTCACCAACCAGTCTTTTCTCGCAAAAAGTTCATTTCCTTTCCAGGCTGCCGGTATGGAAAAAGAGTCGGGCAGGCAAGACCTGTTTTGATTTTGGTTCACCTGAAAAGTGCTCCTGTACGATGTGGATGTGATTGATATCGATTAATGATCGAACTCAATCTTAACAGAAACAAAACGGTGGGCAAAGTAGTCCGAACAGGAGTTTGTCACTTCAAATCCAAGTCGAAATGATTTCAAGGATCGTCTCTTCTTCGAGTGTCTCATGTGCCAGTAGATGGTCTACGATCTCGCCGATCGCACACCAATAAGAGTCAGTGCGCAACAATTGGTATAGTGCCAGTGTTTTTTGTTCCAGATAGGGCATGCGCGCTTCTCTTTTGGAAATCAGGGCGGAAACAGTTCGCCATGCTTGCTGCCAGTCACCTGACCATTCAGCGACGAGCGCCGGGTGAAAGGGATCACCTGTGTGGATCATCTCAGTAACAGGGCCAGCAAGAGCAACGAGGATTGATTTTTCCAGAAACGATTTTTCATCAAACTCATTTTCCGGCCATGAAATTTGGGCATCGCCGAATCGATCCGGGCCGTCATCCCAGTCAGGGTCGATTGTGACAGAATGTACGCGCGCTCCAACACGTACTGCCATCAATACATGGCCCGCTTCGTGATAGGCCGTTAATTCTTCTGTCACTTCAATTCCATTTCGAACAAACTGTTTCACTCTTCGAATTTCAGATCTCGTTGTATCAGAGATTGTATTGAACACAGACTCAGAAATAGAGCAGGTACTAAATAAAATTTGAATTTGTCATCATTTTCGTGCTGGAATAATTCGATGTATGTGCATCTCAGACTGAATAATCTCCTTTGATTGCAATCCGATTCGATTCTGGCTTTGTATTCCGTTTTCACTGCTGTAGAATCAATTTCTAGACTCGAATGAGCTCAAATTGTGATTGCTTGTTTCAAACTTCAGGAGAAAAAACAACATATGTATTTCGCACGCCAAATGATGATGATTTGCCTCACTCTACTCATGATCATTCAGTCTGTTGCTGCAGAAAAATATGATATCGTGATCTATGGTGGAACATCCGCTGCAGTAACAGCTGCAGTTCAGGCGAAGCGATTGGGTAAGTCTGTTGTTATCGTTTGTCCTGATCAGCATCTCGGCGGTTTATCGAGTGGAGGTCTGGGTTGGACAGATACCGGAAATAAAGCCGTCATTGGTGGATTGGCTCGTGAGTTTTATCATCGTGTCTGGAAGAAATATCAATCACCAGAAACCTGGAAATGGCAGAAGCGTGAAAACTACGGTGATAAAGGGCAAGGCACACCTGCCATCGATGGTAAACAGAGAACGATGTGGATCTTTGAGCCCCATGTTGCGGAGCAAGTGTTTGAAGATTTTGTTCGCGAATACCAGATTCCCGTCCATCGTAATGAATGGTTAGACCGGAATCAGGGAGTGAAAAAAACAGGGACTCATATGACTTCCATTACGATGTTGAGTGGTAAAGTCTATTCTGGTCTTATTTTTATCGACGCAACTTATGAAGGTGATTTGCTGGCGGCAGCAGATGTCAAATATCATGTCGGACGTGAAGCCAAAAGTGAGTTTGGCGAAGAATGGAATGGAGTTCAGACTGGCGTTTTACACCATACGCATCATTTTGGCCCTAAAGCCTTGAAGAAAAAAATCAGCCCCTATCGCATTCCGGGTGACTCGACGAGTGGGTTACTGCCCAGAATCAGCGGGGCGAATCCAGGAAAATATGGTGCCGCCGATGATAAGGTTCAGGCCTATTGTTTTCGAATGTGTTTGACGAACCATCCTGAAAATCGCGTCCCATTCCCTAAACCGGAACGTTATGACCCGGATCAGTACGAATTGCTGTTGAGAATCTATCAGGCGGGCTGGAGAGAAACCTTTTCCAAGTTTGATCCCATTCCCAATTTGAAAACAGATACGAATAATCATGGTCCGATGAGCACAGATAACATTGGATTTAATTATGACTATCCCGAAGCTTCTTACAAACGCAGACAGGAAATCATCAAAGAGCACGAAAATTATCAAAAAGGCTGGCTCTATTTTATTGCCAATGACCCACGTGTCCCTCGCGAAGTTCAAACGAAAATGCGTCAATGGGGCCTCGCGAAAGATGAATTTACGGATAACGGGAACTGGCCACATCAATTATATATTCGCGAAGCCCGACGCATGATGGGTAAGTTTGTGATGACAGAAAATGAGCTGTTGAAAAAGCGACCTACGCCCGATTCTGTTGGAATGGGATCGTACACAATGGATTCTCATAACGTCCAGCGGTATGTGACACCAGAAGGTTACGTACAAAACGAAGGGGATATCGGCGTCTCAACCCGCGGTCCTTATCAGATTGCCTATGGTAGCCTCGTCCCCAAAAAAACGGACTGTGGAAATCTACTGGTCCCCGTTTGTGTTTCGAGTTCGCATATTGCCTTTGGTTCAATTCGCATGGAACCGGTATTTATGATTCTGGGGCATTCGGCTGCCACAGCGGCCGGGATTGCCATCGACCAGAAAATCAATGTGCAGGATGTTCCCTATAAAACGCTGAGCGAGAAACTAATCCAGGAAGGGCAAATACTGAAAACACCACCCGGTGCGAAATACGGACGTTTCGGAGTTGATCCGGCAAAACTAAAAGGGATTGTCATTGATGATTCGCAGGCAAAGTTGACCGGTGTTTGGCAACCGAGTAAATCCTCGAAAAAATATATCGGATCCCATTACAGTCACGAATCAAATTCACAAGATGGAAAAGCGGTTGCACGTTTTGAAACAAAGCTACCAAAGGCGGGATGCTATGAAGTGCGTTATGCCTATCCACCAAATCGAAACCGCAGCTCCCAGGTTAATATTGAAATTCAGCATCGGGACGGGAAAACCATGCGTCAGATCAATCAAAAAGAGTTACCTCCACTCGATGGCATATTTATTTCTCTTGGCAAGTATGAGTTTACCCCAGACCAGCCAGCAGTGGTTCAAGTCACCAATCTTGACGCCGATGGTTACGTGATTATTGATGCTGTCCAATGGTTACCGATATCAAAATGAATCCGATTCCGTTTTAACTGGTTTAGGAGAGACAAGGCAGCGATGTGCATTACTTTAGTCTTGATAGCCAGCCGCGCAGGGGGAAAAGCAACGCAGCCTCGGTCTCCGAGAGAAAGCCAATCTGTTTTCAGTGAGGACTTTAACCAAAACTTACAGATTGTAAGCAGCAAATTACAGGTAGGAAAAACAGATTAGCCTTATTGTAGTGAAGCACTGACTGTACTCTGTTCAAGAAGTGGTTTAGTCCACGATCTGGTTCAGATGAAACATAGAATTCATAGTGACCAGCTTCGTTTGACCCTGCTGATGTCTGATGATATTGATGCCAGTATTGGTTTGAGTGATCTCCTTCGCCCGTAGGATTTCAAGCCCCATTATTTTTGCCAGGTAGACCCTGTTGACGACATTGTGAGCGATCAAGGCAATGGTTTCTCCGGAATGTTGTTCCAGCAGATTTTGGATAGCCGGTTCGGATCGATTTAAAACGTCGTCGTAGGTTTCCCCTCCTGCATAGGGATTCTGGGCCGGATCTTCAACGAAAGCACGATAGGCCTTTGGAAATTCCTGCTCGATTAGATCCCAGGATTTCCCTTCCCAAAGACCGACATCACATTCATGTACTTCTGGGATCTCTTGTGGCTTCAAACCGAATGGCTGAGATACTGCCAGTGCTGTTTCCCTGGCGCGAGTCATGGGACTGCAATAAACGTGATCGATTGCACTATTGTGAGACAAGAAATCGGAAAGCGCGCTGACCTGTTTTTGACCTGATACACTGAGACTTGGATTGATCCCACAACCTTGCAATATGAAAGGTCGTTGTTCGTTTGGTGGCGTCGCACCATGCCTGATCAACAGCAGATAGGTGACACCGGGTTCAGACGCTGGGATGAATTTTCTATTTTCCATACTCAAGCCCTTTAAGAAAACCCTTCTCACTCATCAATATTCTGTTTTCTGCTCAGTCAGTTTCACAGCAGCTTTGATTGCTTCCATGATGCCTGTGGTATCAGGTGCAGTCTCAGTCCAGGCGATATCAAAAGCAGTTCCATGACTGGGACTGGTTCTGATAATCGGTAGTCCCAGCGTGATATTCACAGCCTGGTCAAATCCTAATAGTTTAAATGGAATATGGCCTTGATCATGGTACATCGCAACGACGGCATCAAACTCGCCACCTACGGCGCGCCGAATCAGAGTGTCTGCAGGAAGAGGTCCTGTCACATCAAGTCCACTCGCTTTGGATTGCACGACAGCCGGAGCAATAATTCGGGCTTCTTCGTCTCCAAACAATCCATGTTCCCCTGCATGGGGGTTCAAGGCACAGACAGCAATTCGGGGCGTGACAGTGCCCATACGATTCATCAAAATGGAAATCAGACGAATTTTTTCGTAGATCTCTTGAGTCTTGAGTAATCCAGGGACGCTGTCTATGGATGTATGCAGCGTGGCGTGCACAATACCCAGACCGTTTCCGGGGCGAATGACATCGCTGTGAGGCAGATAGAGCATCATACCGAAATCACTTACCTGGCAGCGATCTGCCAAAACCTCTGTATGACCCGGGTATTGGATACCGGCGAGACGTAAGGATTCTTTATTGAGCGGAGCAGTCGTAATCGCATCAACTTGACCAGACAGGCAATCATCTATGGCGCTCACCAGATAGTCATAAGCAGCCTGGCCAGAACGTGCATCAACTTCACACGGGACGGCATCGATGACATTGTTGTTTCCACGATCTATACAATACGCAGTTCCCGCTTTAAAAGAAATTTTGTCCGAGACACTGTCGATAGAAATTACCTGGAGCGAACTTCCTGAACGTTGAGAAGCGCGACGGAGGATCTCGGCGTTTCCATAAATGATGGGCTGACAGATGTTATGAAGTTCGGAGCAACAAGACATCGCATCCAGCATCTGTGGGCCGATGCCTGAAACGTCACCCATGGTTAATGCAATTTGAGGCAAATTCATAATGCTTCGAAGATTTCACATTCTTTGAAGGGAAGGCCATTATTATCTTTGTCAGACAGGATTGGTTCTGATTCGAGAGACCAGTCAATCTCCAGTGCTGGATCATTCCAGAGCAAAGTCCGTTCATATTCCGGAAAATAAAAATCGCTGCACTTGTAGGCGAAATCGACTTGAGGACTACAAACATAAAAGCCGTGAGCAAATCCTGCTGGCACAAAAAGTTGTTGATGGCTTTCCGCTGTGAGCCGAATCGAGAATGATTTTCCAAATGTCGGAGAACTTTTTCGCAGATCAACGCAGACATCCAGGATTTCTCCCTGGATCACATAGACCAGTTTTGCCTGGGGTCGATTGATCTGAAAATGCAAACCGCGCAAGATTCCCTGAAACGATCGCGAATAATTGTCCTGTACGAAATTGCAGTCAATTCCTGCCTCCTGATACCGGTTTTGCTGGTATGTTTCCTTAAAAAAACCTCTCTGATCGGGAAAAACAGGTGGTGATATGACAACTAATCCAGGAAATTCCGTCTGTTCGATATCCATAATTGAATAAGTTCTTCTTCTTGAAGGTCAAATGATGCGGGAAATCAAGTGATTTTCTGATGAAATCACTCAAAATCATAGCGACTTTTCATCGAGATGAAAGGTTGACGAGAACAAGAAACGTGAGATCTGAATGACTCTCGTGGGATTAGAAAAAGCCCCAAGTCATATTTTTCAGACAATTTAGAAAAATGATCAACCCGATAGTTCTTCAATGTTTTTTCTTGAAAATACTTATAGGAATCGCGTATTCTGTAATTGGTGCCAATTACAGGTATTCGACGCGAATTACCTGAAATCCAATACTTTCCTTTTCGTTGTTAGCTGGCTTATGAAGTTAAACGATTCTTTCAATACGATTGATGCCGCCAAAGCATCTCATACGCACATTTTGTCGGTTGTGCTGATGTCGGCAGTTGTGTTGATGGTCTCCCGATTAAGTGCTCAGGAAGTGAAAGTTCGAAAGCCTGTGGGGACAGCGCCAACAACGGCACTTTCCGAGGTCTTTTTAAAGACCGTTCCCGATTCACTTGAAGATTTACAGGAAATTGAGAGACAGGTTATCTCGCTGACCAGAATGCAATTGAGAGCACCGTCTCTGTCCGTGTAGGAGAAGCACAGGGAAGTGGTGTGATTATTGATAACAAGGCCGGTTATATCCTGACAGCAGCACATGTGATCGGACTTGCTAAGAAAAATGCAACCATTATTTTGCATGATGGTCGGACTTTAAAAGGCAAAACTATGGGTCTCAACCGCGGATTGGATGCCGGTCTGATCAAACTCATTGAAGACGATAATGTTGATATCAGCAAACTCCCTGCAGTGAAAATGGGGGATGTGTCAAAAGTAGAACTGGGTGAATGGGTAATTGCAACAGGTCATCCGAATGGTTATCAGTCAGGACGTGCTCCTGTTGTGCGACTGGGAAGGGTCGTTTCCTCGTAAGAAACATCTGATTCAAACTGATTGTACACTGATTGGTGGAGATTCAGGCGGGCCTCTCTTTAACATGCAGGGGCAGGTGGTTGGAATTCACAGTCGGATTGGTCCTTCTACAAGCTGGAATTTTCATATTCCCGTTTCTGCTTTCAGGATGACTGGGAAAAACTGGTTGCCGGCGATATGTGGGGAGCAAAGCCTCTGGGGCAGAATGCGGTTCTGGGGGTGAATGGCGAAGATACTGATCGGGGCTGTAAAGTGTTGGAGTCACATCGCGGCTTTCCTGCAGAAATTGCGGGATTGCAAGCAGACGATATCATTATCCAGCTTAAATGAACCAGAGAATTACTGGAATTGAACAACTGGCTGAGGTCGTTCAACAATATAAGCCCGGTCAATCTGTTCAAATTAAATTAATCAGAGATAAGAAGACCATGTCATTTGAAGTACAATTGGCCGCAAGAGATTAATGAAAGAGCAGTAGAGTTCAGGTTTTTTTTGGGAAATTCTTATTTACGATGTACGATGAATAATAATGTCATGCTGAAAATTTCTGTTAAAAATCAAATCAGAAAAGGCAAAGATTTGAAACTGCTGTTCGATTTGTTTTATTGCTTTTGATTGTTTTCGCTTTGCAGGGCTGGTGGTCTTCGCAGACACAGCCTTTGGGATCAACTGCAGCCCAGTCAGTTGAAGGTGGCTCACAGATGCGGAGGGCTTTTCGTTCTGTGGTTTCTACTCCGCGTTCATGGACTGTCCGTGTTCGTTCCAATGGAAAAGAAGCTTCCCTCGGAGCCATTGTCGATTCGAAGGGTGGATCCTGACCAAGGCCAGCCAGCTGGAAGGTGAAGTCACCTGTGAATTATCGACGGCAGAACGCTATGAGGCTGAGATTATTGGCGTCGATGGAAAACTGGATCTGGCGTTGATCAAAATTGACGCCAGAGATCTGCCTACAGTCAAATGGCAATCCGACGTCGGATCCCAAAGTGGGACAATGGCTGGTCACGCCCGGTTTAAGTATGTCTCCAGTCAGTGTCGGTGTTCTCAGTGTTGCCCGTCGTACAATTGATCCTGCTCCCGGTGTTCTGGGAGTGCAGATTGACGACGCCGAAGGTGGTGCCCTGGTGAAATCACGTCATGCGTGAAAGTGGCGCAGAAGAAGCCGGTTGAAACCGGGTGATGTGATCTTGAGTGTCGCTGGTGAAGACATTGACAGTACCCGTGCACTTTCCAACTTTGTTCGCAAGTTTTTGCCCGGAGACCGGGTTCTTGTTGACAGTCCTGAGAGAAAAAGAAGAAGTCACTGCGGTCGTCGTCCTGACTGATCCGCAAATGCTGATTTATGATCGTTTACGGGAAATGCAGAAAAAAATGGGAGGTGACTTGAGCCGTCGTAAAACCGGATTCACCGAAGTTCTGCAACACGATACCGTCTTACGTCCGGAAGACTGTGGTGGTGTGATTGTTGACCTGCAAGGGAATGCAATTGGTTTGAATATTGCCCGTGCCGGCAGAACCAAATCGTTCGCCATTCCCGCGGACCAGGTCATTCCCATGATCGAAAAATTGAAACGCAAAGAATATGCGCCGTTCAATCTGCAGAATGATGGCAAGGAACAAACGGTGTCAACTGATTCCTCATCATGAAATGTGAATCCTGAACTGGTGGTCGAGTTGTTTCCGAATGATTCTGATGGCAGCTTCCTGGATCGCACTGGTTCTGCTTTAGCCGAGACAGGCAGCGCCGCGAATGCCGATAATGTCTGGTGCCAGATCTGACAGGATTTCCAGATCTTGAATACGCAGCGAACCAGCCAGTGCAATTTTCAGATTGTGAGACTCGTGCCTGTTCGATGATCTCACCTGAGTGTCTCGCGAGAGAGCAGTCCAGCAGTCTGCCGTTCTGTTTTGAGTATGTGTCGATTCAGCAGTCCAGCACACCGATTTTCACAGGCTGCTTCCAGAACTTCCTGTGGCGAGAGCGAATTTGCCCGTCTCCAGTCTGCATATGCCACGGCAATCCATTGATATGTCGACTGATTGTCTGCTTCAAATCGTTCGATGGTATCAAGCCAGAGCGAATTCCAGTTGCGTAGACTGGCCGTTTGCGAAAATCCCATTTTGAGATAAGTGATTTCTGACGGAAGCACAGGAAAACTTCGATTGGATTTCCAGTCGGTCAGTTCGCCTAATGCCATACTGACAGGAATGTCTATGGAATTCTCGTGGATGTATTTGGTTATTGAATTCAGTGTTATCTCATCAACCATTCCCAGAGCGCCGTTAGACGGTTCTTTGAGATCAAGGATATCACAGCCACCATCAAGGGAGGGTTGAATTTCGTTACGTTTCTGATGCTGACCAGTAGCTGTACGTATTGTGGATTCAATGCAGGTTCTTTCCTGAATTGACTTCACGGGGTGATTACTTTTGTTTTGGATGACTTCTCAGCCGGCTTGTGTCGCAGGGCTTTGCCTGCCAGACTGCCTGTGGGAAATCCAGCAGCAATAGCCGGTTTTCCATTCACAAACAAATAACGAATCCCTTTTGAATACTGATGGGGATCATCAAAAGTTGCCGTATCGATCAGTTGTTTCGTATCAAATACCACAATGTCTGCATACGCTCCTTTTTTGAGATAACCGCGATCTTTTAAACCTAATATATCAGCGGGTAGGCCTGTTGCACTTCGAACGGCGTGCTCGAGTGGGATCACTTTTTCCTGAATGGCGTAGTATCCCAGTTTACGTGGAAAAGTACCATAATTCCGCGGATGCGGTCGGTCTGAACCCGGCAGGTAAGCACGACCGTCCGAAGCTGTTGCGACCCAGTCGATTTTCATGATCTGACGGACATCCTCTTCGTTCATACTGAAGTTTACCACGGAGGCGCCACCACCGCGTGTTATCTCTAAAACGATCTCCAAAACACTTTTCTGTTCTGATTCCGCAATTTGTTTCAGACTTTTTCCTGCCCATTCTGGTTTTTTTGAATAGCGGGCAATGCGCACTGCTTTGCCTCCGTCTCGTTTTCGAATGTTACTTTTCATCTTACTGAGGATTCGCTGCGCTGTTTCTGCCGCCTCCAAACGCTGAATTAACTGTTTATTCCCCTGCCAGCGCGGCCCAGGCAGGAATTAAAGTCGCTCCCAGTGAGGTACTGGAAGCAATATAGGGATATTGATCTGCAGTCACAGCTTGTCCTTGTTTGCGTGCCTGATCAATCATTCGCGCCGCTCGGATCACCAGTCCCCAGGCATCCTGGCCGCTGGATTTGAAGTGCGAAATATGTACGGGTACATTTGCCTGTCGACCAATTTTCAATGCTTCATCAACGGCTGACAATAATTCCGTACTTTCATTGCGGATATGACTGGCATAGATTCCCTGGTATTCAGACACAATTTTTGCCAGCTCAACCAGTTCTTCTGTGTCCGCATAAGAACTTGGAACATAAATCAGCCCCGTTGACATGCCCCAGGCACCATCCAGCATGGCTTTGCGCGCCAGTTTTTTCATCGATGTCAATTCAGCTGTTGTGGGATTTCTCTGGCCTGATCCCATCACCTGATCGCGCAGAGAACCTTGCGGGATCAGATGCAGCACATTAGTGCCACTTCCTGCAGCATCAATCTTTCGATAATAAGTTCCAGCATCGACAGGACCGCTGCCGCAATTCCCCGTCATAATGGTAGTACAGCCCTGAGTAACATAATTCATATTGGCGCGGGTTAAAGGAGAAACGATCTGTCGATCACTATGGTTGTGTAAATCGATAAACCCGGGGGCAATAGACAGGCCGCTACACGAAATGATTTGATTGGCAGGAGAATTGATCTCCCGGTCGATTCGAACGATACGCTGATCCCGAATCGCGATGTCGCTCGTAAATCCGGGCTTTCCCGTCCCATCCAGGATCATTCCGTTTTTCAGAATCAGATCGAAATTCTCAGAATCCTGTGCGGAAGTAGAAAAAACAGGATAGAAAAGCAGGAGTGAAAACCAAAGGGGTGTGTACAAAAGATTATGCTTCATGCTGTTTGACTCCTTTGAAATCAACAGATTTACGAATCAATCTGTCAATTGATGAAGATTGAGCGTAGTAAAGCGCAAAGTATCGCTAAAACCGGCGAGAACTGCCAGTAAGAATCTCTTTTTCTGGCCTTTGCTTAGTTGATCCATTGTTGATATATTTCGCCCCTTATATAGTTGCCTGATGCGCTGAGAGGCGATTCTTGTGAGAGACCTTCAGTTCCATGTAAGGAACGTTTGAATGTTAAGGTGGTTTCCTCAAGGGTTCTTTGTGGGAAGAGTTGAGAGTCATGAAAAGAGAAGATGTGCGGAACATTGCAATCATTGCGCACGTGGATCATGGGAAGACGACATTGGTCGATGCCTTACTGCATCAAAGTGGTCAATTTCGTGATTCTCAGTTAAAAGGCGACTGTATTCTGGATTCGAATGATCTGGAACGGGAACGTGGTATTACCATTTTGGCTAAAAACATCGCATTGATGTATAAAGGTGTCAAAGTAAATATCATTGATACGCCAGGACACGCGGATTTTGGTGGTGAAGTAGAACGCGTTTTAAGAATGGCAGATGGAGTTCTCATTCTGGTGGATGCGTTTGAAGGTCCTCGACCACAAACGCGCTTTGTTTTGAAAAAAGCATTGGAATGCAATTTAAAGCCACTTGTTGTGATTAATAAGATCGATCGTTCGGATTGCCGACCTGATCATGTTTTAAGCGAGATGTTCGATTTGTTTGTCGAATTAAACGCCGACGATGAAACACTCGATTTTCCATACATCTATGCCAGTGCACGCGAAGGTTTTGCAACGCATGACCTCGACAATTTTGGTGACAGCATTCATCCACTTCTGGATATGGTTCTGGAAAATGTACCCGCGCCCGATGTCAATCAGGACGCACCATTGACAATGATGGTTACAACCCTGGAGTGGTCTGAATATGTCGGTCGCGTTGCGACAGGGCGTATCAGCAGTGGTAGAGTCAAGCCTGGCGAACGTGTCACGCTTATTAAAAGCACTGGTGAGCATCTTAAATGTTCTGTTGATTCGGTTGAGCTGTTCAATAATCTGGGAAGAGCACCCGTTGATGAGGCATCAGCCGGCGATATTGTAGCACTGGTCGGATTGGATAATCCGGAAATTGGTGATACTGTTGCCTGTGCAGAGAAACCGGAAGCGCTCACGAGAATCGATGTTGATGAACCGACATTATCAATGTTATTCACGATCAACAGTTCTCCTTTGGCAGGTCAGGATGGTAAATATGTGACCAGCCGAAACCTGCGTGATCGTCTGATGCGGGAACTGGAATCAAATGTCGCGTTACGTGTTGACGAGCGGGGGGATAAAGATTCATTTTCCGTTTCCGGACGTGGGATATCTTGCATTTATCGGTTTTGATCGAGCAGATGCGACGCGAAGGTTACGAACTTTCTGTCGGTAAACCAGAAGTCATTCGCAAGAAAATTGAGGGACAATGGCACGAGCCATTTGAAGCGTTGGAAATTGATGTCCCGTCTGAAGTCGTAGGTTCAGTGATGGAACTGGTCTGTGCCCGCCGTGGTCAGATGATTGATATGACTTCAGGTGAGACGGGAATGTCACATGTGAAATTTTCGATTCCCGCCCGTGGTTTAATTGGCTTGAGAACACGCTTGCTGAATGCAACAAAAGGGGAAGCGATTATTAACCATCGTTTTGAAGCATACAAGCTCAGCGAAGGGGAAGTTCCCAAGCGTGCGAATGGGGTGTTGGTTTCCCAGGATAATGGACAGGCCGTCGGTTATGCGTTGTGGAAATTACGGGACCGAGCGGAATTCTTTATCGGGCCTGGGGCAGATGTTTATGAAGGCATGATTGTCGGAGAAAACGTTCGCAATAATGACCTGGTCGTTAATCCGATTCGTGGCAAAAAATTAACCAATGTCCGTGCTTCTGGGTCAGACGAGAACATGGTTTTGAAACCACCACGTGAAATGAGTCTCGAAGCGGCTCTCGAATACATCGAATACGATGAGTATGTCGAGATCACGCCTAAAACCATTCGTTTGCGAAAAATTTATCTAACCGAAAACGCACGAAAACGCTCGCATCGCGCTCCAGCAGTCGACTGAACTGTCAGGCTGAAACAGATCGCATCCCAACAAAGCGAAAGAGCCAGTCTTCTATGAGGACTGGCTCTTTCGTTTGATGGGATCCTGCCGGAACGCGAATTCAGGCTAACGATCCCATGCTTTGAGTTTATCAACCAGCTCCAGCATCTCGTTGCGTCTTTTCTCAAACGTACCAAACAGAATCAGGATGCAGATTCCGAGCCCGATGCCAAAAGCCCACCAAGGCCAGATATGTCCCAGAGACTGGGAAGCATGCCAGATCATACTGATGATCGAAAGTATCAGGAATGAAGCTCCCACGTAGAGGAAGGCACGGATTCGGAGCAGCATGCCCGCAAACATGCCCAATATGGAAAGGCAACAAAGTATGACTGGTAACCACAAACTGTTGGCTACGCCAGCGATAAACATATCTCCGGTAGAACTCACATAAATGGTAATGGTCGCAAAATATCGAATTGCTGTCGTTTGAGTCGAACTGAGTTTGTCTCGATTTATGTGCGTGGCAATTAATACGGAAAGGGCAGGGGGAATTAACCAGAGCTGTGGATGTTGGCTGAATGCCTGACCCTGTTCCATCCAGAAGGCCCAGAGCGCACCGTTTCCAGCCAATGCAGCCAGTGAGGTATAAACTAAAGATTTTCTCCAAAAACTCAAGGCTACATAAACGATTCCAATTAATAAGAGAATCATCGAATAGTCACCAACGACAGGAGACTCCTGTCGGGAGGCGGCATGGACCCAGAAACCAAGCGCGGGCAGTAATGGTAAAAAGGCGCCCGTTTTCTGGAGTGGTTCTGAGAGCACATTCAAGCCGATTCGCTGGAAAAATTCTCCCACACCAGCACCCGTAAAAGCGATGGCAATCACAATGTAAGGCCAGTAAGGCAGCAGATATCCTCGGAACAGTTCCGGCATCGTGAGGTAGATGTGCAGGAACAAAAGGGACAATACAATTTCAGCCGCATAGACATACAGCATCCGTTTTTTCAAAGAGAACCGGAAAGGATCATATTGAGGAAGCGCTGCCATCAAGATTAATGCGGCTGAAAGCAATACCAGAGCTGCAGAAACAACGGCAATCTGTGCTTTTGAAATCACCAGAGGAATATGAGTTAACAGGAATCCGGTCTCTAAAATCAGAATGCTCAGTAAGGAAATACCAGCCGCGATCAAACAGGTACGCGAGTTTTTTCGGAATGCTTCAGACCAGTCCTGATTAAGTGACGGCCATTTGACCAGAATGACAGTGGAAACCAGACTCAAGACCGAGAGCGTTTCTAATAATCGAATCAGGTGGTCAAGCCGGTAAAAATGATATTGATCGGGAAGTAATGCCCAGCCAAAATAAATGAAGCTCACGCCAGCTGCAAACAATGAGCGTTTCTTAAACTTCTGGGAGAGCTCATGATGAGAACTCAGTAGATACAATGCAGGGCTGGTGATTGCAACTCCCAGGACCGACAACCAGCGCATCGTCGGATCTTCAAAATGCAAAACGCCATATAGTAATGCAAGTATGGTATAAACCGAAAGCAGGCTGACGACCGTTGGCAGCCAGCGAAATGTTTGCTGTTTGAGATGTTCCAGGTCAGGAATCACAAGTCTGGTGGCACATTGTGTCAATAAACTTCGCATACTCCACAACCCACTGAGAAGACAGGCATAACAGGATATTGCCAACCCCGAATGTTGAACTAGCACACGCAGTCTGGTTTCGTTACTGAAAAATGTGGCAATGCCACAGATTCCCAATGCAAACAAGGCAGGCAGGCAGTAACGGCTTTTTGAGTCCCATAACAGTCCTGTAAGTAATATTGTGACAGCACCTAATGTTGTCCAGCCAGCAGGGTCATTAATACAGGGTATCTCTGCAGATCCTGGCAACGAATGTAAGGCTGCGATCAGCTATGAATAAAACAGGACGATACAAGTCAGAAATCTGGATACGATCTGCTGAAGAGCCGGTTTCTTATTTGTCTCAGAGTGAAGATCGTGACGCTTTTTTTGATAAAGATCAATGAACAGCCAGCAGCCTGACATCGTGGCGGCCGTGGTGATCAGCCACTTGATCAGGTCCATTCCGTGTTGCGAGTCCAGCTGAAATTCAGAATCAAACCAGTGAGCCGTCACCAGAAAAACCGTACCCAGCAATGCGGTTGTAACGGAACCGTATGCCAGAAAAATTTCTTTCCGGAGGTAGATTCCGAGGGTGACAAACATTGCCGTTAAAGAAGTGGTGATGAGCATTGACGAGAATGGTCTGAGAGAATCCGACCAGCCTCCACGTAATGCAAAGGCAAATAAAACGGCTGCCAGTAACTGACACCAGAGAAAATGTCGATTCATGTTGGACTTCAGATCCTGATGACTATCCAGTTTTCGAACAGTCATAACAAATCGAATTGTGTGCGCTGCTGCGACCAGGATTAACCCCATTTCCATGATCAGGTTTGTGTGCCATAGCGTCAATCTTGAGTGTTGCCAGAACAAGACTGTACCGAGACCAATCAGAGCCAGGCTCAAGAATGTGAATCCATTGGTTCTCAGGCTACTGGAGTACCGTTTTGAGAATCGTTGAACACAGATAAAAGCTACGATGATTGTAAACAAAGTAATGCGCGGAATTTCTGGAAAGAGTGGCTTCCAGTTATATGCCGGGTTAGTCAGGTTCATCAGAAAGGGGAGAAGAAAGGGGAGCACTACCAGAATCAGCATATTTGCGAAGTGAACACGAATGAAGGGCCAGGAACCTGGAGACAGGATTTGTTTGTTGTGATCGTTGAGGTTGGTTTTCTTTTCGATGAATAGCCAGAAGAGTCCGTAGATTGCAAACGCCAGTCCAGTATAGATAGAGATACGAATGTAGTCATTCAGCTGGTATAAGTGTAATGGTTCTGAAATTGTAATAATCGTGCCTGCCAGGACTGACATTGCGAGAAAATGAGAGCCGATAAGCATCCAGCCGGAAGCACGAAAGTGAATCGCATAAAATACTGCTGCAACCATGAGCATCAATATCGGACTGCAGAATGATATCAAGGGAGTGATGAAATCGGAGATTGCAGCTTTAGCGAGAGATTCGTCAATATTCACACAGTAGCCCAAAAGTTGATA
Source organism: uncultured Planctomycetaceae bacterium (assembly GCA_942492165.1). GTDB lineage: Bacteria > Planctomycetota > Planctomycetia > Planctomycetales > Planctomycetaceae > Gimesia. Next base: position 107,932 of record CALOEF010000063.1, read on the forward strand.
AACCGTTAATACAATCAGGGGAAGACTGGCACCCATGATACTGAGATTGCGCCACGTCGGTTTTTCTTCCAGCAGTCGAGGCAAATAACGAAGTCGTATCTGCTTTGAATTAAGGTGCTTTATAAGAGCATCCGATTTTAATATCAGAATCATCAGGAGTAGAGCATAAATCCCCAATCCCCAGCGTAAGGCATCTGCGGTTTGATGTTGTTCAATATAGTATCCCGCGCACAGATACGGAACGAGATACACAATGAAGTGTATCCCCTGTGATGTGATTTTCTGATATCGACTATTGAGATAAGGCAAACAGGCAATTGCCAGCAAGGCCAGACAACTCCAGCTCCAGTAGCTAAAAACCTGTTGTGCAGTAGAGGGATGAAAACTGATGGTTCTGAGTGAAATATTGAATATCGGGAGACATAACGTGATTCCCACAAGAAGAACAGCCAGGAGTAATACTGAATGGGTCCAGTGATCGTAAGTTTTTGCTCGATATGTAGCAAACAAAACCAGACACATGAAATAGATATAGAACAGAATCAGCGGCAGCGTCAATAAATATTGAATCTGATTCAGCTTGAAAGCCAGATCAAAATCGGCTGTGATTGCAGGTACAATGGATAAGAAGAGAACGATGCCTGTTGAGAGTATTGAACATGCCAGGAGTACCGGTTGAATATTCAGACGCGATGTTCGGGAAAGCGCACCAAGCCTGTTCTGGGAATACTTTTTTGAATGAATCAATGATCCCAGAACATTCCAGACAGCAACGGCCATGATATGAAACAACCAGTACCGGGGATTTGACCAGCTCGGGCTTTCCCAGAGAGAGTAGGATTCTCCAATGGCCGTTGCAGCATACAGACTGCCTGTCGTACCTGCTAATTGTGAAAGCATAAACCAGATGTCTGATTTTTTGATCAGCGCACTCGAAATCCAGATTAACATGATCCAGAACAAATACGTTGCATGTAATTGCGGAGTGATACTTCCAAAGAGAGCATAAGGGACCAGTAATGATGATGTGAGTAACGATCCATTGACGATGGGAACCGAAAACGGATTTGATTTGAGTGGAACGATTGACCAGCTTTGGCCAAATCGTTTGCGAGACTGTGACCAGTATTGCAGGGAAACCAAAAAGAGAATACCCAATGTGGCGTGAATGAGACTCCCCCAGATAAATGTGTCATCTGGAAGCAACTCAAGCCGCGCAAGCCAGGATCTGGTAGTTGTGTTGACGCCAAGTACATGTTGTAATGTCAGGAAACAGAGGGCAGAGGCAATCGCAGAGATGGCCTGCTTGCGGATCTTCCAGTTGACAACAAGGCAGATGATCGTATTGATCAACAACGACAGTGTGGCCCAGTTATGATCAGTTTGTGTGATAAAGCCTGAGTAGATCGCGATCAGGCTGGAAATGATGGAAAAGCAGACCGCAGTATAAAAGTAATAGCCCGCGGCTTCGTTTTTGTTGGCTCGTTTCAAAAAGACAGCAGTGATCGAAGTGAAAATGGAAAACGCGATCAACACCACAGCACTACGTCCCAGCAGAAGCGATTCCACCAGAATCAGTTGTGAAGTATCCTGTAAAGATATGGTATTTGTGAGAACATGAAATCCTAATAAGCCTGCAACGGCACCTGATAACAGGGCTGGAATATGACAGAGAGCAAAACGTCCCATACTTGCCAGCAGAGTCAGGCTGATGCAATTCACGATTCCCAGCACAATCATGATTTCTACACGCGGCCAGGCGATAGCAAAATTCACAAGAATCATGAGTGCCGAGCAAATCGCGATCGAGGAGCCTGTCAATGACCAGTGAGGAGAATGATCACTCCCTTTTCTGTGATGAAGGACCAGACCTGTTCCCATTAACAATATTTCGATTATCGAAATCAGGGGAGTAAGGTAAGCAAATGTTTCGAGTCGGTTACTTGAGCTCCATGTTAACAGCCAGCAGGGAGCCAGAACGGCAAAGACAGAAAGACCGCTAAGGGTGATTAATTCTCGCGATTGCGTGTCAGAGATATTTTTCCAGTGAAATGTTTGCCAGAGAACAGAGGCTATGGCCAGAATGAAGCATCCAGTCGGAAGTAATGCCAACAGGTTGGTTTGTAGAAATGAGGGGTGTTCCATTCCCATGCGCGAAATAATAATCTGTCCGGCTGATGATATCATGATGATGCTGAGTAATTGCCAGCGTCCAAAACTGAGCAGTATCCGACTTGCAGAATGGACCATCCATCCAAAGGCAGCGAACCCGATACTGATCGCCAGCAGGAATAGCGGATCAGTAATGGGGCGATGATCTGAAAGCCGGATGGCGGCCAGAAAGTTAAGCGGTACCAATAGCACGGTGATCAACAATAGACCACGACTCGTTGATTCCAGTTTCCAGCGTTTGAAAGTATAGATGCCTGCCCCATGTATGGCAGCTGTTGCCAGTAGAAACAAAAGCCCGGGGAAGTAAGGGATTTGACTTTTCAGTGTCGACCAGAGACTAATCACCAGGCCGATAGCACTACCTACAATCAGTAGTCCACTAATCAGCTCACCCCAGCGAATATTTTTGTCTTCCATAAAAGCGTTAAGTAGAGAACCAAACGGATGTTTCTCTACGGGGATTTCATCGAAATCAGAAATGATTGTTGCCTTTGATGGACCTGGCGCAGCAGCAACGGGTATTTTCTGAATGGATGATTCTTCGAGAAAATCACTTTCATCCAGAAAATCACTGTCGTCGAGCGTTTCTGCGGTTTCTGAAGATGAAGATTCCTCCCTGACTTCGGGTTTTTCGGAAGCCAGATTGGACAGGAGCTGTGATCGTCGAACTGGATCTGCAGATTCCGGTGCGGTTTTTAATGGTGGCTCATCAGGTTTTTCTGTCGAATACTCTTCTGTCGTATATTTGAGGAGTTTTTGGAATTCGGGATCTGGAATTTTCCCTTCATAATAGAGCCGTCTGATGTAACGCTGCGCAATCAGCCGATCGTCTTCTTTTTTAATGACATCAACTGCAGGTAGATCAGGTTGATCTGGTATGAACAGATAGCGAAATACAAATGAAAACAACAACCAGAGACCATGCCCCATCAGTGTGAGCATTATCAATCCGATCAAAAACGCGAAGATCACTTCAGAGTCCATGATGTGTGTTCCCGTTGCAGGATGTCATTGATGCAGGAATTAATAGTGTGGTCTGGATTAAAGGCGGCTTTTTTACAGGAATATCACTCTGGTCTTAAATAAATGTTGCGAATCGAAATTTTAAAATGAAGTATATCGTTCTGTGTATTGAGATTAAGACATTTCTACAGGCATCGTGAATTTGCATGTGACAATCGTTTATTGTCGAAAGTACATCAAAATCGAAGAGTCTGCCTATTAGATCCGATTTAACCACTTGGATGCAATGCTTGATTTGAGTTAGATTTTTTCTCAATATGAGTGAGGCGATATTTTAGTGTATACCCGTATTGATCAGGATTCCGGGGCAGCCTGCCTGGTTAATAGACAGAAACAGGGGTTCCATCTTTTAATATGCGCGTCGGCTGCGGCGAGTGCATCGTCTTGCCCCACTGTCGTTTCACTGCGGGATGTAACTGAGTAACTGAGTAAACGAAATCATGCCAGCGGTTTTGGATTGCGAGATTCATCATATCGGGTGACTCCCACTGCGACAGAACCATCTTCCAAAGAGTTGCTCTATGAGAATATCGATAATGGATCGGGTCAAAGCCATAACATTCACTGGGAATTTCCAGCACATTGATGCAGTTATGTTTTGATAAATCTGAGAGTCGAGAATTAAGCAGGCTTACGTTTTGTTTGAGTGATTCAAGAGAAATATGATTATGGGGAAAGAACAGTCGCCGAGTCAATTCAAAGCGGAATGAAGAAAGTTGTGAGAGGCTTGCTTCAGGGAGTAGGGTGACACTGATTTTAGCGTTAATTGCCTGTAGTCGATTGATACAGTTTTCAATCCAGCCAAAGATAGCATCGACAGATTGACCATAGACAAGATCATTTCCAATATCAGTCAGAAGTGCCAATGGTTGTGGATGCTTATTATCTTTTTCGGGTATCACGTTCCAAATTTCACATTGAGCGATGCCAGGCAGTGCTCGATGAAGAAGTCGACTCCAATTTCCATATGATCGCCCGTGCCCCAACGCAGTAAATATTTCATAAGGCGTTGAGAGGGAGCTTTCAAGCAGCCTCAGAATGAGGGGGAAATCACGAGTCAGATTACTCGCACCGAGTAGTATTACCGGTCGTCGAAAATTCTGGTTTTTCACGGATTCTGTAAGACTCATAAACGACTGTCGCCAATTTAAAGTCAACTGTGATACAATTTTTCCATAACGAGTCTCAGGTGTCTTGCCAGTTCAATTGCGAAGAAACGGACATCGAAAGGACACTTCGCTGAATCGTTGCAACAATACTCACTCTGATTTGACATAACAAAAAAGCGATACTGAAAGAACAGTATCGCTATAAAAATGGTAGATCCAAAGGTAAAGAAAATAGATTTATTCTTCACTCGCTTCCGATGTTTCTGCTTCCTCTTCATTTGCAGTTGCAGTAAAAGTAGAACAGACAGAACGGGCAACCGCAGAAATTTGATCTTCCTGAGGTTTTTCCATTTCCACATCTGTGTATTCTGCTTTATCAAGGATGACATCAACGGCTTTTCGTTCACGGAGTTGTGCTTCCAGGTTTTCAATCATACCTGATTTGACCAGACGGGCACGAACTCGGCGTGGGCTTTCTCCCTGCTGCATCGCCATGTAGTGAATTTCCATATCAACTTCTGATGGCTGAACTTCCAGGTTTTCGGTGCTTGCGATTTTGTCCAGAACAAAGTGTTCTTTCAATGCCTGACGAGTAGATGAAATCGCTTGTTGGCGAATTTCATTTTCTCGTGCCTGAATGTCCTCTCGCGAAAATCCGGCTTGTTGCATTTCCAGAATTTCGCGTCGTAATGCATTGTCGACTTGTTTTGACACCAGTGATTCTGGTAAATCCCAGTCTGCAGATTCGGTAATTTTACCCAAAACCTGAGCACGCGTTGATTGGCGTTGTTCGTAAGTGACTTGTCGTTCCAGAATATTTTTGACTTCTTCTCGTAATTCTTCTTCGGAGCCAGCACCGATCTTTTCAAGCAGCTCCGCATTGAGTTCTGGAATCTGAATATGTTTGACAGTGTTAACAGTGAATGTTGCTTTCACTGTTTCGCCCCGCATTTCGATCTGTTCTGCTTCTGCAGATATTTCAATTTCAATTTCTCGGGTGTCACCAGCTTTGACTCCGCTCATCAGCTCGCCAAATTTCGTGATTTCGGAATCCTGAAGGCGGAGTGTTGGACGAAGTGGAACTACCAGTTCATTAATTTCGCTGAGTGGTTTTCCATTATGCTCAAACTTGATAGAGACATCGAGATAATCTTCGTTTTCAGCCGCTCCCGTACGTTCTTCCATCTCACCATATTGAGCTAGAAAACGGTTGATGTATTCTTCAATATCCTTGTCTTCAATTGTGCGAGCCGGACGCTCCAGTTTTAATCCTTCGTATTCTGGAATTTTAAAATCAGGTCGAACTTCAACTTCGAATTCAAAAGTGAATTCTCCCTCTTCGGGGATTTCCAGTGATTCGACATCGATCGTCGGTTCATTGATCGGATCGAGATCGTTGTCTTCAGCAACCAGTTCAAGACTTTCCATCAAAATTCGCTGTTTGACCTGGTCAGACAGTTCCTGTCGAAACCGTTTCTCAATGAGTTTGCGTGGGACATGGCCAACCCGAAATCCGGGAACCGTTGCCTGTCCTCCCAGTTCTGCAACAGAATCAGAGTAGAAATGGTCAATATCTGCACGAGGAACGGTAACGGTGACATGTTTTTTACACGGACCGACCTCATCAATTTTGGCAGAGACGGCCATCTTGTACTCGCCATCAGAAGATACGGCTTCTTCTACGTTTGCATCAGTTGTTGCGAGATCGTCAGACACGGTCCAATCCTTTTCTTTATTATTATGTAGGAAACAGCTTTTGGGGCTTTTACCAGTTTGTTTGCTCTGAGTCTGAGGGTGGCAGTTGCCTGCTGCGACGCTGCTTCTTGTCTAATACTATCTATTAAGTATTATGCGCCCCACTTTGATACGATAGAGGCTGTTTAATATCCCTGAGATCAAGCTTGCAAAAAAAGAGCGGGTGAAGGGACTTGAACCCTCGACATCCACGTTGGCAACGTGGTGCTCTACCACTGAGCTACACCCGCAAGTGAGTACGTACCTGCAAACTGTTGTATAACAACCAATCATAAAGGCACGCTATCCCTCTGGTTGCGATTATGTCTTGTAATTCTCTCAGGTCAAGAGTACGAGACGAAGTAAATCAGGGATCTCAGTGACTTTTTTGATTATTTGACAGAATAGAGTACGGACTTTAGCCTCTTTCAATCTGATGCCGACCGTTTATCTGGATTCGTTTGATTATTGTCTTTGGATTTAGTCTCAATCCAGCAAGTCGAAAAACCGTGTTGCGATTTTCAGACACGTTGTTTCAGGACAACAGTCTGTTAACTACATATCCGTAAATGGTTTACGCGTATTTTTCGGCTTGGAATGTATTTCGCGTTGCGAATTCACCTCATCCTGCTCTGGGACCGACTTCACCTGTGCTGAAATAATTGTTCAAAATGAAATATTGATATCTCTCTGTCAATAAACAGGTTACGTCATCCATTCTGGACAGTTTGTAAAAAGAATTGTGCGGCTGTGGCACGTTTGGTATTCAGATTGCTTTACATCCCTGTATCAACTTTGAAACACAAAACTCGATGCACAACTCTAATATTTTCAACGGGGAGACAACCACTATGAAAAACATCATCAACCAACTGATCAACGACGAAGCCGGATTCATTGTTTCTGCGGAACTGGTTTTGATTTCCAGTATTGCCGTTCTGGCCATGATCGTCGGACTTTCTGAAGTCGCTTCGAACATCAACAACGAACTTGAAGATGTAGGCAGTGCTTTCTCCTGCATTGATCAATCATACAATCTCAAACATTCTCACGGTCATAAAGGCTGCACCTCATCAAGCCGCTTCAATGATCAATCTGACTTCTGTGCCGGTCAGTGGGACGTTGAATAGTCTTTCTGACGAACAGGGAAACCATCCGAAACATGCTTTCTTTCCTGGCGATTGCCTGCAGGACTTCACCACTCCTGCAGGCCTCTTAATCCGAAACAAAATGAATTCTCTTTTCTGGAGTCCATAATTATGAAAACTGTTCTGATTCAACTGATGAATGACGAGGCTGGCTTTATTGTTTCGTCCGAATTAGTACTGATCTCAACGATTGCCGTTTTAGCGATGGTCGTGGGATTGAGTGAAGTTGCCCACAATATTAACCAGGAACTGGAAGATGTGGGCAGTGCCTTTGGGCGGATCAATCAGAGTTTTTATGTTGCCGGTTCTTACGGCCATAAAGCAAACACTGATGGCAGTCGTTTCCGGGACCGGGCCGATTTCTGCGACGGTCAGAATGATATTGTCTGCGACCGCTCACCAGTTCGAGAAGGACGCCGCAATAACTTTTAAGTATTAAGAGTCTGATTGTGGAACACGCTTGCAGTCTCCCAAAAACGGCGGGCAGTTTCACTCAAATCAGATTACGTTTCCTGGAACAGGAAGCAGGCTTGCATCGAGGCGGAGGTCTCCACCTCAGGCACCCTGATCATGATAATGGTCAGGGTGCTTTTTTTATTGCGTTTAAGTGGGGAAGAAGTCAGACAGATTCACCACTTTTTCAGTTCGTGCAGAGTAGTCAAGCGCATTAAGTACTCTCTGTGTATTGATTGCCAGGTCAGGCCATTGCTGTTCTAATCGACCTGAACGAATAATGTCACAGAAATGATTGATCATGCAGGTTTCTTGTAAAGGATCTTCCGTTTCATAGTCAGTGGAATTTCCAAAGCCATCATGCACGGTGAACTTGGGTCGCCCTGTACTCCAGGGGCGTGTAAAGTCATCACAAACCAGGGACGCTTTTGTTCCAGCAATTTCAAACGATTTGCGCATACAGACATCAAAGCCACAGTCAAAAGAGGCAATTCGGTCTTTACTGAACCACATCAGACCCGAAAAATTGAAATCAACATCATTGTAAGGACGTGCAGTCCCAAAGACTTTTTGTGGAAGTTCATTAAAAGCCCAAAGCGCGGCACCGATACAATACCAACCAAGATCTCCCAGAGATCCGCCACCCATATTACGTTGCAAGCGTAAATCATTTTCAGGGATCGGATTCCAGCAAAAAGTAAATGATGAGGTGAATCGTCGGTGCTCACCGAGTGCATCACTGCGAAGCATCTGGAGCATCTGCCGGGCTCGTGGATGGTGATACCACATCACTCCATCCATTAATTGAACTTGATTTTCCAGGCACACCCGTCGCATTTCCTTTGCTTGATTGACATTAAGCGCTAAAGGTTTTTCGCAGAGAACATGCTTGCCTGCTTTTGCTGCCCGCAAAGTCCATTCGCCATGCATAGAGGGAGGCAGAGGGATGTAAATCGCATCAATTTGTGGGTCATGCAGTACAGCTTCATAACTGCCAACACTTTGTTTCGCATGATGTTTTTGAGCCCAGTCTGCAGCATTCTGAGCGTCGCGGCTGGCAATACAGGTGAGTTCCGCATTTTCAGCCTGATGAATCGCAATACTAATCTTTTCTGCGATACGAGCCGTGCCCAGGATTCCCCAGCGTACGGTTCGATTTGAATCTATCATAAGTTGAATTCCAGGTATTTAGAAAAAAAAATTGAAATCTCCAAATCAGGTTGTTACTCTTGAATGCTGAGCAGCATTTCTTTGATCCATTCTATTTAATACCCAATCGAACTGCTCAATATCACAGACTTATATCTTTCTGTAAAGTGATCGTCGTTCAGTTTATCTCTCAGATTTGAAGTTGAGTTTCGATAACAAAGCTTTTTTGAAATTCAAGATGAATGGACACGTTTCTTGTGTGCATCTCTTGAACATATGCCAGCTATTGTAGCGCTAACATTGAACAGTATTTTATATGAACTGTATGTTCTGGTAGACAGGAGTTGAAAATGGCCAAAAGAATACGCATTGCCACCACATTGGGAATCATCCTGAGTGTCAGTTGGATCCTGGTTGAGACAGCTGGAAGTGCGCCCAAGAAGCGTATCATTACGACGCTCAAATTATTACCAGATGCTCCACAGGTTAAATTATTTGAAGGCATTGAAAATCAAGAACTGAAAGTCAAAGTACTTCCGGTCAGTGCTTACAATTCATCTGTGTTAATTACTAATCAGACTAAGAAACCCCTTACTGTAGAAATTCCCAAAGCGGTATCTTCGGTTCATATTCTTGCACAAGCAGTACAAAACAACGGCTTGTTACAGGGGATTTTAGATACTCCTCAAACACAAACGGGAGATAGCCAGTCGGTGGGAGGAAACCTTGCCCCGGTTGGGAATAATAATAACCTGAATTTTTTTAAGCAGGCACTGTTTACAATTCCTGCAGAAAAAACTGTGCGGTTACGTTTACGGTCAGTATGCCTGGAACACGGCAAGCCGACTCCCACAAGTCGCAAGACATATGAACTGCGACCAATTGAATCGCAGGTCCAGAACAAAGCACTCGTGCTCTTACTTAAAAAGTTTGACCCTAAATATGATGATCTGAAAATGATGCAGGCAATCGCCTGGCATTTAGGGAGTCATATGAACTGGTCAGAACTTGCTGCAAAACGAGAACATGAGATTGTTGCTGGCGGCGTTCCACTTTTTTCACCAGCACAAATACAGGCTGCAAAAAAAATTGTTGAGGCCGCACAAATTCATGTTGCAAAAGAACAGTCATCAAAATCACAACAAATATTCTCGAAGTCAAAAACGAATTCAGCCTCAACTGTGAAAAGTGTCAGACAAATTCGACGCTAAATGATATTGAGACTTTTTTAATCACGAGTTCGATTATCGTGAAAGCGGTTTATATTGGATCCGATGAGGAGAGTTCGCGTCAGCCCCCAGTTCTTCACGGCGTTTGGCTTCGTACATTTTGTAGTTTCCCTCAAACCAGCGCACAGTACTGTCGCCCTCAAAAGCGATAATATGGGTTGCCAAACGATCCAGGAACCAGCGGTCGTGGCTCACAACCAGTGCGCAACCACTGTAATGTTCCAGGCCTTCTTCTAACGAGCGCAACGTATCTACATCGAGGTCGTTCGTCGGTTCATCCAATAATAAGAGATTTCCACCAGATCGAAGTAGTTTCGCCATATGAACACGGTTTCTCTCACCACCAGAGAGTTCGCCCACTAACTTTTGCTGATCAGCGCCTTTGAAATTAAATCGGCCAACATAAGTCCTGGCGTGGATGCTGGATTTGCCGACTACCAGATGCTCGTGCCCCTGTGAAATTTCTTCATAGACAGTTTTCTTTGGATTCAGAGCATCTCGACTTTGATCCACATATGATAGTTGAACCGTTTCTCCGAGTGACAAGGTTCCACTGTCTGGTTTTTCGAGGCCCATGATCATTTTGAATAATGTCGTTTTACCAGCACCATTCGGTCCGATCACTCCGACAATTCCACCGCGAGGTAATTCGAAAGTAAAATTCTCAAACAAAAGTGTATCACCAAAGCTCTTGGAAATACCTTCTGCAATGAGGACTCGACTTCCAAGTGCCTTGGAAATCGGGATTTGAATATCAGAAGCGTCATCCTGTTTATCGTATTCTTCTGCTGCGAGTTCTTCATAACGCTGGATACGGGCTTTGTTTTTAGATGCCTGGGCCTTGGGGACATCCGAACCCAGTCTAATTCCCGTTTCAGGAATTTCTGACGTTTGGATTCCTGTTTTTCCTCGACCGCCAGGCGGGACTGTTTTTGTTCCAGCCAGGAAGAATAGTTTCCCTCAAAGGGAAGACCTCTCCCGCGTTCCATTTCCAGAATCCAACCCGCTACGTTATCGAGGAAGTACCGATCATGAGTAATAGCGACAACGGTTCCAGAGAAATTGTGCAGGTAACGTTCCAGCCAGGCAACCGACTCTGCATCGAGATGGTTGGTTGGTTCGTCCAGAAGTAACAGGTCCGGGTTTTGTAATAAAATTTTACAAAGTGTGACACGACGTTGCTCACCACCAGAAAGCGTTCCAATAATCGAATCACCGGGGGGAACGCGCATGGCGTCCATTGCGATTTCCAGTGTTCGATCAAGTTCCCAGAGATTGGCTGCATCAATCTGGTCCTGAAGAGTGGCCTGCTCTTCAATCAGTTTTTCCATTTCTTCGGGAGACGGGTCCTCACCAAATTTCAAATTGACCTCGTTATAGCGATCGAGAATTGCCTGTGATTCAGCGACAGCTTCAGAGATACATTCATCAACAGTCTGATTGGGATCCAGATTGGGTTCCTGTTTGAAGTAACCAATCTTGATTCCCTTGGCAGGGCGGGCCTCACCGGAAAAATTCTTGTCTTCACCTGCCAGAATATTTAAGAGGGTACTTTTACCCGCACCATTGGTTCCCAATACACCAATCTTTGCTCCAGGGAAAAACGAAAGCCAAATGTCTTTCAGGACCTCTTTTTGCTCATAGACCTTGGTGACGCCTTCCAGTTGCATAATATATTGTTGTGCCATGTCTTAATCTCGTGTCCAACTGGACCTTTATCTTCTGTTACAAGTATTGGGGGTAAAATGCTTTCCACATCGAGCGGGTCGTTTTAAGCTTGCTGAAACAAGTTCAAAACAACGTTGATCTTGCCGGATAAGATAGCTCGACACTCTCTTCAAGTCACTCGAAACGGGGGGCTACTCCGTGAAATATTCAAAAAACGATTGAAAATCAACTGATATTCAGCATTCTCCAAATACCGCTTGTCAATTTGCCGACGTATTTCCGCTGTTTCGGTTTGGCACAAGTAATCTTGGGGAAAAATAGAAACGTGATTCTGAAAGAAAAATGCGATAAATGTTTACTTATTCTTGTGCTGATTTGCGTTTCAGAATGATGAAGTGCCCATTCGTTTGATCAGGAATCAACTCCCATTTTTCAGGATGGTCTCGATATTCGGGAATCTGATCAGGGGTTTTAATTTCACTATATGGGTGTTGTGTATCAATAACGATGTAATCGGTATCAGCGGGCGCTCCCGGTTTGTTGTCGTTGACTTTTCTGGGATATTTGCTGTAGTCATAGGGTCTTGCGTGATGTGTAAACCGCGGATGTATGAAATCTGTCGAGGCCACCTTACTTTCCAATGGGATCAGTGGGATTACTTTCTCAAACTGTTTAGCGCGTTCTCCGGGAACATAAAGCTTCTTCCAATACACTTTCGATCCAGTATCCCAGAATCCCAGCCCCAATGGTCCAAGGCTGAAAAAGAGTCCGGTTGCTAATGCAGAGCTCCAGAGAAAATGTGTGGCAAAAGTTTGAACTGAAAGTAACTTACACTTCATTGACCAGCGATCAATGATGGATGGAATATTACCCAAACCTGTCGCGGCTGCCCAGCAAAGAATGGGAACAAGTGGTGCATGAAAATGATGAAAGGGATTACGGGCTATTTCATTCAGGCACAATAAACTGAAAAGTGGCGCTGCGACCAGTAATCGGCTCGGGGAAAGCAATGGAATCAATCCTAAAGGTATGATCAGCGCCAAACCATAAATAAAAGTGTCAGTACGAAACAATTCACCCATTAACAAGGATGGGTTCCATAAAATATTCTTAATCACTTCTTCAGGAGAATTTCCAAGATTACTGAAGTAAGCGACATAGTGAACTTGTTCGCCTCCGCGAAACCAGGGAATTGCAATCTTAACGACAAACACCAGATAGATTACCGCAAAGCAAGAAACGCCCACTCCGAGGGCAACAGGCCGGAAAAATCCTGGCTTTGTTGAGTCTTTCGACATTTTATTTTCACGCCATTGCTGGTAGGCAATCCAGAGACCTAAGGGGCCGAGAATAATCGCGTAATCTTCCTTGGCCGCCAGTGTGAGTAACAGCAGGATGACAGCGGTTTTCCAGCATTTTTTTTCAATAGCTTCAAGCGCAAACAGTAATACAGGAACACCAAACGATATAGGACGCAATGTTTTTAAGTCGATCGCAATATCAAGAAATTGCAGGGGAAAGTAACAAAGGTAAGCTGCCACGATGGCTTTTCCAGCTGTTGTGGAACCACTGTGACGAACGGCCATGCGGTACAAGGGAATTGCTCCGGCTGCCAGAGCAATGGTTTCGCATAATTCCAGTAGTAAGTGTGAAGGCCATACGAGATAGAGAGGGAGTAGTAACAGGTGAATGAACTGAATGTGTTCGCCCCAGAATAAGCCTTGATCCAGATAGCTGCGAAAACCTTTCCCGTGAGTCACGTTCCAGAGATGTTCTTCATACATGGCAGAGTCGCCGTGTGGAATCAACAACGCATCATAGAGCCTCCAGTTCAAACATGTGAACAGTGTCACAAACACTCCCATCATCAGCCAGGCTGCAAAGGGAACCCTTGTTTTCTGTAATGCAGTGAGTTGAAGCGATTCAGGATCAGCAACAAAATCAGAGACCGGGAACAGCATTGAGGCAAAGGTAGCGATCCAGCCAGCGATGGCCAGAGAAAACCAAAATTGTGATGTCGCCAACAGGAGACTTTCCAGACTGGTCCAGCCTGCTATAAATGCCAGAATGCAGAATAATTCCCAAACCGCAGGTACCAGCCACCAGCGAAATCCTTTCAAACCCCATTCTGTAAATGAAATACTGAGAGGATTTCCAGACGTTTTGGAAATCAGAAACGCACCACAAACCCAAAATCCGATTGCTATTGAGATCAGGTAGCCCTTCAGAGGGAAAAACGGGATGATCGCTGATTCGGTTGCCGGTTCAATGGTGCCCGACCAACTAAGAATAAGGCTTTGCCAGGTTGTTGCACTAACGTATAAAGAGGCGATGCTGAAATTACTGAAAATGGACTGAATCGCTAATGTCACAGCACCAGAACCCAGCAGAATACAGAGTAGCGCGTATGTGAAACGCCGGCTATCAAATTGCGAAGAGGTTCTCATGGTTTGGATCATCAATTCATTTCAAATTCAGTAGTCTGAGTGAATATTGTGACAAGATAGGCGAATCACACCACGAATTTTAGAGAAGAAATCTGAAAAGAATGTGGTTTAGGTGAAAAAAAATGAAGCATTGTTACAATAACTTACAGGAACGCGTCTGTTATTTATTCTAAATGGTTTTCTTTCGGCAGGGAAGCAACACAGGTTTGACCATGAAACATCCTCAAGAGCAGATTCGCGTTTATTGCGCTGGTCCATTATTTAATCGATCTGAACGTCTGGAAATGACAGCCATTGCCGACAAGTTGACTGCGGCAGGCTATTCTGTCTATTTACCCCACCGGGATGGCATGGAGTTTCGTCTGGTTCTGGATGTTCTGGTCGAACGCAATTGGGATAAACCCACGGCTGCACAGTTTTTGCATGAAGCCATCTTTGCTTTAGATGTGTATCAGCTGACTGTGGAATGTGAGGCAATGGTCTGGAACTTGAATGGCCGTACTCCTGATGAAGGTGCGGTATCGGAAGCAGCCATGGCCTGGATACTGGGGAAACCTTTGATCGCCTATCAGGATGATGTGCGTTCATTGATTCAAGGACGTGCCAATCCACTTTTAGTTGGAATGGTCGATTTTGAATCCGTCGATCAGATTGAACAGATTCCCAATGCACTGTCAGTCGCTATTCTTAATCAGGAACTGCAACCTGCCGCCGAAATGTCGAGTTTGCCAGTCAAGGTTCAGCAGGCTGTCAAAGCCGGACAGGTTTTGTGGGAAGCCATGTGTTCCGAGGGAGCACAGGAAAATAATGAAATGCTTGCGTCAGTTGTAGAAGAGTTGTTTGCTCCTGATGATCGATCAACGCTGCTGACTTGAATCGCAATTTGTAATAAAAGAACTGCTGAACTGTAATGACTCATCCCTATGTCAAGATTCCTGAAATTTCGAATTTGCAGTCCGGCAGCGGCTTGATCCGTATTCCCTATCAGCAGGATGTTCCTTTTACGGACCGTGTTCGCGCGCTGGTCGACACGACAGAATTTCGCAGATTGTCACATATTACTCAGTTGGGATTTACTGCGCTGGTTTATCCGGGGGCAACACATACGCGTTTTGAACATGCTCTGGGGGTCTATCAAAATGCCTTACAGTACCTCTGGCAGTTAGGAAAGGATCCCCGGTTCGCAGCGACCATCGATGTGCATGCGGCTGAAGTCTTGATTGTTGCAGCTTTGTTACATGATTTAGGGCATTGGCCTTTTTGTCATTTGATTGAAGACATGTCACTGGACGGAATTCCCCGCCATGAAATGTTCGCGCGAGAATTTCTGTCGGATGAGCACGAACTGGCGGGAATTCTACGGACAGAATGGGGAATTGAACCGGAAGAAGTTTTGGATATTCTGGTTCCTGGATCCGATACGACTGAAATGCGGCTGGTACGTTCCATTTTATCTGGTCCGATTGATATCGATAAAATGGATTATCTTGACCGGGACAGTTTGCATGCCGGCGTGCCCTACGGTCGTAATTTTGACAAAAACCGTTTGATTCATTCCTTGATGGTTAACGAAGTCGGTGATGGACTGGCGATTGGCTCAAAAGGGAAAACGGCAGCCGAGTTAATGGTCTTTGCCCGATATGTCATGTTCAGCGAAGTCTATTGGCATCACGCGGTTCGTTCGGCTAGTACAATGTTTGCCCGCGCTTTTTATCATCTGTATCAAAGTCTTGATTTGTCTGAGTATTTTAAGCTGACTGAATCGGATTCCATATCTGTCTTACGCGAACATGCCAGAGGAACATTGTGTGAAAGACTCGTTGAAGGTGTTTTCAGCACGAAACGCACATTGTATAAGCGGGTAGCCGAGTTCAGTTTCTATGAGTCGTCTGATATCTATGAGCTGATTGCGCATCAACCGGTATCCTCACTTGTACAATGGAGCGAGATTCTGGCAAACAAACTGGCTGATCGCTTCAATCTATCAGTGGCTTCAACAGACATTCTCATCGATGCGCCTCCCACACATCGTGAGGTTGAGTTTAATGTCGAAATTTATTCGTCGCGTGAATCGAAGTATCAGCCTTTACATGTGGTTTCTCCTGTAGTCGATACACTGGCTCAGAAGCAATTCGATGATTTTGTCAAACGAGTACGGGTTTTTGTTCATCCTGATATTGCCTCACATTGTCTGGCAATGGACGATTTTGAAAAACTACTCAATGACTCTGTTACAGAATCAATATGAACAGACTTGGGAAAATGACTTTTATTCAGTATCTGGGATGTTAAAATGATATGTGATCACATCGGTTTACTGAATTTCTTTGTTCACTCATATTGGTGCCAACTATGCTGCGAATAACAAAAGTGCGTTGGAATGCATTTCGAAGTTTCGCTTGTGTATTACTGATCGCGGTGACTGGCTGTTCAGGTGGAGAGGAGCCCAAGAACCAACAGACCAACCAGGCACAAAAGTCTGCTTCAACACCAACTGTGCAAGCTCCCAGAGTACGTTCCTCAGATCGCAAAACACTGAAAAGAAAACCGGCGAAAACTGAACAGACAGAAATGGTTGGGAATCCGGAAGATCAATTTGAAATCATGGATTATGTCCATAATTTTCGACTACAAAAACCTGAGGCGATTGGTACGAAAAATCAGTTCTCTGTCATACTTCCCACGAAGGCTGAACTTGATTCTACTTCATTTGTGATTGTGAATAGAGTCACAGAAAAGGAAGAAGCGGCTCCGGATTCCTCTTTTAAATTGCCTGACGGATTCTCAGCAGTGAAAGAATCCGGTTATTCTGCACGGGGGCTTACCCAATCGAATTCGATGTGCAAGACTACAGTGAAATGGTATTGGTTCCTGCAGGTATTTCCATTCAAGGTGTGAATGAAAGTGATAAAAACACCGCTCCCCAATTCACGGTTTACCAGAACGCATTTTATATTGATGTGCATGAAGTGACTCTGGAACAGTATCGTCGTTGGCGTTCTGAAATGATTGCGAAAAAAGGCAAGATTCCCGCTGAAGCAGGTAATAACAGTCAACCTGCAGAATTCCCGGCTTTGGGGATTTTATATACCGATGCACTGAATTATGCACGTACGATGGGCAAAGAACTGCCACTTGAAACTCAGTGGGAAAAAGCCGCGCGAGGTGAAACCGGATTTCTGTATCCGTGGGGGAATGGGCGCCCACTTTGGTCAAAAACACGAAATCCGGGGCAAATTGATTCTGTGAGATCGTTTTCGGGAGACTTAAGTCCCTATGGCGTTTTCGATCTCGCTGGAAATGCACGTGAGTGGTGTCGCGACTGGTTCTCTGAAAATGCGTATCAGTCGGCGAGTGCATTTGCTGATGCTGGGGTGGTACGAAACTGGACGGGACCCAAACGGCCGGTAGTACCCGGTACTCGGGTTGTACGTGGAAATCAGCAAGACTGGAAAGTCTATAAGCGGGCAGGAGAGAATATGCGGACACCTCCTGCAGATCTTGGGTTTCGTTGTGTTTTAAACCTGCCTGGTATCGCTGAGGAAACCCAAGCGACGGAATCTGCAAACGCTTTTTGAATCTGATTTTCCTGGTGTCCACCGCTTTTGAATGGTATGAGATAATTTCTGTATTTCGCAGACCACCCGTGGAATGTATCTGAAATACTCAGATTTTACCGGTAGAAATCATGGAAAATCGATCTCTCTGGCTCATTAAGTATTGCCGTTGGCCTTGTCGTCTTATAAAACAAAGCTAATAATTAGCCAGGCTAATGAATTGAGTGTTTTCACAAACATGAGGAGAAACTGATGCTGCAATACGACTTTGAAGAAAGTGTCGGTTATTGGATAACAATCACCTCGCATTTTTATCAGGGAGCTTTGAATCAGGAATTAGTACCTTATGGTATTACATTTCGTCAGTTTCAGGTTATCGGCTGGCTGGTATATGAGGGGCCACTTTCACAAGTAGACCTGGCAGATCGGATGATGATTGAACCTCCGACGTTAGTCAGGATTCTGGACCGTATGGAACGAGACGATTGGATCAAACGTGAAAGTGATCCCCTTGATCGCCGCCGCAAAGTGGTGAAAGTTCTGCCAGAAGCAAAACCGGTTTGGCTCAAAATGGTCTCTTGTTTGAAGCGGCTCAGAAAAAAAGCAACTCAGGGTATGACGGAAGACGAGGTTGAAACATCTCAAGTCACTGTTAATCCAGGTGCAGGAAAAACCTGGGAGTCATGTCTTCCAACTATGAGACGGCTTAACAAATAAATTATTCACATCAACTGATATTTAAGAAATGAATTGGTATTGAGGATATTTATGAGATCAGCAATCAGCATCATTGCGTCTTTTTGTTTCTGTTCATTCTTTTCAAGTGATCTGGTAGCACAGCGTGGACCAGCATCAGTGGCGGTAGCGGAAATTGTGGAGCGGGAGATCGCATCGGGCCAGACTTTTGTGGGAACTGTTCATCCAATTAAACGCAGTGTGATTGGAAGCGCCGTCGGCGGGCGTGTCGCCGAATTTCCAGTCAATGAAGGCGACTACGTGAAGGCCAGGCAACCTTTGGCACAGCTGTTGACGAATACAATTAATTTAGAGGTCGAATCGGAAAAAGCGGAACTGGAATTTCGTAAACATGAACTGGCAGAACTGGAAAATGGTTCCCGGCCGGATGAACTTAAAAAAGCAAAAGCAATGATGATGGCAGCCAAAGCCGGAAGCGAATATCAAGAGAAACGATTGAAACGGCTACAATCGCTCTATTCCCGAAAAGCAGTCAATGATGATGATATTCAACAGGTTGTATCAGAGTCGATTCGATCTGAACAACTTTATCAGGATGCGTTAGCGGAATATGAACTGGCAGTAAAAGGCCCTCGTAAAGAGAAGATCGCACAAGCACGTTCACGTGTTGCGATCCAGCAGGCACTGGTTGATAAGCTGGAAAGCCAGGTTGTCAAACATACGATCATCTCACCATTTAACGGGTATGTTGTAGCCGAGCATACTGAAGTGGGACAATGGGTGAATTCTGGGGAACTGGTAGCAGAAGTAATCGCCCTGGACGAAGTTGATATCAGCGTTCAGGTACTGGAAAACCACGTACCACACGTAAGATTGGGGATGGAAGTCAGACTGGATATTCCCGCGATTCCTGAAAGAGTATTTACAGGAAAAGTCGCGATGATCATCCCGCAAGCTGATGTCAGGTCTCGTACCTTCCCTGTGAAAGTTCGCGTCAAGAATACGATTACAAAACATGGTCCCGTTCTCAAGTCGGGGATGCTGGCGCGTGCTGTGCTTCCAACAGGGGCTCAACAGGTTGCATTAATGGTTTCAAAAGATGCTTTAGTTTTAGGCGGACCCAGTCCCATGATTTATGTCGTTGAAACTGAAGCTGAAAACAAAAAAATGGGTAAAGCCCGTGCTGTTCCTGTTCAGGTTGGCGTTGCCAGTGGGCGACTCATTCAAGTTAAGGGAGCTCTGAAAAAAGGAGCTTATGTTGTAATTCGCGGTAATGAACGTTTAAGGCCGGGACAGGATGTGGTGATTACTCAAGTTTTATCACCCGATGCGGAACCAAAAGCCAAAGCGATGAAAACTGATGGTTAAAGAGGATCTTCAATGAATTTCATAAATGCCATTGTACATAACCCGGTGAAAGTAACAGTCGGTGTATTAATGACCGTCTTATTCGGTCTGGTTGCGCTGATTCGCATGCCGATGCAGCTGACACCTGAGGTACAAAGGCCTACGATCACTGTGGAAACGCGGTGGCCGGGAGCCAGTCCTCAAGAAGTCGAACGGGAGATTGTTCTGGAGCAGGAAGAACAACTCAAAAGTGTCGAGGGAATTACCAAGCTGAGCTCTGAAAGTGCTGACTCCAAAGGCTCCATTACTCTGGAGTTCCTTGTCGGCTCCAATATGGATGAAGCATTACTGAAAGTGAATTCCCGCCTGCAGCAGGTTCCCGATTATCCGGAAGATGCAGACCAGCCCATCATCAGTACCTCAAATGCCGCCGATCGTCCGATTGCCTGGTTTATTTTAAGCAGTCGTTTACCAACGGAAGAGAAGATAATTGCGTTTCAAAAACAACACCCCGAAATGAATGATGAACTGGACATCATTCGAACCACTCCCAATCCGGGACTGGCAATGTTGCGACTGAGGCTGCTGGCCGAGGAGTACCCTGAAGTCAGAGGTGGACTGTTGCCGTCCAAGGATCTGGAAGTCATCAAACTGCGCCGATTTGCTGAAGATGAAATTGAATCCCGATTTGAACGTGTATCAGGCGTATCACAATCCAATGTATTAGGTGGTTTGGAAGACGAACTACAGGTGGTCGTTGATTCCGAACAACTGGCCGCGCGACAGTTAACGATAGCCGATGTACGTGCCGTTCTGCGGGGACAAAACGAAGACACTTCTGCCGGTGATTTCTGGGAAGGAAAGCGACGGTGGGTTGTACGAACTCTTGGTCAGTTTCGAGATGTCAAAGAAGTTGAAAACCAGTTACTGGCGATTCGTAATGGCGCACCCGTGTATGTGAGGGATGTGGCGGAGGTCCGATTAGGATATAAAAAGCCTGATGGGCTTGTTCGGCGATTTGGTGAATCGAGTATTGCAGTGAACTGTGTTCGCGAAACAGGTGCAAATGTCCTGGATATTATGGATGGTTTACGAGCAGCCACTAAAGATATCGATGAAAATATTCTCAAGCCACGTGGATTGCAACTGGTGCAGGTTTATGACGAAACAGATTATATTTATTCTTCTGTTGATCTGGTGAAAAATAATATTTTCATCGGCGGCGCGTTAACCATGATAGTGTTAATGTCTTTTTTGCATCTGGGAGTACGAACTTTAATTATCGTCCCGTTTATCCTCGTGACGGCTGTCGCTGCCATGTTGTTTTCTCCCTGGTTTTTTGTGGTGACTCTGGCGTTGATTCTGGGAGCCGGATTCTGGTTTGCGCGTGGTGCACTTGTTGTTGGTCTGGCAATTCCGACCAGTATTATTGGTACTTTTCTGATTCTGGGAGCACTCGGCCGGTCTTTAAACGTAATCAGCCTGGCAGGTTTGGCATTTGCTGTAGGAATGCTGGTGGATAACGCTGTGGTGGTACTGGAAAATATTTACCGCCATTACTCCCAGGGAGAATCACCGTTTCATGCTGCAATCAAGGGGACTCATGAAGTGTGGGGAGCAGTGCTCGCTTCCACACTGACAACAATTGCCGTATTTCTTCCGGTCGTATTTATTCAGGAAGAAGCCGGCCAGTTATTTCGAGATATTGCACTGGCGATCAGTGCCGCCGTAGGACTTTCGTTACTCGTTTCAATGACGCTGATTTCAGCTGCGTCTGCTCGCTTATTAAGTAAACGAGATGGCCAGGATATTGAAGATGATCAAATTTTAAATCAGGCGGAAGCAAAATTTGAAGAACCTGTCAATAAAGGGAATTTAAATCGAATCATTATTGGTCCCATTGAAGCGGGAGGGGCTGCATTTGTCAGGCTGGTTGTGGGGGTGAATCATTGGGTCCAACAGGGGTTAATGCGTCGCTTACTTGTCGTAGGCATACTTGTTGGTGCCGCGGTTGGTATCAGCTGGCAGTTATGGCCGAAGGTGGAGTATTTACCGACGGGGAATCGTAATTTAATTTTCGCAATATTATTGCCACCTCCCGGGTATAACCTCAACCAGTTAATGGAACTGGGTGAGAGTGTAGAAAATGATTTACGACCATACTGGGATATTGACCCCACAAGTGAGGAAGCGAAAAAACTGGATTATCCAGTGATTGGTGATTTCTTTTTCGTCGCCCGTGGACGCCAGGTGTTTATGGGGATCCGTGCTTACGACTACCGACGCGTGGGAGAATTGATTCCGTTAGTTCAGAAAGCAGGCATGAAGTTGGAGGGGACTTTTGCCATTGCCAAACAATCGAGTCTGTTTGAACGTGGACTTACGGGAGGTCGTACGATTGAAGTAGAAATCATAGGTCCCGATTTGAAAAAACTGGTCGGTATGGGCGGTCAGGTTTTGGGAAAGGTCAAGCAACTTATGCCTGCTGCCCAGGTTCGCCCGATACCCAGTCTTGATCTATCCAGTCCGGAAGTACATATCCAGCCAAAATTAGTACAAGCGGCTGAAATGGGAGTGAGTAGCGCAGATCTCGGGTATACCGCAAATGCCTTGATCGATGGTGCCTTTGCGGGTGATTATTACCTGGGAGGAGACAAAATAGATCTCACGATTATCGGAAGATCGAAACATGTTCAGAATACTCAAGATATAAAAGCATTATCTGTCGCTACTCCAATGGGCTCATTGGTTCCTTTGGAAGCATTGGCAGATGTTAACATTACAAGTGGCCCGGAGCAGGTCAATCATCGTGAACGTCAACGCGCGATTACGATTGAAGTCTCACCGCCTGAAGCGATGGCATTGGAAGATGCGATGACTCAGATACAGTCTGAAATTGTTCAACCCTTGCGAGATAGTGGCCAGTTGGCTGGCGGGTATCGTATTGTCTTGTCGGGAACTGCTGATAAATTGCGGGATACCTGGGCGGCACTGGAGTTTAATATTATTCTGGCTCTCATGATCACTTATCTTCTGATGGCGGCATTATTTGAATCATGGTTATATCCTTTCGTGATTATTTTCAGTGTACCCTTAGGTGCAATGGGAGGAATTCTAGGGCTGAGTGTATTGAATCTGTTTACTCTCCAGACTCTGGATGTACTCACCATGCTGGGATTTGTGATTTTAATTGGAACGGTCGTAAATAATCCGATTTTGATTATTCACCAGTCGTTAAATCACATCAAAGAGGACAATATGACGCCACGCGATGCGATTCTCGAAAGTATTCGTACTCGTATCAGACCCATATTCATGACGACCACAACAACGGTGTTGGGATTATTACCTCTGGTTTTATTTCCGGGGGCTGGAAGTGAGTTGTATCGTGGTTTGGGTAGCGTTGTTTTGGGAGGGCTGATTGTCTCGTCTCTCTTTACTCTGATCCTGGTTCCGACGTTATTCAGTTTAACGATGGACGCCAGACAGTGGGGGGTTGAGTTTATTGAGACCCCGGTTCGTAAAGCAGCAGGAATCAAGCGAGCTCCTCTCGGATGACCTGGAAAGATCCAGTCAGGAAAATGTGACAGTTTAAGAGTTTTGAAGTGAAGAAATCGGGTACATGGAATTGAATACGTCTTTTGTCATTTCTGGTGATGCTCTGCGTTTCATATGCAATTTTCAGATCAATTGATAACAATCTGTTCAAAAGAAAGCCTGTATTGTGATTCGTGCTGTGATCATATCATCGATTCTGCTCTTAATTTCTTTAGCCGTTTATTTTTCAGGTTTGTTTGACATTGACCCTGAAGCAGTGCTGCAACGGGCTTCGCATGCCTATCGGAACAGGAATTATGAAGAGGCAATGCAGGAAGCAGAGAGACTGTTGACAGTTCCTCGTTATCAGGTTCGCGCAGCAATGTTGGGCGCTGACAGTGCGATTAAAGAAGGGGATTTTCAAGAAGCGATCCGTTTTTATAATTATGTACCCGATGAAAAAAGCAGTGCGTCCTATCGAGCGCGAACTCGTGCGGGAGAATATTATATATTTAAGTTTAATCAACTTGCTCAGGCACAATCAGAATATTTGCGCGCATTGAAATCATTTCCTGATGATCAAACTGTTTTGATGCGGCTTTCATTTCTCTATGGATTGAGCGCACAAGCATGGGAAGCGATTCCTGTCAGACTCGAACTTCTGCGTCAGGATCCATTGAATCCCATTATTCCCTATCTGCTGGCCATGAGTGATCGATTACTGGAAAACCCGGAAATGGTTTCAGAGTATGAGAATATTTCCCCGAAAGATCCATTTTTACAGCTAGGAAAAGCACGCATTGAATTTGATCAGCAAAAATATCAAGAAGCAAAGACACGATTGCAGAAATTGATTTCCGATCAGCCAGATTTGGGTCAGGCACATGTTTTATTAGGGCAGATCCTGCTGAATGAAAGTGAATCAGACGAATTCCAGAAATGGCAATCAGCATTGTCAGATCAGGTTCGCCGGAATCCGATGATCTGGGTGATTGAAGGTCAGTGGTATCAAAAGCAAGAGAAGAATGTGTTAGCGATGACATCTTATATCGAAGCACTCAAACGTGATGCAGCGATTTCGACAGCTTGTTATCAGTTAGGACAACTACTGGCAAAAGAAGGAATGACACAGTCGGCTGAGCGCCTCTTGGACTATTCAGACAAATTACAAACATATGAGTCGCTCACAAAAGTGGTCTACGGCGACAGGGAAATAGACGCAACACGAAAAACAATAGCACTGGCACAGGAGCTGGGATTGCTCTGGGAAGCCTATGGTTGGTGTCGGGTCGCATTGATACTGGACCCCGATTTAGAGTGGGCGCAAAAAACAAAAGAAGAGCTGGAACCACAACTGGATCAGTTAAAATATCAGAGAGTCAAAGAAGATAGAAATCCGGTAAAAGGCCTGACTCTTTCGACGTCTAATCTCATACCCCCAAAAAATGTTGAGAGATCATCGACTGGAAATAAAAAATTACAAAAGCAGATAGCCATCTCGTTTGAAGATGTAACTGAAGCGGCAGGGATAGAGTTTCAATACTTTAATGGTCATGCCTGGCCTGCGACAGAGCATAAGATGTATGAATTTACGGGAGGAGGTGTCGGTGTTCTGGATTATAATGGTGACGGTTGGCCCGATATTTATCTGACACAAGGCACAGACTGGCCAGTAAATGAACATCAGAACCAATATTTAGATCGTTTGTTTCTTAACACCGGTGATGGAACATTTCAGGATGTAACGTCATTCTCTGGATTGAAGGAGAACCGGTTCAGTCAAGGAGTTTCAATCGGTGATGTGAATAATGATGGATTCGATGATATTTATATCGGAAATATAGGATTGAATCGACTCTACGTTAACAACGGAGATGGTACTTATTCACAAATCGATCAATCTCAGGGATTGGCAGACCAGTGGACAACCAGCTGTCTGATTGCAGACTTAAATGGGGATAGTGCACCTGAAATCTACGCTGTGAATTATTTGTCGGGATCCGATGTGTTTGAACGCGTCTGCAAAAAGGCAGATGGTCTCGGTCGCTCTTGTACGCCTCTCAATTTTGAAGGGGCACAGGATCAACTGTTTTCAAATTTGAATAATGGCCTTTTTCAAAATGTGACCAGTGAATCAGGCATTCAGGTTCCCGATGGGAAAGGGTTGGGGATTATTGCCGCTGATATCAACGGGAGCGGGTATCCCAATTTGTTGATAGCCAACGACGCCGTCGCCAATTTTTACTTTGTCAATCAGGCAAGCAGGAAACTGAAATTTACAGAGCAGGCCTTGCTTTCGGGCTTAGCCTTAAATTCAGTGGGACGCGCTGAAGCCTGTATGGGAGTTGCTGCCGGTGATGCCGACTCTGATGGCTTGCTTGATTTTTATATTACAAACTACTTTCGGGAATCAAACACACTGTATCGACAGGTTGCTTCTGATGTGTTCGTCGACGAGACTCAATCTGCGAATCTGATAGACTCATCCACCTATCAATTGGGATTTGGAACCCAGTTTCTCGATGCTGATCTCGATGGATTATTGGATTTACTGATCGTGAATGGGCATGTAGAAGATTCGCATTCTGAAACGATACCATATCAGATGCAGCCACAATTTATGAAAAATCTGGGGCAGGGAGAATTTTTAGAATTGAATTCCCGTGAACTGGGCGCATTTTTTCAGACAAAACGATTAGGCAGAGGAATGGCCCGTCTGGATTGGAATCGAGATGGCCTGGAAGAGGTGGCGATTTCAAGTCTCGATCAGCCATTTGTCTTATTAAAAAATACAACCAGTCCAGGTAACCATAAGCTGGTTGTACGACTGACTGGCACTAAATCAAATCGTGATGCCATCGGCGCGACGGTCCGAGTCAAAATAAAAGGGCAGACTCTGGTTCGTCAAATGACAGCCGGTGATGGCTACCTTGCAAGTAATCAGCGAATACTGGTCTTTGGTTTGCGCGACAATAAGCAGGTCGAAGCGCTGGAAGTCAGCTGGCCTTCCGGATTAAAACAACAGTTTGAAGGGATCGATGTGGATCAGGAAATTCATCTGATTGAAGGCACATCGATACCATCTGTTGTCAAAGTCTTCGATTGATTTATTCAGGAATAATCGATATCAATTCCAAGGCGATATTTTAATTGGTCTATTTCTTCAATCGATTCATCACTGGAAGAATGAACGTGCTCTGCTTCTGTGATAAATTTCATGTCTGTAAGGTTGGGGATACCATATTCGTTCAGAGTATCTTCGAATTGTTCTATTCCCTGGCCATACATAATCAGTAACTTATGCTCATCAAATTGAACTTCGAGAGGAATCTGTGGATTTAAAACAGCAATTCCTGCGCATCCGTCGTTGAGTAGCAGATCTTCATAGTCATAAAGCGTACTTTTGAGAACTGGTAAGTCAATGTGTTCACGATACAGGTCCTGATGCTGGTTATTGGAACCATCATGACTTGTTTCCAGAACGACATCGACTTCATCGCCTAGCGGGTCGAGTAGATCAATGAATAAGTCAAATAAGACTTCTCGAGAAGCAGACGCCATAAGGACTGGAATCTTGACGCCGGTCTCTTTGTCTGTATAAACGTCATGTCGGTAGCCGGACTGAGGTAGTACTTCCAGATCATACGAAGGACGAATTGCATCAGTCAGCATGAAATTGCCATATTTGGCTATATTTAAATGTGTTTCTAATTGATCTTCTGAGAGACTTTCAAAACTACTGCGTGCTTTACCAGCAGTGTTATCACGATAAGTCGTCTTCAAGAAATTTTTCAGGAATCCCATAGTAATATCTTCTCCCCCTCACAGCAGACAACGATCTTGTTGTCTATTGGGTTAGCACTGCGATATTTGCAGCACCGCTATCTATGCTTAGTGTTTGATTGAAATTTGATTTGTTGACTGTTCAGTTTGTTCTGTGAATGCGAACGAACTGGAATCAAAAAACTCTAGCATGTAATTTGAGGAGAGGTCTGAAGTTGTCTTGTTGTTGGTCTCTTTTTTGATGAGAATGAGCCAGAAAAGCCGGAAGGAGGAGATGAGGGAAGAGTTCCAGACAGATAAAACATCCGGTTGTGTCGATCAGGTAAGATTCATCCAGAAATCGAAGAAGCAAAAAGGGAAAAATTACTGTATTCCCTCCCATCGTTAAGTTGAAAGGATCAATTAGAAAATTCAATTGCCTTCAATGTAACTATTTCTAAATATCTACTCATGAAGAAGTTATGAATATTTTCTCGATCAGTGGCAAGACTTGCTTTTTTTCAATCGATCTGTGGATATCTGACAAATAAACACGTTGCAGTAAACTGCTGTCAGTACTAGAATTACCGCTCATTTCTCATATTAAGTTGTCTTCTTAGATTCCATTACCTCAAATCAGTAATGCAGCCACGGACGGTTTCATGGATTTTTCCCACCACGTTGATCGATTTCACGGTCTGATATGTTCTATCCTGATTTCACTTTTTTGTGTATTGATCACAGTAGGAGTTGCCTTCGCAGAGGATGGGAATGGCTCAGAAATTCTCTATCTGCAAGATGGGCAGCAGCTTTCAGGTGAAAGTATCGGATTTGAAGATGGGAACATTATTTTTCGTCTTTCAGATGGTGAGGTTCGATCAATCTTATTAGGTATGGTGGATCGCCTGGAATACAGTAACTCAGATCTGGAAAAACGCGTCGCTGTAGATGCAGAAAAAATATTGGTGAATAACGAAAGTTCAGATCTCCCTGCGGTTCCTCCTTTGATCACGCCAGATCCATTAGATGTACCACCCGCACCAGGTTCGCCGGAATTAAACGAAACACCGTTTGATCGCGTCGAAGAATATGTGGACACGGGCTGGGAATATGTCGAGATCTGGACCAAACGTCTGGAGCTGGGCGGGACGTTTCTTGGAGGCAATACTGATCGCGATTATGTCACAACGGCGCTTCATCTGGAAAAATCGGATAACGATAATTTATTTGAATTCGAAATTGGTGGGCGTTGGGGACAATCGAATGGAATCAAAGATGCCAATCGATGGTATGGTAATGCGACGATGGACATTGCACGCACTTCGAACTGGATTGTGTTTATCTCAGATAGAAATACTTATGATGAATTCGAGAATCTGAACTGGCGAGGTACACTTTCAACTGGTTTGGGATACCGCTTCATCAACGAAAAAGACAAACGGATGATCGTACGTATTGGTCCTGGTGGAACGCATGAAATATTCACCAATCCCAAGTTAAGGCGAACTACATTTGATATGTTCGTCGAGCTCGAACTTCACTGGCCACTTTCAGATCACGCTAAACTGGAACACAAGCAAACCTGGACTCCCAGTATGGACCACGGACAGATTCTTCGTGTCACAACAGAATCTGGGCTACTTTTCAAACTAGACAATAAAGATCGTTGGAATTTGAAATTTGGCTTATTGCAAACTTATAACTCAGTTCCCAGTGCAGGTCGCAAAAAAAGTGATTACACCGGTAGTGTTTCGCTGGTTTACACACGGAAATAGCGTGTCACAGGCGCTGTGAATTCACTATTTGGGTTTGGCTAATTTGACAGTCAGCTTGACTCGCTTCCCATCTCGCAAAACGGTGACTTCGACTTTCTCACCAGGCGAAAACATTCGTAACGCAAGATCAAAGTCATCCAGTCCACCAATCTTTGTCTTCCCCATCTTGATAATTGCATCACCGCTTTTGAGACCTCCCTTGTCGGCTGGACTCCCGGGAGAAGCGCCGGAAATATGATAACCGGGTCCCTCACCACCAAAATCAGGAATACTGCCAAAGTAAGGCCGATTTCCGGATCGCATTGTGGCGGCAGGTCGTTCGATTTTGACGTACTTCGGGCGTTCAGGATTGTCAGCAGTCGCTATAGTGATTTCTTCCAAAAAGCCGACAATGCGTTGCATGCCGGGGATGTTGATTTTGTCCCAATCATCAGAAGGGCGATGATAGTCGGTGTGTGTTCCTGTAAAGAGGTGTAACACAGGGATTTGTTTTCCATAAAAAGAACTATGGTCGCTAGGGCCAAAGCCTTCTGGTTTCAGAGAGAGTTTTAAGTCATACTCTTTTGCTGTCTCTTCAACCAGTTTTTTCCAGCGGGGCGCTGTTCCTGTACCAAAAACAGTGAGCTTGTCATTCGTCAGCCGTCCCACCATATCCATATTGAGCATGGCGACAGTATTTTTGATATCAAATGTCGGATGTTTGACATAATGAGCAGATCCAATCAGTCCCCGTTCTTCTCCGGTAAATGCAATAAAAACGACACGGCGCGGAAGAGGTGTCTTTCGAGCCGCTAATCGGCGCGCCAGCTCAATGAGTGCAACAGTTCCGGACGCGTTATCATCAGCGCCGTTATGCACATCAGTCGAACCGGGAGCAAGCGAACCTTCTCCTCCATAACCGACATGATCATAGTGAGCACCAATCACAACTGTTTCATCAGCAAAAGGACCGTTTCCTTCCAGAACACCGATCACATTTTTAATTTCTGTTTGAATCTGTTCAACAGCAATTTCCCCTTTAGCTTTCCATTGAGGGAGAGCAAAGCTCACTGGTTTCAATTCAGCATCTATTTTAGTTTCCAGTTCCTTAAGTGTCGGTTTGCCGGCTTCTTTCAAAAGTTGATTGCATTTTTCAACTGTGATATGCGCAATCGGAATCGAACGACCGTCTCCACTCCCCGCGTAACCGAACTTCATTAGCACATCAAAATTTTCAGCTTTCAGGCGTTTTCGGGCCTGTTGAACTGCATGCAGTGCTTTTTTCAGCTCGCGATCTGCTTCCGCCTTTTTGTCTTTGGATGCGTTCTCCCAATTTTCTGTGGCAGCGATGAGTTCTTCGATGGAATCTTCTTCAAGTTCCTGTGCTTCTTTTTTATTTTCTCGAGTCGAATAGACATCATTCACAAATAAAATGGCTTTGGCCCCTTTGCCGAAAGCAGTGCTGACTTTGTAACGCAGTGCCGCGTAACGTGAAACACCATGAGCGCCGGCAAAAGGACTTTTCTTGTCTCCCTGTTGAGGAGTTCGTCTCATAATGATAACGACTTTGTCTTTAACATCGATTCCTGCATAGTCATTGTATTTCACATCCTTCGCGTCGATTCCATATCCACAAAAGACGAGTTCTGCGTCGAATTTTCCGGAACCGCCAAAAGAGCAGGCGCGAAAATCTTTGTCGTATTTCAGAGGAATTGATTTACTGTCTGGCCCTGTTAACTGAATTTCATTTTTTGGTCCCAGTTTGCTACCCGTGTTGATCTTGAATTTCTGGAATGCACCACCGTCGACTGATTGCACATTCAGTCCTGCAGCTTTGAATTCTTTCTCAATATAATCGGCTGCGAGGTTGATTCCGCGTGTTTTTACACCACGTCCTTCCAACTCATCGGACGCCAGGTATTTGATCGCGTCCAGCATTCGCTGGTTGTCTTTTTGCTGATCATCGGACTTTGAGTCTGGTTTGGTGGTCCTGGCAGGCGTCTTTCCCGGAAGCACTGACGGGCTTTGCAAAAATGCAATGCTCAGACACATTATGCCCAGTAAAAATAATCTTGCTGAGTATTTATTCGATGCACTATTTGTTTTTAAAACAGACATGAAGCCTCTTTCTGTATCAGTTGCCTGTTATCTTTCGGGTTATTGTTACTACGTAAAGTAACGGAAACGTGTTGGAATAATCAAGCATCTCGTCGGTGTGTCCAATGCGGGAATTGACTCTATTTTCTCATCTGCAACGCTGAAGGGAAGTCAGGTTCTCAAGATAAATTCAAAATCATGATGGTTCCTGAATATTTTTTGTGGTTGACTTTACGGGGAATCAGCTTGAACTGGCTAATTGAAACCGGAAAGGGTAGAGTTTGTTGTTCTATTCGATAATATGATTCTTCAATTTGATAATGGGACAATCAATGGATATTTCCGTCAGTTCGCTGATTGACTGCGGACTTCCTTCTGACGAAGCACAGGTACTGGTAGATAGACTCAAAAAGATTTCCACTCCAGATGATGTTGAAATCTGGCAGCAATTAACGAATGATATTCTGACGCCTGAGATGCCGTTTTCGATTCATCGCTTTTTGTATCAGGAAGTCTTTCAGAAACGAATTGAGCAGGGATCACCGGCTCCCGCCTGGTTTCCGGGCGAGTTGGAATTATCAAAGTCAAATCTGGCTGGGTGGCTGTATGATTTGAATATGGACAGTATGCAAGAATTGCACGATTGGTCCATTCAGAATCGGGAAGAATTTACGCGGAAATTGATTAAATCACTCCCAATTGAATTCATTCAAGAGCCAGAACAGATCATGGATTTGAATGCCGGCGTTGAACAAGTCAATTGGCTTAACGGGGCAGAATTGAATATTGTGGAAAGCTGTTTTCGAAAGAAATCAGAACAAACCGCGATTATATTCCAGCAGGGAAGTCAGGAAATACAAAAACTGAGTTATCAGGAATTAAAGCAGCTGACAGCACAGGTAGCCAACGGACTTAAAGAGGCAGGAATCAAACCGGGAAAACGTATCGCAGTGATGATGCCAATGTCGCCCGAATCTGTAGCGATCTTTCTGGGGATTATCGCTGCTGGTTGTGTTGTTGTGACGATTGCTGACAGCTTTTCAGCGGAAGAAATGAATGTGCGGCTTAATATTACTGATCCCTGTTGCATTTTTATGCAGGATGTCATTTCACGTAATGGTAAACAACTGCCGCTCTATACCAAGTTAGGGGATCAGACGGAGTTACCCGCAGTTGTCATTGCCGAGAGAGAGAGACTTCAGGTGCCTCTCAGATCAGGTGACCAGGTATGGACTGACTTTTTATCAGTCGATACTGAATTAACTTATGTCAGACGTAGTCCACATGATGAGACAACAATACTCTTTTCCTCGGGAACAACAGGCAGCCCCAAAGGGATTCCCTGGGATCAAACCACACCAATCAAGTCTGCCGGCGATGGTTATTTGCATCACAATATTCAATCTGGCGATGTAGTCTGCTGGCCTACAAATTTGGGATGGATGATGGGCCCCTGGCTGGTTTATGCATCGTTGATTAATGATGCCACGATGGCACTGACTGACGCCGTTCCAACCAGTCGCGACTTTTGCGAATTTGTCCAGAATACGAAAGTGACAATGTTAGGGCTTGTTCCCAGTATTGTTTCCGCCTGGCGTAATCAAGATAGTGTGGCAGGTCTCGATTGGTCACAGATTCAAGTTTTCAGTTCAACGGGAGAATGTTCCAATTCCGATGATATGTTGTGGCTGATGTCACGCGCCGGTTATCGTCCCGTCATTGAATATTGTGGTGGTACCGAAACAGGAGGTGGTTATATTACGGGCACTGTTTTAAAGCCCGGAGTACCTGGTCTGTTTGCATGTCCTGCCGTCGGTTTTTCCTGGTTATTGTTGGATGAATCAGGAAACGAAACGTCAAATGGAGAAGTCTTTTTTGAACCGCCTGTCATTGGATTATCAACGCGACTGATCAATCGTGATCATCATGAAGTCTACTTTGCCGGTATTTCTTCCGGTCCCAGTCAGCAGGTTCTCAGGCGTCACGGAGATCAGATTGAAGCCCTGCCCGGCGGTTATTATCGGGCGCAGGGGCGTATTGACGATGCCATGAATTTAGGGGGGATCAAAGTGAGTTCCGTGCAGATAGAAGAGCTGCTTGCGCAGGCAAACAGCGTCAGGGAAGTCGCTGCCATTGCTGTTCCTCCAGAAGGAGGCGGTCCAGGTCAGTTGGTCATCTTTGTTGTTATGAATGTGGGGACCGAATTGATTGCAGAGCAGTTACATCAGGAAATGCAGCAAATCATTCGCACTCAGCTCAATCCATTGTTTAAAATTCATGCAGTGCGTGAAATTGAACAGCTGCCACGGACAGCATCGAATAAAGTGATGCGTCGGAAGTTAAGAGATTTATATGAAGGTTCAGATTTATGAGTCAGACAAGTCAAAAAAGAGTTGCCGTCTTAAGTGCAGCTAGAACACCCATAGGTGCATTTAACGGGGCATTCAAAGATTTATCCGCGGTACAGCTTGGCACTGTTGCTGCTGAAGAAGTCCTCAAACGTTCTGGTTTGAATGTTGATCAAGTCGATGAAGTGTTTCTGGGACAAGTATTTACCGCTGGTTGTGGTATGAATCCGGCACGACAAGTGGCTGTTCATGCCGGGTTACCATACAGCGTCCCGGCAACGACAGTGAATATGGTGTGTGGCTCGGGTTTAAAATCGGTGGCGCTGGGTGTTCAATCCATTTTATGTGGGAAGGCTCAAGTGGTGATGGCGGGGGGCATGGAGAGTATGAGTAATACTCCCTATCTTCTGCACGGCGCGCGTTCCGGATTCAAAATGGGAAACCAGACCTTGGTTGATTCCATGATTCAGGATGCGCTATGGGACGCCTTTTACGATTGTCATATGGGAATTACAGCTGAGAACCTCTCAGAAAAACATGAAATCACACGCGAAGATCAAGACCATTATGCCGTTCAAAGTCAGCAGCGGTGTCAAGTCGCGATCTCTGCAGGGAAGTTTGACGCTGAGATCGTAGGTGTCTCTGTTCCCAGAAGAAAAGCAGAACCGGAACTGATAACAGTTGATCAATATCCTCGCAAAGAGACGAACTATGAGACAATTTCGGGTTTGCGGCCGTCCTTCAAAACAGATGGTACTGTCACCGCAGCAAATGCCTCTGGTGTCAATGATGGGGCGGCGGCAATACTCATTGCCGATGAAAATATCGTGAAAGAACAAGGCTTAAAACCATTAGCCTGGATTCGTGCATTTTCGAACGTAGGCCTTGATCCTCAATTTATGGGTATGGGACCTTCGTATGCGATAAAACAGTTATTGAAAGAGGAGCAACTCGATTTATCTGATATTGATCTGTTAGAGGTTAACGAAGCGTTTGCCGCTCAAACACTTGCTGTGGGAAAATTGCTCGATTGGGATGCAAACCGTGTCAATGTGAATGGTGGGGCGATTGCGTTAGGGCATCCCCTGGGAGCCAGTGGCGCTCGGATCGCGGTGACCTTACTGCATGAAATGAAAAAACGAGAGTCAAAGCGCGGAGTCGCTTCACTTTGCATTGGTGGAGGCATGGGAATCGCGATGTTGTTTGAATCTGCAGAGGAATAAGCAGAAAATATTCAGAGAGAGTTAATATTATGCAGGAAATTGGTATTCTGGGGGCAGGATTAATTGGTGCGAGTTGGGCGACTTATTTTGCCGCGCAAGGACTCAGAGTTCGCATCTTTGATGTCAAAACTGAAACTAAAGAGAATGCACTTGAGATTGCCGGGAACAACTTGCAACGTCTCGTCGATCTGAAGATGTTGACCCCGGAGGCCGCAATATCAAGCCAACAAAATTTGCAAGTTGTAGAGTCAGTCAAAACATTACTGACCGATGTTGACTATGTTCAGGAATCGGTGATTGAAGATTATGCTGTCAAAGCTGATGTCTACCGCGAGTTTGAAGAATATGCCCCGGAAACGGCAATCCTGGCCAGTAGTTCTTCAGGACTGTTGATGACGCGCATGCAGTCAGTACTAAAGCACCCCGCGCGTGCGTTGATTGC
Organism: uncultured Planctomycetaceae bacterium; assembly: GCA_942492165.1. Lineage (GTDB taxonomy): Bacteria > Planctomycetota > Planctomycetia > Planctomycetales > Planctomycetaceae > Gimesia. The sequence continues at coordinate 142,827 of CALOEF010000063.1, forward strand.
ACACCCCTTTAACCCTCCGCATTTGATTCCACTGGTCGAACTGGTTCCCGGGGAACTGACTACAGTGGATACTGTCGAAATAGTCAAAGCATTCTTTTTAAAATTAGGCAAACATCCTGTTGTCTTGAATAAGGAAGTGCCGGGACACATTGCCAATCGTTTGGCCGCGGCTATCTGGCGTGAGTCGCTGGCTTTACTCGATGCAGGAGTTGCGAGTGTCGAAGATATCGACGCTGCGTTGTGCAAAGGACCCGGATTAAGATGGTCAATGATGGGCCAGCATCTGATCTATGAACTCGGTGGTGGTGAAGGGGGCTATCAGAAATTTATCGATACGATTGGTGCTTCATTTGAAGAATACTGGAAGGACATGCAAGACTGGACGACCATTCCGGAATCTGCGAAGCAAAAAGCGGTTGCAGGAGCGCAGGCTTATCTGGAGCAGAAGAGTCGTAGTGAATGGACGGCGTGGCGGGATCAGAAACTGGGCGAAATTCAACAGGTGTTAAGTGAGGATTAAGATATGTCACTTCCCAAAACTGCTTTGATTACAGGCGCTGCCAGCGGCATTGGTGCTGAGATTGCAAAGACACTGTTTGCCGAAGGTTGTCATGTTGTAATTGCTGATTTGAATGAGCCCGACTATCTGCAGCAACTTTCGAAATCAAATCAACGTGCTCTCTATCTTACCACTGACTTGTCTGATCAAAAAAGTTGCCATGTGTTAGTGGACCGTGCGATACAAGAGTTTGGTACGATTGACATTTTGGTCAATAATGCAGGATTTCAACATATCGCGCCTGTGGAAGAATTCCCTGAAAGTGTCTGGGAGAAAATGATGCAGGTCATGCTGACGGCTCCCTTTCTTCTCACCAAATATGTTTTTCCGGGCATGAAGCAGAAGCAGTGGGGACGTATTATCAATATGGGGTCGATTCATTCTCAAGTGGCTTCTCTCAATAAGGCTGGTTACACTTCTGCTAAGCACGGTCTCGTTGGACTTACCAGAACCACGGCTCTGGAAGGCGGCCCGTTCCAGATTACAGCGAATGTGATTTGTCCCGCCTATGTCCGTACGCCTCTTGTTGAGAAACAGATCGAATCGCAAGCGGAATCACTGGGGATCAGCAGTGAAGAGGTGGAGAGTCAGGTCTTTCTGAAAGCATCAGCAACAGGCAAGATGATTGAGCCTGTTGAAGTTGCTGCGATGATCAGTTATCTCTGTTCCGACTACGCAAAATCGATCACCGGTGCCTGCTGGACCATTGATGGTGGATGGACGGCACAGTAGCAGGGATCTTAATAACCGCTTACGTCCCTCATTAATTATTGAGTGATTGATTCTGAAAAACGATAATTTCATTATGTTGATTTTCTCTTATTTGACTTCATTTGTTGTGTGATCAAAATCAGATAACCCGGTCTGAATAGAATGCGCAATTCTGAGTTTTCAGAATCTGATGAATCGCTTGATTCCACTTTTTTAACGTTGCAAATATACAGTGGACGCATTAGAGTGTGTTTATGTGACGGGTTGAGATTACGAATATTTTAAACTGTTTCGAATGAGGTTTGTAGATGCATTTTCTGCGTCGTTTTTTCATATTAATGATTGTGTCTTCAGGGTTCTTTTTACAGAAGAGTTTTGCAGCAGAAACGGAAGCCCCTGTCGTCGCAAAAACTCCAGAACAGATTGCTGCCAAAGCGTTTCGTGGATACGCCACTAATCTACAGTACAACAAAGATGGGTCGGTCCGACTCTTGCGTCTGAGTAAGCCGCATGTAAAACCGGAATTGTTTGAGCATCTCGCGCAATTTCGAAAGCTGGATTATCTGGCCATTGCCTGTCCGCATATTGGTGACGTGGGTCTTTCGCATATTCAGCAACTGACCAATCTGGATACATTAAAGCTTTCCGAGTCGGCAATTGGTGATCAAGGGCTGACTTATATTCGCTCGCTCAACAAACTGGTCCGACTTGATCTGGACAATACGAAAGTTTCAGACCAGGGGCTGGCCGAACTTTCTCACCATCATCAGCTGAAAGTCCTTTCACTCAAAAATAACAGGATTACTGATGTGGGGTTACAACATCTTTCTGGTTTGAAAAATCTGGAAGTGCTTTTTTTATCCGGAACGAATGTCAGCGATGTCGGTCTCAGTGCATTAGCAAAACTAAAGCAGTTAAAAGTGTTGTATCTCGCGCGTACACAGGTCACGGGAAAACAGCTTTCTGCAATTGCCCAGTTACCAAAACTTGAATATCTGGTTTTGAATCGAAATTCACTCGATCAGAAAAGTGTCGAAACACTGACCACCATGACTCAGCTTAAAGGATTGGAACTGAAACATACGGGGCTTCCGCATGGTTCTATCAATCAACTTACAAAAAAACTGGCGAAGGCCAAAGTGTTTGCTGATGTATCGATCGCAGGATCAGACAAGGCTGGCGCTTACCTGTCATTTACAAAATCAGACTCTCTTCAACTGAAACCGATTTTGAGTCCGATTCAGGATCGGATTGCCGCCAATGAAAAACTACAGCCTGATTTTCAAAAACATGTGATTCCAGTCCTGGGGCGATTGGGATGTAATAGCCGAAATTGTCACGGTTCATTTCAAGGTCGTGGTGGATTTCAACTTTCCATGTTTGGTTATGACTTCAAACAAGATTATGATAATCTACAGAAACGCATTGATAAAAAAACACCAGATCAAAGTCTGATTCTGAATAAGCCAACATCCGAAGACGAACATGAAGGCGGACTGCGACTGCCTCCTGGTGGCTGGGAACAGAAGTTATTACGAGAGTGGATTATCAGTGGCGCGAAATCCGTCGAGAAAAATTCACCTCAGTTTGTACGCCTGGATGTTACTCCAAAACAGGTTGTGTTCTCAAAAAAAGGCGAAAAGGCTTCGATCAAAGCGATTGCGGTCTGGTCAGATGGAACTCGAGAAGATGTGACTTGCCTGACGCGGTTTGAATCGAAAGATGACAGTGTCTCGGAAGTGTCACCTGAAGGTGTGATTACTGCAAAAGGGACCGGTGATACTTATGTGATCTCTTATTACGATAATGGAATCTTTTCAACGCAGGTGATTTTACCCGTCCAGAAAAAACAAACTGGCGAGTATCCCAATGTTCCAACACCCACAGAAATCGATCAGCATGTTGTCAACAAACTGAAAAAGTTAGGCATTCAACCTTCCGGCTTATGTACGGATGATGAATTTTTGCGACGCGTCAGCCTGGATATCACAGCAACCTTACCTTCACCTGATGAGATTCGCGCGTTTCTCAAAGACACGACACCTGACAAACGCAGTAGAAAGATTGAAGAATTACTCAATCGGTCTACTTATGTTGCCTGGTGGAGTATGAAACTTTGTGATCTCACCGGGAGTAACGCAGGTTATCTGGGTGGCACTGAAATGGCTCAGCCAGTGGCAAGTCAATGGGATTCGTGGATTAAACGTCGTGTTAAAGATAATGTTAGCTGGGATAAAATAGTATCCGGTATCATTTTAGGTACGAGTCGATTACCGGGCGAGACCTACGATGAATTCATGGCAAGACAAAGCAAGTATACCAGTATTAAAAATCGTCTGGACTTTACTGCACTTGATAATAGCATGCCCCATTATTGGGCGCGCAGTAATATGTCAGTCCCTTCTGATAAGGCTTTAGCGTTTGGCTATACTTTTTTGGGTATGCGGCTTGACTGTGCTCAGTGTCATAAACATCCTTTCGATCAGTGGTCCAAGCAGGACTTTCAGCTGTTTACCGAGTTTTTTACACGCATCAAGTTTGGGATCCCGAATGATGCTGCCATCTTACATGAGCAGTCCCGAAATATGTTGGGCGTTCCCGTGAAATTGAATACCGCGTCATTACGCAGACAGAGTTATCTGCGTATCGCGGCAGAAGGACGTCCAATTCCCTGGAGAGAAGTCTATATCGAGTCTGCCAAGAATGATAAACAGATGGCGAAACTGCTCGGAGGCCAGGAAATCAACATCAGTAAAAAATCAGACCCGCGCGAATTGTTGATGCATTGGATGTTGAACGAACCAAATCATTACTTTGCGAAAGCATTTGTGAATCGAATCTGGGCGCATTACTTCAATGTAGGAATTATCAATCCTCCGGATGATTTGAATCAGGCCAATCCTCCCAGCAACAAAGCTTTGCTCGATTACCTGGTCAAAGGGTTTGTAGACAGCGGGTATGACATGAAGTGGCTGCATCGTACCATCACTAATAGTCGGACATATCAATTGAGTTGGCGGCCCAATGATACTAACCGCAAGGATACTCGCAATTTTAGTCATGCCGTTTTGAGACGTTTGCCGGCAGAGGTTGCTATTGACGCCATTCTGAAGTCAACAGCGAGCTCAGGCAAAGCAAAACAGTTTGATGAAAATATGGGTATTAGAAAAATTTCACAACATCCAAGATCTTATCAAGCCAGGGCGATTGATTTTTCATTGTTGGTTTTCGGTAAACCCCTGCGAACAACGAACTGTGACTGTGAACGACAAGACGAACCAACATTATTGCAGTCATTGTATGTGCGAAATGATGCGGAAATGCTCAATAATTTAACACGCACTGATGGCTGGTTGAGTCAATTGAAAAAACAAAAAGATAATAAACGAGACCTGGATGCAATTGTTACTGAAGCCTACCTGCGCACGCTTTCACGCTTTCCCGATGAATCTGAAATCAAAGAAAGTATGCTGCATTTGAAGTCCACAAAGACGGTGGATGAGGGATTACACGATTTGATGTGGGCGTTGTTAAATACACAGGAATTTATTACAAATCATTAAAGAAGAGCGCCGTGTAATTACCGGAATGTGAATTCCACAAATTACTTTTACACAGGAATACAGTATGAATCATTGCGATAAAGTCACGAGACGGAATGTATTACAAGCCGGATTTCTAGGTGGATTGGGGCTTTCACTTTCAAATTTCCTTAACCTGTCAGCTTTGAGTGCGGAATCAAACGGTAAAAAAACTTCAAAGGCACATTCCGTATTGTTTTTTAATCATGCGGGTGGGGTTTCGCATTTAGATACATTAGACAGAAAACCTGAAGCGCCTGCTGAGACACAGGGTGAATTCAAATCGATTCAAACATGTGTTCCCGGATATGATGTTTGCGAACATATGCCAAAGTATGCTGCAATGGCAGATCAATTCACACTAATACGTGGCATCTCGCATTCCGCAGGTGCGCATCCCCAGGGGCAATCATGGATTTCCACCGGCAATCGGCCTGTACCCGCTCTGATTTATCCCTCTTTAGGCTCGGTTGTCAGTAAAGAGATTTCCAGTAAACCTGACTTGCCCGGATATGTCGCCATTCCCAAAACAGAGTGGAATGCTGGCTATATGGGAGATGCTTTTGCGCCTTTCAAAACAAATACCGTTCCTCGACCAGGGCAGCCTTTTCAGGTAAGAGGTATATCTTTGCCTGATGGTCTGACCATTGATAAAGTGAACCAGCGACAGAAATTGCTCAACAAGTTGGATCGTCGATTTAAAGCAGACTCAACAGAGAGTCAGTTGCTGGAAGCTTTGGATAAATTTGGCTCTCAAGCATACAGTATGATTACATCAAAACGAGCGCGGGCTGCCTTTGATGTCGAACAGGAATCGCCGAACGTTCGTGACATGTTTGGCCCAGATGAATTCAGCCAGTCTGTATTACTGGGATGTCGTTTAATTGAATTTGGCGTCCCTTTTGTTACTGCAACCTATCAAGGCTGGGACACGCACACTGAAAACTTTACTGGGCATCGAAGATTGTTGCCTGCTCTTGATGGTGGTATCACCGCCGGATTGGAAATGCTCAAGCAGAAAGGACTGCTGGACCGTACACTGGTCGTCATTATGGGTGAATTTGGCCGTACTCCCAAAATTAATGTCAATGCGGGACGCGATCATTATCCTCGTGTAAACTGGTGTCTGATGGCAGGTGGTGGCATTAAACCTGGTCAATTTATTGGTGGGACTAATAAAGCCGGAGATGCACCTGACGATAAAACAAACATCAAACCGGATGATATTGCTGCGACAATATATGATGCATTGGGAATCGATCCACTCATGGAATACTATACGAATACTGGTCGTCCCACGATGCTCGTTCCTCACGGTCGTATCATGAGTGAGCTTTTTGCTTAGAGATTCTGCCGCCAGATCAAAGCAATGCTTGTTTGCATCTGATCTCAAGTTTTCAAGCCAGTGATTAAAACTGGTCTCTCAGTCTTCCAGTAATTCTTCAAGCCATGCTCCGTACGCTTTGCATGATTGCTTTGTACAATTGAGTATAGTTTAATAAGAGTATATTAAGACTGAAGCATTTATTGCTAAAGCAATATGTTGATTTCAGCGAAATCAAAACCGGAAAAAATGTATCAACATTGCAAACGGGAGACTTCTCAATGTTTCGACTAACGATATTGTTATTTTTGCTGTTACCTTTAAACCTTTTCGCAGTAGAAAAATCTGGGGAATCGCTGCAGGCGGGCGCTGCCAAAGTAAATATTAATCCACGAAGATACCCCGTTTCCATGACCGGAAGTTTTCAAGATCGTCAGGCTGTCTCAGCTCATGACCCTTTACATGCGCGTGCCCTCGTCTTGAATGACGGGAAAACCAGTATTGCGATAGTTGTGTGTGACATTTGTTTGATCTCGCGGGAAATCTTTGATGCTGCAAAAAAAATCGCATCCAGGAAAACAGGTATACCCACCAGTAATATGCTGACATCGGCAACACATACACATACAGCACCGACTTCAGTTCCTCTTGCGCAATGCAATCCCAGTCCGGAATATGTTCAGTTTCTGACAGATAGTATTGCGCAATCAATTATCAATGCGCATGTCCGGCTTGAACCTGCGAAAGTAGCCTGGACTGTTGCTCTTGAATCGGCAGAAGTCAATAATCGACGCTGGTATGTAAAGCAAGGGCATATTCGACCCAATCCATTTGGAAAAACGACTGACAAAGTACGCATGAATCCACCTGCGGGAAGTGATATCCTGCTTAAACCAGCTGGTCCAATCGATCCCGAAATTTCAATTCTATCTGTGCAATATGCAGATGGTCGTCCGCTGGCACTTTTGGCAAATTACTCTTTGCACTATGTGGGTGGCATTCCCGCTAATCAGCTTTCTGCAGACTATTTCGGTGAGTTTGCGAGGCAGATTAAAAAGCGACTCGGCGGCGGAGAAACGTTTGTTGGTATTATGTCGAATGGAACCAGTGGTGATATCAACAACTATAACTTTAAAGAACCGCGGCCAAGAGTGGGGGCGTATGAACGAGTGATTGCAGTTGCATCAGTTATTGCTGACCGAACATCGAAGGCAGTCAAATTACTAAAGTATCGTAATAATGTTTCACTGGAAATGCGGGAACGAACGATCGATCTGGCTATTCGCAAGCCCAGTCAGGAGGATCTGACGTATGCACGAAATCTCCTTGCGAAAGCAAAAGACCCAAAACGTCTGACAACAAATGAAGTTTATGCTCAGGAAACGATTCGCATTGATCAGAGGCCTGAGACAGTCAATATCAAGCTGCAGGCGCTACGAATTGGCGATTTAGGAATTGTTGCAATTCCCTGTGAAGTCTTCGTAGAAATTGGACTGGAGATCAAAAAAAAGAGCCCACTGAAACCGACCTTTATCATCGGTTTGGCTAATGGCTATAATGGTTATTTACCTACACCGAAGCAACATGGTCTACAGGGATACGAGACCTGGCGTTCAGGCTGGAGCTATCTGGAAACGGATGCTTCCAGCAAAATTGAAAAGCAGGTTTTCGAAATGCTCAATCAAATCGCAGATTGAGCATTTTCATGCATTGCGTTTACAGTCTGATACTTTTGACACTTGTCTAAAAATCCCCCGAGGAAATCAACAATGAGATTGTCTTTGATCGTTTTGTGTTTGATCGGAACATGTATCTTGCATGTGGCTCAGGCAGAACCAAAACAAGAATTTCAAAATTTATTCAATGGAACCGACCTCAAGGGCTGGCAGCACAGTGGCAACTGGAAAGTGGAGGACGGAGTTATTACGCGTACCGGTAAAGGGGGGAGCCTCATTTATCAGGCTCAGCCTGTGCCCGATGATTTTGAATTGGTGTTTGAGTGGAAAGTAGCAGCTGGCAGTAATAGCGGCATTTATTATCGTCCGGGACAATATGAGTATCAAATTCTGGATAATAAGAAACATGCTGATGGGAAAAATCCGCGTACCAGTGCCGCTTCACTTTATTTCTGTATGCCACCCTCACACGATGCCACAAAACCAGTGGGCAAATGGAATCAGGGCCGAATTATTTGTAAAGGGACTGTCATTCAGCATTGGTTGAATGGCGAGAAGGTGATCGATTTGGATTACACCGATCCCCGTTATGCCTGGCAGGTCGAACTGTTGGCAAATCGGGGAGGAAATCTTGCTGACCGGGGAGCATATCTGTCACTGCAGGATCATGGTGATCCCGTTTGGTATCGAGGCCTTAAATTGAGAGCTGTTCCATCAGGTGAAGATTTAGATCGTACTCCAGTAAAGCCAGCAAAAATTTCTGACGCTGCTCTGGCAGCCGAGCAACGTAAATTGCAGCGTATTATGGAAAACCGTGCCAGGAAGAAAAGGTAAGTGAGTTCAAGTCACAAGAGCTTACCCTCAAACTTCAATTGATACTATTTGCTAAACGATTCGTGCAAGTGGCGGTCTACGGGCCAGTCATTCAGGATTGTGTTTGAGGGGCATTCGTCACACGGGAAAGTTTCTGCAGCGGGTGTGATGTGCAGTGTAAAAGTCACGCATTTGGCAGGTTGATATGGGGTCTTCAGCGAGGAGTTTGCAAAGCGATTGCCGCATGAGCAACAAAAAGTCGAGAATGCATTCGATCGATGTTGATTCGCTGTAAATTCTTATAGATCTAATTAGCCGAGGGGGGACTCGAACCCCCACGCCCTTTACGGACCCGGGATTTTAAGTCCCGTGCGTCTGCCAATTCCGCCACTCGGCCATGTATTTAAGATTATATAGTATATTGACTTGCATCGTGCAAGCAAAGAATGGGGATTATATTAAATTGAATCCCGGCATTTATCCGATTCAATTTCAGTCAATCAGGGAAAGCGAACCATGATTAGATGAGATTTTAATAAGTATCATCGGCTAATCGCCGAGCACGTCGTCGTCGTCGGCGGCGATGTAACCAGTGCTCACCATCTTCGGACTCGGCAAAAAATGAGCCTGAGAGCAACCGGTAGAAAAATAACAGGATGAAGGCCCCGCCTGTAGCTGCAAAAAAGCCGACTGTGCTGATGGGGGTTACTTTGGCGCCGTCCCAGAAAAACATGAGAGTACCACAACCGACCACACTGCCTCCAATGCCCATGAGCAGGGTACTGACGGCACCTCCGGGATCTTTTCCAGGCATGATTGCTTTGGCGGCTAACCCAACTAAAGTGCCAAAACCGACCCAAACCAACATTTCGTTGATTGCTTCCGTCAGAATTAACGTGGTTTTTTCATCAAACATTTTGACGGTCCTTCGTCGGTAAATGCTTATTGTAACAGGGTTTACAAATATCAAAACGAGGGGGAGGTAGACTACTTGAAGGGAGTCAATATTTACCCGGTAAGATCATTATCGTCAACCCCAGCATAAAACTTGGGCCATGTACGATCAAATTGATTTTTGATTAAAGTATTACCCCTTTTTTGAAGCGTTAACGACTTGTAAAAAAAGAGCGCATGCTCAACTGGAATCAGGATGGTGTGCCTCAAAATCCATCAAGGTGAAGGACCGTTGAAACTCATAAGAAATCAGCCACTTAACCATTCATTCCGATGAGTTTCTACAAAAGCATCATCATTCAGGTCAGGATAGGTTTTATAGATTCTGTCAATCTCTGACGATTGCCCCGGGCTTAGAGTCTCGTTGGGATTCAAACACCAGATTCCTTCCAGCAGCCCCTGTCGCTTGAGAATTTCATGAATACCGGGAATGCAACCTTGAAAGCGATGTGCGACATCAAACAGAACCGCGTTGCAGTCAGTGACTTCAATATTGCGTTGCAGGATCGAAAGCGGAATCGCCGTTTCCGAATGGGCAACTTCCTGACATTCCTTGAGTAATTCAACTGCTTTTTGAGTCCAGACAGCCCAATGGCCGAGCAGGCCACCGGCAATGCGACGTTCGATTTGTCTGCCCTCAATTTGAAAACGAAAGGGGGTCACGAGATCAAGAACGATGTTGTCATCGTTTCCCGTGTAGAGGGCAATGTCATTCCGTCCCGATTCGGCGACCGCGCGAATGACATCCAGTGTATGATAGCGATTGAAAGGTGCCATTTTGATTGCGACAACATTTTCTATTTCACAAAATCGACGCCAGAAAGAGTATGGCAGCAGACGTCCGCCGACATCGGGTTGCAGATAGAAACCAAAGATGGGGATGATTTCTGAGACCGCTTGACAGTGATTGATCAGCGTATCTTCATCAGCAGACTTGAGTGCAGCCAGACTGAGTAATCCAAAGTGGTAGCCTGAATCCTTAGCGATTGCCGCTTCCTGTGTCGCTTGTTTTGTTTCACCACAAATGCCGGCGACTCGTAACAGGGGAACAGATCTCTGTAAGTCCGCACGGTCCATTTCTTCTGCTGCGAGTTGCAATACAGGTTGGAAAAGACCGATTTCTGGTTGTCGAATTTCAAATTGCGTTGTGTGAACTCCCACTGCTAAACCACCGGCTCCGCTGGCAATATAATATCGTGAAAGTGCTCTTTGACGGCGTTCATCAAGTTGACGCGCTGATGTCAACGCAAGTGGATGCGCGGGAATGACAGTTCCCTGCTGCAAAGTTTCAGTAATGAGAGCTGAATTCACGTGACTGTTTTCCTGAGTCGAAGATTAAGAGACAGATCTGAAAAAGTAGATTTAAAACTTGCCGCTACGTGATTCGAAATGGGTCGGTTTTCCCAGCAGCATGCGACTGTTCTGGATCCAGTCTGCGATCCATTTGATTTGCTGATCAATTTCTACTTGGGGAGCACCATAGCGTTGATGTCCGTATTGACCGTTATTCAAGAGGGCATTCTGTGATTCGATGCCTGTGAACTGAGGCTGTTTACCAAACAGTTTCCCAAACTGTTCGCAGAGTTCCCGAACACTCAAAATTTGTGGTCCTGCAACATTTAAAAAAGTTGCTGGCGATGTTGTGTCGGGCAGGGAACAGAGTGTCATGGCATTGGCGTCGCCCTGCCAGATAACGTTGACGTATCCCATTGAAACATCAATTGGTTTTTCCTGATAAACCTGCTGAGCAATATCAACGAGTACGCCATAGCGGCATTCGGTTGCATAGTTGAGCCGAATGAGAGTGGTCGGAATATTCAAAGACTGGCTGAAATGTTCAAACATGCGTTCTCGTCCCAGACAGCTCATGGCATATTCACCAACCGGATCGGGTTTGTCTGTCTCAACTGATCCAGTACCGGGAGCGGTAACAAGTCCATATATATTTCCAGTTGAAAATGCGGTAATGCGACTGTCGCGAAATTTAGTACAGACGAGTGAAGGGAGAAACGTATTCATGGCCCAGGTGAGTGGTTCGTTTCCTGTTGCACCAAATTTCATGCCCGCCATGTAGATGACATTTGGTACGTCAGGCAGACTGTTGATAAACTCGGCGTCAAGTAAATCGCCCTTGATTGTTTCTATTCCCAAATCCTCGAGTGGTTGCCGACTCGATTCATTCGAGAAGCGACTCACTCCGAATAAACGACGACGAACTCCTGCTTTCTGGTCGCCTCGAAGAATCATCTGTGCCAGTGTGGGGCCCATTTTGCCGGCAATGCCGAGTAGTATCAGGTCTCCTTTCGTTTGGGCTAATGCTTCAACTGCTTGCGGAGTCGGTCGGCTTAACAGTTCGTCCAGTTGTTCTACGTTGTCAATGGTATCAGGAAACTCGAGCATGTTTTAATCTAATGGAATAGGGGGTAAATCAGCGTCAGGAAGAGGACTCTCGTCATTCAGAAAGAATATTATGACAGCTTTGCGGCTTGAAATGGAAATCATGGAACGATTATTCATGTGGAATTTCACAGCTGAGAAGTTGATTCCAATCGGGCAAGTCCGCAGAGTTTTGCGAGAAGTGGCTGGCGACGATAATTTCCTTATCGAGAATCAAAGCCGCTCCCAGTTGTTGAATATCTTTACCCGGAATTCCTGGTAAGTTGCCGGACAGGATTGTGGTCTTGAATCCGGACCACCAGATTGAAGGCCCCATGATTTCTGATAGATTACCTTTTTTGACCTGAAAGAGTTCGTAAAGTTTTCGATTCGGGTCACTGAAGCTCTGGACGTTTTTTAATTCATAGCGTGCCAGTAATGTCTCAGCCTGTTCCTGATCCATCATGTGGACGATTGCCAGTTGCAGATTTTGTTGTGCTATTTTTTCTGAGAGCGTCTGTAGTTGTGACAAAACTTGACGACAGAAAGGGCAGCCACCATGTCTGAGAAATACAACAAGGACAGGGCGCTCTTCCGACAATTCTGATAATGTTTTTCCCTGTGAAGACGGGAAAGCGGAAAGTGCCCGCTTGAAATGAATTTGATCCATGAGTTATTCTCGACCCTGGGTATTCAATTTAGTAATACATAAGGAAGCTGCCAGAACTCCATGCAGAGGGTGAGAGCAGCAAACGTTGTTCTACTTTACCATAAAGCCTCGGGATTTTCCTGATGGAATTTGCTGAGTCTCTTTACGGTATCCTCGATCGTCTCGAGATCAGTATAAAACATCGCACTTGGGTCAATTTTTTTTTGGTCGAAAAAATCAATTTCTGATCGAAGGTGGGGGATTTCCGCAGCGCGGGGAAGAATGATTAACCAAAGAAGACTGAGAGAGGCAGTTAAGAATAAGAACCACCCCCATTGCCGTTTCGAAATGCCAGAATCAATCTGTTGAGAGTTGAGAGTCACTGAACGTGTTCAGCAAAGAAGTCTTGCCGTGTTGAGATTATCGATTTATGCCGTTTGCGAGAATAACGTGGACACCGGCGATACATTTCCGAGGAATTGTACCTGGCGCTCAAAGGAACACTCGAACGCGGAGAGCAGGCCATTATTTTTCTCAACCGAGGGATTTGCCAATTTGCCGGTTTGCGCTTCCTGCGGCGAACCCATCCACTGCAAACACCGTGATATTTCACTTACCTATCATAAAAACACAATGCGTACTGATGCCATTGCGGCTATTCAATGGCGGCCAAATCCGATCGCCCTCTTTGCGGATCGTCGAAGATCCTTCATTTGGGTTTTGAACCGAAAAAAATAGAGTCTGTGATGGCATCGTTGTTCCCGACTGACACATTGAAAGAATGACCGCGATACGATCCGCCACAAAGGTTCCATCGTCAAAATTCTAAAGGGCTTAAAAATCAAACCGTTGATATTTTAATCGGGACACAAATGGTTGCAAAGGGGCACGACTTCCAATATTACACTTGTGGGTATCATTTGTGCTGATCTTCCCTGAATTTCCTGACTTTCGGGCCAGCGAACAGACATTTACGCTGGCGCAGGTAGCCGGAAGAGCCGGGCGGGGAGACTGCCCTGAAAAGTAATTCTACAAACCACAATCCTGACCATTTCAGTATTATCTGTGCAAAAAATCAGGACATCCAATCCTTTTATGAACAGGAACTCGTTTTTAGAAGGGCCCTGGCATGTTCCAATTTTCAAGAATGATTCAAATCATTATCTCGAGCAAAGACAAAGCGGTCGGCAGCAGGGCAGTCGATGCACTGGAAAACATGTGCCGCGCCATTCTGACATCCGATCCGACATTCAAACGCAACGTGATTGTGATGGGTCCTGTTGAAGCGCCGTTCGCAAAAATAGCTCGCGCTACAGGTGGCAATACTTTTTAGCGTCAGCAATACAAAACTATTTCATGCGTTTATGCATCAGCTTTAAAATCCGATCCTTCTGAATCGTCAACGGCGTCAAAGTAACCATCGACGTTGACCTGATTTTCATGATGTAACCTGAGCTGAGCGAATTTTCCGAAGAGATGTGCCGAGATCTTGATGGAGGAGGGTTCGCAAGAGGTTGGTACAGATCGAGATAAAAATCGCTCAGCTCAGGTGTGTTCCCGTTGGAGCATTTTTGCGGAAGAAACCTAAACTACCTGGCCTGATGAATTTTTAACCGATGGAAAAAACAAGGATACTATAATGAGACCCTATCATTCTGTTTTAACTGCAATTATTTTTTCAGTAATTTCCTGACGGTTTCCGTCAGGCTGAGGAAACGCTCGGCACCCCTCGGCTCATTTCCCTCAAACTGCGTACATTTCAACCGGTGGTCAGCGGAACAAAAGTGTCCCATACCCATATTGTCCACAATAAAGGCACGGTCATACTTGAAATTCAAAAAGTCGCCACCGGGTGAGGCTAAAGCAGCGCCCTCTTTTAAGCGAGGGAAATCTCTCCCGGTGGTGAGGAATTATCATATTAAAAGTCAGTAACGGAAGTTATGGCGGGAAAATCTTCACAACCGCCATCGTCCATACCACTGACCTGAAACAGCCACGAACCACGCTCCATCTTTCAGGGCTCTGTGGAAAATTTTGTCAATATTAAGCCTGCCAACGTCAGATTGACGGGGTTGTCGGCCACTCCATTGTGTGTCAGGATGATTATTCCGGAGGAGAAATATCCTTTTAAAATTTGATGTCAGCGACTCAATGGTCAGAAATATTCGCTATGAACTCAAGGAGAGACTCCGCATCAGAGGGAAAGGGGTATACCCTGTTAATAGAAAAAAATATGGAAAAAGGAAAAGGACGCTACCATGACGCCATCCGCCTCAAGACAGACAGTCCGTAAAACCTGAGATCAGTATCCGAATCTTGGTTATATCTATGACAAGTTATGAGCAATGAGTGATGGATAAGGAGCGAATTAAAGGCAAAACAGAAAGCACTGATCTCCTGAAAATCTTAATCGATTTGGCCTGCAAAGATGATGGTGTCGATTCGAAGCCTTGAAAATCATACATAATCATCATTGGCTTACTCATCACGGATAAATGTATGCGGTTCAAGAAAACAACAACTGGAATACGCTGCTGTATTTATGAATACATATTATAGTACGGATAAATATGAAACCCATATCTCTCATTGCATTCGACTGTGATGGTGCGCTCTTTTGACACCGCAAGATTAAACAAATTGTATTACATTACTCATTCTCAGCCATCTTGCCAGCGTTGGATATGACACCGGAACAATTTGAATTTTATTCATACGCACACGGTTGGTTGAAACAATTTCTTCGGAAAGAATGAGAGGCTGAAAATGCCCAAGCATTCAGGCAACGATGCGCCACATCCTTTCTCAAGGAAATGGAAATGGAGCCTTCATCTGATACCGCTACAAAAACTGCGTCCAAAATTCAAGACTCAAGCATCGCCACCAATCGCATGGATTACGGAAGTGGGGCTCCCTACAGAATTTAAGATCAGGAAATATTTTGATCTGGTCGTTTGCGCAAGGGATTACCTCCGCCCAAACCTCATCCGATCCTGATAAAAATCTTGATCACTTTGCCAGATGGAACAAGCGCTTATGTGGTGATTCTAAACCGGATGAAGATGCTGCAAAGGCCTGCCTGCATGCCGTTCGTGGCCGGCATAACCCTTTCAGCAGAATATCACATAGAGAATTTAAGTTGTAACTGAAGATATTCTTCATCTCATAGAGCATCCATTAAAAGACAACGTTGACGCTACATGACCGGGCGAATAACTTTTCATGATCGTGAAAACTCCGTTTCTAAGATGCCGCACATCGACATATAGTCATGAGTAAACAATGAAAGTCGCTTTTATTGGGATGAAGACGATGGGAGCCTGATGGCCTCAATATTTTAAAGGGCGTACTTAGTGGACTGTCCACAACAGAAACTGAGAAAGAAAAACCGCCGTTTTTACTTTGCGGCGCTTGCGCCAGCGGAAATCCTGCCACAAAGGAAGCCGTCGTTGGTGCGGATATCATCATTAGCCGTGTCAGCGATACGCTGGATGTGGAAACCAAGCGTCATCCTGAAAAGATGTGCGATATATTTGGGAGCTCGCTCAGTAGCGTCATTGTAGATATGTCAATCCACGTCCAGCGGCAACGGCAAAAATATCACGCTGGAAACCCCTTTTACAAAACGATAAAAAATGATCGACACCTACCAGCGGTCCAGCGGCGCTTCAGAAACGGTGTCACTGGCGATCATGGTCGGTGGTGAAGCAACAGATGTTCAATGCCTGGCCTGGTCGAAGTACGTAGGCAAAACCATCAATACCCATATGCTGGCCCGTTGGCGCTGGCCAGGATCACAAAAGCCATTAATCAAAACTATCATTGCCGAAACTCTATCTGGGTGCTTGAGGGGGATGGTGTTGGGAATGAAGGCAGGAATTGACATGCAAAAAAGTTATCCAGTACCTCATGGAGCGGCGTCCTCGCGTGGGGTGTTGTTCAACCGTGCCGTTAACATGGTCAATAACGATTATCCGCCGGAT
>CALOEF010000064.1:0-23974 GCA_942492165.1 uncultured Planctomycetaceae bacterium
GATCGGTTCCCGCACGATGCGACTGGTCCCGCGGCGCTCGACGAGGTCGAGGTCGCGGAGCGCAGCGACCGTGTTGGCCACGTGGGCGAGCCCGGCGGGCGCCTGTGCCTTGCTCGACAGGGTGATCGGCGCGCCCATCTCGGCGGAGATCGTCGCCGCGAGGTCGTCGAGTCGTTCCTGGTAGCAGGCGGAGATGCGATCGAGTGCGGCGAGGCGCTCGTCGACGGTGGTGGCCGACCACGCCCCGAATGCGGCCCGAGCCGCAGCGACGGCGCGGTCCACGTCGCCGGCACCGCCGAGGCTCACCCGGCCGATGGCGGTGTCGGTGGCAGGGTCGACCACATCGATCGAGCGCGGTTCGACCGGGTCGACCCAGACCCCGTCGATGAAGAACTGCAGGTGATCGGTCATGCGGGCGGCGCTCCTGTGCGTGTGCGGCGGTACTGGTCGCGGAGTTGGTTGCGGTACAGCTTGCCGTTGTCCTGCCGAGGGATCAGCTCGATCACCTCGACCGATCGTGGGCACTTGAAGTGCGCGGTGCGTTCCCGGCAGTACGCGATGAGCTCCGCTGCGAACGCGTCGCTCGGCCCGGCGCCATCGGCGGCCTCGACCACGGCCATCACCTCCTCGCCCAACTCGTCGTTGGGGACGCCGATCACGGCGGCGTCGGGCACGGAGGGGTGCGTGAGCAGCACGGGCTCGACCTCCGCCGGGTAGATGTTCACGCCGCCCGAGATGATCAGGTTCGCACTGCGGTCGGTCAGGAACAGGTAGCCGTCGTCGTCGAGGTAGCCGATGTCGCCGATCGTGAAGTAGTCCGCCGCGGCGACGCGTTCGGTCTTCTCCGGATCATTGAAGTACTCGAAGTCGGCGCCGTGCACCCGCTTGATGTGGATGGTTCCCGGCACCCCGGCGGGCACGCCTCGCCGTCCGTCGTCGAGGATCTCGACGTGGTCAGCCGTCGGCGGGCGGCCGACACTGCCCGGGGTGTGCCAGCCACTCCTCCGGACCGATGGACGCGCCGGCGCCCTCGGTGGCGGCGAAGTACTCCCAGAGGATGGGTCCGAACCAGTCGATCATCGCCTGCTTCGCGGCCACGGTGCAGGGGGCCGCGCCGTGCAGGATGTACTGCATCGAGGACACGTCCGCTCCACTGCGGACCTCCTCGGGCAGCCGCAGCAACCGGTAGAACATGGTGGGCACCATGTGGGTGTGCGTGATGCGGTGCTGCTCGATCAGCTCGAGCGCGTGCGCAGCGTCCCATCGCTCCATGAGGACCACGCCCACGCCCTGGGACAGCGGCATGGTGAGGGAGTAGATCAAGGGGCCACCGTGGTAGAGCGGGCCGGTGCACAGGTTCCGCTGGCCGGTGCCGGCCGCGTACCGCGGTGCGTCGGTGAGCGCCTTGAGCCCGGTCGAGTAGTTCGGCGGGCGCACCACGCCCTTGGGGCGGCCGGTGGTGCCCGAGGTGTACAGCATCCGGTTGCCCGGACCGGGTCCTCGATGTCCTCGCCCGACTGGCCGCGAGCAGGTCGTCGCACGACTCGAAGCCGTCGATCTCGCCGCCCACCGCCATGCCGGACCGTCCGGACGTCGCATCGGCGAGACGTCGGTGATACGACTCGCCGAACGCGGCATCGCCGATCAGGCCTTGGCGCCGCAGTCGTGCACGATGTAGGCGGACCTCGTCGGCGGTGAGGTGCCAGTTGATCGGCGTCTATCGCAGACCGCCGCGGAGACAGGCCTGTACGACCTCGGCCAACTCGGGCCGGTTGCGGCACAGGATCGCGACCGAGCCGCCGGCGGCGACGCCCCGCGGCCCGCAGGGCACGCACCAGGCGGTTGGCGTTCGCGTTCAGCTCCCCGAAGGTCCGGTCACCCGGTCGGGGAGATGACGGCCGGCTCGTCGGGCTGCGCCCGTGCCCAGAGTGCGAGCCGACATGCCGAGGCGGCCGCTCGGCAACGTCCGCCCGCTCGGGCGGTGCGGCTCGGGTGCTCCGGTCACTGTGGTGAGGCCCGCGCCGTGCTGCCGGAGCAGACGCGCCCGGCAGCTTCGCCGCCGGGCCGAATGCTGGTCCGTCGTTGCGTCGCGGCGCAGCACGGTGCCGTTGACGATCACCGCGTCGACCCCGATGGCGTCGGCGAGCAGCGTTCGGCACCGCCGGGCAGGTCCTGCGACCCGTCGCAACGGGGCATGGCGCCGACGGTCTCGGGATCGAACACCACCACGTCGGCGGGCGCCCTTCGGCGAGCAGGCCCCGGTCGGTGATGCCCACCAGCTCGGCCGGCCGCTGGGTCAGCGCGTGCACGGCCTGTTCGAGGGTCAGCGCCCCCTCGTCGCGGACCCAGTGGCCGAGCAGGTGGGTCGAGTAGCAGGCATCGCAGAGCTGGTCGGCGTGGGCCCCGGCATCCGAGAGGGTGATCACGGTGTGGGGATCCTGGATCAGGTCCCTCGGACCTCGGCCTGGTCGTGGTTCAGGAAGGCGAAGCGGAAGCGGGCCGTGAGGTCGCTCTCCAGAGTGCCAGGTCGAGCGCCAGGTCCTCGGGGTCCACGCCGCGCTCGGCGGCGAGACCTCATCGAGCGGACGCTCCTCCAGCGAGGGGTCGGGGTCGTAGCGGGTGACACCGTGCAGCGTTGCGCCCAGCCGGCGTTCACGTTCTGCGTGCATCCGGTCGCCGACTCCGCCTTGAAACGTGCCCGCGGAACTCGGGGTCGGCGTAGGCGGCGAGCTTGCTCCTCGGCGGTCGGCCTGCAGGACCTCGGCGAAGCAGTCGAGCAACTCGAAGGGGTAGGGCTCGTCGAAGCGGAAGTCGAACATGATCGGTCGGCAGGCCACCTGCGGCACGATGCAGGCCCCTCGCCCTGCTGGCGGGCCGCGGTGTCGAGGTAGCGCCGGTGCGAGCCCGGGCCGGTCATGCCGGCCAGCAGCGCGGTCCAGGTGATCGGCACGTCGTGGCGCGCGGCCAGCTCCTCGAACTCCTCGTTGAACAACGTGCGCCCCATGGCGGCCTGCACCACGCCGGCGCCCGCTCTCGGCCATCGCGCCGACGAGGGCGTCGATCTCGTCGAACGAGGCCAGCCGGCTCGGCACGGGCTTCCCGCCCTGGCCGTGGTGGGTGGCGGCCATGCGAGGTGCTGAACCCGATGGCGCCCGGCCCGCATGGCCTCGCGCACCATCGATGCCATCTCGGGCCAGCTCGTCCTCGGTGGCCTCGCGTTCGGTCGCGTCCTCGCCCATCACGAACAACCGCAGCGGTGTGTGCCCGATGTAGGCCGCTACGTTGATGAGGCTGCCGGCCTGTTCTATGGCGTCGAGGTACTCCGGGTAAGTGACGAAGGGCCAGTCGGTGCCGAGCCCGGCGGCGAGCGCGTCGTAGGTCATGCCCTCGACCTTCTCGAGCGTGCGCATGACCACGTCCCGGTGCTCGGGGCGCATGGGTGCGACGCCGAAGCCGCAGTTGCCGATCACCGCGGTCGTCACTCCGTGCCACGGCGAGCAGCTGAGCGTGCGGTCCCACACGATCTGGGCGTCGTAGTGCGTGTGGATGTCGACGAAGCCTGGTGACACGATCCGCCCGGTGGCGTCGATGGTGCGCGATGCGTCGCCGGGCGCGTCGCCCAGCGCGACGATCCGGCCGTCCCGGATCGCCAGGTCGCCGAGGTAGCCCGGTGCGCCGGTCCCGTCGACGATCGTGCCGCCCACGATCTTGAGGTCGTACTGGTCGGCCATCGCTCAGACGGCGGCGGCGGGCATGCTCGGGTGCGTCGAGGCCGAACAGCTCGACGCAGTTGTCGCGCAGGATGCGGCGCTGATCGACCGGATCGAGGCCGGCCATGTGCTCGTCGAGCAGCTCCTGGGACAGCGGCCAGGTCGAGTCCGAGTGGGGGAAGTCGTTGGCCCACATGAGCCGCTCGACGTTCAGTTGGTCGCGCACCGCGGAACGCGGTCCAGTCGTCCTGGAAGGTGAGCCAGACGTTGTCGAAGAAGTACTCCGAGGGGAGTCGCGAGAGCTCCGGGGTCTTGTTCCAGAAGCGGTGCCGGTTGTAGATGTGGTCCATCCGGTACGCGTAGTGCGGCGCCCAGCCGGCGTCGGACTCGACGCACACCACCTTCAGGTCCGGGTGCCGGTCGAAGACCCCCGAGAACACAAGCAGTCCGATGATGTCCTGGCAGGTGCGCACCACGTTGAGCAGGGCGTTGATCTTCGGTCCGCGGTGCCCGCCGTAGGCCGGGTTGGTCAGGATGTGGAAGCAGAGCGGCAGCTCCATCTCCACCGCCGCGGCCCACAGCCGGTCGTAGGACGGGTCGTCGTAGTCGGCCTCGCCGGGCATGCCGGACATCATCACGGCCTTGAACCCCTGCGCCTTGATGGCCGCCAACTCGTCCACACCGTCGGCGGCGTTCTTGATCGCCGCCTGGCCGGCGCCGTACAGCCGGGTCGGCGAGAACGAGCAGTACTCGACGAGCCAACGGTTGTACGCCTCCATGCAGGCGCGGCGGTAGTCGAGGTCGGGGTGGCCGCACAGCGGCATGCCCACGGTGGCGAACAGCATCTCGGCAACCACGCCGTCGCGGTCCTGGTCGGCCAGGCGATACGTCGGGTCCCAGCCGGAGCGGTGCCAGTCCGCGAAGTCGCGGCCGCTGAAGGTCATCTGGCTGGACTCCTCACCGGCGGCGGCGACGAGGCCCATGGGCACCGACATGGTGTCCAGGCCGGGGATGACGTAGAGGTCGCCACGTGTCGTCGTGCACGATGTGCGGCGCCCGGTCCCGGAACGCCGGGTCGATGAAGTGCTGGTAGCAGTCGGGCGGCTCGGTGACGTGCGAGTCCGCCGACACGAAGCCGTAGTCGGTGATGGTCGACATGCCCGGAACCCCCTGTGGTCGGACGCTGGGATGACCCTACGTCAGGCCCTCTCGACGAACAAGACACATTCGATAATCGTCCTGCCCAGCGATCGGACGCCGGAGCGGAGCAGTACGTGGCCTCAGTGCTCCAGCAGTTCGCCCCCGTCGAGCGTCACGATGTTGCCGGTCATGTACGCGGCGCGATCGCTCACGACGAAGCTGACCAACGCCGCCACCTCGTCGGGCCGGCCGACCCGACCCAGCGGGTTGAGCCGGCTGCCCCGGCGCTCGGCCCAGGCGAGGATCGGCTCGACCATCGGCGTGTCGATCTTGCCGGGCGCCACCCCGACGACCCGGATGCTGTCGCGGGCCCATTCCAACGCAAGGGTTCGGGTGAGCATCGACAGAGCGGCCTTCGACGCGTTGTAGGCGGCGAAGCCGACGGACGGGTACGTCGCGGCGGTGCTCGTCACGTTGACGATCACGCCACCGTCGCCGGTTGCGACCATGGCGTCACGAGCTCGATTGGCCAGCCACCACGGTCCGGTCAGGTTGACGGCCAGTGCGTCCGTCCACGCGTCGAGCGACATCTTCTCGCTGCGTGTCGCGGTCGGCATCTGCGCTGCGTTGTTCACCAGCACGTCGAGTCGCCCGAGCCGCCGGACGGTCTCGTCGACGAGGTGCTCGACCGCAGCAGTGTCGCTGATGTCGGTCGTGATGCCCGTTGCCTCGCCGCCCCGCTCGACGATCTGGGCCGCCAGGGAGTCGATGCGATCCGACGATCGGGCGGCGAGCACGACCGCGAACCCGTCAGCGGCCAACGCCTGCGCGGTGGCGGCGCCGATCCCCTGGCTCGCCCCCGTCACGATCGCCACTCTGGATCGAGCCATTGCCACCTAATTGCCTGTGACTCTTTTTGTTCGGGTCGAAAATCTCCAGTGATTCCGATTAATGGTTTCTTGGACATCGGTTCCATCCTTCAAATCTGAGCACATCCTGTGCGGTCAATATACATAGGGGGAACTACGTGAAGTCCCCAACCAACAGACCGGAGGAAACGAGTATAGATAAACTCGATAGAAGTGCGTTCGAGTGGATGGAAATCCCCCCTGATCGAACGAATAGAAAATAGAATCCATTCTCTTCTAGCGGTCCGTTCCTTCGGTCCGATTGCTACTGAATCTTTCCAGTAACCTCAAATGTTTGTTGTTTGAAATGTTTCAAATCATTTGAGTGAGCGGATCTTAGTAAGTTGAATTCAGACTGTCCAGCGAATCGATTATTTTGAGCGAATATTTTTATATATTCACTTTAAGCTACCATATCTTGTACCTGCCCCGATCGGCATTCCATTCAAATTTGACTCTGAAATCAAATATCTGTCATTTCAGATCGACAACAGGACAATCTGTCAGAATACGAAATCGAATTGATACATAAAACGATGCATTGAGTCCTGTGAGGCCCCTTTAAAACAGTCTGATACCATAACTGAGCATGGCAAGACATTCGCCAGTCAGTGGGTTGAGTTTTACTGGAAAGTCATCCGAGTTTCGGAGTGAAATGCCTGAGATCAGTCGGTATCGCTGACTTTGGTTTTAGTGGGAAGAGATGGCAACAGCAACGCGCCTAATGTTGCCAGAATCAGACAAGGTATAATGGCGTGAAAGGCTTTGTGTGGTATGCCCAACGCCACAAAATGACTGGTAATTTTAGCCTGTATCATTCCACCCCCTCCCCAGGCCATCCCCATCGTAATTGCCGAGGCAACTCCTCCCCCTTTCGGAAAGAGTTGATGCGAATAGGAAACCATCGCAGGACTGGTACCCCACAAAATCAGCCCACCGGGAATGAGCAGTAGCGTCATGAGCCATGTTGGACAACCTTCCCATCCCAGCACCATCATCAAAGGAATCCCCAGCAAAGGACAGGCAATCATAAATGCTTTTTCGTGACCGGATTTAAAGCGAAAGGCCATCAACAACATGCCAGCACTGGCAGAAAACAGGAATACCGATTGTACCATACCGATCTCAAACGCAGACATGTCATGATCTTTGAGAATGAATGCGATCAGTTTATCCATCGCCATATTCGGCACGAGGCGCAGGGAACAGATCATGAATAAAAAAAATGCTAAAAAGACTCTGCCTTCCAGCATTTGTGAGAGAGACTGAACTGGTATTTTCCGATCTCGCTCAAAGAGTTTTTCCGGTGGTTTCCCAAAATGATATAAAATCAGAATCAGTCCCGAATACAATGGTGCCAATATCCAGACACTGGAAAGTCCCCAGGTGGAAACAATCGCACCACAAACAATAGGGCCCAGAGCAAGCCCCAACGCACCACCAAACATGAAAAGGGAAAGGCTGCGTGTACGACGTTCCGGAATTAATGAGCCGACAACGACTGCTGCTTCAGGATGAAACGAACCAATCCCGATTCCCCCCAGTAATAATACCACACAGAGAACAAAGACACTATTGGCAGGGCCTACCATCGGCATCATCACAGCGCCTAATAATGGACCGATCCATAAAATGGATTTAATGGGATATCGATCCCGTAGATAACCAAATACCGGTTGTGCCAAAGATGAAGCGAGAGCATGAATCGTCAGCACGATGAACAAAGTGTTCTCCGTTAAAGAATGCACACTCTCCAGTTCACCCCACAAAGGCCCTACAACAATCGCTGAAGAGTCAACAATGATGTGCGTGAGTGTGAGGCAGATCAGACAACGATAAGCTTGTTGCATTTCAGATGATTTTCAAGGTGGGATTTCAAGATTGAGTGAAACGCCATTCTACATTGCTGAACTCAAATATGGAATTGGGTTTCATGAATCTGCCTGACGCATTTATTATATTTTTGATGACTGCTTTGCAATTGCCCGCATTGTGAATTCTCTCTGAAAAAGCTATATGTACAATATAATAAATCGCAAATTCGATTTTTCCGGAAAGAACATTTGTTGGATACGACCGAACAGTGGGCATTTGAGTCCCTCAGTGAAAATGAGACTCAACGACTGGGGAGTATGCTGGCACAGCATCTCGAACCGGGTACAGTCGTTGCATTAAACGGAGATCTCGGAGCAGGAAAAACACGTCTGGTTCAGGCAATTGCCACGGCAATGGGAGTCGAGCGTCGCGAAGTCAACAGTCCTACATTTGTTCTGATTCAGGAATACCTGGGACTGCTGCCTTTATATCATTTTGATACTTATCGCCTGAAAGATACTGATGAATTTCTGGAACTGGGTGCCGACGACCTTTTATATTCGGATGGCGTTTGCCTGATCGAATGGGCTGACAAAGTTGCTGATGTGTTGCCACGCGATTTGCTGCAGATCAATATCGAACATCGATCTGAAACAGCGCGCTACTTTCAGTTCAAAGGGCAGGGCTCGCGTTCCACCAAAATTGTGCAGGCGCTGCAACAGGAAAACCAGTCAAAACCCCGTTGAATTGATTCTATTTTGAACCAGAACAGCAGATTCCAATTCGAATCCGGAAAACGAAATATTCAAATCCACTACTATCTGAATTCTGACGTTTGACCTGGATCGCTCTGTGCAGGTAGAATACTGATATGGAAAGAGACCCCGCACTGATAAAAGAACAGACGCTTCCGCAAAAGTGGTCATGGCGGCGGTATGTGGTCAAACCGCTGATTCAGACTACAGTCTTGCTATCGATCTACGTGCTTTCGATAGGCCCTTTGTTCTGGGACTGGTTCTCTTCCTACCACTCGATGAGCGGCCCATTTTATGCAACACTTTACATGCCGCTTTTACTCGCCTGTGATTTTATTCCGCCACTATCGGATGGCGTGAACTGGTATATCAACCTCTGGATAGGCTGAGTCAGCACAAGTCAGTTCGGCTCCAGTCAGTCGCGACTGACTTCGACAAAAATCTTACTCTACACACGCTCCTACGCTTCTGAAATCAAGACATTCCCTTCAAATATTTTGTCTCAGATGGCAGACATTCCTGCTTGAATCAGAGCCAGATCGAATCTGATGTGGTTGATTGACAAATCAGATATTCCAAATACACTCTTCTGTAGAGAGACAGCCGATGATAAGAATCCAGTTTCCCCGGAATATTATCACCTCATAGCATAAACTGATTACTGCCTGGATGGCATCTACATAAACGGGAGCACGGAATATTA
The DNA here is from genome assembly GCA_942492165.1 of uncultured Planctomycetaceae bacterium. Classification (GTDB taxonomy): domain Bacteria; phylum Planctomycetota; class Planctomycetia; order Planctomycetales; family Planctomycetaceae; genus Gimesia. The sequence continues at coordinate 9,032 of CALOEF010000064.1, forward strand.
TGAGCGACCCACGTCCTTTTGCTCATCTGCATTGCCACACTCATTTTAGTATGCTGGATGGCGCCAGTCGAATTCCGGAAATGGTGAGTAAAGTCAAAGATGCCGGCATGAATTCGCTCGCAATCACAGATCACGGCAATTTGTATGGAGCCATGGACTTTTATCAGCAATGTCGCAGCCAGGAAGTGAATCCTATTTTAGGGTTGGAAGCGTACATCGCGCCCCGCAGCCGGTTCGAAAAAGGGGCTTCACGGATGAAGGAAGCCAGCTTTCATCTGACTTTACTGGCCCAAAACCGCAAGGGCTTTGAAAATCTGATTAAACTCTCCTCCACCTCGTATCTTGAAGGTTTTTATTACAGACCGCGCATCGACAAGGAAATTCTGGAAGCCCATAGCGAAGGTCTGATCTTGTTGACCGGGTGCGCGGCGGGTGAGCTGTCACATCATATTCTCGGCGAAGACTGGGAGGAGGCCGAAAAACTGTGCGCCTGGTATGAGAAGGTATTTGGAGACCGCGTTTATATGGAAATCCAGAATGCCGGCCTGGAAATCCAAAAACAATGCCTGGAAGGAACCGTCGATTTAGCCAATAAAATGGGTCTCCCTCTTGTAGCAACCAACGATGCCCATTATGTCGACCAAAAAGATTCTTTCGCACAGGATGTGCTTCTGTGTGTCAGCACACGTTCTGTTGTCACAGACGAAAACCGGATGAAAATGACCGGCGACCAGTTCTTTGTCCGTACTCAGGATGAAATGTACGATGCATTTCCTGGTTTAGAAGACGCAGTTGCTCGCACACAGGAACTTGCAGAACGCGTTGATATCCAGATGCCGGACAAAAAATTCTATCCGGTTTTTCAACCCCCTGAAGGAATGACTGATACACAATACCTGCGGAAGCTTTGCGAAGATCGATTGCCTCTCAAATATGGTGATGAACTGACACAAGAACATTGGGATCGTCTCGACCTTGAACTAGGCGTGATCGAACAGATGGGTTATGCCAGCTATTTCCTGATTGTGTGGGACTTCGTGCAATTTGCAGAAAACGAGAAAATCCCCTGCACGGCCCGCGGCTCAGCCTGTGGAGCCATTGTGGCTTATCTACTGGGCATGTCACAGGTCTGCCCTCTTAAATATGATTTGCTTTTTGAACGATTTCTAGACCCGAGCCGAAGCGAACCACCTGATATCGATATTGACTTCTGCCGTGATCGCCGTCAGTTGGTCATCGATTATACAAAACAGAAATACGGCGAACACAGTGTAGCTCAGATTGGTACATTTGGCACACTGAAAGCCAAAGCCGCAATTCGGGATGTGGGCCGCGCTTTGGGTGTCCCTCTTGCACGGGTAAATGAAATCGCAAAAATGATTCCGGAAACCCTGGGCATTAAACTCAAAGACGCACTCAAGGAAAGCCCTGATCTGCAAGCCGCCTACGATCAGGATCCGGAAGTCAATAAGCTGCTTGATCTGGCAATGCAACTTGAAGGACTGAGCCGCAGTGCCGGTACCCATGCTGCTGGCGTGGTGGTCGCTGACTTGCCATTGTCTGAAGTAGTCCCATTACAAACTATTACCGGCAAGACAGACATCATCACACAATGGGATGGACCAACGGTTGAATCGGTGGGTCTGCTCAAAATGGACTTTCTGGGATTGCGCAACCTGACCATTCTGGACAAAGCCGTTCAAAACGTCAAAAAACATTGTGGAATTGATATTGATCCAAACAAACTACCACTCGACGACAAAAAAACATTCGCATTATTGCAGCGGGGAGAAACCAAAGGAATCTTCCAGCTGGAAAGTGGTGGAATGCGTGACCTGCTCACAAAGATGAAACCGGACAAATTCGAAGATATCATCGCCACCTCAGCCTTATATCGCCCGGGACCTCTGGAAGGAGGCATGGTGATGCAATACGTGGATGTGAAGAATGACCGGATTCCGATTCCGAAGGTGCATCCGATTGTGGATGAAATTCTGAATGAGACCTACGGCGTGATGGTTTATCAGGAACAGGTCATGCGGATTCTGAACCGAGTAGGGGGGATTGAACTTTCAGCCGCGTATCGCTGTATTAAAGCCATCAGTAAGAAAAAATTGAAAACGATTGCTGATTTCAAAGATCAGTATATTAGTGGTGCAAAGGAACGAGGAGTCGACGAGAAGCTGGCGACCGACCTGTTCGACATGATCGAAAAATTTGCCGGTTACGGGTTTAACAAATCACACTCAACTGCTTACGGAGGCGTGGCCTACGCCACCGCTTACCTCAAAGCACATTATCCGAAGGAATTTATGGCGGCCTTACTCTCGTGTGGCATGGAAAGCCACGAGCGCATCAATGAGCATGTCGACGACTGTCGTCGCATGAAAATTGAAGTGCTGCCTCCCGACATTAATCGTTCCGAAGTTGAATTCAGTGTCGATGGTGAAAAAATTCGTTTCGGCATGGCTGCCATCAAAGGTGTGGGAGAACAGGCGCTGGCAGAAGTCGTAAAAGAACGTGAAGAAAACGGACCTTTTAAAAGCATTTTTAATCTCTGCGAACGGGTCGACCCTAAAACACTCAATAAAAGTACAATTGAAACCCTGATCAAAGCTGGCGCACTGGGCAGCCTGGGAGGCCATCAGGCGCAGCTGATGCTCTCTGTAGAACGCGCAGTCCAGTCGGCGCTGAATCTGCACCGCGACCGGGCCCGCGGCCAAAAGAGCCTGTTTGGTGATGACTCGGAAGACGATGATCTCACATCCACCGATACTGCCTTGCTGCCTGAAGCAGAAGAGTGGCCACGGGCTCAAAAACTGGCGGCAGAAAAAGAAGTGTTCGGTTTTTACCTCACATCACATCCACTGGCTGAAGTCGGCGAAGCACTGACCAAATATGCACAGCATCAAACAAATGAGCTCTCCGAAATGGAAGATCGCGAGGAAGTCATTCTGGCAGGTATGATTTCCTCCATCAAAAATGCAGCCACAAAAAAAGCAAGCAAAAATGGTCACACGCGTTATGTTAATTTTGACCTGGAAGATCCGCATGGCCTCGTGCGATGTATTATGTGGCCAGAACAGTTTGCGAGAATAGGTGAGAAGGTCAAACTGGAAGAAATGGTAATTATCAAGGGTAAAATTGATAAACGGGGACGAGAACCCAATGTGGTTGTGGATCAACTCTTTACTTTGAACGATGCACGAAAACAATTTACCGATCGACTGGCAATCAATTTCAAGCGAGGTATCCACACGCGCCAGGACATGGTCAATGTACACGATGTCCTGACTCAGTTTCCTGGTCAGACCGAAGTCATTCTTGTCGTAGACTCTGTTGATCTGGACAAGCCTGATACCAATTTGCGGTATGTATTGAATCCCCCCGGAAACCTCCGCGTTTCATGCAGTGAGGAGTTTGAATTGCAACTGACGACGGCCATTGGTGAGAGTCATATTCATTTCCATACAACGAACAAGAAAAAAAGCATGAATGGAAGTGTGGGCCGCTAGAAACCTTGCATCGACGATGTTGATCAAACGACCGATTCTCTCTTTTTTGAGGAATCTTGCGATGACCTCAAGCCGAATATAAGGTATAGTTACTCAATGTTATGGTGAACTTATATCTACAGGACGTTTCTGAATGAAAAAAACGGGTATTCTCTTCCTGATCTTAATGGGAATTCCAGCTATATTCCTGTTAAAAACTCTGATTTCTGGAGAAAATCTTTCTCAGAAAAATCCCGATAATTCCCGGCACCATCACCTTGCTCTGCAGCAAATTCCAGCCCGTTTGGCACAAAGCCCCGACTCCGGTCATTTTCAAACCTCCCACCCGATCACAGATACCTCGAAACGGGAAAAAGACAGCGCATCTGCGATTTTTCAAGGTTCAAGATCGCAAGAGATTCTTTCCGGTCTGATCGGTCAATGGGAACAAACAAAAAGTAACAGCAAACGGATTCTGACCATTGAGGAAAACGGAACTGCCACGATGGTAATTGAGCCCAAGGGGTTATGGAAAACAATTCTCGGGAATCAAGTCACAGTGAATATCGAATGGAGTCTCAATGCAGGCACTTTGACTCTGCGTACCGTTGGTGGAAACCCTGAAAATAAGCTGGAATACATCAAACAGGTTTGGGGAGACGAATTCACCAGAAAAATCCACTCGATTGAGGACAAAGTGTTCACTCTTCGAGATGATCAAGGTGATGTCAGCCAGAAATGGGTGCGCACATCCTACTGAGCAAATCGTATTGGGCAAGTACCGATTCCGTACGTCGCTTCACTCCCCGCATCCTGCTAACTTGTACTCTCTCTGATTTCGCCTATTATATTACGAAGTGAGGCCAGTCTGCACCGAAGAGATCTTCCCGTGACAGCAAAACGCTTCCCCTGATGTGATCGTAAATCATATCACAACCCAGAAATGATATCCAAAAACCGGAAATATTGTAAATCAGCACTCCTTTCTCCGAAAACAACGGAGTGAACCAATCTGGCTGGCAATGAAGCCACCTCCCGAGCTTTGAAAGATCGATTCGATGAATGTTCATGTTAATACTACTCCTTCCCGCTGGCAAAGCCTCGCTGACCAGGTATTGAATGGTTATCAAATTACTCGCGAAGAAGGATTGGCAATATTATATTCTTCTGATGATGAACTACTGGATCTGCTGGCAGCCACCCACCGGATTCGTCTAAAACATTTTGGAAAACAGGTCCAGCTTTATTATCTGAAAAATGCCAAAAGTGGTCTCTGCCCCGAAGATTGCGGTTATTGCTCACAGGCACGTGGTTCGCAAGCCGAAATTCCCAAATATCGTATGCTGAATGAAGACAAATTAATCGAAGGTGCGAAAGCCGCCGATGAAGCCAAAGCGGGTACTTATTGCATTGTAGCCAGTGGTCGCGGACCAACTGACAAAGAAGTGGATCATGTCGCTTCTGTCGTAGAGAAAATCAAATCGGAATTCGACCTGCGCATTTGCTGTTGTCTGGGATTATTAAACGAAGACCAGGCGAAACGCCTTCAGAACGCAGGCGTCAATCGAATTAATCACAACCTCAATACCAGCCGCGAGTATTACGAAAAAATCTGTACCACGCACACATATGAAGATCGGATTCAGACTTTAAAGGTTGCCCGCGATGCAGGAATGGAACTCTGTAGCGGCCTGATCGTTGGCATGGGTGAAACTCCTGAAGATATCGTGGATACGACGTTTGAACTACGTGATCTGGAACCAAAATCGATTCCTGTCAATTTTCTGAATTCCATTGAAGGTACTTCGCTGGAAGCAGTAGACGAACTCGACCCACGTTATTGCCTCAAAGCATTATGTTTGTTCAGGCTGGCAAATCCTGCTGCGGAAATTCGTATTGCCGGTGGTCGTGAAGTGAACTTGCGGTCGATGCAGGCGATGGGCCTGTACGCGGCCAACTCTCTGTTTGTCAGCGACTATCTTACAACAAAAGGTCAGTCTGCGGATGCGGATTATGAAATGATTGCCGACCTCGGTTTTGAGGTCATTATTTCAGGACACGAAATGGAAGCCTCCTCAAAATTGCCGAATCTGACAACACAAAGTGAGTCCTGTTAGTCAACGATCTCTCTGGATCGACTTTGTTCTCCCGATCTCAAACCCCTTATGTAGATTGATGTTGCAAGAAACCGGAGACCTCTCTATGATCCTGTCTCCGAAATGGTCTGCGCGCAGGTTCTTAATTCCTGTTGAGATAAGCACCCATTTCAAGGAACGGAATCCTTTGTATCCAGTGTCAGGGAGCACCTGAAATGAGTTCAGGCAGACGTAGAGCCAGCCACTTCACCGACAACACCAAGGTCAGCCAGACCAACACCCCTTCCTTCAAAATATTCCCCAGTACCGAAATCGCTCCCTTCGATCATCCGGAGCTGCTTCTGAAGGGTATCACCCGTTCGCGTGACTATCTGCTTTCTTTGCAACATGAAGACGGATACTGGGTCGGTGAGCTGGAAGGAGATTCCATTCTCGAATCAGAATATATTTTGCTCCTGGCATTCCTTAACCAACAACACTCACAAGATGCGATACAAGCCGCTAATTACCTGATGGATACACAAATGCCGGACGGCGGCTGGAATATGTACCCGGAAGGACCTGTCGAAATCAGTGCATCCGTGAAAGCATATTTTGCACTCAAATTGACGGGACATTCTCCAGAAGCGGACTATATGCAACGGGCGCGCCATGCCATCCTTGCGGCCGGGGGAGTGGAAGCCGTCAATAGTTTCACACGCTATTATTTAGCACTGTTGGGAGTCATCCCCTATGCAAAATGTCCTGCGGTACCACCGGAATTAATGCTGATTCCGAATTGGATGCCTTTTAATATTTTTGAAATGTCTGCCTGGTCACGCACGATTTTAGTTCCACTCAGTATTCTCTGGGCCTGTCGACCTTCTATCAAACTGGCTCCAGAGCAGGGAATTCCTGAATTGTTTATCGGCGATCCTGCAGCATACCCGAAGAGCATGCCAAAATCAGAAGCACTCGACTCCCTCAAACAGAAAACCTGGATGAACTGGCATCGTTTCTTCCAGTTCATCGATCAAGGTATCAAGGTCACGGAAAACCTGGGAATCAAACCACTCCGCAAAAGGGCGATCAAGAAAGCTTACGCCTGGATGAAGTCCCGATTTGAGTTGAGTGACGGTCTGGGAGCCATCTTCCCTCCCATTATCTGGACAATTATTGCATTGAAATGCCTGGGAGAAGATGAAGAGAGTCCTGATATTCAAAATGCATTGAATGAGCTGAAAAAACTACAAATTCAGGAAGGAAATCGCATTCGCCTGCAGCCTTGTCAATCTCCGGTCTGGGATACAGCGATCAGCACAATCGCTTTGAGAGAAGCCGGTGTATCCAACCGGCACCCAGCCATTCGCAAATGCGTGAAGTGGCTGCTTTCCCAGGAAGCAAAACAAACCGGAGACTGGATCAATTCCAGCAAGTCGAAAACAACGGGGGGCTGGTACTTTGAATTCAACAATGAGTTTTATCCCGATGTTGATGATACGGCGATGGTCATAACGGGCGCTTACGTCGCTGTATGCCTCACACCTTGAAGAACGACCGGTGGATGACAGATTTTCTGGTAACACCAGAATGGAATCCGTACGAAGAAGACCTCGATACGGAAGCGATTCTTGCCGGCCGCAGTGAATCCCGGGATCAGGCATATGCGGATCTGGAATTGTTGCAGCCAATGACAGGAGCGATTCAGCGCGGCATCAAGTGGCTGTCAGGCATGCAGAATAAAGATGGTGGCTGGGGTGCTTTTGACCGTGACAACAACCGTGAGCTGTTTACACAGGTTCCCTTCGCCGATCACAATGCCATGGTGGATCCCAGTACGGCCGATTTGACTGCGCGCGTCCTTGAAGCCTTTGCCGACGTTGAACTGCCTCTCAGTCATCCTGCCTGTCAACGTGCCATTGAATATGTCTGGAGCGAACAGGAAGATGACCATTGCTGGTATGGTCGCTGGGGTGTGAATTACCTGTATGGAACCTGGCAGGCGGTCATGGGACTCACTCAGATAGGAATTCCGAATGATGATCCTCGAATTGTTCGCGCTGCAGGATGGATTAAATCAAAACAACAATCGTCGGGTGGTTGGGGAGAAACAGCTGATAGTTATGCAGATCCAACCTTACGTGGACAGGGAACGGTCACTCCTTCCCAGACAGCCTGGGCATTAATGGGTCTGATGTCAGCAGGTGAAATTGATTCCGCAGCCGTTCGTCGCGGCATCCACTACCTGTTGGAAACACAAAATGCGGATGGCAACTGGGATGAAGAACCCTTTACAGGGACCGGCTTCCCCAAAGTCTTCTATCTTAAATACCATCTCTACCGCACATATTTTCCTCTCATGGCTCTCGCAAGATTTGAGCGATTACGACGCTGAATTCTTCCTCAATAATCAATCTGATTTTCACAGTATTTTCCCGAATGCACAAATACCCACATTCGTGCAAAAAAGAGAAATTATGAAATAATTATCAAAATAAAACCCTTAAAACGCAGGGCTAAAACGCAATTATCTATACAAAACATACATTGCAAATTTTATTTTATTTTTTTTCATAAACAATGTTAATTCCGTACTTGTTTCTCCTCCAGTGCAAGACTAATTTCTGGGTTGCTTGGTTCAACTCTTTCTAATTAACGAGTTGATAATGCCCGCTTAGCAGGCACACTCTTAACCCCAACAATTAACTGGAGTCATTGATGAAGAGACGTAATGGAGCCCGCCAGCGTGGATTCACGCTAATCGAACTACTTGTAGTAATTGCCATCATTGCAATTTTGATTGCATTGCTACTTCCTGCTGTCCAACAGGCACGTGAAGCAGCTCGACGTTCAAATTGTAAAAACAACCTGAAACAAATTGGTCTGGCACTTCACAACTATCATGAAACTTTCAACATCTTTCCTCCCGGATGGATCGGTACTCCAGCGACTGGCCAAAATGCAAACTTCCTCGCCTGGTCTACCATGATTTTGCCATACGTTGACCAGGCACCGCTGTATAACCAAATCAGCTCCAGCTTGTTCAGCAACACAACAACAGCAACTGGCTGGCTTGAAATTGCAGACGTCGCCACAGCCGTTGCTGCAACTACTCAATCACAATCAATTATCCCTGGATATAACTGCCCTTCTGACCCAATGGGTGGCCGGAACACAGATCGCATCAGTACTACTGGTATGTATTCATGGGGAAAATCAAACTACCCGGGTGTAAGAAATTCCGAGTACTTAAACGGAACCGCTGCTGCCACTGCGAACGGTTCATTCAATAACAGCAACGTCAAAGTCCGGTTCCGCGACATGACAGATGGTACAAGTAATATCATCATGGTTGGTGAACGAACAACAAAAGACTCAGTTTCTCCTGCCATCACTCGTGCAGGAGCGATCTGGATTGGTTTCCAAACTGACAGCAACTCCATTACTGGTGCTGCTTCCAGTGCGTCAGGTACAACTGCCACGACCAATCAATTTATCAATCAAAACAGTGCGAACGCCTTCAGCAGCCCTCACGTGGGTGGTTGTCACTTCCTGATGGGCGACGGAAAAGTTCGTTTCATCAGTGAAAACATTAACGGCACAACCTATTCATGGCTTGCCGGAATCAATGACGGTAACGTGATTGGCGAATTCTAAGAGTCGTTTAGACAAAAAATCGTTTACGAATTGAAAGTAAACGACTGATACCTTTAACGAGACAGACCGTGGTCAAAAGTCGACCTGCGATCTGTCTCGTTTTTTATTACCATATCCGGGATTACAAAAGATTTATCTATTTTTCGCCTGTTTCCGGGCAGAAAACTCTTATTGCACTAATCAAGTATTGTAGATATGCTCTCCCTCTGGCTCATGCCCCCATGATTTACAACAGTCGTCTTCCACGAGAGCCAGATAAATCAGTTCTCCAGTCATTGGATAGAAAATCTATTCAAAACCACACTGGAGAATGGTGACTCAAAATACGCGAACTGGATTCGCGAATTTGATTTTCCCATGGAAGGGCGCATATGCAAAGAGTGCAGAGTTCAGGATTCTGGTTTCAATGTTCCGTTCCTCTTCTGCACCTGATTTCCATTCATCGGCAGTGTGTTATTCGCCTGACACTATGTCTTCCCGGTACCTTTATTTCATTCGCCACACTCCCTGAATCTGTTTATGCTTCAGAGATTGAAAGTTGCGAACAGCTACTTCTGACTGGTCAATACAATCAGTGTATTGAAACTGCACAGGCGGCTATTTCTAAAAAAGCTTACGGTTCAGAGTGGCCGACTTACAAAGCACAGGCGGAACTGGCGACTGGACTCTACAGCGAAGCCAGACAGACGGTTGACGCAGGATTGAAACGCTATTCCTGGAGTCTTCCACTCAGGCTGTTAGCCTACCAGATCTATCAGCTGAATAATGAGCACCAGGCAGCAAATGTGTTCCTGAACAGCATTCATGAACTTGCCGGCCGCTCAGCCTGGCGCTATACCGATGCCAGCAGTCTGGTCGCATTAGGTCAGGCCTCTTTAATTCAGAACGCTGATCCAGGTGAAGTTCTCGAATTATTTTTTGACCGGGCCATCAAAGAGTATCCTGATCATAAAGACGCTTATCTGGCTAGTGGAAATCTGGCATTAGCCAAACATGATACTGCTCTGGCAAAGGATATTTTTCAGACCGCACTCAAGCGAATTCCAGAAGATCCTGAATTACTGTTCGGCCTGGCCATGTCGATTCGACAGTCGAATCCACAGCGATCCCAGACATTAATGACTCAGGTACTCAACTTAAATCCCAAATATATCCCCGCTCATCTGCAGCAAATCTCGCGTCTGATCCACTCTGAACAATATAACGACGCAAAAAAACAACTGGACCAGATTCTTTCAATCAATCTGCATCAGGCAAAAGCATGGTCCTACCTGGCAGTGATTTCACACTTTCAAAATCGACCACATGATGAAACTGCCTGTTACTGGCAGGCGTTAAGTCATCACAGTCAAAACCCTGAAGTTGACCATCTGATCGGTAAAAAACTCTCTGAACATTATCGGTTTGCGGAAGGTGCCGCCTATCAGCGTAGAGCGCTTGAAAAATCTTCGAAATTTTTACCGGCGCGCATTCAACTGGCACAAGATGAACTCCGGCTGGGACAGGAAGCCAGTGGTTGGGAACATGCACTAGAGGCTCATCAGCAGGACGGCTATGACACAACGACATTCAATCTGCTTGAGCTGAAAGATCAACTGGCAAAATTCAAAACACTCGAAGATGATTATTTTATAATCCGCATGGAATCCGGGGAAGCAGACGTCTATGGCAAGCAGGTGATCAATCTTTTACACGATGCCCGCAAGACACTCTGTCGGAAATATCAATTCGATCTCAAAGAAAAAATTACAGTTGAAATCTTCCCTGATCCGGATGATTTTGCTGTCCGCACATTTGGGATGCCTGCCGTCTCCGGCTATCTGGGAGTCTGCTTTGGGAAAGTCATTACTGCAAACAGCCCTGCATCCCAGGCCGAGAACCCGACAAACTGGCAATCCGTCCTGTGGCATGAATTCTGCCATGTCGTCACTCTTGAGTTGACAAAAAACAAAATGCCACGCTGGATCAGTGAAGGCATTTCCGTTTATGAAGAACGACAGAAAAATCCCCATTGGGGCGAAACGATGATTCCCCCATACCGTGAAATGATTCTCAAAGGGGAAACCACACCCATCAGTAAACTAAGCAGTGCGTTTCTGAATCCCAAAAGTGGTCTGCACGTTCAATTTGCCTATTATCAATCATCGATGGTGGTCGAATACCTGGTCTGGAACCTTTAGTTACTGATCTTGCTGAAAATCGATTTCACGGTATTGGGGAATCGTTTCGCCCCAGTGGGAACTCTGTCGTTCTTCATAAACGGAAATGCTTCGCGTCAGCGTGGCATTTTGTTTTGTCAACTCAGAGTGACGACATGGCAGAATTCATGTACCGCAAGACAGATTGCCGGTTCTCGGCCTGGGAAGCTGTTTGCAGTAATGACTCCCAACAGACTCCCAGGTGGAGACGGCAAGTCGGACGTAAAATCATCGAATCAGAGAAGATTTCAATAATTTTTCTTTGAGTCAGGTATTTCCGATATGCGGAAAATCGTGTAAAGATTGATCACCACTATAGCTCCCAACGCAGATGCATATTAGTTTCAGTGTTTTGAGTTTTGCCAGTTGATCTTTCAGCTCAAACTTGAATTAATGTCGTTGTCATGGCAAATCTACTGATAATTTCTACAGCCGCTGAGCTCGGCCGAATGCATCTTGTGCCAGTTTTCGGTAGGGAATTTCGGATTTTTCAAGCGCTCTGCACTTTGATAGGCGGCACCTTCCGCAAACCGATGTGTTCCAGGAGTTTTTACCGATCGAATGGTCAACTTCAGGGTTTTGACTGTGATGATGAAGCGCCTGCCGAGGAAATGACATTTCATCATTGAAAGTGTGAAAATGCCGAGTAAGTTATGCTTTGTCAAATTGATGAAAAGAATGCAATTCAATTGTTTTTTTTGCGTCGTTATATTGGTGGATCGAACGCGAACTGCTGCGAGATGAGCGAGTTGGGATTTAAGTTGCCTGAGTCGACCAATGTCTGGGATCGCTATTAGTTCGACTGTCAGATCCGGTGTACTCGGAGTAACCAATTCAGAATCTGGAATTCGCTTTGAGTGCGGTCATCATCATGAACTGCCAGTACAGTATCATGTTTGGCTAATGCCAGATTTCCACTAGCCAGATAAACGTCTTGGTCACCACGTGGCGGTAAAAATGTTCGGAGCTTCACGGATCATTCTGTTGTAGAGGCCTGATAATGCGACCGGACTGCTTTGGCATCGGTGCCCGGGCGGCGAGCAAGTTCATGAATGCTGTTCAGGGGTACATTTGCTGCAGTGAAGCTCGTGTCGGCTGATAGATCTGGTAGGCCCAGCAGCCTGAGTGGAGACTCCGAGATGGCTTCAATCCTGCGTCTAAACGGAAATCAGTCGCCGAGTTCCCGCCTGCTTGTAAGTCGGCCACTCTGAACCGTAAGCTTTTAGAAATGGCCACCTGAAATACGGTAATACGCGGTGTATTGACCAGTCGAAAGCTGTTCGCAACCTAAACGGGAATTGTGGCGAATGAAATAAGTACCGAGTGTCGACAGTAACACGCACATGTCAGGTGGGAGCAAACCAGAATCTGAACTCTGCACTCTTGCTCCATGGGAAAATCAAATTTGAATCCGGTTAAAGCTTTAGTCACCATTCTCAGTGTGGTTTACAATTAGATTTTCTATCAACTCTGGAGAAGTGAACTATGCAATACTCGTGAAACGACTGTTATATCTACAATGCTGATTAGTGCAATAAGTTGCCGGAAACGAGAGCGAAAAATAGATAAACCTTTTCAGCTTGAATATGGTAATAAAAAACGAACAGATCACAAGGTCGACACTGACCCGCAGTCTAATCTCGTTAAAGGTATCAGTCATTTGCTTTCAATTCATGAAGCACGTCTAAACGACTCTTAAATTCGTAATCCCGCATTGCCGTATTGTTGCCGGCAAGTAATTAAATTTCGCCATTAGGCTTTCCGTCGCCCATCGGAAATTGACCACGTGAGGAGCTGCTGAAGGCGTTCCTCCTGATTTTGATTATTAAATTGGCTGGTACCTGACACTGAAGCGATTGCTGTCAATTTGGAAACTTTAATCAGATCAGCTCCTGCACGAGTGTGTACTGAGTCTTTTGTTGTTCACCAACCATGATGATAATGCGTCTAATCGCCGAGACCAGACGACGATATATTATTGAACCGTTCGCGAGCAGTTCCATTGCTTCTCGGAATTCTTACGCAGGTAGTTTGTTTTCCCATGAAACCACATACCAGTAGTACTGATGCGATCTGTGTTCCATCTGCCATTGGAAGAGGCAGTTGTCGAGTTGAAATTGTTGTGATTGGTGGATTACAGCGCGGCTGTAACGACGTCTACAATTCAAGCCGAGCCGAATTGCCGGAAAATTTAGAGATGTGCCTATAAGCGTCAACTCGTTAATTAGAAGAGTTGAACCAACCCAAACCGAACACTGAAGAAACAAGCTTTAAGCCCTGCGTTTAGGACATTTTGATAATTATTTGAAATTTCTCTTTTTTGCGAATAATAGTATTACATTCGAAAAATACCTGTGAAAATCAGATTATTATTGAGAAGAATTCAGCGTCATGAAATCATGGTAAGACAAGAACTGAAACATTTGCAGTTGCCACGCGCATGCCAACAGGTAGTGGGTCTTTGGCTGCGAATCAATGCTGACATCGAACCGATATGCGGGGCTGTCTGGAAAGTGACCGTTCCCTATCCCATGGGATGTAGCCTCGTGACCTTTTGTTGTTTGTCCATCCTGCAGCGCGAACATTCGGCGAGATCATCATTCGGAATATGCAGTGTCCCATGACTGCCTGCCGAGTTGCTACGAGATGGATGCAGCGGCCATACCAGCAATGGTCATCTTCCTGTTCGCTCCAGACGCCAATGGCGTTATTGTGACTGAGTGACGTCGGCCGTAGAGCACTGCATCGGCCCGTACTGGGATCCACCATGGCGTACTGTGGCGAGAAACCTGTGTAAACAGCTTCGGTTGTTGTCGCGGTCAAGCGCAGCCACCATCTTATTCTGCGTAACCACTTGGTCGCAGCAATCGCTGTCGTGGCTGCAACAATTCCAGATCTACTGATCCCGGGATTCCTGCAGCCGGCCAAATCGTAGCCCCTAATACCGGATTCTGGTGTTACCAGAAAATCTGTCATCCACCATTTCGTTCTTCAGGTGGCTTTGACTTGTGTGACCATCGCCATATCATCCAACATCCTAGTAGTGAGATATAAAAAAAAAAAAAAAAAAAAAAAAAAAAAAAAAAAAATCAGTCTCCGAGACTGCTTCCACGGGAAAGCGACCACTTCGCGCGACACGAAAGTGGCTGGAGCCGGTTGTACCGGCCTCAAAGCGATCGCTGTATCCGAGACCGGAGTTGACAAGGCTGCGGAGCGAATTTCGTTTCCTCCTGAATTTGTAGTTTTTCAGCTCATTCAATGCATTTTGAATATCAGGACTCTCTTCAAATCTTCTCGGACATTTCAATACGATATTGTCAGATAATGGGAGAGACAGACCGTCAACTTGTCGGGACTCGCCCGGTCGTAAGCTTTCTTGTCGGCCACTTTGAGTGGTATTCCGGTTTTCCGCTGATACCTTGATCGACTGGAAACGATGCGAATTTTTGTTTGTACGGCGTACTTCGAACGTGCTGCAGGATCGTAAACAATTCGGGAATTCCACTGCTCTGGAGATAC
>CALOEF010000065.1:0-26364 GCA_942492165.1 uncultured Planctomycetaceae bacterium
ATAGCGTCGATGGACGGGATGGGCCCGATCTGCTTGTGCCAGCTCGTTGCCAACCTGTCGTTCGAACGCGCGCTTGTCGTCCATCACTCGAGGTCCCGTCTCAGTCGTGCCAGGAGGCGCTCGAGGCGAGAACGAACGCCGGATGGCGTCAGGCCCGTGGTCGCCGCCAGCTCGGTCGCGTCGAAGCCGAGCACGTAGCGCATCGTGAGCAGGGCCCGATCCTCGGGGTCGAGACCCTGGAGCACCAGGTTGAGGTCGATGCCTGCGACACCCGTGGCAGGGTCGGGTCCCCCAGCCGCCTCGGGTGGTTCGATCGTGACCTCGACGCGCCTTCGTCGACGAGCCCGTCGCAAGGCCTGCTTGGCCTCGTTGAAGGCGACCGAGACGACCCACGGGCGCAACCGGTCGGGCTGCTTGACCGCTTTGAGCCCACGCCATACCTGTGACCAGGTCGACTGCTCGGCCTCCTCGGCCAGCGAACGGTCACGACAGACGATCATCGCGATCGAGTAGACCGACTCGTGGAGCGCAGAGACGATGCGGGCGAAGGCGAGCTCATCGCCCGCCAACGCTGACTCGGCGTACCCGACCAGCTCCTGGTCGGCTGTTCTCGCCATTGCCCCCATACCCGGATAGATGCTCCGCGAGGCTTCAGTGTCTCAGGTGCGTCCATGGACGAGCGCGCCCGTGCTCCGAGACCGGCTCGACCACCCCGCTGACGGGCACGGAGCCAGTCAGTCACAGAGGCCAGGAGAATGGGGTCGTCGGGAGTGAGCCACAGGCGCCCGACGAGGGAGATCGACGAGGGCAAAGTGGCTCCGGCGGTAGGCGCCGAGCCTACGGCCGATCGGGCAGCAGCCGCCTCGCGGCACCCACATCGGCGCGACTCATGACGGGGTCTTTCCTGGGGTGTTCTATTCCCACTAACCGTACGGATTCGTACGGTTGGTGACGACGGGCTACCCCGGCGATGCTCGCCTCGCACTGGGCCACGAGATCAGAGACAGCTCCCGAAATGCGTATCGGCGGTCCCACGTCCCCTTGCTGATCAGGATTCCAAATCCGGCAACAGGCATCCTCGATCATTCGCTTGCTGCCACCACCATGGTGACGCAGCGCGCACCTCGCGATCGCCGAACCGTGGATGTGAGTCGAGGCACGCACGCTGTGACGGCTCACAAGTCGTGGCTCGCTTGTGGCTAGGAACCGACCACGGCGCCCTCAAGCCGGATGCGCACCGTGGTGACGGCAGCGACCTCCGACTAGCAGCTCGATGCTGACCACCTTGCGCCTCGACCAGATGCGCGCGCGATGGCCAGTCCGAGTCCCGACCCATCCGAGCCTGGGCCCTTCTCGAAGCGCTCGAAGGCATGACTGATCGGCTCGGCCGTCATGCCAGCCGCCGTCGTCGACCACCTCGATGAGCGTGTCGCCACCCATCGAGGGTCGTGGCACGACGCGGGATCGTGACGTGCCCGTCCGGTCGCCGTGTGCCGGATGGCATTGTTGACAGGGGTTGCCCCCCGTGACGACCGAGGGCTGAGGCGGTCGGCCATGGCCGCCACCGTGCTCGAGGCCATCCACCCGCAGTTCGATGTCGCCGTCGGCGGCCGCGCTTCGATACGCTGCCGCGACTTCGTGGCTCAGGGCCACCACATCGACCGGTCGAACGGCGAGCTCGAGTGCGCCGACCTCGGCGAGCGAGATCGTGCGCAGATCCTCGACCAGTCGGGCCATCGATCGCGTATGGCTCAGCAGCGCCGCGATGTGCTCGTCATCGGGCTGGTAGACGCCGTCCTCTATGGCTTCGAGCTGGCCCTGCATGACGGTCAGTGGCGTTCGCAGCTCGTGGGCGACGTCGGCGAGGAACCCGCACGACGGCGAGCATCCAGGGGTCTGGAGACGCTCACTCATCTGGTTGAAGGCCCGAGCGAGCGAGCGCATCTCGCCGCTGCCCTCGACCGCGACACGTGTGCTGTAATCCCCGGCCTCGATGCGGCCTGGCGCCTCGATGAGCTCGTCGAGCGGTGCGGAGAGGCGCTGGGCCAGTACTGCCACTGCCACGGCGCCGATAGCCACGAGGACAAAGGCCTGAACTTCGCGCCCACCACGATCTTGAGGGCGCCTCCACCAGCCCGACAAGAGCAGCAGCGGCCCATGCACCCACGACCATCGTGCCGGCGGCGAAGGCCGAACAGCAGGAAGAGACAGCCGAACGGTCGCCAGCGCCGATGGCCGGCCCAACTGATTCATCAGGAGCACTTATTAGACATGGCAATGGGGGATATTGAATTCCTCACTGAGTTGACTGATTTATTCTTGATTAGTGTTCAAGAGCAGATGCATGAAATTAATCAAGCGATTCAAAACCAGGATTCGAAACGACTGTCCCAAGCCGCTCATGCCTGCAAAGGATCAGTCGGAAATTATACGAAACAGGAACCTTACGCGCTCCTGCAGACTTTGGAACATGATGGAAAGTCTGATCAACTGGAGAATTCCCCAATCGTCTTTAAATCAGCCGAAAAGCAAATTGCGCAATTAACAACAGAAATCAAATCGATCATAGCTCAAGAGCGCCAGAACAAACATTCTTGACCAGAAAAAACTGTTACATACAGAGGCATTCTTCATGAAAATATTAGTAGTTGATGACGTTGGATACACGTGCCATTTTCATTCGCGTCTTGTTGAAAAATTTGGTTATACCGCGTGCTCTGCCACTTCAGGCTTTGAGGCACTGAACTACCTTAAAATGGATAACGATATTAATATTGTCATCACAGATCTGATGATGCCGGGTATGGATGGAATCGATCTCTATCAGCAAGCCCAGAATTTAGAGAGATTTAATGATGAAGGTCCACTTGACCCTCCCAGCTTTGTTTTGATGACAGCATTGAGAATGGAAAAGAATTCTCAAGACAAAGATATTCAACGTCTGAAACTGGCAAAAGAACTGGGCTTTGCCAAAGTGATGTTCAAACCACTCGATCAAAACGAACTCAAAACGACTTTGAAGAAGTTGGAGATGGGAGGTCCCAATTCTTCTGCAAACGGAAATTCACCGGATCTTTTCACGCCAACACAAAAATTGAAAGAAGCAGTCAACGAGATCATTGAGTCTGGGAACACGAACGCCGCTGAACAATTTATGGGCTGTTTAAATGAGGAAATCTCAAGTCTGCAAAACTTTCTGAATCAACTGGAAACTGTTTAATTTCAAGTATTTATAGAGACAAGACCTTGAGTAGAACCTGGGGAAACATGGATTCATGCAGGGAGGGGTTTGACTGTCTCATCATCGGACATATAGTTTTAACAAGAGATTCACGCGATTATTCCCAATAGCCCTTCTCATTTTATCATAGTGGATTTGGCAGATGAGCCTTTCTCATACTCGATTAACGAGCATTTTAGACTTGGAAGCATATTCCGACAAGCAAAAACGCGCGATGAGACGTGTGCTGGACACACTGGATCGAATTGATAAACGGACGGTTTCCCATTATTCAGACAAGCGGGCTCACGAACGTAAGGTCTATCGCGGCATTGCCTGGATCTCATTTCCCAATGAAGATCCCCTGGCTGAGGACGATGTAAAATCCGTTAAGGTTTGTTCTCGCTCAATTTCACAATCTGGCCTGTCATTCGTATATCCCTTCCCCATCTTCCAAACCAATATTCTGGTCGGAATTCCCGTTTCGAACGATCAAACCACCTGGTTCCGATCTGAAATCGTCCGTCGGAAGGATTTCCAGGAAGAACAATTCTGGGAGTATGGCGTCAAGTTTCTTGGAAAAGCGATTGTTTAACTTCTCCTGATCCTCGTGATCTGTGTAGAATTCAGTCGAAATCATCAGGCAATATGATCCTGCTCATTTTCATTGACGTTCAACGCGCCCTGTCAACGAATGTCATTTGACTCCCCACTGTGGAAATTCCGGGAATGGAAAACCTGAACGCCAGGATTCAAAAAAATTACTTCGAGATTCAAAGTCGCATCCAGGCAGCCTGCGCACGTTCAAATCGCGACCCCGGTTCAGTAACACTCGTTGCAGTGACAAAATATGCCAAAATGGAATGGGTCACAGCTTTAAGAGAACTCGGCTGCACTGATTTGGGAGAAAGTCGAACCCCGCAACTGATCGAACGGGCGTCCACGCTTTCGGATGAGATACAGTGGCATTTCATAGGCCCGTTGCAACGCAACAAAGTAAAACGGACGATTCTTGCCAGTCATGTAATTCATTCTGTGGATTCTTTGAAATTACTATCGACCATCGACCGGATTGCGATGGAAAATTCTTTACGACCACATATCTTGCTCGAAGTCAATCTTTCGGGTGAAGCGCAAAAAAAAGGGTTTCGTAAAGAAGCGCTGTTCAATAGCTGGGAATCAATCTGTTCTGTTTCACATGTCGCAATTGATGGACTAATGACAATGGCTCCGCTTGTAAAAAACGCGGAATCAACACGGTCCGTATTTCGTGAATTGTTCCATCTGCGTGAACAACTCCAGGCGGTCTCGCCACCAGAGATTCAGATGCAAGAACTCTCAATGGGTATGAGTGGAGATTTTGAAGTCGCCATAGAAGAGGGCGCCACTCTTGTGCGCATTGGAAGTGCCTTGTATGAGGGATTGGAATCACAAAATGAAGATTAAGGTATCAGTGTGATTGAACAGTTAAAACTGGAACAGGATCGCTCAGCAATTCTGCTCCCTGTACGTGCACAACCCAATTCTGGCAAGAACCAAATCACAGGAATTCATGCCGGCAGACTCAAAGTCAGTGTGACACCATCTCCTGAAAAGGGAAAAGCAAATAAAGCTTTACTGACAGTGATCCAGAAAGAACTCAAACTAAAACGATCACAAATCGAGTTGCATAAAGGAGATACTGCTACTCTGAAAGTATTTCGTATTACAGACATCGCTTTGAATGATTTGCAGTGTCGGATTGCAAATCGTCTCAATTCTCCCTCAAACCCCGATCAGTGATTCCACAAAAGCCTCATATCAGTTCCGCGTTCGGCGGAAAGAAGAATCAATCAGTTCTTGTGAGGAATGTCTGGGCATAGATTGCAGCAGCCTGTGGAGCCACATATAATTAGAGCAACCTGATTGTAAACGTGTCATTCCCCAAGAGACCATCGCTCAGTTTTCTCAATCCTGACACACAGAGACTGGCAGCATTGATCTCGATTTGAATCTCCCTCCCGTATCAAAATCACAAAAAGGATTACCTGACTATGACTGACTCTATGCCTGTTCGTCTTCTTCTAGCTGCATTTCTGGTAAGCGGACTTGCTTTGTCAGCAAAATCTGCTGAACCTGTCAAGCTCTCGAAATCCTGGGAGCAGTGGAGAGGCCCTGATCGTTTGAACCAGTCCAGTGACACAGGACTTAACCAGGACTGGAATGCCAAGCCTCCAAAATTAACCTGGACCGCCAGTGGATTAGGCAAAGGTTATGCCAGTGTCTCGATCAAAGATAACCGCTTGTTTACTACGGGAAATCTTCCAGAAGGTCAGGCGGTCATCGCCGTTAATATCGATGATGGTAAAATCTTGTGGAAAACAAGTCTGCTTGACTCGAATCCGAAACATTCTTATCCCGGAGCACGCTGCACACCTTCTCTCGATGGAGATCGACTTTATGCCATCTCTTCGAATGGTTCGATCTCCTGTCTGAGTATTGCAGATGGAGAACTCCTCTGGACGAAAGATTTTGATGATGAATGGAATGGTAAAATGATGTCTGGCTGGGGATTTTCCGAATCTCCACTCGTCGATGGTGATCGCGTATTGTGTACTCCCGGAGGGAAGGATGCCATGATGGTGGCACTTGATAAAACGACAGGCAGGGAAATCTGGAAAACCTCTGTTTCCGACCTGGGAGAAAAAGGGAAGGATGGAGCCGGCTATTCCTCAATCGTGATCTCAAATGCAGGTGGAGTCAAGCAATACGTTCAACTTACGGGTAAGGGACTAATTGGGGTTCGCGCCAGCGATGGCAAGCTCTTGTGGAATTACAATCCCGTTGCCAATCGCGTTGCGAACATTCCGACTCCGATTGTTTCCGGTGATTATGTATTTTGCTCAACCGGATATGGAACTGGCAGCGCTTTGTTAAAACTGTCCAGACAGGGCGATGATATCAAAGCAAAAGAAGTTTATTTTCTGAACGCCAAAGAGTTGCAAAATCATCATGGGGGTATGATTTTGTATAAAGACCACATCTATTGTGGACACGGTCACGGAAAAGGTTTCCCCATCTGCATCAACTTAAAAACGGGTAAAGCTGTCTGGGGTGGAAAAATTCGTGGCGAAGGTTCCGGATCTGCCGCAGTCTCTTTTGCTGACGGAAATCTGATTTTTCGATATGAAAGTGGTCACGTGGCTTTAATCGAAGCCACGACGAAAGGTTATAACCTCAAAGGAAGCTTCAAAGCAGACAAGGTCTTAGGTAAAGCCTGGGCACATCCTGTCGTTTGTGGCGGAAAACTTTACTTGCGAGAGCAGGATGTTCTGATGTGTTATGATCTGAAAAAATAATCCAACCTCAATCCGGTTTCATTGTCAAAAAGCTCTGTCGGCGAATCTCGACAGAGCTTTTTTTGTAACGATCGGCCTTCACAAAACGTCGTTTGAATTTGCACGAAAAGTACACATTCAATCAACCTGCCGCGTTTTTAAATTTACTGAGATCAATCTTGCCGTTCCCTTCAACAGGCAATTTCCCGTTAGGGCAGTAACGTGACCGGGCAACGCTTGACGCAATATTGTAAGTGTAAACTGCATCCTGGCGAACCAGAAAAATAACCGTTCCCTTTTTTTGAGCACCGATTTTATCAAGCAATTCCACAAACGGGAGACTTTTTGTCAGGTCGGCTCTTCGGACCCGCAAGTTTTCTTTGGGGCCATCCAGGATCACAATGCCATTCCTGGTA
Organism: uncultured Planctomycetaceae bacterium; assembly: GCA_942492165.1. Classification (GTDB taxonomy): domain Bacteria; phylum Planctomycetota; class Planctomycetia; order Planctomycetales; family Planctomycetaceae; genus Gimesia. The sequence goes on from CALOEF010000065.1 coordinate 6,954, forward strand.
CATTCGATAAAAGTAGGGTTGAGATCAACGCCTGTCCCACCCGGCTGAATTCTGACTTCAGCGGCAACCGGATTTTCACGCTTGTTGAGTTCTGCTTTCAGTTTATCGATTTCCTTTTGCAGTTCGACTGGATCATCTTTAATCTCTGTGATCCGTTTCTCAAGACGATTTGCTTCTGCCAGAAGTTTTACTTTTTCTTCCGGGCTGATATCGTTGGGGATTTTATTTTTTTCCTGCTTGATTTTCTTTAATTCTTCCAAAGCCAGAAGCATATCACGATTCAATTTGGAAATATCTTCCATCTGGTTTTTGACCTGGTCAATTTCCTCTTGCTTTTCTGAAATATCCTGCTGTTTTTGTTCAAATTCTTCTGCGCGTTTCCAGCTATCGTCCTGATTGTCCATCTGGCTTAGCGCAAGTGCAGTGATCATCAGAGTCAAAACTCCAATGACACATGCCAGAATACTCAGAAACGGAAACAATGAGACCGTTTCTTCATTACCTTTCTTTTTTCTCGCCACGTTATCGTGCTTTCCTTGATCCCCCGAAGAGGCTCCATCGCTTGCCTGGTGCTTCCACTTGTTGGACTAGAACCTGCTTTTCTCCCAGGTCTGACAAGACAGAATTGAGCCCATTCAGTCCCTGCTGAACCCCATTAAAAGATTGCGTGAGAACCGCAGCAGCTTCAGCCATTTCATTCGAATCACCATTCATTTTTTCCAGATGTGTCGCTTCGGCTGACTGCAAGTCAGTGATTTTTTGTTGAACGGTTTCTAATTGTCCTACGACAGACTGATTCTGTTCCGACATGTTGTTGATCACCTGTTGTATGTTCTCAAGCTGCTCTGACTGCCGGGCTCGAATTTGATCATCAATTTTCCCCCAGGATTTCATGACCTGTTGAGAGAGGGTGCTACCGATCGCCTCCAGCTTCTCTGTCCAGGTTTGTAACTCCGCATGATGGTTCGCCATCGCCTTATCAATTGTCCGCTGAATCAGACGTCGATGATCTTTTTCGACTCCCCCGCCCGCATGGTCACTCTCTTTCAGACGTTTTAACAGGTTCTCGTTGCAGTATTCATCGACCCAGTTCAATAAATCTTCTTCTGATTTCTGCATTGAACTACTGGGAAACATCACGAGCATGCTCATCACCAGCGCAACCAGCGTAGTATCGAATGCCGTCGATAAACCACCGGTCACGCCGTTCAGTGAATCTTTTAACTTTGAGATATCCTGAGCGGCATCCATTGATCCTGAAAAACTCCCCACAGACTCACTGATTCCCATTACTGTACCAATAAAACCCAGAATCGGTATGGCCCAGATGAATACTTTGAGCATCGTGTAACTGGAATCGATGGCAGTCGCATCAATTTCTGACTGTGATTGCAAGCGACTGGAAACTTCAGAACTGCTTTTTAAGATACTAAAATGTTCCAGGCCTCTCAAAACTCGATTAATCAAAAAACTTTCACGCGGATCAACGGGTAAACCTTTGACGTGTTCGATAAATTTATTGACCGTCTTCTCTGAGATTTCCTCAGAAATATCTGTTGGCAATGTGTCGAAGAGCATGGAGTCCTTCTGTTTAGCCAGTTTACGGGATTTCAGATACAGAATTGCCCCCGACCAACTCATCAAAAATACCAGAACAAATGGAACCCAGCCGCGCGCCAAAAACAGTTCACCAAGGTAATAATTTCGAAACGGGAACATCAACACATAAAATACAATCGAAGTCACGAATGCGATCAGAGAACTTTTTGACAGGCTGACTTCGGTACCATCGGCCCAGCCGCTGGATATATGTTTGTTGCCTCCGCCACTTGTACTTGTGGCGCGAACTGAAGCAGCACCGGCTGATGCGCTTGAAGACGACACATCGATTTTCGTGTCAATAATGGGCGTATCTGGGCGTTTTACCAGCATTGCATGCTGGCAGTAAGGACAACGAACTTTTTTGCCAATATTTTCGTCGCGAACTTTGAGTTTTTTAGTACATTTTTCACAGGGAAACTGGAAATACATGAAAGGTGTCCCGGAGCGTAGTAAGTTAGTGTATAGTATGGTGCTTTCACTGTAAGCTTCCACACTGAAATCTCGCAAATAACAGTTTATCCAAGCGAAGTCTGTCCCAAAAGTCTACGGCGCTCTGCAATCTGCTAAACGGCTGAAAGAACATATTTAACCGGCAGCAGTGAAATGGTCTGTCATTTCGTGTAAATACAAATATTCATTACAAAAGCAATTATGAAAAATCGATCACCAGACTTGTTTTGTTGGTTCTAAATTCATCAGAATACATGAGATAAGAACAACACGACATCATTTGAAGCATCTGGAGCTCTGGTATCACAAATGCCAGATTTCAGTTCTAAATTTTCTGTGGTCAAAACAGATTAACTCAAATAGAAAAACATACATGTCTACAAATACAGTCAATTCCACAAAACGCTATTGGGCCGGCTTTGATTTAGGTGGCACCAAAATGCTCGCCAAAATTTTTGATCCGCAATACAAAACACTTGGTAAAAAACGGAAAAAGACGAAAGGCCATACAGGAGTTGAAGCAGGTCTGGAGCGAATGATTCAAACACTTCACCAGGCATTGGAAGAGGCGCAAATCACTCCTGACGAATTAGCGGGAATCGGTGTGGGCTGTCCGGGGCCACTGGATTTGAAAGCAGGAATTATTTTCGAAGCGCCCAATCTGGGTTGGTATAATGCTCCTGTAAAAGAAGTTCTGCAAAAAGAATTTGGCTGCCCTGTTGTCATTTGTAATGATGTTGATGCGGGCGTCTACGGGGAATATTGTTTTGGATCAGCTAAAGACGCGTTATCTGTTTTAGGAATCTTTCCTGGTACCGGGATTGGCGGCGGCGCCGTCTATCATGACCAGCTGGTCCAGGGCAGTAAAAGCTCCTGCATGGAAATTGGTCATATGAAAGTTTTGCCGGGTGGTCCCGAATGTGGCTGCGGTCAATACGGGTGCCTGGAAGCACTTGCCAGTCGTCTGGCAATTTCCGCAGCGGCAGCCCAGGCTGCCTATCGTGGCGATGCACCTGAACTGCGCGCACTGGTGGGAACCGATCTTTCCGATATTCGCAGCGGAACTCTGGCTTCAGCCATCAAGGCGGGAGATGAAAGCATCAAAAACATTATTCTACGCGCGGCAGAATATATTGGAATTGCTGCCGGTAATATGGTTCACCTCTTTTCACCGGATGTAATTGTACTCGGCGGCGGATTGGTTGAAGCAATGCCTGAACTTTTTGTACAAGCAGTTTCCGATGCAACACGGAAGAATGTAATGCCGACTTTTAAAGATTCATTTCAGGTCATTGCCGCCCGGTTGGGAGATGATTCGACGGTGATGGGAGCTGCAGCCTGGGCACAAAAAATGTCTCAAGAAACAACGGCGTTGAGGAATAAAATTAAAGCATGAATACGAAAGATGCACCGCTGACAGAATCTGCTGTTAACTCCAATCGTTTGGAGCCTGGAATCAATCGGCTGATTGCCGTTATCGATATCGGCACAGGTGCGATTCGAATGGCGATTGCCGAAATTAAAACCGATGGCACAGTTGATACGCTGGAGAGACTTTCGCAGGCAGTGACGCTTGGTGAAGATACATTCCAGACGCGCAACATTCAGAAAACGACGATGGAAGAATGTGTCCGTATTCTCAAAAGCTACCGACGTAGACTGGATGAGTACCAGATTACGCGCGATGATCAAATTCGTGTTGTTGCTACCAGCGCTGTTCGAGAAGCCGACAACCGACTCGCTTTTACAGATCGAATATTTATTGCGACAGGATTTGAAGTCGCACCACTCGATGAAGCGGAAGTCAACCGAATCACATACCAGGGAATTCGACCCTACCTGACAGCGAAACCAAACCTGGATGAGGCACAAACAATCGTCACGGAGATTGGGGGAGGCACCACCGAACTGTTACTGGTCCAGCGCGGCGACGTTTTATTTTCCAAAAACTATCGACTGGGAGCGCTACGTCTGCGAGAGATGCTGAAAGGATATCGCGTTCCACTGTCGAAAGAACAATCGATCATGGAGAATCAGATTGAACGTGTCATCCAGCAGATTGTTCATGAAGTTCCCTGTGATAATTCCATCAAACTGGTTGTGCTTGGTGGCGATGTCCGGTTTGCGCTCACACAATTGCGACCAGAAGATGAAATCCCTGACCCCGGGAATTCACCAGACGAACTGGACCGCATTAAAGTCTCGGAACTCAGCAGGTTTACATATAAAATACTGCAAAAAAGCGATGACGAACTCGTTCATCACTATCACCTCTCGTTCACCGATGCAGAAACGCTGGGACCCGCATTGCTGGCATATACTAAACTGGCAGAGGCATATCAACTAAAACATATTTATGTGACAAAAGCGAATTTTCGCGATGGACTGCTGAAAGAAATGGCAGACCAGAATAACTGGTCTGATGAATTTAACAGACAGGTCATTCGTTCGACAATCGATTTTGGAAAACGTTTTGATTTTGATGAAACACACGCGAAGCACGTTGCATTTATTGCAGATACACTGTTCCAGTCTTTGCAAAATGAACACAAACTTGATTTGAGAAATCGTCTGCTCCTGTATACGGCCGCACTGCTTCATGAAGTCGGAATTTATGTCAATCAGCGAGGCTATCATAAACACTCGATGTATCTGATCAGCAATGGAAACCTGTTTGGTTTAAGTGAGACAGATTTATTACTGGTATCGTTAATTGCACGCTACCACCGGAGAGCATCGCCAAAAGCGTCTCATCCCGGATATACAACATTAGATCGCTTCAACCGGATTGCTATTGCAAAGATGGCAGCCATTCTGAGAGTCGCTGACGCCCTGGATTCCTCTTACAGTCAACGCGTACAGGAAATTGAGTGTGAGATCAAACAGGGGCAGTTGATCATTTCAATCCCGCATGTGGAAGATGTGTCTCTCGAACAAATCGCCCTCGTCGAAAAAGGTCCCTTATTTGAAGAAGTATTTGGACTGAAGGTGCACTTGAGGAAAAAACAATAAGTATCAATACCGGACAACTGGTTTGTTCCCGAATCGCGTTACAATAAATCGTTATCACTTCGTTATACTACAGGGTAGACATGGCTTCGAAAGCATCGAGATATCTGAATCGAGAATTAAGCTGGCTGGAATTTAATCAACGCGTACTCGATGAAGCACACGATACGTCAATCCCGTTACTGGAACGTCTGAAATTTCTGGCTATTACCAGCTCGAACCTTGACGAATTTTTCATGGTGCGTGTCGGTGGACTCCATTTATTGCAGGCCAGTGGCAATGTAAGACCCGATGCTTCCGGGATGACTCCGAAAGATACCCTCAACGCAATCAGCTTGCGTGCCCATCAAATGATGGTCGAACAGTATCAGTGTCTATTAACGGAAATTGAGCCGCCTCTTGCTGAAGCAGGTTTTCAGAGAGCCATTCCACACGAATTAACCGACTCACAACGCCGCATCGTCGCGCATGTATTCAATGATGAAATCTATCCCGTCCTCACCCCGATGGCGGTGACACCCGAGATGGATTTCCCCTATCTAATGAACCATACACTGAATCTCGCTGTTCGTCTGGCACCAGCTGACCCGGTTGAGTCAGAGCAAGATCGATTTGCAATCATTCCCTTTGGGCGCACGGAATTTCGGTTTATTACACTCCCTTCAGAAGGGGGATATCAATACCTGCCTATGGAAGATGCCGTCGGTCTGTTTATTGAACGCTATTTTCCAGGAGAACATGTTTTGGAAAGCATTCCTTTTCGAGTGACAAAAAATGCCGACGTCAGTCTGCATGATGAATTCGCCTCGGATTTATTACACGAAATGGAAGACATGCTGGATCAGCGAAAACAGGGCGCTTGTGTACGTCTGGAAGTTGCTGAAACGGTTTCAGTGGAAACACTGGAATTTTTGGAACGAGGTCTGGAAGTCCGCGATGAAAATGTGTATCGCATTCCCGGTCCATTGGATCTGACTGCATTTATGAGGCTGACTGAGATTTCCGGATTTGAGGCACAGAAAGACAAATCGTGGCCACCGCAACCCTCGCCTGATGTCAATCCTCGAATCAGTATGTTTGAAAACATCACAAACCAGGACATCCTACTTTGCCATCCCTACGAAAGCTTTGAGCCTGTCGTTCGCCTGATTGAAGAAGCTGCCGTCGATCCGGATGTGTTAGCAATCAAACAGATTTTATATCGAACCAGTAAAAACAGCCCGATCGTTGCCGCACTCATGGAAGCAGCAAAGCAGGGCAAACACGTAACAGCGATTGTAGAACTCAAAGCCCGTTTTGATGAAGCGCGTAACATTGAGTGGGCCAAAAACCTGGAACATGCCGGCGTGCAGGTGATCTATGGAGTCAAAGGATTAAAAACGCACGCAAAAATCTGTTGTATCATTCGCCGTGAACCAAATGGAATTCAACGTTACTTACATTTTGGAACAGGAAATTATAACGACGCGACGGCTAAAATTTATAGTGACATCAGCTACTTCACCTGCGATGAAGTATTGGCATCCGATGCGATTAATTTCTTTAATTCGATCACTGGATACTCTCTACCACAAAAATTCCAGAAACTGGAGGCAGCTCCTATCAGTTTAAGAGATAAAATCCTTGATCTGATTCATCACGAAACAGAACGCAAAAAACAGGGCCAGAAAGCAAGGATCATCGCCAAAGTTAATTCACTTGTTGACCCGGAAATCATTGAAGCGTTGTACGCAGCTTCTGAGGCAGGAGTCAAAATCAAACTGAATATCCGTGGCATCTGCTGTCTGCGCCCCGGTGTGACCAAGCTAAGTAAAAATATTGAAGTCGTCAGTATCATTGATCGTTTTCTGGAACACGCACGGATTTTTTACTTCTATCACGGTGGGGATGAACGGGTCTTAATATCCAGTGCAGACTGGATGCCCCGCAATCTCGATCGACGCGTCGAATTATTGATCCCGATTGAAGAAAAAAACAGTCACAGAAAAGTCGTCAAAATTCTCAACAGCTACTTTGAGGACAACGCCAAAGCACGTGTGTTAAACAATAAGGGAAATTACGAACGCCTGACTCCCGGCAAGGGGAAAAAACTGGTACGTTGCCAAAAGTCTTTGTATGATGCGGCCGTCACTGCAATTAAACAGGCAGAAAAAGCAGGGCGTACGATTTTTGAACCTCACATGGCACCAGAAGAAGGCTAAATTCAAAATGCCTGGTTCTGGTGTAATTTTACTACACAAGAAATCACTAACTTTCGCAAACGGACTGAAAGACGACAGAATAATCTGATATATCATCAGTAACATATCCCGTATCTCCGAAATAACTTACAGCTTTTTATCATGCAACATATCAAGTCATCCCTTTGATTCTCGTCAAAAAGGTATTGCCTCATTTGAAGGATTTGCAAGAATAAATAAAGATCATGTATCGCACCCACGCAGTGCGATAGGACTAAAGCCTGTGTTCAATATTGGAGCTACATACCGATGATGAATCAGGGAGTTTATCCAAGAAAAGGAGGTGATTGAGTGGACTGTTATTGTAGTAGCCAGAAAGGTGGTTCTTCTTAGCGACTGCTGGCGGGTTGTCAAAGACAACCACCACTCGTGAGGATCACCTCGATCCAAACGAAAACTGAACAGAGGCTGGTCCGCGATTGTGTGGGCCAGCCTTTTTTCTTTTCAATCACATAAAAAAACAGCACTGGAGAATTCTTCCAGCGCTGTTTTCTGATTTCCCGAATTGACAGAGGTCTTGCATTACACTTCGTTGGGTACTACGAAAGGTTCACGGTACTGACGAGTCAGATATTTGTCGGCTTCCGGATCATTGACGAACTGTTCCGTTTTGGGATCAAAATTAAGTTGACGTCCCAGACGAAACGCAATATTGCCCAAATGGGCAATTCCCGAACTGGTATGGGCTGTTTCGACAGGACCATTCAGAGTCTTAACGTTTCGTGAGCGGACCGCCTCTAAAAAGTTGGTAAAATGAGCCACCACAGGATCGTCGCCACTATTTTTGGGTCCCGGTTCTCGTTTTCGCCCCATGAATATTTCATAGGATTTATAACCTTTGATGACCATGTAACCTTCAGAACCATAAAAAATATTCCCGACAGTTGCGCCATCTTCCGTATTGGTATTCCAGGGACGGACCTCAAACTGAATCATCTTATTTTCTTCAGGATAGAAATAGTTTGTCGAAAGTACCTCCGGTGTTTCTTTATCGTCATCCCACAAAAACTTGCCTCCCATTGCTGTAATTTGGGAAGGCAACTTCACATCGAGTCCCCAGAGACACATGTCGGTTTCATGTACCCCCTGATTACCAACATCTCCATTGCCATAATCCCAGGTCCAGTGCCAGTTATAATGCACTAAACGACGCGAAAAGTCCGTTTCTTCAGCAGGACCCTGCCAGAGATTCCAGTCAAGAGTTGACGGGGCTTTTTCAACAGGCTTGTGGCCGATGGAAGGCCGCCAGCGAAAAACCAATCCACGTGACATATAAACGTTACCAATCGTTCCCTTGCGAAGATGCGCAACCGCTTCCTGAATTGCAGGCTGACTGCGAAGTTGAACTCCATGCTGGACGATCCGTTTATATTTGTGAGCCGCCTCAATCATTTTGCGACCTTCGAACAGGTTATGTGACCCCGGTTTTTCAACGTACACATCTTTACCTGCCTGACATGCCCAGATCGTTGCTAACGAGTGCCAATGATTGGGCGTGGCAACGGTCACAACATCAATGTCATCGCGGTCGAACACTTTACGCATATCTGTTTCGGTTTCGACCTTGCGACCATATTTCTTCTCGAACTCGGCAGCACGTTTTGCAAGAACCTGCTTGTCGGGATCACACAGTAATACGACATCAGCGCCTTCGATTTCACCAATCGCCTTAATATGTGTGCGTCCCCGGCCATTTACTCCCAGAACGGCGGCTCTGATTTTTCCGTTTACATCAGCCCGCGCGGTATTACTCAGTAAAGAGGTGGCTGCAACAGCCCCTGCACTCGTTTGTAGAAAATTGCGTCGCGATACTTCACTCATAACTCGTCCTCAGTGGATTGATCGATTTCGTTCTGAAACATGCTACAATTCGGCTCAGAATATTATGATACAATCCTATGCCGCTGCCCGGGCATTGTCCAGACAAGGCATCATCATACCCGGATAAAAATAACTTGCTCTTGTTTTAATAAGCGAATTTTGATGGTGAAAATATTGTCAGCAGAGTATCATCATGAAACGGTGCCTGATTCAGTTCCCGTATAATCGGGTTTTAACGTCCTTCTGTTTTTGAGTAAAAAGAATACTATGGCCGACCAGAAAACATTACTGGCAATTGGGGCTCACTTTGATGACTGTGTTTATGGTGTGCCTGGCATCATGCTGAAAGCAGTTGCCAAAAACTATCGTGTTGTGCAATTAATTCTCATTGGTGATTACAGCAACTGGCCACCCACGAAAGGCCGCGAAGACCTGTTCAGAAAATCGGCTGTCAGTATCGCTCATGATTTTGGCGTCGAAACACGATTTCTTGATTTCGCCTCCCATCAGTTTGACACCAATGAAATCACGAAACAAAAAGTGGCAGCCGCCGTGCATGAGTTGAAGCCGGATATCGCATTGCAGTTGTGGGAACACGATCATCATCACGATCATACCGTCGCTTCTCAGCTGAGCAAAATTGCCCTTAATCATGGTGGGCGGGTCCTGAATGAGGATCGGTTCAGAGGACCACGCAAGATCTATCATTACGACAACGGGCCGGGACATACAATTGGCTTTGAACCGGACACGTTTGTGAATGTCTCAGACTACTGGGATCAATCCATGGCATGGCTTGGCCGTTATATGGCTTTGCAGAGCAACGTGAAGTACGATCCGAATCGACCGCACGGCGCACTAAGAGGGAAAGAAACGCTGGCCCGTTATCGCGGGCAAACCTGTCGCACGAAATACGCGGAAGCACTCTGGGCACCCCGAAAACAAACAGTGGAAATATTATAATGAGTCTCGCAGCACACATCAAAGCGACCCTGGACCTGCCTGCATACATTGTCAATGCTTATCTCGAAGACCTGACTGACGAAAATCTGCTTGTCAGACCAGCAGAAAAAATGAACCATCTTGCCTGGCAATTAGGTCATTTAATCCACAGTGAGTATTTTCATGTGACGCAGGTCTATCCCGATTCAATGCCTGTTTTACCTGAGGGATTTAAAGAACAATACACTGCAGAAACGGCAGCCAGTAATAACCCTGCCGACTTTCATACAAAAGCAGAATATCTTCTATTGATGCATGAACAACGCCAGGGCACTTTGGACGTACTTGCTGGACTCTCCGACGCAGAATTAATGCTGCCATCACCAGAGTCAGTGCGCTACCTGGGACCGACGATCGGCAGCGTATTCGCCGGTGAATCCACACACTGGATGATGCACGCCGGCCAATGGGCTGTGATTAGAAGGAAACTGGGGAAGCCTCCGTTGTTTTGACTGTTTCTGTACCAGACATAGAAAACACGCTCATCGAAACAGTACAATCGCTTCGATTCCTAAGTTGCTGATGCGCACCCTTCGTTGAACATATATCACCCCGTCTTATCTCTTCGACATCAAAACAGGCAAGCAAAGGCCTTTATTGAAATCGGAGAGTGCGCACTCTAAAATCCTGTTAAATTTGACAATCATAGTAAATCATTTTGCAAGCATTCGAAAATAAAGAGAATCGAACTCAGATGAACGTGGAAGAGCTTTACCAGCAATTGGGTGAAGAAACGCTTGAGCAGTTGATTACCGCGTTTTATAGCCGAGTGAAAGTGGATGAGATTTTGAAACCCATGTATCCTGCTGACGATTGGGCCGGTGCGGAATACCGACTCAAGGAATTCCTCGTCTATCGGCTGGGTGGACCGCAGCGGTATCTCGAAGAACGGGGCCATCCGGCATTACGCATGCGTCACGCACCCTTTGTCATCAATCAACGTGCCCGTGATCGCTGGATTGAATTGATGAACCATGCCATGCATGAGATCAATCTGCAGACAGATATCAGAAACACACTTGAATCATTTTTCGACCAGATGGCAACGTTTCTGATCAATCATGATTAATGAATATTTCCCAATCTCTTTTCTTGCAAATCGGACGGAATCATGAATCTGGACCATCGATTAGAGGCAGACTGTCAACTCGTTTGTGAGCTTGAATCTTCGATTCTGCTTTTAATGGACAACGCGCTGGTGAACTGGTTTATTCTCGTACCCCGCTGTGAAGAAATCGAATTGACCAACCTTCCAATTGATCAGCAAACAGCAATTTTAACAGAAATCAATCTGGTATCTCATTTCATTCAAAAGACTTTTTCTCCCGACAAACTGAATATCGCCACATTGGGAAATGTGGTGAGTCAATTACATATCCATGTCATAGGAAGAAAGCACAGCGATCCCTATTGGCCAGCTCCTGTCTGGGGACAAACGGAAAATCAGAAATATACCGATTCCGAAATAAATGAAATCAAGCAGAAATTTGAACGCTATTATTCAGCTGATAAGAAATGAAATCGAACCAGCTAAACTCACACACCAGCAATATCACTCATCACGCAAGCATTGAAAAATAATCAAATGAAAAAACAACCACTGCGTTTCGGTATCCTCGGACTGATTCATGATCATGCCTGGGACCATCTGCCACAGTTAAATCATTCTGAGAATGCGGAGCTTGTTGCCGCCTTTGATACAAATCAGGCTTTGCGCGACCGTATCCATTCGGAATATGGTTGCCCCGCTTATGCTTCTCCTGAGGAACTCTTTTCAAAGCATGAACTGGACGGCGTCTATATCTTCAGCAGTAATCAAGAGGGGGCACAACTGGCGCTTTCAGCACTTGATCGCGGATTAGCTGTCATGATCGAAAAGCCAATGGCGGCGAAACTCTCTCAGGCAGAAGCCATGCTGGCTGCTGCTCGTGAAAAGAAAGTTTGCCTGATGGTCAACTGGCCGTTTGCCTGGTGGCCACAAATGCAACACGCGATAACGATGGCTGCTGCGGGAGAAATTGGTGATATCTGGCAGGTCAAATATCGAGCCGCTCACGCTGGACCGAAAGAGCTCGGCTGTAGTGATTTCTTCTGCGACTGGTTGTTTAACCCGGAACTGAATGGGGCCGGCGCCATGATGGATTACTGTTGTTATGGTTGCGTTCTTGCCAGTGTTTTACTTGGTACACCTGAATCAATCACAGGGGTCGGCGGTCAATATCGATCAGAGCCGCTGGGTGTAGAAGACAACGCCCTGATTGTGATGCAGTATCCCAAAGCGATCGCGACTGCAGAGGGTTCCTGGTCACAAATCGGAAACTGACAGCTTATACGACTGCCATTTATGGCACTAAGGGGACACTCATGGTTGAACCGCAAAAGAAAGGGCGTCTGATGCTGGCAACCGAAAATCAGCCACTGGGGGAAGAGGTTAAAGTCCAATGCCCGGTGCGACACTTGCAGACTGCCACTGAGCATTTTGCACACTGTATCAATACGGGAGAAGAACCGTGGGTGCTTTGTCATCCCCAGTCAGGGCTTGACGCACAACGCATTCTCGAAGAAGGAATTCAGCAGCTGAAAAAATCATAAGCGGATCATGAGAACATTTTTTTGAAATGAACTCACTTTGAAATACATCCGTGTATATGAACTTCTTACAAAACAAACTTCAAACCGGACTTTAACGTCTGACTGTCGTGTCCTAATATGATGATGATCGAAGCAGGGTTCACACAGAAGGAGTTGAAACATGACATTGTCACATGCAAAAGAGGGCGAAGTGGTAAACCTGGGACAACAGGTCTCGGATTTAGAATTAACCAAAACAGCGACATTAGTCAAAAATGATCACATGGAAATCATTCGCCTGATCATGAAATCCGGGAAATCCCTGCCGGACCATACAGCGCCGGGAATCCTGATTGTTCAATGCCTTGCAGGACGCGTACTTTTCAAATGTCTGGGTGAAACACGCGAACTGACCTCTGGACAATTATTGCATTTACCAGATGCAGAACCCCATGCAGTCGAGTGTCTGGAATCGGCTGCTCTATTACTCACCATTATCCGGACTCACCCCAAAAATCCACCAATTAATAAAGTTGATGAAGCTTCTGAAGAATCTTTTCCAGCCAGTGATCCTCCGGCCTGAATTCAAGATCTCAGCTTTAGTGATTTGTAATCGAAGAGAATCAAATGCAACGCGAAACGATAGAACAACAGTTAATTGATGAAAACGTGGAACTTGTCCGTGCGATTTATGTCGGCCCCGATGGCATCACGCGCGGCAAAGCGTTTCGCCCCAGCGCGCTTAAAGAAGTTCTGGAATCAGGGCTGGGACTGACTCAAGCCCAGGCATCAGTAACTGTGTTTGACCATTTGCCTGATGAAAGCCGGTTTCAGCCTGTGGGCGAAGTTCGTATCCAACCTGATATGGATACATTTCAAATCTTGCCTTACCTCGCGGGGCACGCCCGGATGCTCTCGGATATTGAAACCATTGATGGCCAACCCTGGGAACTCTGTCCGCGCAGTTTGTTAAAATCACTCTTGAATCAGTTATCTGAGCAAGGGATGACAATTCGTGCCGCGTTTGAAAATGAATTTACGATTTATAAAAATGTGGCTGAAGTCTGGCAGCCATTAGATGAAATGAACTGTTTCAGCTCCGCGGCCATGGACCTGGCAAGTCCCTACATATTGCCCATGATTACCGCTCTCGAGCAACAGGGCGTGATGGTTGAAAAATACTATCCCGAAGCAGGCTACGGTCAACATGAGATTCCCGTCAGACATCAAATCGGTTTGCAGGCGGCGGATCAACAAGTTGTATTTAAAGAGACAGTGCGTGGCACTGCGCTGGCGAACGATTTCCATGTGTCATTCATGCCCAAAGCATCTCCTGACTCAGCGGGGAATGGTTGCCACATCCATTTCAGTTTATGGGACTCGCACTGTCAACAAAACTTGTTCTATGATCCCACCGGAGATTATAGTCTTTCTCAAATCGCCCGGCACTTTATGGCAGGTATTCTGAATCATCTCCCCGCAATTATGGCATTCACAGCACCGACGACCAATTCTTACAAACGGTTTGTCGAGCGTTGCTGGAGTTCGTCATGCGTATGCTGGGGTCCTGATAACCGGGAAGCCACGGTACGTGTGGCCTCCGGGTTTAAAGGCCGTGAAGCAGAAACAGTAAATCTGGAATTGAAACCCTCTGACCCTGCATGTAACCCCTATCTCGCACTGTCTGCACTGATTTGTGCGGGCCTGGATGGGATCAAAAAAGAAGCCAGCCCGGGAGCACCTGCGTTAACAGATCCTGCCTTGCTTTCCCCCCAGGAAAGACAAGACCGCGGGATGACAACTTACCCTGATGACCTGGCAACGGCACTCGCAGCACTGGAACAGGACGAGGTCTTACGTGCCGGTTTTGGTGAAAGTCGAATCACTGACTACATCACCATGAAACGAGCCGAGATTGAAATGATCGATTCTCTCGGCGAATCTGGCGAGCAGGAGGCCTATCTCTTCCGTTTTTAGATTGACTCACCCACTGATCCCGCATTCGTTCATTTCCACAGTCTATCCGGGCAAATCAAAAATTCGTATCCCGTTTAGATTAAAACACTTACAATCCATAATCCTTATAAACTTCCACTCATTTTCAATTGACTATTTGCAATAGTATTATTATATTACCAATATATTAAAATCTCTCTGAACGATTTTAAGGGTCATCGTTTCCTTGAAACCTCTTTTAAAAGCAGATTTTGATGCCAGAAATAACGGAAGCCGAAAAGCATAATTCCCTGTTAGAACCAGCGCTGCTGAGAAGCGAACAAATTGCAGAACGCATCTGTATGCGGATTCAATCAGAGAAATTAGTCCCCGGAACATTTCTGGGTACGGTCGAGAACCTGACTGAGCAATTTGGAGTGTCTCGTACTGTTGTACGTGAAGCAGTCGGCAGTTTACGTGGACTGGGAGTCATCACAGGACGCCCCAAAGTCGGTTTATCGGTCGCAAAAGGAGACATTCAATCAGTTTTGCGCAAGGTTCTGATTCCACAGACGACTCACGAAAAAGGTTGGAGAGAACTTGCCAAATTTCGTGTCGTGATTGAAATTGGTTCCTTGCCGCTGGCTATTGAAAATACGACAGCAATCCAAATCGAACAACTGAATCACCTGATTTCTGAACAAAAAGAAATATTAGAACATCAAGAGAACAGTCCTGCCGAGGTCTTTCATCAATTCATCCAGAAAGATCTTGCTTTCCATGAAACGCTTCTCCAATCAGCGAATCAGGATCTGATCACCCAGTTTCATCAGGTGTTAGTGAAATACTTTGATCAAGGAAAAAAGTTCTTTCCTGATCCCACGTTTCAAATGGTTCAAGAACATCGAAATTGTCGTTGCCATTGCAGACCGTAACAGCGAATCGGCAGTTCAAAAGATGACACGTCACTTGAATCCGATCCTCACTCGAATTCGTACTCTGAACGAGTGAGCGAATTCAATTCAGTCTATGAAGTTGAAGAGAACCAGTTCAGAATACCAAATCAAGGTCATTACAATGAAATCCGTCATCATTATATTTACGCTGCTGCTGATCCAGTTCCATGTTTCATTTATCAATGCTGAAGTCATTGATATTGGCTCCCGCAGAGAACTTTTTGTTGACCGGTTGATCGTTGGTGAATTGAAAGATACGACTCTGAAACTTCACACTCCCCAACTCATGCCGCCCGTCTCACCCGCACGTCCTCATGGACATTATGCAACCGTGCTTAAGGCTGATGACAAGTTTCAATTCTACTATCGGGGCGACACCAGACCGGGAAATCACTGGAAAAAAGGGTGGGAACAGTACCATGATGGCGAAGTCACTCTCTATGCCGAAAGCAAAGATGCCATCAACTGGACCCAGCCGAAATTAGGAATCTATCCCGATCACCCCACCTTCCCGAACGGGAATGTCGTCTTGATGAATGAATTTCTGGTCACTCATAACTTCACTCCATTCATTGACACAAAGCCGGGGGTACCAGCGGCAGAAAAATATAAAGCTTTAGGAGGCCTGGCATACCAGCCCAATCAACATCTGGAAGTGAAAAAAAGACGCGGCCCTGGTGGTCTCAAGGCATTTGTTTCACCCGATGGAATTCACTGGAAGAAACTCCGGGACAAACCGGTCATTCCCGAAGAGTTCGGAAAGTACTTTGATTCTCAGAATTATGCATTCTGGTCTGAGAGTGAACAGGCTTATGTCTGTTACTTTCGTCGATTCATCAAAGGGTACCGTGGTATTGCGCGTACGACTTCCAAAGATTTTGTTAACTGGACACCTTTAGTTGAAATGAAAGCCAATTTACCAAACGAGCATCTTTATACTCCCTGTACCCAACCTTACTTCCGCGCACCTCATATCTATTTCGCGACTCCCACACGCTTCATGGCCAAACGTGGTGCAGCGACTGACATTCTCTTTATGAGTGCACGCGGAGCTGCACAATTCCATCGTGAATTTACCCAATCATTTATTCGACCAGGCATTGGCAGTAGTGGCTGGGCCAACCGTGCCAACTATGCGGCCATTGGAATTCATCAGACAGGCCCTGCCGAGATGTCATTTTTCCTCACTGGTGGACGGCGTTATACAATGCGGCTGGATGGAATCGCTTCGGTGAACGCGCCCCTGGCAGGCGGAGAGTTGATCACTAAACCGCTGAAATTTTCTGGAAATGAACTTGAAATCAACTATTCCACCAGCGCTGCCGGCCAGATCCTGGTAGAAGTTCAGGATGAGCATGGTCAACCGATTCCGGGTTATACTCTCGAAGATTGCGAACCCATTTACGGCGATCATATCGCGCGAATCGTGAAATGGAAAAACGGTCCCGATTTGGCCAGTCTCGCCGGGAAGCCGGTTAAAATTCGTTTTGTCATGGAAGACGCCGACCTTTTCGCCCTGAAATTTCCTCATCAAATACGGGTCACCGCGACAGAGAAACCTTACAGCAAACTGGAATGGGGATATTTTAGTAGATAAAAACTATGCACATCTGCCTGGAATGTCGTTTGTCAAAGAGAACCCCCAATTGCCGCGCGTCCTGCTTATTGGCGATTCGATTTCGATTGGCTACACCGTAACGGTCAGGAAACAACTGGCGGGCAAGGCAAATGTCCTTCGCATTCCTGAAAATGCAGGAGAATCAAAAAAAGGAGTTCAACGTCTATCTCGCTGGATCGGAAAACAAAAGTGGGATGTGATTCACTTTAACTGGGGTCTACATGACTGCTTTCGAAAGATTCCTCTCGATCAATACAAAGACAATCTAAAAGCGATGATAAAAATATTGAAGGCAACCGATGCCAAGCTGATCTGGGCAAACTCGACACCGATTCCGGAGAATAACCCCTGGGGCGCCACGGCAGGTATTGAGCAGAAATATAATGCAGCAGCCAAATTGATCATGTCAAGCAATGGAATCATGATCAATGACTTGCATGCATGTATCGCATCGAACTTCTCAAAATATAATGTGAGGCCCGGAGATGTACATTTAAAATCAACGGGAAGTGCGCTGCTGGGCAAGCAGGTTTCAAATCAAATCATTGCCTGTCTCGCCGGAAATGAAAATCAGTCCCTCACGATTCTAAACCGGAATCCCCTGAGATCGTATCACGTACCCTGAATCCCTGCAGACATGAACGCAACACCCGCATATTTGTGCTCGAAATGGTCTCAATTCTTCAAAATAGAAAAATGATTCCCTGCCGTCGGTTTTGAGCGAATT
This sequence comes from uncultured Planctomycetaceae bacterium, assembly GCA_942492165.1. Classification (GTDB taxonomy): domain Bacteria; phylum Planctomycetota; class Planctomycetia; order Planctomycetales; family Planctomycetaceae; genus Gimesia. The sequence goes on from CALOEF010000065.1 coordinate 24,885, forward strand.
ATCGAATCGCTATGCTTGAGTGCTGACCTGAAGTTTTTATCCTGACGATTGAAGGAAATCACTATGAAACCGGTTCGCGGAACGATAATTCTCGTTTTGTTTTTGTCTATTCTTGCGGGATGTTCGAAGAAGTCGACGGAAAATCAATCAGCCTCTTCGAAAACAACTGCCGAAACGAATCCGGCAGAAACGAACCCCAAAGAGACTGTTCCCTCTAAAGTTCCCAGTAAAGAAACAAAACTGGCGGAGTCGCTGAAGGCATCAGGAGCCAAACTGAAAAATGACAAAGATGGTTTCGTCATCGAAGTCGATTTTCGTGGGACTCGAATCGATGATGGCACTCAAAGAGATTGCAGGACTGTCTCGTTTACGATCTCTACTCTTAAATGAAACAAAAATTACAGACGCTGGACTGGAGCCTGTTGGCAAAGTCATCACACTGGAAAATCTGGATTTACGTAACTGTTCTCTGAATAACAAAGCCATATCGCATCTTACAGGACTCAAAAAACTCAAAGCGCTGCGGTTATCCGGCAATTCGGATATCGATGACGATGCCATGGCCAACATCAATCAGCTGCCAAAATTAAAAGCACTCATGCTCGATTTCCTCTGGCGTTGATGGAGATGGTCTCGCAGAATTGAAAGATCTCAATAATCTCAAAGAAATATCTGAAACTCTGGTAGACATGAAGAGTTTAACACATCTGACTCAGTACAAATTGAAGAAAACGCCTCTCCCAAAATCAAATCTCCAATGAGGGACTCGCAACGCTCGCAAAAATCCCTCAAATGGAAGAGCTCGATTTGAGTGAAAACAGCCTGCTTTCAGACGCAGGGATGAAACATCTGTCGGGACTGAGCAAATTGAACAAACTCAATCTGTGGCGCTATGATTGACAGATGCAGGCGTGGAACCATTAAAGGGTTTGACCAACCTGCGTTGGCTTAATCTGGACAACATCATCAACAATGCAGGTCTGAAATATCTCAACGGCATGAAACAGCTCGAATTTCTTCACCTGGGATCTACCGCCGTTTCAGATGAAGGTTTACCCAGCCTGGAAGGATTAACGAATCTGAAAGATCTCAAGCTGACTCGTACCGCAGTGACGGAAAAAGGAGTCGCTGATTTAAAACAGAAACTGCCAAAGACAGAAATCCAGCTCACAGTACATTGAAGGCCAGTAACCAGGAAGACCAGTAACCAGCTCACCCAAATTCCTAGGAGCCGGACATGTTCTAGTCTTTTTTTAAACCAAGAACTTCCCAGCCGGCTCGGTATTCTTTCGAAATGAATTTATCGGCTTCGGGACGAATTCGTCGCTTTGAGATTGGCGGCATCCCAGGCCACAACGTTTTCGCACGATAGGATACATTCCCCAGAAGAACGGCTTCTGTTAACGCTCCTGAATAATCAAAATTGCAAGTGGTGGGCGATCCATCCCCTGCCACAAAAGGCCTTAATCCGACTCCGCAT
>CALOEF010000066.1:0-64671 GCA_942492165.1 uncultured Planctomycetaceae bacterium
TCTTCGTCACGCAGTTCATGACCGGCGTTTCGAGCCCGGGCGCAGTGAGCGGAGATCCGGCCATGGCCAATATGATCCCGCCGGATCAGTACCTCGAGAGCTATACCTTCTCGACGGTCGGCGGAGCCCAGTTCTCCAGCCATTTCCTCACCCTGATCGCGCCCGACGCGGCGATCGGCTCGGTGCTCAACGCTCAGTGGATGCTCGCTGTCGCCGGTGCGTCCTTCACGCCGATAGCCGGTACCGGCTATTCCGCGGCCAGGCTCACACTGGCCGAAGGGTCGCACACCACGGCATCGCCGCAGCCGCACGGAATTACCGTCGAAGGTTATAACCAGGCAGACTCCTACCTCTATCCTGGCGGCTCGCGTCTGGCGTTCATCAATCAGTTCTGTGGCAGCGGCGTGGCCAATCGCGAAGCCGAGGAGTGCGATGGCGCCGATTTCACGGCAACAATTGCTCCTCGTTCGGCTTCTCCTCGGGTTCCCTCGTTTGCACCGCAGATTGCCACATCGACGTCGCGGAGTGTTCGGGCATCGGCAACGACGATGATGAGCGGCGACGGCTTCCGGCGGTCGACGATTGCGACGACGCCGACCCGGAAGTAAATCCGGGCATGAGCGAAATTCCCGGCAACGGCAAGGACGACGATTGCAATCCCGGCACGCCAGATGTCATTCCTCATTTTCATTACCACTGATCGTACAACTGCCGATTCCACGAGTATTTTTCATAAAACTAATCCGCATCATCACCATGTAGGATCGTAATGACCGTAACAAGGATGACTTCGAGAACCGGCTGTGTCCGTCGTAGTACCGTTCCCGTAGACGGCTGGTAAATTATTGGCTGGATCGTTTTGACACCAACTGGCTATAGGGTAACAGCGATCCGGGAGTACACTGTTAGGGCCCAACTCTGAGTAAAGCTGAGTTCCATTCGCCTGATCGCTATAAGCAGAGCCCCGAAGTTCTGCACGAGAACTGCCTGTCAAATACTCGGCTACGATCATCGTATTGCTGGTCCCATCGGTAAAATCACGAAGCTTGGCGCCGCGGTTTGCTCCAAAAACAGCCTTCTTACTCGAATCTGTTGAAGCGATATCACCTTGCTGAAAACCACTAAAGAATCCCAGATAGTTTGACTTCATTATTGGCCCTTGTGTTGCTTCATCAGTGTGAGTTCCGCCTCGACCATCACTCGGGCAGAGCAACATGGGAATGTTAGCCGATGTCATGGCTGTGTTATTGCCATAATACCAGACAATATTACTAACATTGAACTGAATTCCGTTGTAGATCACAGACTGATCGATAAAAGGCAAAATATGAATAATGTAACCACCGGTCCTTGGACCTGTATATCGAACACCGCCATTCCAGATTGTACCGGGTGGGAAACGTTTTATGTACGTCGTGGTAATTATGTAAACCAAGGCCAATCTGTTTGAGACTGTTCTTGCAGGTCGAACGGCGGGCAGCTTCTCGCGCTTGTTGCACCGCGGGTAACAGGAGCGCAATCAAAATCGCAATAATGGCGATCACAACTAACAATTCGATTAATGTAAAACCGCGCCGGGCTTTTTTCCTGAACATTACTGGAACTCCTTGAATAAAAAATATGAAAATGTCAGGTTAGTTTCTCAATAATTTCTAAGTCGTTTTCTCATACCGGATAGAAAGACTCTTATTCAGTTGATGCCTCCGAATTCGAATCAGGGGGCATTGAAAAATTTCCATTTTCCACCAGATTACGTGCGGCCATACCAACGTGTTCATGGATCTCCTGTCGCGCCGTCTCCACATCCCCGTCTATAAGAGCTTGGTAAATCGCAGTATGTGAGTGATCAGTCCATTCTCGCAGTTCTGGTTTAAAGGACTGATGCAGACTTACCAAATGCGGTCGCAGCAGTTCCAGCACCGCTTTCAGAAACGCCAGCAACACAGGGTTCCCGGCAATCCGGGCAATTTCCAGATGAAAGGCAACATCTGCTTCCACAAATTTTTCAGGCTGATCGACCTGGTTGATCGCTTTCGCCATGGCGTCCATTGCCTCGCGAACGGGAAGCAGGTCTTCCAGTCGCCGCCTTCTTGCTGCTTGACTGACGAGTTCGATTTCCATGAGCTCTCGAGATTCAAGTAGATAGAACAGGCTGTGATCGGTCTGCATTAAAGATGTGACCATCGTATCGGTTAATACATCAACAAGAGGAGCGTAATCCAAAGATCGAATATATGTCCCCGAACGGGGACGTAGCTCGACCAGACCCATTGTCTGGGCCTGGACCATAGCATCACGCACGACATTCGGACTCAGACTCATCTTGGCGGCAAGCTGCCTGATCGAAGGCAGACGATCACCAACAGCCAATGAATCTGCCTTGATGTGCTCAATCAGACGGCGAACCACACCTTGATTTTGTTGTTGGTCTGCGATGACAGTTTGGCTCATGTATTTCTACTTTATTAAAACTGATAATCAGATATTGTTCATGTCATTTCATTCACTTTACAGAAATTTAGTATAAAATCAATTGTAAATAATAAAAAAACAGTATTCATGTCTGAGGCATACCAAATCGTCCTGTAATTCGTATGTGTAATCTGATAATCAGTTGTCTGGTTCGTTTCATGAAGATGGCGACCCAGGGTAATCGCCTGGAATCGCGGGGGAGTTGCTTGCCTTCCAGAGGTCAGACCACGTATGGTGACCGGTGCGTCATTTCGTCTCTGGTGCTGAAGACCGTTGTCCGCTGGCCATACTCTGTTTTTGCTTAGGTAACGTGTATTTATGGGGGATGACAATGGAACTGTCTACATCAGGAACTTAACTTCCCAATTCCGCCTGGGTTTGTGAACAAGCTCAAAAGTTCACAGAGCAGGGGGGCGATAAGTCAATCCCGTCACGATCATTTGCGACCGGATGGAAATACACAAAGGAATTTGACAAGCCGTTGCCGAAATTTAAGGTAGAGAAGGATCTGCTTTCGATCGCATCTTCATCATCAAAATCATGCAGACTTGGTTTATTGATACTGATATTCTTAAAGAAACAGGTGAGCAGGAAAACGGTCCTGATCTATATCTTTCAGTCCATCGCCGCCCAAAAGCTGTTCTGCATCCTCATCGGAAATTACGTCATGATAACCATTCTCCAATACGAATGGCATGTCCCAGCGTTAAGGACGAAGTATTGATGTGTCATACATTCGATAAGACGATGAAGGCTTACACTCGTTTCAAAGATAAGTGATATATTACTTATCCTGATATTTTTTCTGGTACTGCTGCGAATAGTGTGGGGGGATGGCTTTAATCATGGGGTCCAATGCTTGAAGTTTGCTGCCATCATTAGTATTCGAAAACTTTTTCGCCTGCACAGCAACTTTATCAGCGGCATCTGAATAGATTTTCTTGTCATCAGGTGTCGGGGCAAAGAGTGTTCCAAATAAAGGGGCAACGACCGCCGCCGCTGCTTTTGTTTCCGGAGTATCAATCGATCCTAATTTTCCATTTGCTGCAGCAATCGTGCCCCCAATTTGAGGTATTAAGACAGGGTTTGTCATTGCAGCTCGAATTCTCAATGCCCTTTCTAACTGAACTAACGCGCCGACAACATACATCACGCGCTTCCGGTTGACTGCTGTTCCTCCTGTCCGCGTCATCCACAAGCTGGGTGCTTGAGCATTGACATTTTTATTCATGAAATAATTATGTCTGACTTCTCCTTCTGCCCAAGAGACAAAATCGAATGCACTTGCTGACTTGTGACCTGCTGCAACCAGTTTTTCATTATCAATCATATGACAACCATTACATGCTTTGGCCATTCCATAAATATTATTGGCACGAATCATTCCTGCAGCATCGATTTTCTTAAATCGTTCTGCGCGATGTTCCGGAGTTTCTTCCGTTCTGGGGACAGGCATTGTTGCATTGTAGGATTGATGGACATTCAACCAGCCTCCTTTGCCACCAGAGGGGCCATGACAGGATTCACAGGAGACACCTGAGATGACTTTCACGTTTCCTTCACGAATTGCTTTTGTCGCGTGACAATTGGCGCATACCGAATTTTTTAGTAAATCTCCGCTTTTGATTCCCAGTGCGTCTGCATATTTCTTGGTATTTCCCTCAAACTTATAAAGCCTTAAATCGGCCGAATTGTAGTGCACTGTTTTCATCCATCTTGCAACTTCCGATGGATGGCACTTTTTACAGTCAGCTGCCGTTACGCCCATCACGCGTGACAGGTCTTTATGGGGTGAATCAGGCAACTCACTGGCCAGCAAAGCCCCTCCTGAGTTTAACATGTGAAGACAGAGGGTAATGCTGAAAATAATGAAAATCTTGACAGAGAAATTTTGTTTCGGATCTGATTTATAAAAGTTCAATTCTATCCATCCTCGTTTTCTTAGCCATTGTGTTTGAGAAATCGCAATAATAGAACATGCTGCGACAATAGAATATACTGCTTTATACTAAAAATGAAGAATTTTAGGTATCCAGTTCGCGCTTTCTCTCCGGTGTGCAAATTCATGGACTGGCAAACCGAGACCGGACTCAACGCGTAAGTCTCGGGTGTACTGACCACAATCAAGAAAGCCGAAAGGCGAACAGAAAAAGGAGTCACCCTCTGGTACGATTTTTGTGCCTGAATATTATTTGAACCGAACGCTCGTCCTCAGTTCCGTCGCGGACATCCCAATTATTAATTCATGGAATCGAGCAGCATGTAGTATTTGAGGTCGAAGTATCCGGCGTCCGGCTGGCGATTGTCGAAGTTCCAGTCAGTCAGCCAGTCCAGGAGCGGCCAGAAGGCCGCCGTGTTACGAAGCGTGCCATACTTCTCTTTCCAGGCTGACCATTGTGCGGGCGATGAGACTGCGTTTAGATCTGTGAGAAATTCCGACGCCTGCTCAATTTTCAACTCGACAATGAGATTGGGGAAGTCTCCAACGAGGCCGTGGTAGGCGCTCATCGTATCAAGCTCGGGCTGCCGGGCACCGTTTTCGTCGAACACGACGTTATTAAAGGCATACGAGCGGTTGGCTACCAGCGAGTAGACGCGGCTTTCTTTACCCGCAGTCAAACGGACGAAAGTGTTACTGGGTAAAAACTGTGTGAACTTCAAATGAGTCCGCACGGTAAGCGTGGAGACAGCCGCCTCCCAGCCAGCGAAGTCTTTAACCGGATCCGATAATACGACATCCGGTTTCTTTCCGGCATTGAGTAAGTCGGGCGGGCCACTGACGGCTTCCGTGAAGCGGTGTTGAATCTTGCTGAGCACGCCTGAAATGGGATCCGTCTTTGCCACGTTGAACCCTTTGCCAACATCTTCGCCCGGAAAGGGCATCCTGAAGAGCAGTTCCTGGCCGATGCCACGTGTCCAGAGGTCGTGATATTTCTGACGATCGTCAACAGGCAACAAACGGAGAAAGTTGTCTTCGAATTCCTGCCGCAGCCGACTCATGAATTCCCAGGTGGCAAGCTTTTGTTCGACGCTGCCATAGTATTGGTAGTTGACTACCAGGGAATAGTAGAGTCGTTCGAAACCACTGTAGTCGATCAGCCAGAATGTAGGCGGAATGCCGCCCTGTCGCCCCCGCAGCACGGTGGCGTTAGTTTCATTGCGCAAGATGGTCAGCCAGGCGTTTGAATTTTTCTGATTTCCGTCCCAGATGTCATTGATCTGATATCCAGTCGGTTTGTATTTATCAAGCATGCGGTTATAAGCGTCGTTGTATTCGACGTTGCCTTTGATGCCATAACCCATAAAATCTTCCCACGACTGGAGACCGAGTTCTGGCTTCAGTACGGACGGATCATGAGCGGGATCAACGAAGAAGACCCAGAAATTGTCTTTAATGGCGTAGGTCGCCAGATTTCCGACACAGACCGGCCCGCGAATCATGCCGCTGACGATCAGGTGAGAATTCTCTACCAGGAACAGGGAACGCGACCGCGCGGGGATCGCCTGAAAGACTTCGAATGGGTTATGACTTTTGTAGCCAGGTGTCAGGCTCTTACCGGCTACTGCACCGACTTGAAAAAAGAGTTTGTCGAGGTGCTTAAGTTTGGCATCATTGAGCGGCCACACGAACAGCGACTTCTGGACCCGCGCTTCGGTCACCTTTTTCAGGCGATAGTAGAACTTGTCAACGCCTGCGAGATACGGCGTGTCATAGGGTCGGGCTGTCTTGATCTCGTGGACCGGACTTGCTACGACGACTTTCTTGTCATCTTCGTCGGGCTTAATCTGGATCGGCGGCGTGGTGGAGCGCACCAGCCGGAAGTACTCGCCTGGCGACTCTTCAAAATGCAACGTCGCCAGGAAGGCATGTTCAAAGATAAAGCGGCTTACCAACGGCGACAGCGCGGCTTCCTGGTTAAAAAATGCTTCCCAGCGTGCGATGACTTCAGACTGTGCCAATTTTTTGACCTCGGCCATCACGTTGGCTGTGGGGCCTGGTGAGCCGGCAGAGATCCATTCGGAAAACACTTGATTCTCGTCAGGTGATAAAGCAGGGAGACCAAAGGGCATTCCCGTCCTCGGTCGTTTCTTTAGATAAGCATCCATCCCCTGGTTGCACGGGCAAATATGAGCGTCGACTAACTGGTAGACAGGTTGGATTGGCTTCAAATCAAAGGGTGGCTGGTTATGTTCGGTGCCGGCCACAAGCATGCGGAACAGAATGCTTTTCGCGGGCCGCTCTTCAGGTGATCCCTGTTGTTCGACGACACTACAGAAGCCTTGCTCGCGCCATGCGGCCAGAGAAGGCTGGTCAGTCAAACGAACGGGTTTTTCCGCGAACAGGTGCGTGTTGTCGGGATTGTCTTTCCGCGCCCCGCGGATCAGTCCTTCGTAGCAGGTGAGCTTGAGCAAACAGGGCGAATCGAGGCACCCATGACAGACGATGCAACGCCGGTTGAAAATCGGCTGAATTTTATCGAGATAGTAGCCACCATCGAGATGCGAGTTCGTCGAATCCGGATAAGTTGGTGGCGAATAAACGAATGGTTGCCAGTTTGACTCTTCGCGCACGTCCCACCAGAGAAAACTGCCAACGATCACGCCGACAGCAACGAGAAAGAGCAGCACAACAGCAGTGTAGCGAACCTTGGATTTCAATGCCCTGTTCCAAAAACATCGTGAGAAAAATATTCTGGCTCAAGGTTCACGTTCACCTGACCCAAAATTCAAGATAGGTATGTGCAAAACCACTGTCAACCCAATCTCAGTGATTCGACATAGCCGAACGCACCTTTGGTGAGGACTTCAAATTAGAGCTCGAAATCGCACCGGAAAACCTGCAACGATCTCAGGTCAGCACGTGGACTGCGATCTACTTGACTACGGTGGAAGATGGACCAGGGATGGCCCTTTCACTTTCTATCTGCTGTTTGTAGCAGAAATGAAGACTCGCAGAGTCTGTTTCGCCGGCTGCACAACAAATCCATTTGAAAAATGGATGAAACAGATTGCCAGAAACCTGACCGACGACCCTGATGGTTTTCTACTTGAGAATCGAGAGTTAATGATGGATCGCGATTCAACTTTTTGCGAGTCGTTTTGAACAGTACTGAAGTAGTCAGACATTATTTTGTTCGTATTGCCTCACAGGTCTCCCAAACTGAATTCTTACATCGAGCGATGTTTTCGGTCACTCAAATCAGCGTGTATGAGCAGAATGATTTTCTTTGGCGTGAACGTGATAAGAAATGCGATCAAAGAATACGGGACTCATTCTAAGAAGAATGAAATCACCGGGGGCTCGATCATCAGATTCTGGAAACCGGACAGGAAGTCGACCAAAGTGAAGGTATGATGCAGGCCTGAGCGATCAACGTTAGACGCGGGTGCGCGATGTTAAGATAAGGAGCGAAATAGGCCTGGATCGGTACCAGTCTTCCAGGTTTTGAAATTTTCAAGGATTTCCATCATACCTGAGTACAGAATGAATTACGAATTTACTCACACTTCGTCACGCTGACTCAATTGACGTATCGCGGACCGTTTATGCTATAATTGGGATTCTTGCGAAACCATAAACTGGATCTTCCCCAAAATATAACGCATTAAAAAAACTCAACAGGAAACCCGCAATCATGACATCCACCCCAGATACCACCCGTCGCGATTTTTTGAAAACATCCGTTGCAGCCGCGTCTGCATTTGCCGCACCGGCATTTGTCCGCGGACAGAATTTGAACTCGCAATTGCAGTTTGCGGGCATCGGCACCGACGGTAAAGGGTATTCCGATATCAAGCTCATTGCCAGCCACGACAAAGTGAAATGTGTTGCCTTCTGTGATGTCGATTTGTCGCGGACCACAAAAGTCAAACCTTTGGCCCCTGAAGCTCCCGTCTACCAGGACTACAAAAAAATGCTGGATGAGCTGGGTGATAAGATCGATGCCGTTTCAGTTTCAACACCCGACCATACTCACGCCATCATCAGCCTCGACGCGATGCAACGCGGTAAACACGTTTACTGCCAGAAACCACTGACGCGCACGGTCTGGGAAGCCCGCCAAATGCGACGGCAGGCAAAAAAATCGGGCGTCATCACGCGGATGGGAAACCAGATCCATTCGCACTCGGCTTATCGTACTGCAGTGAAAGCGATTCAAGATGGCACCATCGGGAAGGTGAAAGCCGTACATTCCTGGGTTGGCACCACCGGGCATGGACGCAGCGGGTTGCTCAACAGACCTGCGAAAAATCAAGCGGTGCCAAAATCTCTTGATTGGAATCTCTGGGTCAGTGTTGCACCCATGCGTCCTTACGGCGGAAACCGAGTGTACCATTCCTTTACGTGGCGAGACTGGCAGGACTTCGGTTCTGGAGCCATTGGCGATTTCGGCTGTCATTTGCTCGACCCGGTATATTCAGCTCTCAAAATCACGGGTGATCCCATAAGCGTGCACTCAAAACACACGGGCATGAACGACGAAGTCTGGCCCGCTCAGGAAACGATTCAATACGTCATTCCGGGCACGCAGTATACGGCCAGTCGCAGCCTGCCGATTTCCTGGTATGATGGCGGACGAAGGCCAGCTAACGGCATCGCCAAACTTTTACCAGGCCAGTCTCTGCCGGGTGGAGGCTCGATTTTCGTCGGTGAAAAAGGCAACATGATTTTGCCTCATGTCGGCCAGCCGTTCGTAAACATCGAAGGTGTTAAAATAGAACCGGTTGAAAGCCTCGACCACTATCACGGCTGGGTCGATGGTTGCCTGTCCGGAAAACAGCCCAGCGACGGGTTTGAATACGGAGGCCATCTGACCGAAGCCGTGCAATTAGGAAATGTTGCCGCGTTCTTTCCGGGCGAAACCCTCGAATTCGATGGCAAAGCACTCAAAATCACGAACAATTCGGATGCCAACAAATACCTGACGCGGGACTACCGCACCGGATTCGAAATCGCCTCGATTTAGAATCCGGCACCCCTCAAGATAGGAAATACCTTGTATGCAGGCTATTGATATGCGCAGTTTTACAGTTTTTCTTGCAATTCTATCTGTGACGAACTCCGTGCGGGCTGCCGATTCGGAATTGGCGAAGCACATCACAGTTCCGGCCGGTTGGAAGGGCGAGCAAATTCCGCTGCCCCCTTCATTTGCTAAAGAAATGCAGTTCAAAGGGATCGAAGAAGCCCGGTTTTCGCCGGGCATGTTTCAGGAAAAATCGGACACGTTTTTCTCCTACTTCTTCGTATTTAAAATCGATCCCGGCAGTGAACTCACACAAAAAAACATCGAACGCGAATTACTCACATATTATCAGGGACTGTCTCGTACCATCTTCATCAGCCGAAAAAAGAAAATCGATACCAGCCAGTTTACCTGCAAGCTGACAAAAGCCATACCGGTCGATCCGCAGAAGATTTACCCTCAGGGGCTCACAGAATATGCGGCGTCGGTCAAATGGACTGAACCGTTTGTCACCCAGAAACCGCAAACGCTGAATCTAATCATTCAGGCCTGGACAGGTAAAACAACCAGGAACGGCTATCTGTTCGTCTGCGTCTCACCACACGAGTTTAAAGCGGATATCTGGCAGTCGATGCAAAACATTCGCAGCACTTTTTACCGCAATCTGCAGAAGTAACTCTTCTCAATGAAGATGAAAAGAGGCCAGAGCCAATTTTGTTCGGACCGAAGGTTGCTTTGTGAGTGGCAAACTTCAGAACAGGCCTCTAGTTCATTTTAAATCGGGTAATGGTGAGATGCGAGCAAGGACAACGGATAATTCCGCGAAGCATTAAAGAAGACAGACAAGATGCGAACGCAACTCGCGACTCAGTCGGTCTGTTATTTCAGCTTGGAAATGTGCGACAGCTGTAGGTTTGAATTTCAATCCCGTTCCAAGCCAACAGAAGTGAAGCATGTGGTTCCTTCAGACGAACCCGGTTGGTTCGGGAGAGGATCAAACTGGTGAGTCAGTATGGCCGGCCCTTTCGGATGTTGACCGTGCTCGATGAATTTATCAGGGAGTGCCTCAGCATTGATGTGGAAAGGAGGTGGAACCGTGAAAACATCCTGGAACACCTGAGCGACCAGTTTATTCGTTGTGGGGTCCCTCGGATCATATTCGCAGTGATAATGGGCCTGAGTTCACGGCAGAGCCTGTTCATGACTGGCTTGGCCAGGTCGAAGTGAAGACGTTGTTCATGGTAGTCAGGCAGTCCCTGGGAAAATGACTACATCGAATCATTCAATGGAAAGCTGAGCGATGAATTGCTCAACGGTCAAATCTTCGATACGTTATGGGAAGCCAAAGTGCTGATTGAACGCAGGAGAAGAGATTACAATTCCATCAGACCACACAGTTTACGGGGCTTCTGAGCCCCGTTGCTGAACAGCCATGAAAACAAAAGAATACTAAGTCTTGTGACTGGTGTCATTTGTCGGGGCGGGTCAATACGAGATCCATATGAAGAAACAACCAAGAGTAGCAATTCTCATCGACACTTCAACCGGTCACGGGCGTGGTCTACTGAATGGAATCATAAACTATCAACGTGAGTGTGGTCCGTGGTCAATTATCTTTCGATCACATAATCCTGAACAGCCTGTGCCAATTTGGTTGCGAAAATCTCGCATAGATGGCATCTTGGCAAGGGTTCCCAATCAACAAATGTCAAAGGTAATCCGTCAGCGCAAGCTGGCTGTTGTTGACCTGCCTTATACCTCGGAAGGGTTTGGGTTTCCGAGTCTGTTTACTGACAATCAGAGAATCGTTCAATTAGCGGCCGAGCATTTGCTTGACCGCGGTTTTTGTAATTTTGCGTTTTGTGGCTGGCCACGTGGACACAATTCCCGGATGGATGAACGATGTGATCTATTTGTTCAATTTCTTGCTCAAACGGGGCATTCCTGTAGTATTTTTCAAAAAAAGAACACGCGGTGGGTCGCACGTGACTGGGAAAAAGAACAACAGCGCATCGCAGATTGGCTGTTGGCATTACCAAAACCCGTGGGAGTGATGGCTTGCTATGATGAACGGGGTCAACAGGTTCTGGAAGCCTGTCAAATCGCGAAGCTCAAAGTGCCTGACGAAGTTGCCGTCATTGGTGTCGATAACGATGATTTAATCTGCAAATTGTCAAGTCCTCCTTTGACAAGCATTGACTCCGGGTTTGAGCGCATCGGTTACGCAGCTGCAGAGCTACTCGACCGGCTGATGAAGAAGAAAAAACAACCTGCCTCGCCGATTTATTATCCACCTGTAAGAGTCATTCAACGCCAGTCAACGAATGTCATTGCCGTAGAAGACAAAGACCTGGCATCAGCTCTGCAGTTCATTCGTGAACATGCGAATCAACGTATTTCAGTGGAAGACATTCTGGCCAGGGTTCCAATTTCTCGCAGTAGTCTCGAACGGCGCATGAAAAAATATATCGGTCGGACTCCAAAAGCGGAGATCATTCGTGTTCAATTGGAATTCGTCAGTGAATTGCTGGCAGAGACTAATTTGTCACTTGCTAAGATTGCAGCAAAAACCGGATTTGAACATCCTCAATACCTGGCAGAACTGTTTAAACGGACGTACCAGCAAACTCCCGGCAGCTATCGACGCTCTATTCGCAGGTGACGGAAAGTCTGAAAACTATTACGAAAAATGTGATAGTCGCTTCTTGTTAACCATGATAGGTTTGAGTTAAAGAAAATAGATATTGATGTACTTTGAAAAGTTTCCCACCAAAAATATCCCGCCACAATATAAAGAAAGTGAGATGTCATGCTCGCTAAAACGACATCAAATCAATCTGCAACATTGATTACGCAATTTCTGTTGTTTGCAATTCTTATTGGGCTGATCACACAAGGTCACTGTTACGCCCAAGGCTATCCCCCGAATGAAGCCGTGAAGCGGATGAGTGTTGCAGAGGGTTTCAAAGTCGAGCTGGCTGCTTCTGAGCCGTTGGTCCGTCAGCCGGTCGCAATTGATTTTGACGACCGTGGGCGGCTGTGGGTGCTTCAGTACTTGCAATACCCCAATCCCGCCGGGTTGAAAAGGGTGAAAGTCGATCGCTTTTCGCGCACAACCTATGACCGGGTTCCCAAACCGCCACCACATGGACCTAAAGGCGCGGATCGTCTGACCATTCTCGAGGACACCAACGGTGATGGCCACTTCGACAAGTCAAAAGACTTTATCAGCGATCTGAATATTGCGACAGGTTTTACTTTTGGTCATGGAGGCGTGTTTGTTTTACAGACTCCGTATCTACTTTTCTATCCTGACCGTAACCACGATGATGTTCCCGATGGTGACCCGGAAGTGCTACTTAAGGGCTTCGGGATGGAAGACACCAGTTCGCTTGCCAATTCACTTGTCTGGGGACCCGATGGCTGGCTTTATGGAACGCAGGGGACAAATATCACCGCCAACATACGCGGCATCGAGTTTGAGCAGGGGTTGTGGCGCTATCATCCGATAAGCAAAAAATTTGAACTGTTTATGGAGGGGGGCGGTAACATGTGGGGGTTGGACTTTGACCGCCAGGGTAACCTGATAGCAGGTACGAATCATGGTGGCTTCTTGATGTTTCATGGTGTTCAGGGAGCATATTACGAAAAGTCGTTTGCGAAACATGGGGAACTGCATAATCCGTTTGCCTTTGGTTATTTTCATCACGTCCCGCACAAGAACTTTAAAGGGGGGCATGTCACTGTCGGCGGGTTCCTTTACCAGGCCGATTCGTTTCCACCTCATTTTCGCGACAAGTACATTGCGGTCGACACTCTTGGACATGCTGTGCGCTGGCACCATGTAAAACCGAATCGTTCGACATTTCGCAGTGAAAATGGTGGTGTCTTGCTGCAAGCCAATGATACCTGGTTCGCACCCAGTGATTCCGTGCAAGGTCCCGATGGAGCAGTCTATATCGCTGACTGGCACGACAAGCGAACCGCTCATCCCGATCCCGATGCGACGTGGGACCGTCGAAACGGACGTGTTTTTCGATTACTTTGGAAGGAAGCGAAACCGGTCAAGCACATTAATCCACAATCGCTTTCCAGTGACCAGCTTGTTGACTATCTCAGCAGCACAAATGAATGGAAGGTAAGACGGGCGCGACTGATATTAGCAGAACGGCGTGATCAAAAAGTCGTTGATAAACTCAGAAACACTTTGCTGCGTTCTGACGATGCTCATCTTGCTATTCAGGCATTATGGACATTGAATGCGATGGGAGCGTTCAACGAACAGCTTGATGCGAAATTTCTTGACCATAAGGATGCCAATGTCCGGTCCTGGACCATTCGGTTACTCGGTGATCGAAATCAGGTCACTTCGGATACCTGGCAAAAACTGTTGGCCATCGCAAAGACTGACAAGAGCCCGTTTGTGATCAGTCAATTAGCGAGTACTGCAAAACGACTCCCTGCAGAGCAGTGCATTCCTGTAGTCCGTGCCATTTTGAATCGAAAAGAATTCAGCAAGGACCCTCATATTCCACTGCTGGTATGGTGGGCTGTGGAACGTTATTCCATTTCCCATGTCAAAGAGATATTGCAGGTATTTTCAAGACCCGATGACTGGAATACATCCTCAGTCCGCAACGTGATTCTTGGTCGACTGATGCGACGTTTTGCCGGTGATGGCAGTAAGTCAGGGTTCGGGGCCTGTGCACAGTTGCTGGCATCTGCTCCTGATGATTCACAGCGACGACGCATGATAACAGAGCTGGATGCCGGGTTGAAAATGCTTGGTCGCAAGCGACTTCCCGGATTACCTCTTAGCTCTAAGTATGGCAACATCGCTGCGATCAAAAAAAATGAGGAACCAGGTAAGGCGGCCCGACTCAAAACGATTCCACCGGAATTAGCTGATGCCCTTGCTAAGATCTGGGACGATGATACCACTGATCCGCTTGTTATTCGAGTGGCAATGCGGTTGGGAAGTCAGGCTGCAAATCATCGCGCACTGGCTTTGATCGAAAACAGGAAGACACCCGAAAAAATACGATTATCGATGCTGGAGATCCTGCAGGAACTGAGTGATTCCAATACGTGTGTTGAACCCGCGCTTCAACTTGTTACCGGCTCGGAAACCACTGCGATTCAAATAGCGGCACTCAATTTGTTGAGCCGATTCTCTGATGAGCGTATCTCAAAGCAGTTACTCGCTCAGTACAAGAAAATGGACTCTGCGTTACGGTCTCGCGCCCGTGATGTGTTACTGGGACGCGTTGTTTCGGCAATGGCATTCTTACAGGAAATTGATCGCGGTACATATCCACCGGCAGAAATCACCGCTGATCAGTTGCGACGTATTGCTTTACACAATGACGAGAAAATCAATGCTCTGGTACGAAAACACTGGGGCAATATTCGTGCGGGAACACCTGAAGAAAAACTGGCTGAAATTCGTCGTATATCCAATGATTTGCGTGCCGCACCAGGCAATGTGGCTGCTGGTAAAATGGTCTTTGAGAAGCAATGTGCAATCTGCCACAAGTATTATGATTCAGGAAAAGAGATTGGACCAGACCTTACAAAAGCGAATCGACAGGATCGTAATTTTCTGTTAGTCAGCATGGTCGACCCGAATGCGCAAATTCGCAAAGAATATTTGAATCATATTCTGGTCACCATCGATGGACGAGTCGTTACCGGCCTCTTGGTAGAGCAAAGCCCTGCCAGTGTGACTCTGCTCGGTGCGAAAAACGAGCGAACAACAATCTCGCGTGACGATATCGAAGAGTTAAAAGTCTCGCCCGTATCGATGATGCCGGAAGGCATACTCAAAAAATTGACACCCCAGCAGGTGCGTGATTTATTTCGATATTTACAAAACAATAAATAGTCGTATGGAGCCTAATGTATCATACAGGCTAAATAATGATTCAGATTTCTCCAGGCACAGATTAAGGATACAACGATGGCACGATTGATATACACTTCAGTTCTGTTGATTACTTTCATGATGCATTTGAACGCGTTTGGAGCAGATCCAAAAGACGAATTCAAGCAGCCGGAATATATAATTTATCGCGCAGGAACTCCTGTCACGATCGATGGAACACTTGATGAGGCCGCCTGGACCGCAGCACCAGAGATCAAGTCGTTTCAGTTTCCATGGTGGAAAAGTGGAAAAAAAGAAGGCACTGTCGCGAAGATGTTATGGGATGATCAATACCTGTACGTTGCTCATATATGCGAAGACTCGTGGATTACTGCTCGCTGTAAAGAACATGACGGTCCTGTTTCCAAAGACGACTGCTTCGAAGTCATGATCGCGCCCAATATCAAAAAACCAGCGACTTACTTTAACATCGAGTGGAATGTTCTGGGGACATTCGTAGACGGATTTCGTGTTCAGAAAAAAAAGCATGCCTGGGATGCCAGGGATGTCCGAGTCGCAGGAAGTTATATCGGTACGTTAAATGACGATACCGATGTCGACAAACACTGGATTGTGGAAATTGCCATTCCATTTAAAAATTTCGAAAGCGTAGCGATGCAAACACCACCCCGGCCAGGTTATCAGTGGAATCTCAATCTCAATCGCCATGGCGGTGACACCAACATGCAATACAGCAGGTGGACGAAGGCAGATACTCCCTCTCCTGCCTTCCATACACCACACCGATTTGGTCGTGTAACATTTTCCGCAACAAAAGCAGTACATCGGTAGTTTTTTAAAATGTGACGATCAATACAACTTGTATATAGCAAAGGATCCCAGGAATTATGCAGAAAATATTACAATCGCAATCTTTCCCGCGACGCACATTTCTCATGGGAGCAGTTGCCGGAACTGTGGCAAGTGCCATAGGCTACTCTCAAGAAAAACAATCTGCAAAAAAAGCACGTATCGCAATTACTTTCGACTTGGAAATGAGCCGTATGTATCCCAAACGGGATATGATGGAGTGGGACTTTCAAAAAGGGAACCTGAATGAACCAACTAAAAATTACTCGCTTGAAGCCGCTCGCGTCGCTAAAGATAGCGGCGGACTGATTCACTATTTCTGTGTTGGCCGTGTGCTGGAGCAAGCCAACATTGACTGGTTGAAACAAATCGCCGCGCTGGGTCATCCCGTTGGAAATCACACTTACGATCACGTCAACGTCTGGACCAAATCACCAGAGGGTACACAGTTTCGATTCCAGCGATCCCCGTGGTTGATTCGTGGTAGAACGGCACAAGAAATTATCCGCGAAAATATTCGCATTACGACGTTGGCATTGAAACAGCGTGCCGGGATCAACGCTGACGGTTTCCGCACGCCGGGTGGAAGCTATAACGCTCTCAATGGACGAGAAGACCTCCAGCAGTTATTGCTAGATGAGGGCTTTACGTGGGCCAGTTCGAAATACCCGCGCCACAAGAGCAGTAAGGCCGGTGAAAAACCGACAGACGAAGTCTTCGCATCAATCGTCGATGCACTGCAACAGGCACAACCTTATGTCTACCCGACCGGGCTGATTGAGATTCCCATGAGTCCGGTCAGTGATGTCAATGCGTTCCGTACAAGCCGATGGAAACTCGAAGACTTTTTAAAATCGGTCCGGCAGTGTGTGGAATGGGCAATTGCCAATGGTGCCGTGTTTGATTTCCTCTGTCATCCATCGATCATGTACGTTGAAGACCCGGAATTCAAAACCGTCAAGCTTATTTGCGACATTGTAAAACAGGCGGGTGACAAAGCTGAGATCGTCAGCTTGAGTGACATTGCAAAAAATATGAAATCGTAAAAATAGAATCTACCAAGTCGAACCACTGGCATCCCAGGATAAATAATGGAGAACAAGTTATGATCAATGCTGCATTTTCAAAATTTTCTTTCCTGCTCATCGCAGGAGTTTTGACATCGACATTTCAATTTGCTGCTGCTGGTGAACCAAAGCGAGTTTATCACAATCAGCTGAAACCATTAAAAAATGCGAAACCACTCTTAGCCGACTATCCGGAATTCATTCAGCCGATAGAAGAAGTACAGCGGTATGAAGCACCATTACTGGTGGATGATGAAGATGCCGACCTGAGTGTGCGCGCCTGGCGTTTCTCATATAATGCGCCGGAATTATCGAAATGCCCAATCGTCTTCGCGCTGACAAGACGGCGATCATCATGGTTCATCCCTGGGGAATTGACGATGGTCAAGGTTGGAAAACTCCGGAACCGGCCGGTGCCTGTGACTTCTGTACGCCCACAAAAAACCACCTGGCTGCCCGGCACACCCGCACAGTCATTGATCCATTTCTGAAGCAAATGCGAGGTAATGTGTCATTAGTGATGTACAGTCTGATTGCGCCGGTCGATCCAATTCGTAAGAAACTTTACCGCACGTTCGACCATCGCCCCTCTGATGAGGAACGTGCGGAAGCGAAGAAGCAACTCACGGCAAGACTCAAGAGCCTTCCCTACAAAGGCCAGCCACTCGTGGAGAAACTCACTCTCTCCAGCGATCGCCCCGTGATCGACTACTTTCGCCAGTTTCCCGGTCTCAGTGCCGGCGACCAGTATAACGGCAAGGGTTTTTGGAAAGTACCCGTGCCGGTGACGTCTGATATAACCGTGCATAAAGACGACGTTTTGATCTTCGACCAGGAAGGTTACGAGCCATTGAAGAAGTTCCTCAAGAAACATGGCATTCGTCATGTCTTACTGACGGGCTACGCCACCGACATGTGCTTCTGTCGGACAACAGCCGGCTACGAGAATCTCTCAAAAGATTTCAACGTGTTTCTGGTTGGTGATGCCACGCTTGCGACGTTCCCAGCAAACTCCACTCCGCGCTATGCAACGAACGCACACATATCCTTTGCCTCCATCAATCACTTGGTTACCCAGGTTTCATGGATCAAAAAACTGGAGAAGTAGACATGACTCACAATCCGACATCAGACGCGTCAATACACAAGATGCAATCGGTCGTGTTCCACGTTACGCAAATTGTCGGCTTGCTGTTTTTGCTATTGGTAATCTGCCCGCAACCGGCGGCTGCCGAGGCGAAGGTCACTGCGGACGGTACGCGATGGACAATCGGTAATGCCAGCGTCCAGCGGGTAATCGAGACAAAGCCGTTCCTGCACACGGTCTTGTTGACGAATCGAACTGTTGATCAGCCGCTGCGATATGCGGTCGAGTCGCGGGGCTTTCGCCTCTCTTGCAACAACGATCAATTCCAGGTTACGGGAACGGATTTTATTTCTGGCACACCCAAAGTCGAGAAAAACGAATCGGGCGTCCACCTGATTGTTCCATTGACATGCGAGAAATACGGTATCAAAGTTAACGTCATATACTTTCTCGCCCATGATGCTTTCTATCTCCGCAAGCATCTGGAGATTGATCCGGGTAAGCATCTCCTGAACTGGGTCGACGTGGAGCAGTTTCGACTGGCTGGTGTCGAGTGGGAGCGTTTCGATCAAAAGCCGGCACCTTACTTACGCGCCAAGAGTGCCTATGGCGGGATGCTGTCAATCCGTGCGGGCCGACCACTGTTTGCTGACGGTAAGCTGTTCCTGGGAGTGGAACACCCTGCGTCGATAAATTCTTTTGACAAAGAAGGCTGGATCTCGTTACGTCAACATCCCGGTCGCAAGGGAAAGTTCTCTTCGTCGCCTGCTGTGATAGGCGTTAGTCCCGATCGACCGCGTCAGCGCCTGCTCGATTCCTTCTGGCAGTACATCGATGAGAATCGGGACCGTAAGGTCAAGTCGCATCTTGCCTGGACCGTATACTTCGAGGGATCCGGTGCGTATGACGCTAAGGTCACTGATAAGCTGTGCCAAGAAAAAATCGAATTGGCGAAGAACGTTTTCCGCAAGCGTGGTGTTAATCTTGATGCCGTGATCATGTCCGGTGTGTGGAGTAATCCACAAAGCATCATGGCAATCAATCCCAGGCGACCCAATCGAATGGCTCTGGTGACCAGGCTTTGCCGCCAACACCTGGACGCGGACCTCGGGTTGCATGTGATCACTTCGGGGAAGAAAAGCTGGGTCGATAAGGACTGGCTGGCAAAACAGGGCTATGACATGATATGGCACAGGAGCCGAACGAGTGGCGCCCTTTGTCTGGCCGATCCGCGTGTGATGGGCAGGCTGCAAGAGAATCTGGTTGACTATACCCGCTTATACAACTGCAGTGCCTGCTATTTTGATTGGGCGTGGTATGTGTGTGGGCAGGCCGGCCATCGTGGACACGTGGAGGGCGATGCGTACGGACTCGATGCCATTGCCACGAAATATATGCAGTTGATGCGCACGTTGCGCAAGGCCAATCCCGAAATCGTACTTTACAACTCCGGCTGGTTCAGCCCCTGGCTATTGTGGCACTACGACGCTGTTTTCTGCGGAGGTGGCGATTACGGCTACGCGCTGGCCGGTCCCCCAAGCTACAACACGGTCTCGCTGCTTTGCAGTTGGCGTGACGAAAATATCTTGGGAAACATAGTCCAGTGGAGCCCTTACTTTCCGCTTAACAGCATTTGGACCGCCGAACCGATAGGCTATCAGTGGTTTGATTGGAACGTGCGTTCCGAAAGTCCTGTACGAGCAGTCGCGGACTATTTCGTGACAGCCGCCTCGCGAGGCGGACAACTGTTGGATGTTCACTCCAATATTGCGGCCTGGAGCGAAGACCACAGCGACGCGGCTGCTGCTGTTCTACGTTGGATGCAAGCCAACGACGACGTTCTCTTGGCGTATACTCGATTTATTGGTGGCAGTCCGGGTGCGGGCGACCCGTACGGCTACGCACACTTTAATAAGCGCAATCGCGGTATCATTATGGTACGAAACCCTGGTGTCGAACCACGTGAAATAGATATTCGCATAGACGAAACAGCTGGCGCGTGGCCAACGAACAAAAAATACGTTGTGCGGTGTGTTTACCCATACACGGAGGTCCTTGCGGAAACGGTCGGTTATGGATCAGTAGTGCGTCGACGACTGAATGGCGAGGAGGTACAGGTATTGGAGATTTTACCATTGGATTCATTGCCGGAACCGATGCCAATCGGCCGTCGCTATCAGGTAACCTCGCGTGAAGCCGGGGCGACAACGTATCGGCTCGCCTCACAGTCCGGTAAGATCGAGTTCTTTAGTCCCGTTCCCATCGAAAATGCCCGAGCGGTGAAACAGAGTCCTTATCGTTTTGTCACCACGACTTCCGCAATGAAATCACCAAACGCTGTCCTTGATGGGATTAAGCCGCTTAAAACCCGAGTCGAAAAGGGACAATACATAGTAACGTTGGAATTACCTCAAGGTGCCGTCGCTCGTGTATCCTTCCTCTTCAGACAACGTGGGATCACGGGCCAATTGTTCTTGGATGGCAAGCCCATCGAGGCCGACGCACCGCACCTCCGTTTGGCCGATTCCAAAGGTCGCACGGACGGGCTTCGGGCCGGCGCACGGGAGTGGAGTCTTTTCGGTATCGATGTAACACCTGGCAAGCATGAACTTCGTTTCACTCCCGAGAGTAACGCAACGGATCAGAAGGTTCAGATCGTGGCCGACTTCCGTGCTGATCTCACGCCAACGCGCTCCGTGAAGATAAAACACTCAACTATCAAGCGGGAGAATAGCCCAGAGCAGTTGCCTCGTAACTGGGCGTGGCAGGATCGCCGAACTACCATTTCGTCTGTGGCGAGTACCAAAGGCGATCCACAGAACCAATTTGTGGAATTCCAGGCTGATCATAAAACGGTAAAGATGAAACCGATTCAAGTCGCCCCTCCCTCGGGTACTCTCACATACGACAGGGACTCCATGCCATTGGTTCTTAATAAACCAGCTGTTCTAAAACTGGGGAGTGCACGCTATTTGCTTGACAAGGAAGGCCTCTACCGTATCCGTGACGAGGCAACTTCGAAAATCGTCGGCCAATCGATTTTGTGTCAGGGCGATGTGTGGCGACTGGCATCGCACCTATGTCGGCTGACTGTCTACGCAGACCGCCACAGCGGTGAGACGGCGGCCCAGCGAGATGAACGTGCCCGTCGCGGCGAACCGGTTTCGCTGCTGTGTGGAAACACGACTCAGTTTGTACGCCGTCATCTTGAGTCACAAGGCATCAAGTCGCGAACGGTGCAATCCGTTGCCAGGGGCAACTGGAATTATTTTTCTGACGGACATTGCTTGATGGAGATTTATGATGCAAAGATAAAACGCTGGGTACTATTCGATCCGTCGTTTGCAGTTAGATTAAGCCATGAAGGTCAACTGTTGAACCTGCTGGAAGCTTCCCGACTTTACCGAGAGGGCAAGAGACCCGATAAAGTGGAATTCCTCAATGCAGAGGGTTCGCTCGATACACTCTTTAGCTACAAAAATTGGATTGGCCGATACAGCGCTGACGGTGAAACGATTTCGCAGTTCGCAGGCATGTTCAGAGCTGCATGCCGCAACGACAGTAAGAGTATCCACAAGATGTTCAACCATATTTTAACAGTACCTTTCATCGGCAAATGTTTTGTGGTGAATTCCGATGAAGAGGAAAAACTGTTCCGAACGCTCTGGCCCAACTACACGCGAATGACGGAAGAAGATTTCCAAGTCAAATTCTATTCCCACGGCTCACCTCTGAATTGATTTTCTAACCGACTGATTACACAAGTGCCGTGGGGGAATCCTGTCAATGAGTGCGTTGAAACGATAAAACATCATGGGTGGAGTAACTGGAGAATTAGACATGGACCGACGTAATTTTTTTCAGATGACAGCTGGAATCATGGCGACCACGTTGGCTTATCGGTTGGCCAGTTCGGCTGAAAATCCTGAACCGATTCCGGCGTTGTTGCCTCGCGATAAGTCGGGGCATCATTTCGTGATGTACAGCGACTGTTGCAGTGGAATCCCAGGAACACAACTCGCGACGAACCTGCAATTGGTCAATCAGATGGTCGCCCGGATTCAGCCACAACCGGAATTCATTTCCTTTCCGGGTGATGCAGTGAAAGGGTACACAAAAGATTATGCGGAATTGCGGCGACAATGGGACTACTGGCTGGGCACAGAAATGAAATGGGTCCACGAGAGAAAGCTGCCGTTATTTCAATCGACGAGCAATCACAATACATACGATGCTGGGAGCGAGGCCGTTTTTCGGGAGGTGCATCACAACCTGCCCCAGAACGGGCCGGCTGGACAGAAAGGACTCGCATACTGGTTTCGCCGTGGCAATTTACTCTATATCTCCACCCATCAGCCGGATGGTCGAATGCTCATCAATCGTGACTGGCTGGATCGTATCTTGACCGAAAACGCCGACGCGAAGTTCAAATTTGTAGCCGGTCATTACCCCGTTTTTCCCGTGAACGGCTACAACGAGTGGCCATTATGGTGCTTTCCACCCGGGCAACGTCGGCCATTCTGGGATGTTCTTGTTAAACACCACGTCGATGCGTATTTAACGAGCCACATCATTTCGTTCGACGTACAGGTTCACGACAATGTGCTGCAGATTCTCTCAGCTGCAGCCAGCACAATGAATACGCCACGCGGATTCATGCCGAAGCGCAGTGAATACTTCCACGCCACCCAGATCGCCGTGGACGAGCAAGGGCTACGCTATCAGGTACATGATCCCAGTGGGCGTGTACGTGAACAGCTGAGCTGGCCGTTCGATCTGCCTCGCTTGGATGAATGGCGATCAGTGACCGCGCAGAATACCGGCGCGTTGTTAAATTCAATCGACTTGAGCCGCGAGCCAGTTGCCTTCCGGTTTCGTGGCAAGCAATCGAAATCCGAGCACAGCGACTCAGACCAGACTCTACTTTGTGCCATTGATTCCGGTGAAGGGGTCGAACCGGTTTGGATTGGCATCGATGGCGACAGCGGTCGGCTTCTAGTACGCATCGTCCCCGTCGCGGGACACGGCTGGCAAGTCTGGAAGGGCCCGCGACTGGCTACCGACAGAGAATTTGATCTTCAGATTGCTTTGCATCCACAGATGGGGCCGGGGGGTGTACTTTTCCGTTCAGGCGAAAACTCGACCTGGTCAACTCTCACGTCCACGTCATCAAAAGGCTGTGAAAGTCTCAGGCGTCCACAACGCTGGGCTTTAGGGCACGGCCAAAGTGGTCCAACCGACCGGCAATTTTCAGGTGAATCGCTCAACGTGACGCTCACTCGAATACACTCCTGAAGGAGACTCTACGTGACAATCATGACTGTAATCACACGAAGCAACACATTTCAGAATGAAGGAACGCAACAGGACAGGCCATGTTCTGGTGTATCAGGCCACAGGACATTTCACACCGGTGGCGCCATCGTCTGGTCTCTCTGTATGCTTCTGTTGGCAGTCAAATCTGTCAACGCCCAGCAATTGCCGGGAACAACTCTGCTCGAACCACATGCAGATCGTTCATCAGCCATGCGCGCCGGGTTTCGCAAGTATCTACTGGCAGAGACGGAGGCTTCAATCCAGCGACGGGCCCCGTTATGGAAACGCGACTGTACTTTGCTCGCTTCGTATGAAAAATCGATTGCCCCCAACCGCGCGCGTTTTCGGCAGATGATCGGTGCAGTTGACGATCGCCTGCCTGTCGAAGATCTGGAACTGGTTGCTACAACAAAAACCCCCTCCATGCTCGCTGAAAACGAACGGTACAGCGTGCGGCGAGTTCGCTGGCCGGTATTTCCGGGTGTCTATGGTGAAGGCCTGTTGCTCGAACCGAAATCTCCGCGAAAGGCCAACGTCATCGCAATCCCCGATGCCGATCAGACTCCGGAACAGATCTGCGGTTTAACGCCGGGTGTCGAATCAGAGCGTCAGTTCGCGCGGCGGTTGGCAGAAGCGGGTTACCGGGTTGTTGTCCCCGTACTCGTCAATCGACAATCAACATGGTCTGGCAATCCGGATGTGGCGATGACGAACCAGTCGCACCGCGAGTGGATTTACAGGCCGGCTTTTGAGATGGGCCGGCACATTATTGGATATGAAGTGCAGCGCGTACTTGCATTGGTTGACTGGATGAGTCACGGCGAGACAAAAATCCGCATCGGTGTTGCCGGTTATGCAGAAGGAGGATTGGTTGCGCTTTATTCGGCGGCATTGGATTCCCGGATCGATGCTTGTCTGGTGAGCGGCTATTTCCAATCGCGACAGCAGATCAGAACAGAGCCGATTTCCCGTAACCTGTTTGGCCTGCTGAAAGAGTTTGGCGATGCTGAGATCGCCAGTCTGATTGCTCCGCGACCTGTTATCATTGAACACAGTAACGTGCCCGTTGTCTCACACGAATCGCCCGTTCCAGCAGGTCGTCTTAAGTCCGCAGCGCCCGGCGAATTGAAGACACCGGCTTTTGATTCCGTGCGAAGCGAAGTCGAGCGCTGTCGTAATATTTTCCAGGCAGACTCGACAGTACGTGCATCGATTACACTCGTCGCGGGAGAAAAGGGTGCGACAGTCGGTCCCGTCTCCAGTCGCGCAATAGAGACATTCTGCGAGAGTTTGAGCGTCGACAAGCCTGTCGCAGAAAAAACTCCGAAGGCCAGCGTGGAACTCGATCATGATTTCATTCGAGAAAGACAGCGGCGTGCAGTACAACAACTCGTCGACTACACACAGGGGTTGCTCCGTCATTCTCCGCAGGTTCGCGACAAATTTTGGATACAGGCAAAACCGACGGGCGGGGCTGATCAGTGGAAAAAAGATACACAACACTACAGGGATTATCTATGGGACGAAGTCGTTGGACGGTTGCCGGCTGCTACGCTGCCAGCCAATCCAAGGACGCGACGCATTTACGACCGTCCAAAGTGGACTGGATACGAAGTTGTTCTCGACGTCCATCAGGATGTGATTTGCTGGGGTTATCTACTCGTTCCAAAGGATTTAAAACCCGGTGAACGGCGGCCCGTCGTGGTCTGCCAGCACGGATTGGAAGGCCATCCAGCGGACACGGTTATCGACGACCCTGAAAGTCAGGCGTATCAATACTACAAGAGCTTTTCGGCGAAGCTCGCCGATCGTGGCTTTGTTGTTTACGCGCCGCACAACTTCTACCGCGGCGCGAACGCATTCCGTCAATTGCAGCGTATTGCACATCCGCTGAAGCTGACACTTTTTGGAATTACGACAGCTCAACACGCCCGGCATCTGGAATGGCTCAGCAGCCTTTCATTCGTCGATGACAAACGAATCGGATTCTACGGTCTGTCATACGGCGGTAACACTGCAATGAGGGTGCCGGCATTGCTTACAAAATACGCCGCTGTGATCTGTTCTGGTGATTTCAACGAATGGATTTACAAGAATGTAACGATGGACGACCTGAAGAGCATGATCTATCACAATGTCTATGAAGTCTTTGAGTGGAATCTCGGGCACACGTTCAATCACGGTGACTTGGCGGCTTTGATTGCACCGCGTCCGTTCATGGTCGAGAGGGGGCACGATGATGGTGTCGGGATCGACGAATGGGTTGCCAGTGAATTTGCCCGTGTAAGACGACTCTATGCGAAACTGGGGATCAGCGACCGCACCGAGATCGAGTTTTTTAACGGTCCGCACACAATACACGGCGAGGGTACATTTGAGTTCCTGCATCGGCATCTGAAACACCCGGTCAAATAACATTCCAATCAAACAGGCATTTTGGAAAACTGGAGATATTTTAATGAGATTTCTATCAGTTTGTCTGTTATGCGTTCTCATTACTGCTGAGGGATTGGCACAGCAACGCACTATGCTCCCGGCAATGTGCAAAAAGATACTGAGGTTCTAAAACACATTCTTGTAACCAGATAATTTCTCTCTCTCTGCTCAGTGATTTTGCTGCCCTAAATGAAAAAACTCTCGTGCGTACCCAGGTACACTCGAGAGCTTCATTTGACGTAAGTCTAGTACACCCGGAGGGATTCGAACCCCCAACCCCCGGTTCCGAAGACCGGTGCTCTATCCAGTTGAGCTACGGGTGCTTAGTTGATTTAACAGGTTGCTCTCATATGATTTTTAGTTGCTGATAAAAACCCTGGATTGAGTTTTTCATTCCACTTTTATCATACTCTTGCAGGTGCAACTTGTTGTGCTTCCTTATGTTACTGAAATGAAAAAAGGATGCAACTGTCGCAATGAGGGATTCTAGCAATCGTGGGGTAAAAAACAAGGCGATCAGGATTGTTAGCGGTTCTTTCACCGAATTTGGTTCTCAAATTTCAGGTAATGAGTTTCATTTGATCTATTCTGCAGGACATTCGTCTCTTTTGGTAGGCATTGATTGACTATTCGGAAATCATAGCCGCTTGACTATCTGAACTGAATTGGTTGTCATAGTGTGAATACGTAAGAAAGTTAAATTGGTTGGTTTTAGCCCGAGTTTCTTGCGTATCGATTGTGAGGGCCGTGACTTTCCATGTTGCCCCCATTCCTGCATCTGCTTCTGATCAATGAGAGGTCCTGCCTGCTATGAAACGTTCTCAAATTGCTTTTGTGTATTCCTTCGTTTTCGTCACACTACTAATTAATATTGACTTAGGCTTCATTGCTGCGGGACAGGAAAATGCGCAGTCTCCCGGCAAACCAAAGTTGGCTGGTGCGAGTCCTGTGATTCATGCGATTAATTATTCATCAATTCAGGCAGCCATTGATGCGATCCCGGCTGAAGGGGGCGTTGTGCAATTGCCACCTGGTAAGTTTGAGATTGACGAGCCCCTGGTGATTACAAAAGGGGATGTCCTGTTAATTGGTTCCGGATCGGCGACACATATTCATAATAAGAATGAAACTGGTAAAGATGCGATTGCCATTCATCCACCTGAAGATGCCAAACTACCAAATGGTAAAAAGGATCCCAAGCCCCGTATCTGGCGTGTGCAGTTACAAAACTTTCGGTTAACAGGGAATGAAAAAAGTGGTCGAGGAATCAACGCCAAGTGGGTTCAGGAAATCTACATTCATGGTGTGACATGCAGTTATCATGGTAATGATGGGATTTTTCTTGATTTCTGTTTTGAAGACCCGCGTGTTTCTGATTGTCTGATTACCTATAACAAAGCGACTGGTCTGAATACAGTCGGTTGTCATGACATCGTCGTTTCGGCGAATCACTTTGAGGAAAATCTGGATGCGGTGCGCTGTGCCGACGGATTTAACTTGTGTATGAGTGGTAATAACCTGGATGACCATTTGCGTGACGGTGTAATTATTGAAAATACATACGGCTCTATTGTCTGTGCCAACATGATCGAAGAATGCAAAGGCAGGGCGGTGGTTCTGGATAATGAATGTTATGGGATTACGTTGTCCGCGAATGTGATTGCCCATAACGGAAGTGGTATTATTTTAGACGGTGCACATGGTTGTGCCGTGAGTGCGAACACATTTACTTTGCTGGCAAAAGATGCACTCAAGATTGGTCCTAAGTCTGGACGGATTACCGTTACAGGGAATAATTTCTCGAACAGTTATATCGGCAATGGGCAAGTCAAACGACGGACAAATGACCTGAAAGCTGCCGGGCTGACACTGGATAAAACCCGAGGTGTGACGGTGTCCGGGAATCTGTTTTCTTCAGTCCGTCCTAAAGCAGTTGAAGTAATTGAACCAACTACACATGTTATCTTTGGTAACAATCTGTTGATCGATGTGGAATCGGATCACGGGAAGCTGAAGGATTCCATAATTAAAAACACACTGGTGGCACCTGCAGAATCTGTCAAAACAGAATCTAAACAAACAAATTCAAAGTAGAGTTATAGACCTGGCAGGCAGACAGATTTTTCCAGATGTATCTTAACTGAAAGGCGAATGTGAGATGCTGCGGTTCTCTACAGTAGTAATGTGTTTATTAGCGAGTCTGTTCTGTCTGCAGGGGGCTGATCAAAAACTGGTATCTGGTGAGGTTGCACCGCAGTATAAGGAGCATCTTGATCTTACCTATTATCTGGATCAGCAGGGGCAAAAAAAACCCATCAAATCATTGGCAGACTGGAAAACCCGTAAGAACCACATATTGGCGAATATGCAAACAGTGATGGGAAAAGTGCCTCGTCCGGAGAAGCCCGTTCCATTGGATATGAAAGTTCTGGAAGAGACGAAGATTGATACTACGAGGCGGCTGAAGATTTCCTATCACACGGATGATCTCAAACAACGAGTGAATGCTTATTTGTTTATTCCTCAGTCTGCCAGTAAACAACATCCGGTACCTGCAGTGTTGTGTCTGCATCAGACCAATTCAAAAATTGGGAAAGACGAGCCGGCGGGCATCCGAGGTTTGCCCAATCTGAAGTATGCACTCGAATTGGCACAGCGTGGCTATGTTACACTGGCTCCCGATTACCCTTCATTTGGTGAGTACCCATATGATTTTAAGGCACATCCTGAATATCGTAGTGGGACAATGAAAGCGATTTACGACAATATGCGGTCGATTGATCTGTTGCAGTCTTTGGATTATGTGAACGGGGAAAAAATTGGCTGTGTCGGCCATTCACTCGGAGGGCATAATACGATGTTTACTGCCGCCTTTGATCCCCGGATCAAAGCGTTGGTTTCCAGTTGTGGTTTTACCCGTTTCCACAAGTATTACGGTGGTAAATTAAAAGGCTGGACCAGTGATCGCTATATGCCGTTGATCAACAGCCAATATCAGAATAACCCGGACTTGGTTCCCTTTGATTTTACGGAAATTGTGGCAAGTTTTGCACCGCGCGCGTTTCTTGCCTGTTCGCCGATCAGTGATAGTAACTTTGAAGTCTCCGGCGTCAAAGATATTATGGAAATTGCCAAACCTGTTTATGAACTGACTGGTAAAGCAGAAAATTTACAAGCAGTTTACCCGAAAGCGGGGCATGATTTTCCTGGCAAAACCCGTGAAACTGCCTATCAATTTTTTGATAAACACTTGAAGCAGTGAGTAAGGCAATGGTTGTCGGTGTTTACTGATCTTGCTTGAACTGGTCTTTGTTGGGCCAGCGTTCGATCTGGTTAATCCAGGCATGCATTGGACCGTCGATAAGTGTAGAGAGTCGTTCCTGTTCTTTTCCGTGTCTGGTATTGAACAGGATTGCCCAGTTAATCCGATCAAGACGTCTGACGAGCAGTGTGGATGTTCCCTCCAGTGATCCCGCGTGCCAGTGATTGGCATTTCCTGCCGTATCGATGGGTCTGACCATCCACCCACAAGCATAATATGTGTCTTTCGGGTTACCATTTTGATAATAGCCGGCAAGTCCTTCAGGTCGTGTAAACATCTGAGAAATCGTTTTTGATTTCAGGATGGGGCACTGATCTGGCAGATTGAAAGCGGTAGCAAACCGAACGAGATCAGTAGCGGATGCGGTCCATCCGCCGTGCGAGTCCATAGCTTCCAGGTACCAGGCTCCGTAAGGTTGAGGCACACGTTCCGTAATGTTTTCAGGAAATACGGATGTGCCTAGTGTTGTGCTATAATATTTGACTTCATTTTTTCTGCGATGTTTTAATAAGGTTTTTCCCAGCTTGATGTCTTTGATATGCAGAGGTTTAAAGACCGCTTCCTGAACGTACTGTTCGTATGGTTTTCCTGTTACTGTTTCGATGATTCTGCCTAACAAACAGTACCCAAAATTTGAGTAAGCAAATCGTTCACCCGGACTAAAGTCAAGTGGTTGTTTTATCATCATTCGAATAATATCTTCGATTTCAGCGGGAGGTGCTTTACCAAGTTGCTTCGCGAAATAAACAGATCGAAACATCGGGTCAAATGAAACAGCACGATCCCAGCCTGCGGTGTGGTTCAACAACTGACGAACCGTAATCTCGTTCAGCTGCTGAGCAATGTCTTGTTTTTTCAGTGGTTTCAGATAGCTCTTCAAAACATCAAAAACTTTCGTGTCCAGCGTCAGCTTTTTCTGTTCGATGAGCGTCATAATTGCAACTGCCGTAATCGGTTTGGAGATACTGGCGATTCGAAATAAACTGTGGGGTTGGACAGTCTCTTGTTGTTCCTGGTCGGCATATCCAAATCCACGTGCATATACGAGTCTGCCTCGATAACTGACCGCAACGGATGCACCCGGAGGATGATGTTCTCTTAAGAACTCCTTTATGGAGTCATCGAGTGAAGAGAGGTCTTTCTGGTATATTCCCGATACCGGAATTTCATCGGAGTTTTTCCAGACGGGGAGTTCCAGTCCATTACGTGTGTCAAGCTCTTGCCAGACAGTCGTGAAAAAAGTTTGACCATTAAACTGATATCCATCAATGTTCACCAGACGGTAATTTTTTGCTGCCATTGCTTTCGCTGTTTTTTTGTATTCATCCAGTTTGATATGAAATTGTGAGATCCAGGCTATGTCACTCTCTTTGATCCAAAGTGTGTGATATACGGGTTTATTATTGACTACGAAGCCACACAGGTTAGAGAGACGATATCCACGAGAGCCAAAATCTTCGAATGTTTTTTGAATGTCATTTATTGGGATGTTGCAGATGGCTTCCCAGACTGAGTCATTCTGCTTGCGCCAGATACCCGCATGAACGGGTTGGTTCCTGATCGTGTAACCATCCAGATTAACAGGCATGTAACCTTTTTGTTTTAACTCGTCTAAAGTTGATTGTAACTGTTTATCTGAGAGGGAATGTCGAACAAGGTACTCTTTGTTATTGGTCTTCTCCCAGATCACAGCAAATCTTTGTTTTCCTTTTCGTTCATATCCACTGATAACGACTGGTTGAAATCCGATTATGGCGTATTGGCTCAACATCTCTTCAAGTTTCTGGGTGCTGAGCCCATAATGCGTTTTTCTCTCTGGCAGATTTGATTCCTTCACTCCAATTGCAGCGAAGCGATCCCCCTTTCTGTCCGGGTAAACGCTGACATCGATAAGAGTCTGATTTTTATCGGCTAATCTTTTGGCGTATTTTTGATAGTTTGATGACGTTAGTTTCAATTGGACATCAGTTTCCTCAGCCGACACAGGATTGATGATCAGAATCAGGATCAAGAGAGTTCGAAAATACATGGGATATTCCAAAAGAATCGATTTAGTCAAGTGAATTGAGCACTACTGATGATAGAACGGTCAGGGAGCCAAGTTCAAGCGTAATCTCACCTGATGTGAGCTGCTATTTGACTTCGCGTTTTATATCATTAAGAATATCGTCAAAAAATGAACCCGAATCTTTTAGAAAAATCAAGGAATGTCAGCTCCAGATGAGATCGAAATTAATAGTAAACACAATCGTAATCATCATTGTTTCAATATTACCTCAAACGATGAACGCGTCTGATCCTGTTTTAATCGCTCATCGTGGGATGTTAAGACATGCTCCTGAGAATACGTTACCGGCGTTTCGTGTTTGCCTTGATTTGAGAGTTGGAATTGAACTTGATATTCGTACGACACAAGACGGTAAGTTGGTTGTCATCCATGATGACAACTTGAAACGAACGACGAACAGTTTGTCACGGTCGATTCGTGACATTACCTGGGCGGAAGCGCAGCGGCTGGATGCGGGAAGCTGGTTCGATCCGGTGTTTACCGGCACACGGATTCCTTCTCTCGAGCAAACCCTGCAGTTAATTAAAGCCAGAAAACGGGGGCCAACGATCATTGCCCTTAATATTAAACAATTGAATCCGGCGGGAGAAAAAACGCTGGTGGATCTGATTGAGAAATACGACCTGTTTGATGACTGTTTTGCCTTTGACCAGAGCGCAGAAATGAGCAAACGACTCAAGGAGTTGAATCCGCGGTTGCGGATTGGTCAAAACGTCAATCGGAAAAGCATTGATGCTCGTTTAAAAGAGAATGTTCTGGATGTGTTTTTGCTCACTTTTACTCCTGAAAGATCAGAGGTCGACAACCTCAAAAAACAGGGGAAGCAGGTTTTGTTTAATTTTGCCGGTTCCGGTGAATCTCGTCGTAATCATGCTATCTGGAATCAAGTTCGTGCTGCGGGAATTGATGGTATGTTGACTGACTTCCCGCTGGAATGTCGCACAGCGTGGAGACGCGCTGATTCGAGCTCAAAAAAATAACAGAGCACTTAAGAAACAGCATGTTTTAAATGGATCTATTTGCGTGCAAAGGCATGTGCAATGAGCGATTGGTCAAATTGCTGTGGGATTTCCTCTTCTGCTGCAAACAGGTAGAGGGCTGCGATGAGAATAGAATTAACGGCAGTGGAGACGAGCGAAATTAACAGAATCAAAATGATGCCTGTTGCGATCAATGTGCCTCCCAGGAATGCACTGCCAGAAGCAATCACAAAGCCACCGGCAACAATCATAATAATAACGGGGATCATCAACAGAAAGACGATGATACCGATACCAAAATTAGCAATTAAAGATTCGCCCCAGGTTTCGCGAAGAACACTGACAGAACGTTTCATGGCCTCAAAAGGATTCTTCTTTTCCACAACTAATACAGGTATGACAAAATAGGTTGTGATTGACCAGGCCATGCCCAGCAGGCCGGCAACGATTTGGCCAATTCTTTCGGATCGCGATTCAATCATCTTCAAAATGAAGCCCACGGTAGCACTTACCAGTGCCCAGGCAGCAATTTGAGGCAAACGATTCATGGCGGCACTGAAGCCGTCGCTGACTGTTGGGTTGCCTCCTTTCATGCGGATGATAGCACAAGCGACTAATGCTGAGTTGAAAAATATAATGACAAAGTAATTCACAAAATAGAAGGCAAAGAGAATGACATAAGCAAGCGGGTCTTGTGGGACCTGCTGGTCGTTCATGATCACGTTGATATATTTGCTGTTCCAGAGAGGGGCCGCAAAACTACCCAGAACTAACAGACAGGAAATACCGCTCATGATGGGGAAAAGAAGCAGTTCTTTGTCCAGCATCAGTACTCGAAAACTCTGTTTCGCTAATTCCCATCCGTTTGCGATGCGGGTAAACATGATCGTTGGTCCTTCTGATTATTCTTCGTTCAAGAGAGCAGTCAGGTTGAAAATGCAGCATGACCTGTTTTGTTTGTAATAAATTCGTTACGTTTTATAGCAGATTAAGAACGAAATTGCGAAACTGATTTACGAGTCCACTCAAACTTCATTGAGTGACTCAAGACTTCAAAACGATCACTTCGTTTCAGGGAGCGTCAATAATAGTGCTGCCGTAGCCCAGCTGCCAGCTGTAACGGAGATGAATTGATCTTTGTCATGGGGATAACCGGTTTCAAAATAAGTCTGGAATGGTTTAGCCCGGCTGACGACATGCCAGGAACCATCTGTTTTTTGTGTATCGATCAAATATTTGATACCTCGGGTGATAGCCAGATCATTTACAGTTACTTTTCCAGAACGCAATAGAGCGACGAGTACCGTTCCGGTGGCATAAGCATCGCTCTGCATGGTGGGAAGTTGTGACCACCCACCATCTGCATTTTGTGTCTGAATCAATTTTTTGACCGCTGGTTCGATGATCGCTTCTTCTGTATCCAGGTAGAGCAGGGTTCGTAGTTGGAACACACGTTCTTCAGTAGAATTCGGTTTCAAGTCAAGCAGCCACTGTCGTGTCGCTTTGATACGAGCTTCAATCTGGGGGCGCTGTTCTTCGGTACCAAAGGTATTCAAGGCATGAATGACGAAATAATTTGTGTTCGTATCACTGGACATGGAAGGAGGGCGGGTTGAATTTCGAATCCAGTGCTCATTGTCTTTGTTTCGTTTCAAGAGATAACCTGTGACGGCTGTGGTAAGTTCATCCGGTTTGTAATCGGCCAGTTCGAGTGTCCAAAGCGCATAACTGGCGGTATCTGGACCACCTCCTTGTCCTTTTCCAGCCTGATATATTTTTAAGCCTCGTTTGAGATGAGCGGCCGTATGCTTGATCTGTAATTGAAAGTTGGCCTCGTCAATTGCAAAACCGCGTTTTCTAGCTTCATCCAGCACAAGAACTGACATGGCCTGATTGTGACAGGTAAAACATTTCCGCTCTCGAGCAGACCCTGCGGATGCTTTTTCAATGAGAGGAATCGATTTTTCGATTGCCGATTTGATTGTAGAGGGACGAGAGTTTTCCTCACCAGCTTGCAGCAAAGAGGTTAAAATGAATGCGAGACAAAACAGCAATATGCTGATCCATTTTTTGTGCACGCTAAGTCCCTCTCATGTATGGGTTAGGATTTTTCATTTGACGTGTTACGTTATGGAACACCAATCGAACATTATTCTAACCGTTTTCTTGATTGTGAAACCAGATCCTTCTCAATTTTTGGGAAAGGAACCACGATGACTTTTTATTTTGTCATTGTTTATTTAGGGGCTCTTTCAGGTGTTTCAATATGTTCTTGCAAGAATCCGAGCCCGATAAGTTTGCCTGCCTTTCGCCTGAGAATGGGGGCAAAAATAGTCGCCAATGTTCGAAACACCCAGGAAACGGAGACCGGTTTTCCGGAAGCTGTCTGTTTTCCAAACAGACGCTGATGTGCGAAAACCTGCATACGTTGTGTTTTGAGTGCGGGGGGCTCGCGGCGGTGTTGCACCTGTTTTAAGTCAGCGAGTGTGACATTCCCTTCATAAAGTTTGTCTGCCAGCAGATTTGCTGTGGCGACAGCATCTTGCACAGCCAGATTCACGCCCACACCTCCAACGGGCGACATCGCATGCGCTGCATCACCAATGAAAAGTAAGCCTGGCTGCGCCCAGTTGGTAATATGGTTAAGTTGAACGGATAACAGACGAACTTTGTCCCAGTCATCAATTTCTGCGATCCCGTCTGCCAGATCCGGAAGGATTTCGATGACCCGGTTCCGAAAGTTTTCTAATCCTTCCTGTTTTAGTTGATCAAAAAGACCTTTATGAATGATCATTCCTGTTTGAAAGTAGTCACCACGATCGATGGTGACCAGCATGCGACCATTCTTAATGCGCGCCAGAGTGTTATCGGTCAGGTCACCAGACTTACCGACTCGAAACCAGAGCACATCGATGGGAATTCCTTTTTCAATCACTTCGACTCCCGCGTCGACGCGCATCTGAGAGCCTCTTCCGTCCGCACCCACCACGAGGTCGGCATGGATTTCGTATTCGCCATTGATGCCGTTTACTTTAACTCCGGCAACTCGATCACCTTCACGAATCAAGCTGGTTGCTTCTGCTTGCATATGAACTTGAAAGTTGGAATATTCGCTGGCATGCTTTACAATCAGATTGAGAAAATCCCATTGAGGAGCGAACGTAATAAATTTGCATTCTGTTGGGAGATGAGTAAAGTACGGCCCCTCAATCTGCTTACCTTCAAAGTTGAGCGTCAGTGAATCAAAATGCTTGTCTGCAATTTTCAGAAATTCCTGAAGGATGCCAAGCTCATGCATTAATTCTAAAGTAGATGGGTGAATCGTGTCCCCACGAAAGTCGCGCAAAAAATCTTTATGCTTTTCCAAGACAATTACTTCAACACCGGCTCGTGCCAGCAGGTAACCTAAAAAGAGGCCGGCAGGACCTCCGCCAACAACACAGCAGTGGGTTGAGATTAGGGCTCCTGCGTGTGCTGGTTGAAGTTCATTCATGCACGTTACCTCCTGAAAAATTAGTGATATCAAACTGGGTTTTGACCATGGAATGGCAGCATAGGTGACGCAAATAAAACTCTCAAGCCGAATTTACCTCGCAACTTTCCAGAATACTGTTTCTGTGAATGGTGCATTCAAAGATTGGGAAAGAAACTATTTCGCTTTCCTGACAAAGACAACAATCGAACGGCCCTGTACCGTATAGGAGGCAGTAGAAATGGTCGAGGTTTCTTCAGGTTCTAGAATATCATGCGGGCTTGTGAAAGAGGTATCTACGATCCGAAGCCACTCGCCAGGTGTTCCTTCATAAATTCCGAATGAGTATGGGTTGGCGCTTGCGTTGATCATAACATAAATATCAGTATCTTCTTCCGTTGCACCGTGGAGACAGAACGCCAGCGTCTTGGAAGAGGCTGAGAGATCGACATTTTTGGTCACTCCATACCAGTTCACATCTTCACGCCAGAAATGAGATCGGCACAAAGAAGAATGTGATTTGCGAAAGGCAATCATCAACTTGACGAAACGAAACATATCCCGGTGGGCTTCGAGTCTGCCCCAGTCAAGCCAGCTTGTTTCATTATCCTGATTATAGGGATTATTGTTTCCACCCTGAGTTTGTAGAAATTCATCACCCATCCGAAACATGGGAGATCCATTGGAAATCAGCAGCAGGCAGAAGAAGTTTTTGATCTGCTGTTTTCTAAGCTGCATGACATCAGATGGAATGTCTGTTTCTCCTTCCCAGCCACAGTTCCAGCTATAATCGTGTGTACCATCGGTATTGTTATGGCCGTTGGCTTCGTTTCGTTTTTGATTGTAAGAGACCATGTCATACAGCGAAAATCCATCATGTGATGTAATGTAATTAATACTTTGGTATGGTCTGAGTGCATGAAGACAATCATCGGGAAATAAATCGGAACTGCCATAAAGTCGTGTCATCAAATCTGCGACTTGTCCTTCATCGCCGCGTACAAATTTCTGTAACGTATCTCGATAGGCAGCGTTCCATTGCATCCAGCGATGGCCGGGAAAGCGGGAACCAAGCTGAAATCCGCCGCCGGCATCCCAGGGTTCTGCGATGAAGCGTCGACCGGCTAAAGAGGTATCGGTACCAATTTGCCCGAGCGTTGAGGGGTTGGTCTCTTCAATACTACCATCACTTTTTCTGGTCAATATACTGGCTAAGTCAAACCGAAATCCATCAACGTGCATTTCTTTTGCCCAATAATGCAGGCTATCAACAATCAACTTCCTCACGGCACGGTTCGATGTATGCAATGTGTTTCCTGCGCCGGAGTAGTTAGCAAACGGGGAATCCGGATGGCCTGTGAGAGAATAATAGGTTGTGTTATCAATGCCTTTGAAGCAGTATGTAGGGCCTGATTCGTTTCCTTCGCCGGTATGATTGTAGACCACGTCGAGAATGACCTCGATTCCGGCACGATGCAGGGCTTTCACCATCTCACAAAATTCGATGTGTCGTTCACACGTTTCCTGGGACATGCAATAACCATCATGTGCGGCAAAGAAGCCAAGTGGCATGTATCCCCAATAGTTCCCGTCTTGTGTATCGAACTGATAGACGGGCATTAGTTCGACAGCCGTGATTCCCAGTTCTTTCAAGTAAGGAATCTTTTCGATGATACCTGCAAAAGTCCCCCGCGCATTTTCAGAAACTCCGGAATTTTTTCGATTCGTAAATCCACGCACGTGTATCTCATAAATGATGAGGTCCGAAGTGTGGTGAATGGGTTTATCATTTTCCCAGTTGAAAGCACACTCGATCGACTGGAGTACCGAGAGAGGAGCATGTCCCCTATTGGATCCGGGCTGACTGGCGAGTTCCCTGTCAAAGTTCGGAGGGAAGAAAATATTTCGTGAATAAGGATCGAACAACAATTTTTCCGGATCAAAGGCATGCCAGTCATAAGGGCCTGCGGGGGCAGGGCCGTCAATTTGGTAGGCATAATATTTTGCATGCTGAATCCGGGAAGCCGGGATTCGGCAATGCCAGATTTCGGCACTTTTATTGCGGTGAGGCTCGAACTCAAAAATGAAAACGGGTTCTTTCAGATTCTCGTCTGTGAAGAATAACAGGGAGACCTGTTCAGCGTGCTTTGAATAAAGAGCAAAATTAAATGCGTTTTCAGCTGGTATCCAGGTCTCTCCTAATTGGACGGGAGACCCTTCCACTTTTTCCCAATGCTCCATAATGTGATCTCCGCGTTAGTCTGAGTGTGGCTTTTCTATTAAGGCAACAACGTCAGTCAGAATGTGAGGCAGGGTGAGTCCTCCTGGTGAGACAAGGTATTTTGAGCTCCAGACAGGATCGAATTTCGCTTTAAAATGCCGTAGTTCTTCAAGGTTATTGAAATGGTCACCGTATCGAAATATCAGAGTTGTGGGATGTTTCCAGAGTGGTGCCAGCGGCTGACTTTCATTTCCGGATATAGGAGCCATACCCAAATTAAACCATGCATAGCCCGTTTGTTTGCCCCATATCAGCAATTTCGTGAACAGGTAATCCATGATGTTGGGAGGAGCATCTGGCAGATAACGCACAAGATCTGCGGAGAGTTCTGCTTTGTCTGCTCCCTCTAAAATGTTGCTGAAGGCGATGATTTTTTTGTTTTGTCTAATGACCACAATCGGAAACTGCAGAAGATACGCTTCATCAAAATATCCCATGATAAAACTTTTTTCGGCGATCTTTTTGTGATTGAGCCAGGCATCTGAGACCTGCTTTAGTTTGGGAAGCAGTGCAGGAACCTGTTCTGCGGGAACGATTGAGAATTCGTAATGTTCCGCTTCGATTTGTGTAATGGTTTGCTGATGTGCGGCTTGTTTACTTTCTGTGATATCGAAAGATTCCAGAGGAACGCGCGCTTCTTCACCCAGTTTGAGATTGGTCAACCCCTGATCAAGATAGAGGGAGAGATTTTCTTGCGCAACCTGATAAAACGCGGGATGTCCACCATTGCGATCGACTAATTCACGGAATTGCCAGATCAGTTCTGCAAGTTCCTCATTGGGGCCGATGGGATCTCCCAATGTGATCCAGGAACGTTTTCGCTTTCCGTACATAATGAACGCAGTCTGTTGCTCATTCAATAACAGGGATTTATCTCCCAGCAATGCCAGATTAGCCGAGGCCTGCTTCGAAGTTTTTAACAGGGGTGCGACCAGGTCCAGTTTATCTTCTTGTGTTTGCGAAGCGCGCGATTTCAAAGTGGTAATCCATTTGAACATGACAAACAGGAGAAGCAGGATGGTAGCACCAATACTGCCACGCAGAAAGCGGGATACATTGCTTTTAAAGGTAAAGTTCCACCAGAGTTCATTTGAGTATTCAATGTGTTTATAAGCAAACAGGCCGAGCCAAATTGAGCAACCCAAAATTACCAGCACTGTTCCAATCCAGTCGAGCTTGAACCGTTCATGTGTGATACTTCCGTTGCGGTAAAATTGATTGCGACTTAGCACTAGTCCCATCAGAATCACTGCCAGCAATATCGCTTCTTCAAAATCAAATCCCTTTAGAATCGAAGCGATTATTCCAAGACTTAACAAAATGGTAATGAACCGCCAGGCTGACTCAAGTCGCTCTTGCAGGCCGCGGGCAAGCAGCAGCAGTGCTGCCCCGATCAGGCAACTGATAAAATGTGAGACTTGAACGAGAGGCAGTGGAATGGAATTCTGCAGGAAATCGAGTCGAGTGATGACGATGGGAGTTGCTCCTGAAAACAGTAGAACCGCTCCGGCCAAAAGTGTACACCAGGAAAGAACCAGGGGAGCAACGACATTCGACCAGCAATTGATTTCTTTTACCATGCTTGTTGCGAGAGAGCGTCTGAGAGAAAGTTCGTGCAATCCCAAAAGAATGATCGCTCCAAAGAGGGGGAGCAGATAATAAATGACTCGAAAAACTAATAAACCGGCAAGAATCACAGCCGACGATTTTGAAGCAACCAGTGTCAGAATAACCAGTTCGAATACACCGATACCACCGGGAACGTGTGAGAGTACAACGGCCACCGTAGCCATTAGGAAAATACCCAGAAATTCGACGTAACCTATCGATAGATCAGGAGCTAATAATATATAAACAATCACCGCGATGAGTGCCAGGTCGATGGCGGAGACAGCCAGTTGCAGGAGTGTCATCCCCAGTTTGGGAAGTGGGATTTTGACCCCTTTGACAACGAGGGGTGATTTACAAATCACAGTAATTGATGCATAGATGGCTGCAGTTGCTAAAAGGATGTATCCAAGTGGCTGGACATTTTGAAAAGGGAGATGTAACGATTCCGGGACTGGAAATGGTTGTACGATAAATACGACACCCGCTAAGGCAAACACGCCGACCCAGTAGGTAGTACCCAGCATGATAATTAATTGCAGAATTTCGACGGCCGATAAGCCCCAGGCAGAATAAAGTCGATAGCGTACCGAGGTCCCTCCGAGGATCGCACCAAAATTATAGCTGGTGGCAAAACCAGTAAACGATGCTAAAGAAATCCTGCTGAGTGGGAGTGGGTGATGAATAGCTCGAATGGCTAAATAGTCATATCCAATGAGTACCAGATAATTAAAAACCGTCAATCCTACTGCCGCCCCGAGACGCCAAACAGGGATGTGCGTCACTGCAGAACGGATTTCGTGGATATTATAGTGCTTCAATTCTTTGGAAAGTAGATAGATTGCTCCCATAAAAATCGCAATGATAACGAGTGGAGCGAGTTTTTTGAGAGAATGAAGCATCAACAATTCTTAATAAGATAAGGGTTCCGGAATATTATTATCTAAAGCCCTCTTTTTTTTGTAGTTGTTTGAATAGAGGTTCCGTTATGAGAGATGGTACATTAATTTTCTGTAAGAGATCATAAATAACGCGTGCAAAAATGAATAGTCGCGCATAGAATAGATGTTGATCGTTGTTGATCTCAAACTACTGTGCAACTCTCTCACAGAAAAAATCTATTTCAATACCATTTCTGAAAGAAGTCAGAATGAATTTCCCCCAGTATAGAATCTCTTTTTGTTTTACAGTTCCCACTTTGACATTACTGTTTGTGTTTCACAGTTCTGTTTTATGTGCTCAGTTTCAAAGGTCTCCTCTGGTACAGAATTCAGGAGAATACGCATCCAAAAAACAGCCTGTATCACAAGTGTCAGATGCTGAGCAAGCTATCAAAAATACAGCGATCGCATTCAAGAAGGCATTCGACCAGGGTAATGCAAAGGCGGTTGCCAGCTTTTGGTCTCCTGAAGGTGAGTATATCGAATCAACAGGCATGCGGCTCGTAGGCAGACCAGCGATAGAAAAAGCATATGCAGGCTATTTCCAGAAAAATAAGAATGCCAAAATTAAGATCTCCGTTGATTCAATTCGTCAAATTGGCAACAACCTGGCGATTGAAGAAGGACGGTCAATAGTAAACGTTCCTGAAGCAGCACCTGACATGAGTCAGTATACGGCAACCCATGTAAAAACAAATGGGAAATGGTCGATGGTCAGCGTCAAAGAGTCCAGCATATCGCCTGCTGCTGTCGGAGGATTGAAAGATTTGGAATGGCTGATTGGAAACTGGGCTACAGAAAATCAAGGTGTCACGCTGACAACCAGATATCGCTGGTTACCTGGAAATCAATTTATTGAACGAACTTTTTCTTCAAAAACGAAGAATGCCATGCAGCCCATGGGGATACAAATTATTGGTTTGGATCCAATCTCAGGGCAAATCATGTCATGGACGTTCAACTTCGACGGGAGCCACGCGGTGGGAATCTGGTCTGCTGCGGAGAATGGCTGGGTAATTGAATCCCGGGGTGTGACCAATACCGGTATGATTACTACAGCCTATAATATTATTTCAAAAATCGATGACAATGGCTGTCTCTGGCAATCAGTGGGGCGTACTGCGAATGGAGTCGAGTTGCCAGACGCACTTGAAGTGGTATCAAAACGAAAATAACAATCCTAGTGACACCTAAACATCGTATCGGGAACAGGTAGTATGAGAATTTTAACCGGTTTTATTTCATTGTCTGTGTTGTTTTTTGTCTCTCACGAACATGCCGTCTCCTGGGCCAGAGGTTTTGGCGGTGGCGGTTTTCATGGCGGTGGCGGTTTTCATGGAGGGGGAGGCTTTCATGGAGGTGGTTTCGGAGGAGGCGGTTATAGTGGAGGCCATAGTTTTGGTGGTGGCGGTTTTAATCAGGGTCGGAGTAACTTTGGTGGAGGCGGTTTTAATCGAAGTCAATTCTCAAACTATGGAAGTCGGTTTGATACCCCCAGCCGCTTTAACGACAGAACAGGTTTTAATACCAATTTTATGAATCAGGTACGTTCTGAGGGATTCAATAGAAATGACTTGAATCGATTCAACAATGGTAATTTCAATCGAAATAATTTGAACCAGTTTGGCGGAAATGTAAATCGAAATAATTTTCGAAATGAGGGACATCTTGATGTGGGAAACATGAATTTCAATCAACGTCCTACTCGTCAGGGATTAGATAATTTTCTGGGCCTTCCTTCGGATGCGGGGCATCATAGCGTTACAAACTCACATCCCTATGTTCAAGATTTTACCGGACGGAATACGGTGAATCGGTCGATTGATTCTTCCGGTTCGGGATCTGGAAAAATTGTTCACGGACCGGGTGGAGGTGTTGCCGGAAAAGGTACTTATACAGGGCCGCG
The DNA here is from genome assembly GCA_942492165.1 of uncultured Planctomycetaceae bacterium. GTDB lineage: Bacteria > Planctomycetota > Planctomycetia > Planctomycetales > Planctomycetaceae > Gimesia. The sequence goes on from CALOEF010000066.1 coordinate 42,655, forward strand.
TGGAAACACGATTTCAGGAGGAGGTGCAATCGGACCAGACGGTGGACATGCTGCTGGTATTAAAGTTGATGGTAAAGGTGGTGGTAAGGGAGGCGCGGGGCGCATCGTTGGTCCGGGTGGTGCTTCTGCTGCTGGCGGTAGAATTGTTGGTCCTAACGGAGGACGTGCTGCAGGTGGAGTGGTTCACGGACGTGGCGGCGGAACTACTGCCGGTGGGTTTATTCGGGGACCGAATGGTGGTTTTGCTGCCGGATTTGTGCATGTGCCACCGTCCACACGATATTATCATGCAGTGGTGATTCGAGGTGGATTTTACGGCTATGGAATGTATTATCCGGGCTGGTACGCTTCGAATCCGGGCGTCTGGTATGCTCCTGCCTGGCCACCGGGATACGCGTGGACTGCTGGTACCTGGGACGCCATTTTAGCCTGGTTAGCCTGGGAAAATATGCAGGCGCTCTACTATGACTATGGAAACAACGTGGTCTATCATGACGGCAATGTTTATGTCAACAAACAAGACGTCGGCACAGCTGAGCAATATACACAGCAAGCCAGTCAGTTGGCGGCGACTGGTGCTGCCGCTGATGCCAGTGAGCAGGAGAAATGGATGCCGTTAGGTGTGTTTGCACTTTCTGAGAGTGGTCAAACCAGGTCCGATTCAGTTGTGGAGCTTGCTATCAATAAACAGGGAATCATCAGAGGGAACTATACGAACAATAAAACCAAAAAAACGCAGCAGGTTCAGGGCTCTGTCGACAAGAAAACCCAACGTGCAGCCTGGACGGTAGGCAATGATAAAAATACGATCTATGACACTGGTGTCAACAATCTGACTAAAGAAGAAGCACCGTTGCTGGTTCATATTGGCAAAGATGAAACCCAACAATGGTTGATGGTTCGCCTTGACCAGAAAGATAAAGGGAAAAAGCCTGCTGCGAGCGAATGATTCTGGATCTCGTTATTTTGAATTGGCAGAGTTGGTCTTCACAGATCAACTCTGTTTTTTATTCGGCTGTTGTGCAATCAGTTGATAATACTCTACCTGGCGATTCATTTCAAAATTGAGGATTCCTTCTTTATAGGGAATTGTTTCATCGAGATCACACGTGTGAACAATCAATTCATCGTCGTTCGTTTTCGCGACGGCACGGATTTCACCCGATGGTGCTATTATGCAACTTTCTCCGAGTTGTTCGACACCTTCTTCACAACCTGTCTTAGCTGCTCCTAAAACCCAGGTCCCGTTCTGATACGCGCCTGCCTGCATGCTGAGGTGGTTGTGGAATCCGACCAGTGGATTGAGTTCAGGATATTCAGGAATCTGCATCGGTGTATTGTAACCCAGCAAAACGAGTTCCACTCCCTGTAATCCGAGCACACGGTAGGTTTCTGCCCAGCGACGATCATTGCAAATGCACATACCCACAACGCCGTCGAAAGCATTCCAGACCTGAAAGCCGTGATTACCGACATCAAAATAACGTTTCTCCAGATTTTGAAATGGATTTTGCGGTCGATGTTCTTGATGGCCGGGAAGATGTATTTTCCGATGCTTGCCAACGATTCGGCCATCCCGCTCTACAAGCAGCGAGGAATTAAATCTCCGAACTTTACCTTGCTCTTTTACGATCTCCGCATAGCCGAGACAGAAGCCAATTTTGAGACGCCTGGCTTCATCAAACAAAGGTTGTGTAACAGGGCTTGGCATTTCGCGTTCAAAAAATGTATCTATCTCGGCCTGATCTTCAATGAACCAATGTGGAAAGAATGCTGTAAGACAACATTCGGGAAAAAGGACCAGTTCAGAACCCTGACTGGCCGCTGCACGCAATAAACCAATCAGTCGCTCAATGACTTCAGGCCTTGATTGAGTAAGAGGTATCGGCCCCATTTGTGCCACGGCAATCGTAATCTGTCTACTCATAATCAATGAAGCTCTCTGTGTTTGTTATTTTCAGTCCAGAATCAGCATGATGATTTTAGAGAACATGATATCAACTTACCTGAAAGCATCCATCAAGATTCGGAGTGGTTTAATGCGATGGGGGCTTCAAAAAAGGGGACTTGAGATGAGTCCGATTGTCATTTCTCCAATATGATCGATGTTGCAAATATTCACCGTATTCTACTTTCCATGTTTGACATGCTATATGTGTGAGCTAGGATAGGTTAAATAGGTTGAGTGTGGTGATTGTTGAATCGCCCTCAAATCGAGAAGCTCAGCACACATATTGTCATGCGTGTCGTAATAGAATGAGGTAAAGGGTTACTACGATGAAATCTTATAAGTCTATATCTGGAAAAGGATTGCTTTGTCTTCTCGCACTTTTTTTAGTCGTGAATTATGAGTCACAGGCCCAGGACGGTCCAACCAAAAATCAAACAGCGCGTCAGAAATATGCCGCTTTGATGAGTGAAGCGCATCAATTGCGATCAAACCAGCATTATTCGAAATATTACAAAGCAACACTAGGAGTCGTAGCAACTGCCTCTTCAGGTCCTTTGGCTGCCCACTTAACAAATGGCGCACCCGATTGGTGGACCGGAGTAGGAACGGACCTTGATGGCAATCCTGGCTATGGTGTGGTCATTATGCATGTGGCTCCGGGTTCTCCCGCCGATCAGGCAGGGTTGATGAAGTACGATATCATCTTGTCATTTGGAAAACATCGTCTGGCTTCGGTACGCCAGTTAAATGCACTGCTTGCCAAGGCACAACCTGGTCAGAAGGTTGCATTGAAAGTGATTCAAGTCGGTGAGCAAGGCGCAGTGAGTACGGTGAATGTAACATTAGGTTGGGCAGAACGCATCAATGCACCTGCTCAAGGAAATCCTTCACGGGCTCATACACCATACTTTCCACCCGCATCCAGCTTTGGAAATGATGATCAATATCTCATCAATCCAAAAGCACCTTTGAAGTATCAATATGCGGCTCCCTATGAGTATGCTCCGAAACTGGAGCAGGCACCTCCCATGGATTTTGGATCGAGTCCTGCCAAATAAGGTTTGATTTATATCAATCAAATTGTGACTGACAGACTATGTCATTTTTGTACATAGTCTGTTTTTTTTGCGCTTGTATATCATCTTTCATTTCACCAACTGGTCAATTGTGATTTCTGTACTTTTTAGTATGGAATGATCGATTAGAGAAAATTGAGGACTTGGGTGATGAATAGGAATTGCAAGACAATATAGAACGAATGCCTGCAGTGATTTACCTGGAACCGATCGTTTGATCTGTAAAATGAAGCATTAATATCAGTGAAACGAGCTATAGAGAAACTAGCGAAACAGGGTGTAAACGGATAAACTGAATGCTCCTGTCAAGGCAGAATGCCAAAGAGCGAATCTGATGAGACCACAGTAATATGACAAAAGTAAAAAAAACTATTTTACCCATTATTGGCTGGCGCGAATGGGTGAGGCTTCCTGATTTGGGAGTGAAATCAATTAAAGTGAAAGTTGATACGGGTGCCCGATCTTCATCACTACATGCTTATGATTTGAATGAGTTTGAACGAGCCGGAGAAAAATGGATCCGGTTCAAAATTCATCCGGTTCAGCGTATGACCAACGAGGTCATACAGACAGAGGCTAAAATCCTCGAGTTTCGATCTGTCCGCAGTTCAAGCGGTAAGGCTGCCATACGGCCTGTGATTGTCACTAATATTGAACTTCTTGGTGTTCTTTGGCCCGTCGAATTGACACTTGCCAATCGCGACGAAATGGGTTTTCGGATGTTGCTGGGTCGCGAAGCATTTCGACAACGGTTTTATGTCGATGCGGGAAAATCTTACTATGGTGGGAAACCAAAGCGAAAAATGAAAACCAGGCAAAGAAAAAAGATAACAACTACCGTGCTACACTTTAAACATATACAAAGGCAGAAAGCGTATCTATGAAACTCGCAATTCTTTCGTGCAGTCCTAATTGCTACAGCTCGCGTCGGTTATACGAAGCGGCAGAGCAACGTGGTTTCAAGGTCAGAGTTCTCAATACTCTTAAGTTTGCGATTGATCTGAAACAGGGTGAGCCAGATCTTTATTACCTGCAAAAGTCGCTGTCTGATTATGACGCTGTACTGCCGCGGATCGGTGCATCGATTACCTATTTTGGTACGGCAGTCGTACGGCAATTCGAGCAAATGGATATCTTCTGTGCGAATTCGTCTGCCGGTATTTCTAATTCACGGGATAAGCTCCGCAGTATGCAGATCTTCAGTCGACACCAGATTGGTATCCCCCAAACCACTTTTGTTCGTGACAAGAAAGATGTGCTGCCAGCAATCGAGCGCGTTGGTGGGGCGCCTGTTGTCATCAAACTGCTGGAAGGCACGCAGGGAATTGGTGTGTTGCTTGCTGAATCGGTGAAGTCTGCTGAAGCCATTATCGAGATGTTACAAAGTCAAAAGCAGAATGTATTGATCCAGAAATTCGTTGCCGAAAGCAAAGGTCGCGACATCCGCGCGTTTGTGGTTGGTGATCGAGTGGTTGCTGCCATGCGTCGTGTCGCTCAGGGTCAGGAATTTCGTAGCAACGTCCATCGAGGGGGACTTACCGAGCAGGTAGAACTCGATGAAACATATTGTAAAACGGCTGTACGTGCGGCACAAATTATGGGCCTTCGCGTTGCAGGCGTGGACATGCTTGAGGGTAAAGATGGTCCTCAGATTATGGAAGTGAATTCATCGCCGGGATTGGAAGGAATCGAACGCTGTACTCAGCTCGATATTGCTGGGGTTATCGTAGATTATATTTCTGCCCAGGTCGATTTTCCTGAGATCGATCTGCGCCAGCGATTAACAGTCAGTACTGGCTATGGAGTGACCGAGATTCATATTCCAGATGGGTCAGACTATGTTGGTAAAGAAATCAATCAATCCGGATTACGTGACAAGGATATTAACGTACTGACACTCTATCGGGGGACAACTGTCATACCTAATCCCCGTTCTAACAGAGAGCTTGAATCCGGTGATCGTCTTCTTTGCTTTGGCAAACTCGAATTAATGCGTCATTTGATTCCAGCGAAGACGCGTCGCAAAAGACGTCCGGAGGTTCAGGATCTACCTGATTTACCTGTAGCTGATGAAGTGCATACAGATCCAGTTGAAGTAGAAACGGACTCTTTATAATTGAGTAAAGGCAATTACCGTCATGACCAGGTCCCGCGAACGGAAGCCAATTGAAGAATGGAATGGAGAATCCATTCCGGCTGGTGAATCACGCGATGTGAAACTCGCAGTGAGTGAGAGTTATAGCAGCATGACTGTGCGGATACCGATTCACATTCGTCGTGCTAAGGAAGCGGGACCTGTGGTTTTTGTGACTGCTGCACTGCATGGCGACGAAATTAACGGAACCGGGGCGATTCGAGAACTCGTCCAGGATACCGATTTTGAATTGCTCCGCGGATCGGTTATTTTCGTTCCCGTTTTGAATTTATTGGCTTTTGACCGGCATTCTCGTTATCTGCCTGATCGTCGTGACTTGAATCGTTCCTTTCCCGGAACTCCAAACGGCAGTCTTGCCGGTCGCATGGCACGGATTATCTTTGATGAGATCGTTTCGCGATGTGACTATGGTATTGATCTTCATACTGCCTCTGTACGTCGTACTAATTATCCAAATGTACGAGGCGATATGACAAATCCTGAAGTGCAAAGGATCGCGAAAGCCTTTGGTTCTGAAATTATCATCAACGGTAAGGGACCAGCTGGAGCATTTCGTCGAGAAGCCTGCCTAAGTGGCTGTCCAACGATTATTATGGAAGGTGGAGAAGTCTGGAAGGTCGAACCGGGGATCGTTGAGTCTGCGACAAGAGGAGTCAGGAACGTACTTCGCGATCTTGAGATGCTCGACGGTGAACCAGAAAGCCCTGACTATCAAGTCATTGTGGACAAATCGACCTGGGTCAGAGCAGAACGAGGTGGCTTTCTTAAATTCCATGTGAAACCAGGCGACATCATCGAAAAGGATCAGCCGCTTGCTACAAATACGACACTCCTTGGTCGCGAACGCAGTATGCTCTATTCTCCCTTTAACGCAGTCGTAATTGGTATGACAACTCTGCCCGCCATCAGCCCCGGTGAGCCAATCTGTAATCTGGGAAAATTACCCAAGGGAACCAAACCTTCACAAATGCGGCGTTTTCGTCGGGAAGAAGATGGACTCGAAGGACAGGTCGTGGAAGAACTCTCGACCAACCTGGTCGTCGTCGAACCAAATGAAGAGGGACATTCTCCAGCTCAATAACAAACAGATCGGGAAAGGCGTAATCATCTTCTCGGTGCATCTACCGCAATCGCCCGGGCATATTCCATGACACAACGATACGCGCTGTGTTCAGATGAAGAATTGAGCAGCCATCTCAAATTTCCATTGACTCAATTTTCCCTTGACAGATTCGTGCACATTCAAAGACCAGAAACAGTTCCTGATGTTTCGTGTTCTTTTCGATCTTGACACAGCCGCACCGTTCTCGAAACTGCGTGATCTGCGTCGCGCGCGTGGGAATTTTATTTTCGATAGTAAATACTTCCACATCTGTTGAAAAGAGCACTATAAAACCTGCTATGTTGCGCAACATTTTGTGAATTCTGACGAAAGCACTTCCACTTAAGCACCATAGATTATGCTGTTGAATTACACTTCGGACAACAGAATGAGCCATGTCAGTCTCTCTTGTGTACATTGTTACGACAAAACCGCGCGGAAATCTCTGCTTGACGGCTTCACGCCATTGGCGATGATCGTTCAAAGTCATAAGGTACTCCTCGAGAGAATTGAGACAGTGCAAATACCAGAACTTCATAGACAACCACTTCCAATGACAGACAAGAAATAGAAGACACAGCGAGCAGACGGCAGGAACCGATCTCACCCATGCATCATACTGCAGTTGTAATCACATTTTACTCAATCTCAATCATCGCATCGCAGATGAATATTCAACAGTAGTTTCATACGTCGTCGTCACCGAGATCGATCTACTTATTAACGCAGTGCTTTTCTATGAAAGGGGTTGATTTTGGAGATGGTTTATTATATTTCTATAGAATGTCGACAGTGTCGACAATAGTGGCTGGTATCAAATCGAGTGAGTTTGACTTGCAAAATCAGGTGGAAATACGGTTGAAACGTTACAGGTAAAAGCGTACCGCACGATACGGGAGCGATTACTGTCTGGAATCGATACGCAGGGCACACGGATTTCTGACTATGCCTTGTCTCGCAGTCTGGGGATTAGTCGTGCTCCGATTCGAGAAGCCATGAACCGACTCATTTCTGAGAGATTACTTACTCAAAAAGCGGGGCTTGGTGTTTTTGTACCAACTCCATCACGTCAGGAGATCGCGGATTTGTGTCAGGTTCGCGAATGGCTGGAGATTGGTGCGCTTGAAGCGGAAGTTTCTTTTCTGGGGCCTCGTGAGTTTTCTGAAATGGAACGATCTTGTGATGTGATCCGCGCGATGGCCATCGAGTTAGAAAACACAGAGACAAATCTGGAACGGGGAAAACCATTTCTAAAATTAGGTGAAGCCGACGCTGCTTTTCATCTGGCAATTCTTCGCAGAACCGGAAATACAGCTGTCGTAGATTTGGTCCAGAGTAACCGAGTGCTTGAACAAATCTGGGATTTTAATGCACGCCCTTATACAGCGGAAGTACTGCACTCGATTTGCGATGAACACGAAGCAATTTTCGCTGCACTTAAAGCGAACGATGTTGAACGCAGTTGCGAATCATTACGTAATCATCTCCGGTTGGGGCGTGATATAACACTGCGTCGATTCGACGAACAAAACAAAGAGTAATTGAAGAATTGATAAGCTGTTTTCATGAAAATAGATTTTTCTGGATTGGAGTGAGTACTGTTTGAATTGTGAGGTGTGTTATTGAGTTGTTGGCTCAAATGAATTCTCGCCTTCAACTTCAAGGTTGTTCACCTAGATATGTTTCACACTGACTTAATTATTTTTTTGTTCAGTCATGATTACTATATTTTGAAGGGTTAACTATGAAACGTACAAACCGAAAATCTGGATTCACATTGATCGAATTGCTGGTTGTAATCGCCATCATTGCGATTTTAATCGCGTTGTTGTTACCCGCGGTACAACAGGCGAGAGAGGCAGCACGCCGCAGTACTTGTAAAAACAATATGAAGCAAATTGGGTTGGCGATGCACAATTATCACGACACGCATCGCACGTTTCCCTTCTCATATCGTGTTGGTGTCAACAAACAACGGACTTGCTGGTTTCATATGATATTACCGTTCATTGATCAGGCGCCGTTGTACAACAAATTCGTTGCCGTTCCCGATACAAGTGCGAATGCCTATGTGAGCCGCCCTGGTTTTGCCGGCATATATGGTACTGTCGTGCCCGCTATGGTTTGCCCGTCCAACCCGGGAGCTCCGGGTCGCAGTGTGGGTGGGGCAGTCGGTGTATTCCAGGGCAATTACGCTGTCTGCTACAGTGGAACACAACGAGCGGGCATTACAACAGACGTCACCGATGGTATGTTCCATTACAATTCCAAAGTCAGATTTCGGGATATCACGGATGGGAGTTCGAACGCGATAATGGCCAGCGAAGGCATTGTCCGTCCTAATGTATCGACCGTCAGATATGGCGAAATTGGTGGCTATTGGGGTGGTTGTTTCTGGGGCTCATGTGGATTCACTACCGTGGAACCCCCTAATACATCTGTAGCCGACGTGAATTACAGTTGCAAAACAACGACGATGACCAGAGCGCCTTGCACGAATAATACCACCGTAGGTGAGCAATATAACTTCGCCCGCAGTTATCACGTGGGTGGTGTGCATGTTTTGCTGGGTGATGGTGCCGTTCGATTTATCTCCGAGAACATTGATTCCCCAACCTATCGTAATTTGGGGAGTATCGCAGATGGAAACGTAATAGGCGAATTCTAATCGAGTACAGAAGAAGGGGACCGTGTTTTACTACACTGAATCGAAGCAAGCACGGTTCCCCACCAACATCAAAGTGAGCAACGACATTTCAATTGATTTCTTGCGTAATCGCGATTCTATTTTAGATGGGACAAAAACTTCATGTGCAGAAAAACGGTATTGCAGAATTGGCCTGGATTTCCCTGTTTCGCTCTGATTTTCGGAATACTGACAGTGGGCTGCGGTGGAGGCCCCAGTGATGCTCCCAAAACATACGAAGTGAGTGGAACGGTTACACTCGACGGGCAGCCTGTACCGGAAGGGTCAATGGTGTTTTTAGACCCTGATGGTAAGCAAAAGAGTTATGGTGCCAGTATCAAGGACGGAAATTTCTCTACTTCGATGACGGCTGGTAAGAAGAAAGTCGAAATTAATGCCTCGCGGGAATCAAAAGACAAGATGGCGCCCGGGCCCAGTGGTGGTCCTCCCGTTCCCGTTCTGGAACAATACATCCCGGTTCAGTACAACAAACAGACAACGCTTGAAGCCGACATCAGTGCCGATGGTTCCAACGAATTGACGTTTGATCTGAAGAGCAAGTAAGCGCGTCTCGTTTCAACTAATATCGGTAAAAGATTATGGGGGGCGTTTCTGATATTGATCCCTATGGGCTGAATCATTGATAATGAAAACAGGACGGTGAGCGGTTGAGATAGTCTCTGAAAGAAAGACAAGCATTTTTCATCAGAAAGCCTGTTATGCGAATTCCCGTTATTGAAGGCATCATTGACCGCCGCATTCTGGCGAACTTTCGCATTGATCCAGAAGTGATGGCCCGTGTGCTGCCCGCCCCGTTTCGTCCCAAACTGATTCACGGCTATGCTATCGGCGGAGTTTGTCTGATTCGACTGAAAAATGTCCGTCCGCGCTTCATGCCGATTCCGTGGGGCATTCGCTCTGAAAATGCCGCTCATCGTTTCGCCGTCGAATGGGACGCCGAGGGGCAAACGCACGAGGGAGTTTACGTGAATCGTCGCGATACCGATTCCTGTCTGAATGCGCTGGCAGGAGGCAGAATCTTTCCGGGTACGCATCATCATGCAGCGTTTACTGTCTCGGAATCGGAGGATCATTTCTCTGTAGAAATGCAGAGCAAAGATGGCGCAGCGCACATGAAAGTCGTCGGTTCGGTCACCGATCATCTTCCGGAATCGTCCGTTTTTCCTTCATTGGCAGCAGCGTCTGAGTTTTTTGAGCAAGGCTCTCTCGGGTACTCGGTCAGCGAAGCAGAAGGGCGATTTGATGGTCTGGAATTACAATGTAAAGAATGGAATGCGGAGGCTCTTCAGATAGAAAGTGTTTCATCCAGTTTTTTCGATGACTCAGACCGCTTTCCAGCAGGATCGGTGGAGTTTGACTGTGCTTTACTCATGCGCGGCATCCAGCATGAATGGCATAGCCGCCAGGATTTGTGCTGCCCCGAAACCATTGAGACTTGATTTTCGATAAAGGAACACACGAATGGATTCCCGTGTTTTACTACCGCTCATTATTGTCTGTTTCATCACTGCGCCACTCTGTGCAGAACCGATTGCTGCCTCAAAGCCCAACTTTGATTCGGAATTTGAATCCGAGCTGCGAGCCCTCAAGGTCTTGCGCGAATGGAGAGTCGAGTGCCGGACATTTAAATCTGTTCGGGGAGATTTTCAAAGGATCCAGTACGATGATCTCTTTCATTCGCAAAAACATGCGCAAGGTGAGTTTGGCTATCTTGGACCACGTCATGGTTTCTGGCGATTCGAACCACCCCAACTAAAGCCTGAAACAAAGAATCTTCTCTGAAAAAAACATTTCGGGGAACATCGTATGAGTACAAAGACTCTGAATCTGAGCAGTGGCGCTGGCAGAAAACGCGGTTAGTCATCATTCAAGATGATGAGAAAAAATTCCAAGAATGGATCTACGCAATGCAGCCAAGTCAACCAATGCAGTCGAGTCAGCCAAAGTAGCTAATGCAGCGAATCGCTTGGCTTGGTTACTATATTTATTATGAGATGACGGCGGATGGAATTTCACCTTTTGTTCCCGGGATACCAAATCAGTCCAAATTCAATGAGTTCCTGAAACATTGTCAATTTAAGGTTAGCAAAGAAACAGAGACTCATATTTGTATCTCCGGGAAGCCCATTAACAGAATGGAATCCAATTTATATAATGAATTCAAATTGCGTCTCGGAAAAGAAGCCCTGGCGGTTGAGGGCCGTTCAATATACTCCTCCTGGACGAAATTCTCAGACCGTCTACATATTCTCCAATATAGAAATGAACCCCCTGGAATGGGATGAACCAGATTTGTCAGGCTATCAGAATCTTTCGAAAAAATATGAAAAGCCGTTCAAGTAACACGCAAACCGGTCAAACCAGGAACAGGAATAGATTGGACGAATACGTGGGTCGCGTTTCGTATTGCGCTTGTTTTAGTAACTCCTCTTCGTTGAAATGAGGATGAGAAATATGCCCCAGCCTGACTCCCCGTAATCGCGAGTTATGACGAATGTCCATAGAGACCGATAAAATCGAAAATCAAATCAAAACAGCAGCGATTCTTTATTTTGTTTACGCTGGTTTTTCATTCCTGATGCTGTTAATGATTCCGTTGCATTACACCATAATGAATGCGTTCTCCAAAATGGATTTTCCAGGACACGAAGGAGGTCCCAATCCTGCTGAGATGCTTGATTCCATGAGGGATCTGATGATCTATATGTATATGGCGATGGGAGTCCTTGGCGTACTCTATGCAGGCCTGACTTTCCTGACGGGGCTGTTTCTGTTGCAGAAGAAATACCGTACATTTTGCATCGTTGGCGCTGGTTTTTGTTGTACTTCTTTTCCCTTCGGAACAGCCCTTGGTGTCTGGACGCTGGTCATGTTAATGGACGATAAAGCGAAACTTCTGTTTGAGAATTCTGTTGAAATGAACGAGACCGATTTCCTGACTTAAGCCAGATGGGAAATGTCGGATGAAAGAAATCGCACACAGAGTGTCATAAAACCCAAATGATCCTTGATTGACGTACGCTCGCTTTCCGATGATAATAAGTGAATCAATTTCAACCTGCTTTCAGATAACCGGCAATTCAGATCAAATTCTTTCCGGAAGTGATTTCTCTATGCAAAAACAACGGTCACAAAAATTAACGAACTGCGAGGGAGTCTCGCGTCGTAATTTTGTGCAGGCCGGATTGCTCGGAGCAGGGGGGCTGGGAGTAACCGACCTGCTCAAGCTCAAAGCACAAGGTGCAATTCACCAGAAGCAGCAAGACACAAATGTAATTCTGTTCTGGTTAAGTGGTGGGCCCGGGCATATGGAGACATGGGACCCCAAACCAGAGGCCCCTTCTGATTACCGCGGGCCTTTTGAATCGATCTCAACAAGTTTAGCGGGCGTTCAATTTGGTGAGTTGATGCCCGAACAGGCGAAACTGGCTGAACATCTCGCTGTGTTGCGAACCGTAAATCACGGTTCCGGAGATCATACCAAAGGGAACCACTGGATGTTGACCGGCTTTGAAGGTCCTGCTTTCAATGCCCCCGATAACCGTGTGCAGAGACGTCCTTCGATGGGTTCCGCGACTTCCTTTATACGAGGTTCTAATCAAGCAGGAATGCCACCTTATGTAGGAGTGCCGCATTTGCGTGGCGGGACTGATAATCTCTTTCACTATTCCTCCTACATTGGCGGTGGCAGTAACCCCTTCATTGTCAATTCCGATCCTAACACTTCTCAGTTCGGTGTCAAAAATCTTACATTGGCAAAAGGACTTACTTTAGACAGGCTGAAGAATCGCCGTCAACTTCTGGGGTCACTCGATGTCCTACCTCGATCACATGAAAAATCGATTCGAGATCTTGATGAACATCAACAGAAAGCATTTGAGCTGCTCAATTCGAAAGGCGTGCGTTCTGCGTTCGACATTACCGCAGAACCAGATAAACTGCGCGACAGTTATGGCAGACATACCTTCGGTCAAAGTGCATTACTGGCGCGCCGATTGATCGAACATGGTGTCTCATTCGTGACTGTCAATTGTGTTCCCTGGGATCATCACGGTTCCGTCGGCCGCTATAAAACAGAAGAAGGGTCTCGCAAATTAATACCACCCCTTGATACAGCGATAGCCGGACTGGTGCGAGATTTGATTGATCGCGGCTTGTACAAAAAAACCTTAGTCGTCGCGATGGGAGAATTTGGCCGTACGCCTCGTATGAATCGCTATGCAGGCCGCGACCATTGGGGTAGAACTTTCAGTGTGCTCATGGGTTGTGGCGGCATGAATATGGGGCAGGTCATAGGTCGCTCCAGCACCCGCGGCGAACATGTGGTGGAACGTCCGATTACTCCGCAGGACGTCGCAGCAACCGTATATCGACATCTGGGTATCGATTCCCATCAGGTGATATTTCGTGATCGTCTGGATCGTCCGATGCCTTTACTCGATACCGGCGAACCAGTTTCTGAGTTATTCAGTTGATATCGTCTGCATCCGAACTCATCACTGTTGAGCACCTTGCTGGCTGTATCTTTGATTCGTCAATTTCTCCAGTGAAAACCGTTGATGAAATAGAATCTCAACAGGAATTCTGCGGTTGAATACGTGATCATTTTGATGTCTGTGAACCAGATATTCGATCTCAAAGAATACGCAGCCTCAAGTCAATCTCTGGCAAAAACTTGCTGATTCACGTTGAAATTGTCGCCTATATCAATGCTTTTCTGTGGTTTTGAGCTCAGCCTGATGCATCAGGTGATAGCTCGAAATTTGTAATTTCCGATCTCAAACACTTTTTTGCTTGAAAAGTGATCTTTTATATGTTGGGATATTGATGTGAAAGCATCTGATCAGATTGAAAGACGTTCATGTTTAGATGATATTTTGTTTTAAATCTCATACTTCATTTGCATCCCTAAGGAGTTCTTCATGAATTCGGTGCGACCAAAAATCAGAAGACACGGTTTTACTTTAAGAAGACACGGTTTTACTTTAATTGAATTGTTGGTGGTGATTGCAATTATTGCCATTCTGGTTGCCTTGTTGTTACCTGCCGTGCAACAGGCACGCGAAGCGGCTCGCCGAAGTTCGTGTAAGAACAATCTGAAACAGTTTGGTTTGGCATTACATAATTATGTGGATGTTCATACCGCTTTTCCACCGGGAGCGATTGGTCCGACATGGCATTCGAGTGTGTTTTTACATGTTTTGCCTTTCATTGATTCTGCCAACTTATACACAAAGCTAAATTTCAGTGTTCCGGGCGTGGGAGGTATTCCCTATGGAGATACCTCCAATAGCGTACATTTTGAAGGCGTTTCTCCCCCTCTGTTTCATTGCCCTTCATCGGCTTTACCAACTGTGGCAAAATTTAATGCCTCGCGGCAAATCACGACTGTCAGTTACAAGGCAATTAACGGATCTTATCCAGACACAGCAAATCCGAGCAGCGTGAATTTAACGAATAAAGGATATGTCGCCTCGAATGGTGTGTTGCCCATGAACTCCAGCGTGCGGTTTCGTGATATCACTGATGGATCATCAAATGTGATCGTACTGGGGGAACAATCGGGTTTTGTGAGAGCGGCAACCGGTCAGCTTCTCGATTTTCGCGGTTCTTCGACTGAGGGGGCCTGGATGGGAACGGATTCGATTGACAGTGTCGGCGCCTCCGGTGACTCTTATAATACGACGACGATCCGTTACCCGATCGGCTATAAAGGCTTCACAGATAGTCGTGCCGATGGTTTTAACGTTGTCAGCCTGACTGCCAGTCCACTGTCTGCATTTCCTCCTGGTCAAAACCAGCCGTTTAATTCAGAACATACTGGCGGAGCACACGTATTGCGTGCCGACGGTGGCGTGAGTTTTCTGGGAGAAAGTCTTGATTTAAATGTGCTTGTTCGATTGGGGAATCGAAGTGATGGTGAAACCATTGGAGAAGTCTTCTAACGAGCTGATGTGCTTGAGGCGGTTTCGTTTATTTCTGTCCCTGTTTCACTGCCAATAGTTTTATGGGCCAATATTAGTAGAGAATCTATTCAGGAACTTACATGTCCGATTCACATCGTGTCAAAACTGCGACCGCAACTTGTCATGTTTCGTGGAAAAAATTTTGCACTGGCTGGCAAGGAATATTATTCATGATTGTCGTGAGTAGTCAGTTTTCGTGCAGTGATCCTCTGTTTAAAGAGGAAATCGCACAAGTTTCGGGAACGGTGACTTATCAGGGTAAACCGCTTTCAAATGGTCGGGTGACATTTCATCAGACGACCAGCGGGACTGTCATTGGGGGGACGCTGGATGATCAGGGGCAATACACGTTGACTTTTGCAGCTGGTCTTGATGTTCCTGCTGGCTCCTATCAAGTCACTGTCAGGCCACCTGAGATCAAAATGCCCATTGCTTCCGAGGCGCCGGCAGCGACCGAGGAAGCGGACCAGGCCGACAAAAGGCAATCTCCCATTCCCAAAAAATACTTCTACATTAAATCAAGTGATTTGAAAGCCGAAGTTGTCGCGGGCAAAAATCAATTTGACTTTGATTTGGAAGATTAATCTGCCATTGCTTTAAGAAACTCAGTCTTCACCTTCAAAACCAGATTGGTATTGCGGGAGTACGGGGAAGAGAATTTGAAAAAACGCCTCAGAGATCATTCTCTGAGGCGATGATTCTATCAGCTGTTTCCCGGTGTCGAATTAGTGATTGTTGGCAGTAACGCCGGTCCAGTCATCAGTTCGGAAGGGGGTCAGCGGGAGCCCTTCTTTGTTCTGGACATTGCAAACGGGATTGTCGGCCCACGCATAACGCACTGAGGCAGGCTTTGCGATGGCATCGTTCCAGACTTCCATTTTGTTCTTGCCAATAATTTTGGCGCTGGCATTCACAAATTTCTTGTCTGCCCCCGCAATTGTAAAGCCGATCGGGGTTCTGACGTCGAACGTATCCAGACCGCCACCGACGTGATCGAAAGTAAGAATCGCTTTGTTACCTTTGACTTCCATCGATTTATATTGCGGACTCTGGTGCACAATGTTGATGCCATAATCTTTGGCAAGTGCCCAACGGGCCAGACGTTTGGCGACATCCTGCTTGTTTTTGGGGTGAATGTCACTCGCTTCACCCAGATTGATAATGACCGCTTCTCCGGTATTGGGGAGCTTGCTCATGGTCATCGTTTGTGCTTCGCGAAGTTCAGCCCAGTCACTGTCGGCTGGTTCTGGTTTCTCGCCGCGGAAGTCAGCTAGTTGAACCCAGTAGAAGGGGAAGTCGCCTTGTTTCCATTCATCACGCCAGTTCTGAATCATGAATGGGAACAGTTTGCGATATTGATAAGCACGGCTGGCATTGGATTCCCCCTGATACCAGATGACACCTTTGATGCCATAGCCAATTGTGGGTTTGAGGACACCATTATAAATATTTGAGGGGCGATGATTTCCGGTTAATAGATTGCGTGGTCCACGTGGACGACGCGGGACAGGTTTACCATCTGCTTTGGCTTTTTTGACGGCGGCATTCCATTTTTCCAGCTGTTTTTTGTAGTTTGCCATCAATTTGTCATAGTCGTAGGTTTTTTCGATGTTTCCCCAGCGTTCCATTAAGCCTTTGAATGCGGGTTCCTCTTCCAGTCGTTTACGGTTGACCCATGCTTCAGCAGCAGATCCGCCCCAGGCATTGTCAATCAGGCCAATGGGAACATCTAATGTCTGATAGAGTTGTCGTCCAAAGAAATAGCCGACAGCAGAAAAGTTGGCGACGCTTTGCGGAGTACAGGCTTCCCATTTGCCGTTAAAATTGTCTTGTGGTTCCTGTGTGCCGACTTGAGGTACCGATATCAATCGGATTTTGGGGTAGTTGGCGGTCTTGATTTCCAGATCAGCATCATTGGAGCTTGACACCGTCCAGGCCATGTTCGATTGACCGGAACAGATCCAGACTTCACCAACGAGCACATCTTTCAGGGTGATTGTCTCTTTCCCCTCGATGGTAATCTCGTAAGGACCACCCACTTTCAGGGGATCGAGAGTAATGGTCCATTTCCCTTTGGCGTCAGCCATTGCAGTGTGAGATTGTCCGTCTACAGAAACAGTGATTTTCTCACCGGGGTCGGCCCAGCCCCAAAGTGGGTTTTTCTGTCCTTGTTGTAGAACCATATGATCGCCGATAATAGCGGGGAGTTTTATTTCTGCCTGGGCTTGGCCTTCATCAAAGACATTCAGAGTGGCCAGCAGGAGCAAAGCCGCGAAAAGTTGTTTCCAGGAAGTGCAAATCATTAGTGATTCCTTGCAGGATGAGTAAAATAGTGAAGGTTTTCTGGTCAGTGTCGCTTGATATAGCTTGATCGCAGTGATGTTTTTTTTCAAGCGATTCCATTCAAATCGATGAATCAAATCTACTTTTCTTCTCTATTGGTGTGGTGGTGTCTGAAACGACAGACATGCTTCTGACAACGCTATGTACTCTGAAACCGGGAGTAACACAATATTCACTGTGAAATCGATAATCTGTTAATCCAGAATTTGACGCGTAGTTCATCAGGGTGCGTGTTGACAGACCCTCAAATAATAAAGTAAGTCAAGGAGTGGAAATCGAAGTGATTTTCTGGAATCAATTTCACAAAATAGCTCAAAAACAGGTCTCTGCAGCACAATAAGAAAAGGCTTTATTTTAATCGTTCTGCTCAATTTGTTTCAGCCAACCTTCCAGAGTAAAAGCAGGAGTACCTCTTTCCTCCGGTTTGAGACATGCCAGTTTCTCCCGATTCCAATAGGAAAGCTGGAAATCGACGAGCGTAGCTCCCCTTTGATGCAGTTCCGTGCCATACAGGCGCTCCAGTGGAATCTGATTTGCGTCACACCAGCGGCCGGAATTGATTACAGGAAGGTCCTGAATTTGTTGTTTCGAAAGCAGGGGCGTCCCAAGGTGCTGGTGAATCCAGAGCAGGGCATCGGGGTGAATCATATAAGGCCTGTGGCCCCCCTTTGCTTCGAGCCACGCCCGGACGTTTCCTGGTGCGCCCTGTGATTGATAGACTTTTGCGGCTTCAGAAACTGCAGACTGAGTGCCGCGCCAAGCGGTGCCATCATCGTCAGAATCGATGATCCAGTCCGCATCGCCGTTCATCACCATGATGGCACAATTTGGCGCGGCCAGAGAGAGAAATTCAGGCCAGCTACAAATCTCTCGCATCATTTGGTTAGGGACTTTCGTACAATATTTGCTGCGCAGTGTGACGTTGTTGTAAGCCCAGCCGGAAACAAGGGCGAGTTTGAGCCGTGGTTCGAGCGCCGCCATCCAGCTGGCGACAGCGCCCCCCAGTGAGTTCCCTGCCACGCCAATTTTTGTGTGATCGACATCATCGCGTTGACATAAAAAATCGATGGCTCGCATAGTGTCAAACACAAATTTTCCCATAATGGGACGATTTGCTGCGAGTGCTCGTTCGTGGACCGTTTTGGGGTCATGTGCGCGGGTGCCGCGCTTGCCTTTGATGTGACGTTCTTCTTCACCAATCGGGTCAATGGCCAGGCAGATGAGACCTGCCTTGGCATAGGCTTGTGCGGCATAGTTGTACTGCCATTGGCTTTTGCTTCCTCCATGTCCATAAGTGAGGACAATGGCTGGTGCCGGCTTTTTGATCGATTGGGGACGGTAGAGAACCGCTGGGATTTTAGAGCCTGGTTCGCTGGTAAAGATCCATTTTTCGACGACGATACCATCAACTTCCAGTTCATCACGTTTTTGGGCATCGAGTGGAATCCTGGTCTTGGGCAGACCCAGAAATTGACTCAATCTCTGTCTGGTCTGATTTTTCCAGGCTGCGAATTCAGCTGGTTTCTGTAGTGTTGGCGAGACGGTTTCCGTTTTGGGACCGCTCCAGTGGGCTGTACTGATGGCGAAATATTTGTTTGTGAATGGAGGTTTTTTGCGGCTGGCGTACCAGATACGAAAGCGATTGTCGGGTAGCTGCATCACAGATTGACTGGTGACATAATGTGATTCCCAGGAACGATCCGGGTCAGGCCTGAGTACGGGGTTGGCGGGATGTCGGTACCATTTAAGACCATCGATACTGACGGCAAATCCCAGTGCCGTCGTATTCTTGCGACCTGTCCAGTAACTACCATACCACATCAGATAGACATCCTTCATTTTCAGCACGGTCGGATAGAACAGACGCCCCGATTCCCATTCCTGACTCAGTTCCAAGACAGGGTCAGGAGTGACACGCCATTTTTTTCCATCCAGACTCGAAGCATGTTTGATGCACCAGGGGTCTTTTGAGACATCAGTAAACCACATTTGATAGGTGCGGCCTGTTTTCAAAATTGTAGGAGCGTAGACATGTTTCAGTTCGGCAGGACTGGGGGCTTTCCAGTGGATACCATCTTTGCTGACCGTTTCGTGGAGCTGATGCAGGCCTGTCGGATCAAGAAAATTAGTAGAGGAAAACCACATTCGCAGTTGGTTTTCTTCCCGTAATGTTCCGCCTGTCGGGGACCGGAGCAGGGTGGGAGTTAGTATCGACTGTTTTCCATCTCCAAACTCAAAAACAGGGTTATCAGGCTGTTTCTGAAATTGAATGCCATCAGAACTGCGTGCCAAACCCATT
The DNA here is from genome assembly GCA_942492165.1 of uncultured Planctomycetaceae bacterium. Lineage (GTDB taxonomy): Bacteria > Planctomycetota > Planctomycetia > Planctomycetales > Planctomycetaceae > Gimesia. Next base: position 62,254 of record CALOEF010000066.1, read on the forward strand.
TGAAAAATACGCTTTTTGACGGTTCCTTGAGAGCCACAATACCAGAGGGAATATTGATCATTCTCGAAACTGACGCAGGGGGCAAACAGATGCGTATCATCAAAATCTCCCGATGTGCCGAGTTCAATTATGGGGCCTTTTGTGTCACGATTCCAGCTTTGCTGGTTCAGCCAGGGCCGTAATTCCTCGGGAACTGGCCCCGCTGCAGCCAACAGTCCACAGAGTACGTGAAGCCAAAGAAGCGAAGTGCAGAAGCGGTAAAAAGGCAAAAAGTTCACTGCTGACCTTATCGTTTGAGAACCAACTCGTTGTGGGGCAAAAATATCGTATGGCAGTCAGTCGTGAAACTCAAACCAATTCCTGAAAAAAGAATCCCTTGCAGGCACACTGCCTGCAAGGGATCACTATTGAGATAGCATCAAACTATCTCTTCCAGGAACTTACGTCTGGATCTTGCTTTCAATTGCATCTACTGTGCAGCAGGCAGCGCCCGATTCACAGCAGGAACGCTGAGTCTCACAGCATTCTTTTTCTGCTGTACAACACTCTAAGGCCCGTTCACAGCAATCCAGGCCTTGTTGACAACAGTTCGGCCTGGCATCTGCCTGGCAACATGCCAGATTTGCTTCGCAGCATTTCAGATTCAGGTCACAGCAATTCTGGCTGGCAGGTTGAGTACTTGCTGTGACTGCTGTCATTCCCAGACCGATTGATAAAAGACTGGCAATCATTAGTTTAGAAAACATGGAATTTCTCCTCGTGTGAAGTGATAAGTTAAAAAATACTGATTTAAAAGGTTGAAATGTTAAGGAATCCATTTTCAACGTATCAGCATATCCACACGCAATGCATCAGGTGCAAAGGCCGAGACTGGGCAGAAGGGCTCAGGCTATCAACGGTTCGTTCCGTTTCAGAAGGAATCGTCTTTGGCTGAGAATGATTTGAAGAGAGGTTTGTCTTGTCGGAATCGACTTTTGTGTTCACTGCTGGTGTGAAGACATTCACATCACAACAACGGCAATCATTTGTTTGGTCAGCGGGTGCAGGAGATTGTTCTGTTTGAGACGCGCAACAGGTATCATTTGCGGCAATGGTTTCTGATTCGACCTGTTCTTTGTCTGCGCAGCACCATTTCATGGGTAGCACGAGGCTCGTGACCAAAATCACTGATAAGCAGATTTTAAACAGGTGGTCAAACATTGTCTGGAGACTCAGGTGAATCAAAAAAAGTGAGTAATTCTCTTCTAAAACTTCATACGTTTTAGGTCAGGTTTCTGTTGGAGGATTCCTTGAAAAATGGGTTTTTCCCGTCAGTGAACTTAATCAGCTGGTATGTGTCAAATTACAATGAAGAAAAAGTGATTATTTGTAAAACTAGTGCCGAAAGAGACTTTACAGCAAGGACATAAGAGGACAGAATACGCGTCCTCTTATTGGGGCGTATAGCTCAGTTGGTTAGAGCGCAGCTCTGATAAAGCTGAGGTCCGTGGTTCGAATCCACGTACGCCCATTTTTCCAAAACCTTAAGAGGAAGTCTCTGTTTTTGCAGTTTTTTAATTGTATAATGGAGATTTGCCGGCAATAGTATTGTTGGTGTCTGTTGGGGGACGTAGCTCAATTGGGAGAGCGCCGCCCTTGCAAGGCGGAGGTTGCCGGTTCGATCCCGGTCGTCTCCATTGGTTTTTTAGATACGCGGTGAGGTGTGCCTGGGTTGAATCTGGTCATCTCTGGTTTTCGCTTTCTGGAAAACTTTCAGGGAATATTTTTCCTGTGGGTTGACGGGTGGTTTCTGACTGGTTAAGATCCCGCTCCTTCACTTGGGACTGATGTTTTTGTTAGTGACAAGTGGTTGTCGTGAAAGAGTTTGCGGCAAGCAAGTTTGAGAGATTTTGAAAAAGTTTGTCTGATTCGTTTCTCGGGCAGTTGACTTTCTGAGAGACAGTTATAATATTGTTCTCTCAGCTGACTTAAGTCGATTGAATCGAATTCAGCATTGCTGGCTCTGATTCAGCTGATTTTGGTTGGCTGTTTTTCTCTGGGGATAACCCAGGGGAACAATGATCTTTGACAATTTGGTAAAAGTAATAAGTGGCATCTAAATAACGATAGAGTTCTCAAGCTGCAGTACTGATTCTTCGGAATCGTATTGCTGACCGAGATTTGTTCTTAGGTAATACGAATTCAACTGCAAAGTATTTATGCAAACTTTGTGTATTGAATTCGGGTTGTAATGTTTTTGGCTCCCGCATGTCAAAGTGGCTTGTGTGAGGTAAAAATTATAACGGCTAAACTAATAAGGGCGTATGGGGGATGTCTTGGCATCAGATGGCGATGAAGGGCGTGGAAGACTGCGATAATCTTGGGGAAGTTGTCAAACGAGCGTTGATCCCGAGGTTCCTGAATTATTATATACTGAAT
>CALOEF010000067.1:0-46226 GCA_942492165.1 uncultured Planctomycetaceae bacterium
CGCGTACCTTTGATTTCGGTTACGTATTGCTCAATGGCAGCCAGTTGATTCATCAGAATTTGTTGTTGCTCTGTTGAGGCATCCTTCATGGCCGCTGCCAGTGTGTTTGCTGTTGCTTTTAAAGGCAAACGGGCACAGGCGGCTTTGAGGGCTGCGTTGGCAGCAGTTTTCTCTTCGGGGCTATTGGTTGACTTCAGAGCAAGTGCGATTAATTGTGGAAGATCGTTTGATGAAGTCGTGCCGCCGAGTGCTTTGATGGCCGCCTGTTTTGACTTCAGGATTTGCATGATTCGTCAGTTTCAGTATTGCGGGAGTCGCAGCGGCTCCCGATACGGCATGCACCCGCCAGTTGAATTCCCGCCAATTGATGGGTCAGCGTTTCACTCTCAGCTAGTTTTTGAGTTTTCGAGTCAATGATGGTTTTCACATTTTCAGCAGGTTGGCTCGAATTTAATTTGGCAATCGCTGCTTGCGCTGCGGCTGTGATTTCCGGATCATCTTGCGTTACCAGACCAAACAAGTCTTTTAAAGTCCCTGCCTGGGCTTTTGTATTCAGAGCGTTGTTGAGTTCTCCCAGAGCATAAATTGCCTGCAGCTTCAATTCTTTGGAATCTGATCCCGCCGCTTTCAAAATGACGGGCAATGCACTTTGGTCCCGTGAAACACCCAGGACGGCAATGACCAGCGCTTTGCGTGCGTCAGACAATTTTGGATAGGCGGCGATCAGCGTTGATGTCGAAAGGTTTCCCAGTTCTTGTGCCGCCTGCAGGCCAGCGCGGAACCGCTGCAAATGATCTGATTTGAGTTCGTCTGCTAATAAGGCGAGGCCTGCTTTGCCCTGTAGTACAATCGTTAGCTGCGTGGCTGCGAGGTTAATGTTTTCAGGGAGTTTCGCATTTTTCACGGCATTCGCTAATGCCAAGCGCACCTGTATTGTCTTCTTGTCGCCTTTTTTCGCCAGCGACCGTGCACACATCAGACAGGCAAAGCCAACTTCCTGTTGCAGTCTTGGATCTCCTTTGCCGATCGATGCCTTAGCAGAGATTTAACGCTGCTTCCGGTGTACCGATTGATCACCATTGTGAGTGCATAGACGCGGCTGCGATTGCTACGTTTATATTTTTGTCGGACAGGAGTGTTGTCAGTTCAGCGATTGCCTGCTTGTCTTTGCGTTTGCTGATCGAATTGATCACACCCACCAGTTGATCGCCTTTGACTTTGGTCAAAGCGTTTCGCAGTGCATCGTCGGCTGCTTTAGCGGGAATGTTTTCCAGCGCCGAGCGAGCATAGGTTGCCAACTGTTGATTTCCAAGATATTTCGCGAGGGATGAAACAGCCGACTGATCGCCGATTGCCGCCAGACGACGGCATGCCATCGCTTTCGCATAAGTGTCTGAATCGGAATTCAGCACTTTGATAAGCCGTGCTGTTTCCTGAGCGGATTTATTTTTCTCTTCTGCCGCGACTACTGTAGTGAGCATCAACAGGCAAGTGGTTGAAAAAAGAACGAGAGAGGTCTTGAAAGCAGACATGAGCACAGATTCCTCATGGGAAAGTAGACGTATTTAAGAGAGATTAATAACAATTGATCGTGAAGGTAGAATTCAAACAGTCCACGGTTCCCGCATCGCGCGGCTCCGCATACGATTGGCTTCATCGTCGTTCACGAACTGTTCAGAAACGGGATCGAACTGCAGCTTGCGCCCCAGCTTCCAGGCAATCGCAGCCGCATGACAGGCAATGTGAGAACGAGCCATCACATCTTCATTTGCGGCGGTTTTGGAACGCGTCTTCACACAGTTAAAGAAGTCGCGCACATGGAATTTGGGAGAGGTTCCCGGAATCGAGCTGGGTGAAGGCAACGAAGCCCTGAGTTGATCTGAAGAGACCGCGGTCTGACCTGAATCGCCCGTTTCGACCCAGCCTGCTTCACCTTCGAAGCGCACGGGACAGGTTCCCAGACCCATCCAGCCATTGCGACGCATGACAAGTTTCACGCCGTTTTCATAAACGCATTCGATGACATTATCATTGGGAACATCTTTGGGTTCATAAGTGACTGGCATCGTATGATCCGCGTTGAGTGCCCATTGACAGATATCCAATGTATGTGCGCCCCAGTCGAGCAGTTTCGCACCCGAGTCAAAATCGTAATGCCCGCGCCACGCGCCGTCGATGTAGGCGCGATTGTAAGGTCGCCATGGTGCAGGACCGAGCCACATGTTCCAGTCAACCACTTCCTTGTCAGGCTCTGGTTGTGCTGGCAGCCAGTCGTGACGATCAATCAACTGGTAGATGGAGGCGTGCACGGTATGAATCTTTCCGAGCTGATCTGTTTGAGCAAGATGAGCCGCATGGGCAAAATTCGAAACGTTGCGACGTTGTGTACCTGCCTGGAAGACACGTCCCGTACGTTGAATCGTTTCCTGCAATCTACGCGCGAGTTCAATCGAAATCGCACACGGTTTTTCGGAGTACACATCTTTACCCGCTTCTGCTGCCATCATTGACGCGGTCGCATGCCAGCGATCGCCCGTCGCTATCAAGACGGCATCGATATCATCGCGGGCCAATAGTTCGCGGAAGTCACGATAAGTGGCGCATTTCTGATCGCCGTTTTTTTTGTCCGCCATTTCTTTGACTTTGGTGCGGCGATCCGCGCGCACATCCGCGATTGCTGCAAATTGCACATCGGGCAGTTCCAGCATATGACTCAAGACATAACCGCCACGGTTCCGGATGCCGATGCCTCCCAGAATGATGCGTTCGCTGGGGGCAACCGTCCCATTCAATCCCAACACGGTACCGGGAACAATCATCGGAGCCCCGAATGCAGTACTGGCGGCGACAGCCGTTTTCATAAAGTCACGACGGTCGAGCGCGGTTTTCTTCGTCATCATATTCTCCTCAAGAGTCATTTAAGAAATGAGCCGAGTTTGTCTGTTGATCAATATTGTAACGATCATTTTTTAATTATTGTAATCTTCTCTGTGGTGTCCGTCTTGGATATTCGATGTGAAAACATGTATATTTGGCGAATTCCATTTTCTGTTATGAATTTACCGAACTGCTTCTTTTCAAGATCAATTCTTCAAAAAAGTCTTCGTGATTGAGTAAACTCATTACTTTATGACTGACTGGTTGATTGATTGAACCGATTTCGCATCGGAATTGTCAGTTTGTTATGATTGGTAGTCAATCTCTTATCTTCATCTCACCTCGTTCAGAAAAGACTCATTATGGGACAGCGTTTCACAGAAATACCAGACAAACTAATCGAATTCATCTCCGAACAAAGGCTGTTCTTTGTGGGAACAGCGACCGTAGACAGCCGTATTAACATTTCCCCCAAAGGCATGGATTCCTTACGTGTTCTCAGTCCCACCCGTGTGGTCTGGCTGAGTGTGACCGGCAGTGGCAACGAGACTTCCGTCCATATCCAAGAGGACGGACGAATGACGGTGATGTTCTGCGCGTTCACAGGTAAGCCAGTCATTTTGCGACTGTATGGGCAGGCAAAAGTGTTTCATCCCTACGATTCCGAATGGGAAGAACTAAGCGCTCACTTTCCTCCCACTCCCGGTGCACGACAGATTTTTGATATGAGCGTCGACCTGGTACAGACATCCTGTGGTATGGGAGTCCCGCTTTACGATTATGTTGAAGAGCGGGAACTGTTAACAACCTGGGCCATCAAACAGGGTGAAGAGGGGGTGTCGGAATACTGGAAACAGAAAAATCAGGTCAGTCTGGATGGTAAGCCGACGCATATTCTGAAAGAAGAATAGCTAAGTCGTTCTCAATATTGATCACGACTTTTTTTGATCGCATTTCTTAGTGGATGAATTATTCCAGTTTCAAAAGATATCATAGGCACGTCCCGGTTGTTGTTTGGGTAACAGGCGCTGTGCCTCTTTGAGTACGAATTTGGGGTCCATGAAGGGAGTGTAGCTGATGTCCTGCCAGAGCACATTTCCACTGCCGTCAATAATAAACGTGCCATGCAGAGGCTGCTTTTCGAAATCGTCATAGGCGTGAAACGCTTTGAAAACGTCTAGTTTATTATTGGAAAACAGCGGGATTGGGAGATCACCTTTGTCGTAATTTTTAATCGACGTCTTCAAACCATCGACATGATCGGTGCTGATTGCGATCAAGGGAATACCCGCTTTTTCGAATTCATCTACCATGGGGGCAAATGCCTGTAACTGTTCCGCACAATGCAGGCAGCTAAAGCCAAGATAAAAAATCAAGACTTGTGCTCGTCCTTGAAATTCTTTCGAACTGCGAACTTTGCCGGAGGCATCTTGTAGTTTCCAGGTCGGGGCCGGCGAGGGCTTCCAGCGAAAGGGGCCTAATGTTTTCAAGTCAGGCCGATCCCCCACATCAGTGGCAGCGACTTTTTTGCTCCGCCAATCTGTTTTGAATCCCAGCTCTTTGGCGATCGGTGCCAATCGATGGAAGGGGGGTGCAAACAGATAAATCGACGCGGAAAATTTTTGCAGCTTTTGAAACTCTTTTCTGGCTGCCTCTTTCTTATTGGATTGCCACAGCAGATCGGCAAGTGCTGCCTGGGGCAGAACTTCATTTTTGTGAGATTCGATCAGCTTTCGCAGTGCTTTCTCTGCTTTTTCCTGTTCGCCTGATTTCCATAACACGGAGATCAGATAGACATCATCCACGCCACTCCCTTGTTTTAAAAGTTCATGACCACGTTTGAAGTCTCCTCCCGCAATCGCCTGATGACCTTTTAACGCATTGACGTGACCTTCCAGTCGTTTGATTTTCACCAGAATCAGTTTTCCCGCTTTGCTTAATTTCGACTGGTTGGGTTTCAGTGCGACGATCGGGTGTGTGCTGGGGGCGGGTTTGGCTTTTTTCTTTGCAGCCTGTTCTGTCTGTTCCAGATCTTTGTTCAATTGATCCAGAAGGAGTTGCAGTTTTGCCAGCTGGGCGTCTCCCTTTTTGACCTCTTTCTTCTGGTAGTAGGCCAGTCCCAGATAACGCAGGCGCTTGTGCTGTTCTTCTTCAATCTCAGTGGGTGCCAGATATGCGGTGCCGCTGAGGGCAATCAGTTGATTCCACATTTCAAAAGCACGAAGCACCTGAAATAAACGCATGCGTCCGTACTTGGCGCTACCTCGTTTTTTGAGGGTGTTGTATTTTGGATGTTGAGGCAGCTCGATCATATTTTTTGCCAGGGCGATCGCATCAAAGGCTTTTCCTGTAAAAATCAGATTGCGAATCAGCCATTCATTGTTGTGAGCATAATTATGAATCTGGTCTGGCATGACCGCATCGCGCATCATGTGAGCATGATCAACGCGGGCTGATGCTTCCTGTTGCCAGACTGCATCGTCGTAGCGTTTGAGTCGCGAATAAATGTGTCCCGGCATATGCCACATGTGAGCTATGCTGGGTGCAGACTGGCCACAGCGCGCCGCTGACGTTAATGCGGTTTCGGGTTTGCGGTGGTCCCAGAGGTGAATGCGATAGTGATGCGCGGGGTGCATCGGATTGACGGCAAAAATATCCTGCAACAATGCTTCAGCGGCTATGTAGCTCGTACTGGCTGAGCGCGAGTTATAGAGATGAACCGCGAGAAACGCCTTTGCTTCCAGATCGTTTGGATATTCCAGAATCAGATTTTCCATCGCTTTGGTATACGCATCATTTCGTGCTTTCGATTTTTTCTTGTCCGCGTTGATGTAGGCTTCGAGTGCTTTGATATAGAGTTTTTCGCGTGGGCTGGCTTTCGCAATGCGCTTGTTTGCTTCTTCGATGAACCCGGTCGCGCGTTTTTTATTTTTCAGGTTGCACATGGCAGCACCCCAGAATGCCATGGCGCAATCAGGGTCTAAAGAAGCCGCATGTCGAAAGGAGCGTTCTGCTTCCAGGTACCAGAAGCCGTGGAGCTGGCCTAATCCCTGATCGAGATATTTCTGAGCTTCGGAATTTTTAACGGTCACATCAAAATGCACATTACCGGTTCCCCCCATCAGACAGGCTTTGCGTCGCGGACCTTCATTGAAGACTTCACCATGATACGAGTGGCCGGCGAGAACATCGGCGGTCTCTTTTTTCTTGTCGGTGTCTTCCGCTTTGTCAGCACTCCAGGCGGTTGAGTGTGACAGGAACAGGATGCAGGCTGCTAAAAAAACAAGGCGACGATTTTGGCAACTTTTCATAGAATTTAAGCAGCGATTTAACATGGTCGTGAACTCTTATGCGTCGGAGGAGTGGGATAGCAATCGGGGAGAGAAAAATAGTCAAGCACTTAATTTTACAGTGGACCTTTTCCCGTTGTCGATAGAACAGGATCAATTCGAAGGGCAAAAGCGAGAATGAAGTTCAATCTGGTCTTCCTCAAAAAATGAGACGAATTCCTGATTTTGCTTGCCTGCTGTTTTTGTACAGTGTAGCATGCCATCATTATGGTTCGAGTTAATTTTACCGCGAATTTAGAGCGACATCTGAGTTGTCCCACATCTACCGTTTCCGGATCTTCGGTACGGGAAGCGTTGGATGCGGTGTTTGAAACGCATCAACAGTTAAGGGGTTATGTGCTCGATGATCAGAGCCGCCTGCGGCAGCATATGGTGGTTTTTATCGATGGCAAGACGATTGTCGATCGAGTTCACCTCAGCGATTCCATCGACTCGAACAGTGAGATTTACGTGATGCAGGCACTCTCTGGCGGTTAATCGTAACGTTTATTTGTGATTAATAAGATCATTCAATTTGAAAGAGACCTTGCATGAGTTCCCAAATTCACATTGCCACGCGCAAAGGATTATTCCAACTCGATCGTAATTCATCTGGCTGGTCAATTGGTCGACACGATTTTCAAGGCGAACATGTTTCGATGGTACTCAAGGACCATCGAGATGGCACGACTTACGCGGCTCTCAATCACGGGCATTTTGGTGTGAAGCTGCATCGCAGCAGCGACGATGGTCTGAATTGGGAAGAGTGTGCCGTGCCTGTTTACCCGGAAGGGGCAACCATTGGCGCAGGTCCTTTCTCAACAGATGGTGAGCTGAAACCCGCCAGCTTGAGTGAAATCTGGGCTCTCGAACCGGGAGGCGCCGATCAACCAGATCGACTCTGGTGTGGTACAATTCCCGGCGGCTTGTTCCGCTCTGACGATCGGGGTTCCAGCTGGCAATTGGTTGAATCGTTCTGGAATCTTCCCGAACGACAGCACTGGTTTGGTGGCGGCAAAGATGATCCGGGCATTCATTCGATTTGTGTGCATCCTCAAAACAGCCAGCAAGTCGCGATCTCGATTTCCTGTGGAGGAGTCTGGGTGACAGAAGATGATGGTGCAAGCTGGACCTGTAAAGCAAAGGGTATCCGCGCTGAATATGTGCCCCCCGAGCAGGCATATGATCCTAACATTCAGGACGTGCATCGCCTCGTTCAGTCGCCGTCTCGCCCCGATACTTATTGGGCACAACATCACAATGGTGTGTTTCGAACCACCGACGGCGCGAATTCCTGGCAAGAGATCACGGCAATAAAACCTTCCGGATTTGGCTTTGCCGTCGCCGTCCATCCACAACGACCCGACACAGCCTGGTTTGTTCCCGCAGTGAAAGACGAGTGTCGCATACCCGTTGATGGAAAATTTGTGATTACACGCACAACCGATGGCGGAGCGACGTCAGAAGTACTCACCAACGGGCTGCCTCAAGAGAAGTCGTATGATATTGTCTATCGGCATGCGCTGGATATTGATCAAACGGGCGACTGTCTTGTGGCAGGTTCCACAACTGGTAATTTATGGATTACCGAAGATGGCGGCGATTCCTGGCAAACGATCTCAACGACACTCCCACCCGTTTATTGTGTGAGATTTGCCAAGTCTTAGCGCGTTGATACCAAAATATCAGTCCCGCTTTTTGAGTGCCTGTTCAATCAGACGCGCTGATTCTTTACCTTGTGCCGTCGCGCCAGCAGTATTGAAGTGTACGTTACCCGGTTTCGTCCACCATGCTTTGTGATGTGGTTTTGTGAAATTATAAAGATCGTTAACCACGATTTCGGGATGGTCTTTGAGAACCTTCAAGGCGACTTGATTATATTTGGCTGCGTCGCCGGCGATGCGGCCTGTTCCGCCTTGGGGAACGGGCGTCGTTGTCACAAAAATCAGTTTGGCTTTGGGGGACAATTTTTTGAGATAAGCAATAATGGACCGCAGGTTTTTTTCATACACTTCGGTTGATGTCACTTGCTTGCCGTTAATGTGATCCAGTTTCTTTCCGCTCATATATTTCAGATCGTGCAATCCGACGTTGAAATGAATCACATCCCAGTCGAAATCCCAGTGTCCTTTCAGATTTTTGTCCTGCATCGTCTGATGCATGTTTTCCATTTTTTTAATAAATGACGAAGAATCGCCACCATTACAAAACAGGCGGTACGTGTTGGCTTTACCCTTGAGTGCATCGCGCGTTGCGTTGGTATAGGCGATAGAAATGGAATCGCCGTAGATCAGTACGTTCGGCAGCTTCGAATCATTCTCCACAAACTGAAATGCAGGCCGTTTGAGCAAGCGCGGCGAACGGACCAGTTTTTTCCAGGCTTCTTCCGCTTGTTCCGCTTGTTCTTTCGCTATCGCCGCGCTGGTCAAAGTCGATAAACAGATCAAGAGCAGGGGAATCAGTTTGAGTGATTTCATAGTCGATATACTTTATGCCAAAGTGTGATTAGAAATGCGGATTCGAAAGCCAGCGTTCATTTTGTGTAAAAACGGTCTGGAACTTCAAGGTGCTCGTCTTGAGTTTTTCGAAATTCATTGTATCTGAAGAAAGCGGCAATTAGAAACCGTTTTGAGTTGGGGGCACAACGGCAATTCAATAGAATACACCTTCTCACCACTGTTATGATCATCCCGGGAGTATGCACATGAGAGTTTATTGTCTGGTTTGCCTCTTATTATTATCTGCCTGTGAAAAACAAAAGCCGGAGACACCAGCGCCAGTCATCGATCATGGAGAGGCGGCCGCGATTCCTTCAGAATTAGAATCCCCACTGCCGATGGCGGGCATGGGAATCATGGCAGGGGAAGTCACACCCGAAAGCGCGCTCGTGCAGGTGCGACTGACGGAAACCGACAAGCTGGTGGACCGCGATGTCAAAGGCATGTCGGGTGTTGTGAAGTTTACGCTGCAAACGATCCCGGGAGAGAAATCAACATTTGAACCAAAGACAATGACAGTCGATGCGGTGGCTGAGCATGATTTCATTGCCCGTGCTGCTTTTACTGATTTACCCGCAGGTACAGAGTTCGAATGCAAAACCGAGATTGGTAAAACAGCAGATCAGTTACATGCCGGTCCGACGGCACATTTTAAAACGTTACCCGGTGCGAGTTCGTCAAAACCGGTCGATTTTGTTGTGGTGACAGGTATGAACTACGCAAAGTTTCACGGTGATGATCGGATTGATAAGAAGCAGCACCTGGAGGAAAATAACACAAAGCTTCCTCAACCTTATTCAGGACCAGATAAACATCTGGGGTATCCCGCGCTGGAGACGATTCTCAAACTGAAGCCCGATTTTTTTGTTGGTACGGGAGACAATGTTTATTATGACACGCCCGATAAACCACGGGCGGAAACGATTCCTCAAATGCGCCAGAAATGGCACGAGCAATTCGTCCAGCCCCGCTATCGTGACCTGTTTGCTGCAGTACCCACGTATTGGGAAATCGATGATCACGATTATCGCATTGACGATGGAGATAATACCGGCGACCATAGACCCACTTCCGAAGAGGGAAGGCAGATGATGCTGGAACAATTGCCGGTGGCGCCGATGGATGACAAGGACGCGAAGACATATCGCACCCATCGCGTGAGTCAGGAATTGCAAATCTGGCTTCCCGAAAATCGCATGTATCGTAGCCCGAATGCGATGAAAGACGGCCCGGAAAAAACGATCTGGGGTCAAGAACAAAAAGCCTGGTTAAAAAAAACATTGAAAGAAAGTGATGCGACGTTCAAACTGCTGATCTCGCCAACGCCCCTGATTGGCCCCGATGATTTACGCAAGACAGACAATCATTGTGATATCGGCGGATTTCGACATGAACGCGATGAATTCTTCAAGTGGCTCAAAGAAAATGGCCTGGATCAGCAGAACTTCTTTATTGTCTGCGGCGATCGTCACTGGCAGTATCATGCCCTTGATCCCAGTGGTTTTGAAGAGTTTTCCTGTGGTGCACTGATCGACGCGAATTCCCGCTCAGGTCGCAAACCCGGTGATCCGAAATCGACCGATGCCAAAGGGTTGATCAAGCAGTTCTATTCCCAAGACCCACGTTCAGGCGGATTTTTACAGGTGAAAGTCACACCGGCAGACAAAAAGAGCCCAGCAACACTTTCATTTTTGTTTCATGATGAAAAAGGGAAACTCCTCTATCAACATGACAAGCCGCAAGGCAAACAGAAACAAAAGTAGAAAATCTGATTAATCTCGAAAATCGGTGTCAGCGGCTTTAAGATCGAGTTCTTTGATCCAGACATTGCGGTAACGTACATCGTGTCCTTCACACTGGAGTTTAATACCGCCGGGTGTGTCCGTAATGCCAAAGCCGTTATCGTTTCCTCCATCCAGTCCCGAATTAGCACCGCCCCAGATCTTATTGATGCTTACGTTTTCGTGTACTTTTTTGCCGTTGAAGTACATTGTGACGAGAGGTTTTTCAACGAGTTTGCCCTCTTTGAAGCGGGCCGCGCGAAAGGTGATGTCATACGCGTTCCATTTACCGGTTCCGTTATAAGCATGATACGGAGATTCGGTACGATTGATGACGGCACCCATGCCGTGTTTGGTTTTATCTCCATCTAATATTTGAATTTCATATCGGTTCTGTAAATAGACGCCGCTGTTGCCCCCCGGTTTCATGACCAGAAATTCGACATGCAGACGGAAATCGCGATACTTCTTTTTTGTCACAATGTCGGCTGTTCCATATTTACCTCCCGCAGCCGCCGGATCATCAGTCATGACAACCGTGCCGGCATCAAGGGGATCGTCAACAACTTTCCATTTGATAGGGAGCGAAGAACTGAAGCGCGGTCCTTTCCAGTAGGTCCATTTATCGTCGAGTTTTTTTCGACTGCCATCGAGAAGAATTTCAGCATCCGTGAGTGGTCTGGCAGAGACACCCAATTCAGCGTAAGCAGAGGACCAGGTCGGTGCGAGTATCAATATCGTAACGAGTCCGAAAGGGATGCTGCGTATACTGTGGAACCTCATTTAAAGTTTGAGAATGGGAACTTGTATTAATCCGTTTCTACCTCTCAAGAATAACAAGTTCAACCATGGTGAGAGAGATTCTCCTGGAATCCATTTCCGTCTCAGCACATTTTTGAATGATCACACGCAAGCAAAACAGTAACCAGATAAACCATGTACAAATTGTTTCTGGAGTATTCCATGAGATTCGGTGAAAAAGAAAGAAACCTGATGCTGAAAAGACAGGTTATATTCTCGCAGATGAATTTGATTCGTAGTTATTAGAAAATACAAGTATCAACACTTAGTTAAACCATCAACAATGTTTATCCGTATATTATTTAATGCTGACTAACTAGGATTATTTATTAATTTATGTTGATTATGGAGATATAATAGTATTGATTAATCATAATAAAGCCATACGATTTATAGGTATAAACATGCGTTTTAATACGTTTGATCACATAGAAAATACCTATTAAATAGATTGACGGTATCCCTTGTTCATTTTATTCAATTCTTTTTTTCTACTTTTCTCATAAGGATAAAGACATGATTCGCAGGAATTCTTTACAGAAACGGGGCTTCACACTGATTGAATTATTAGTGGTGATTGCCATTATTGCGATTTTAATCGCACTGTTATTACCGGCTGTTCAACAGGCACGCGAAGCGGCTCGCCGCAGCACCTGTAAAAATCACCTGAAACAGCTTGGGTTAGCATTACACAACTACCACGATACGTTTTTGCGGTTTCCGATTGGCGAACAGAGCCCAGCCTGGCGATCCAACTGGCGGGCACCGATTCTTCCCTACGTGGATCAGGCACCCGCTTATAATCAGCTGAACTTTGCGATCGCTTCTTCTACCACTGGATTTGCTTCTCAAGGTAGTTCGGGATATGGATTTGGAACAGGTGCAGGTACGAATGAGATTCTCAAAACGTTACGAGTTCCCGTTTATAATTGTCCCTCTTCTCCACACTCCAATGCGGCAAATGGTACTGCAAATGTCCTGAATAATAATGACCTGGGACAGACGATGGATTATGTTGGTATCGCAGGTGCGACACCCGATCCGGCAGGTCAAACAAATGTCTGTTCTCCAGCATCAGCAGGCTATGGTTTAGGAACCTACTGTAATAATGGATTACTGGCAGTCAATGATTCCTTTCGAATGCGAGACATTACTGACGGGACGTCCAATACGATTATTGTAGGCGAGCAATCTGGTCAGGTGAATAACCTCGATTCTCGCTCCAACTATTATGGTGGCTGGAGTGGATTTACTCGATCTGAGAAAGCACCTTCCATAGCAACTGCAGTGAATGCATGGGGTTCCGGTACAACCACGGTCATGTATTCTCCGAATAGCTTTTGGAACACCAGTGCTGGTGATGAAGCATACCGAACTTATGGAGCCAATACGGTGCTCGGTTCTTATCATACTGGTGGAACGCACGTGCTGTTGACAGACGGTGCTGTCCGATTTATCTCAGATAATCTCGACTTCTCAACATTGGCTAACCTCTGTTCCAAGTCTGATGGCCAGGTCATCGGCGAATTTTAAAGAGGCAGATCCTTTAAGTACGGGATGTATCATTGTATGAGTCCTGTAAAGGCTCCGGTCTTGTTTCAGCTGGAGTCTTTACTTTTTCAATACGTCAACTTCCAGTGATTGAGTGAAAGCAAGTGATGACTAAATCAGGTAAGATTCAGCGGTTCCCTTTAATAACACTCGGAATGATGTTCTTGAGTTTGATCATGGTTGGCTGCGGCGGAGCAGATAATGTAAAAAAACGTGGTAGCGTCACACTGACGATTACGCACGAAGGTTCTCCAGTCACAGAGGGAGAAGTTCGTATGATGATGGTCGGTAAAGGCGAAGCCGCCGTTGGGAACTTGAACGAGTCGGGACAGGTAGAACTCACAGACGTTGTTTTGGGTAATTACACTGTTGCCGTTTTGCCACCCGAACTGGCGACTCCTGATAATCCCGCTCCTAAGAAAGATTATCCGAATCTTCCCAATAAGTATCGCGATATCAGTAAAAGTCCGCTCAAAGCGGAAGTCAAAGCAGGCAGTAATGACTTTACTTTTGACTTAAAAAAGTGAGTCAGATGTAAGACTTCTCTTAATGGTGAAACCCGGAACCTTCGACTTGAGGACGATGATTGGGTTGTGCAGCGAAAAAGTCGATTGCTTTCTGCATATCGATCAGCAGCATGTCCGCCATGTCTCTGGTAAAACCTTCTTTGCAGACACAGCGCAGGACGGCCAGATCTTCCCGGTTTTTCGGGAAAGTATAAGCGGGAACCAGCCAGCCTCGCTCACGTAATTTATTCGACATGTCGAATACGCTGAAGTTGGCGCTCTCGTTGGTGCTGAATGCGAAAACGGGAATCGAACTACCGTCTGAAATTAATTGGAAAGGCCCCAGCTCTTTGATTCCCGAAGAGAGATACAGGGCAACATCCTGAGAGGCTTGATGAATACTGCGATAGCCTTCAAATCCCAATCGCAAAAAATTGTAATATTGTGCAACGACCTGATTGCCGGGCCGCGAAAAATTTAAAGCGAAGTTGGGCAGGTCGCCACCCAGATAGTTGCAATGGAATATCAGTTCTTCAGGGAGTTCTGCTTTGTCTCTCCAGATAATCCAGCCGACACCGGGATAAACCAGTCCGAATTTATGCCCTGATGTATTGATCGATTTCACTAATGGCAGTCTGAAATCCCATTCCAGTTCGGGCTGCAAAAACGGAGCGACAAATCCACCGCTGGCTGCGTCGACATGAATGGGAACGTCCCAACCTGTTTTGGCGTTGAGATCGACTAACGCATCGTTGACTTCTTTGACATTTTCATATCTGCCATCAAAGGTGCTGCCCATGATGACCACAACGCCGATCGTATTTTCATCGACGAGCTTCAATGCTTCTTCGGCATTCAGGCAGTAGCGATCACCTTCCATGGGGACAAACCGAGGTTCAATTTCCCAGTAGCGACAGAATTTTTCCCAGCAAACCTGCACATTGATGCCCATCACCATATTCGGTCGATCTGCCGGTTTACCTGCTGCTTCTCTGCGTTTACGCCAGTTCCATTTGAGCGCCATGCCACCCAGCATGGCTGCTTCGCTGGATCCAATGGTAGAACAGCCGGTGGCTTCTTCATTTTCAGGAGCATTCCAGAGTTCAGCCAACATGTTGGTGCACCGCAGTTCGATTTCTGCTGTTTGCGGATATTCGTCTTTATCGATCATGTTCTTGTCGAACGTTTCCGACATGAGTTGCTTTGCTTCGTCTTCCATCCACGTAGTGACAAATGTGGCTAAATTGAGCCGCGAATTTCCATCTAATATCAGTTCATCGCGTATCAGATTGTAAGCCAGCCTGGGAGGAATGCCCTGTTCAGGCATCTGGTACTTGGGAATGGGTTCCTGTACAGAACGACCACCGTAGGCTGGAGAAATCATGGAAGCGGGTTCTGTTGTACTCGGTTTTATTTTGCCGTGCAGCATGAACAAATTCCTTCTGGAAAATCAGAGCGGACAGATAAATGAACCACTATGGTAATGTGTTCTCTTGAGAATTGAATGAAGATTAGAGAAAGGAATCGTTTTTCCGAAAAATTATGTGGTGCATTCAACGCCACACTGGCCAATAATATCCAGCTTGTCATCGTTCAGGTAGCAATAACGATTGACCCACACGCCATCAGGGCTGATCTCAGTTGCCAACTGCATTCGCCTGCGAAAATCCTCGGTCGGACCATAGCCGTGCGCGATGGCATAAATGGGCATGGGCCGCGCCATTTTTCTTGCTGCGGAAATTTTTCTTTCCTGTGCATGCGGTCCAGTCAAGTGGGGTTCATCTGGACCCGGATAATAAATATCTTTAAGTTGCGTCGGTGGCTCAGAATCAGCAACGTCGAGAAATTTAAACAGGGCGCGCACTAATAAGGGCTCTGAAATTTCCGGATTGGCTGCCAGTAACTGATCACCATAGGCGCGCAGGATCATCGACCAGTGCATGCCGTACAGCTTGACGCTTACGGAATCACAATACTTTGCGGCCAGTGAATAATTCATTCCGGAAATGAGAGACCAGGGGGGAGGGAAGGCGCTGGGTGCCAGTTCAATCTCATTTTTCCCCGCTTCATTCATCGTTTTGCGGAAGCCTGCCAGCAATTCTTTTGAAAGCTGCGCTTTCATCAAGAGCATTTCTGCGGCACCGGGATAATGGTCATTCAACCAGACAGTAAAATTGGTTGACTCGGTTTCATCGTCGAGCCAGGCTTCCAGATCAGCGTCTGTCAAGCCTCCATGGAGTTTCTCGTACAACGCCAGCGAGTCAGCCTGCATTTGATCAAATTGATATCCCAGACGGTTGGCAGCCTGTCTGGCGTGCGCGCTAAAATCAAAAAATGCGGAGTCCAGAAAATAAGGCGGGTATTCTGGCCAGTCAAAGCGAAAGCCATCGATACCTGGATAATGCTGGAGCAAGTCCCGAATCATCGCATCCTGATATTGAATGATGTGTGGACTGGCAAGGCTTCCATTGTTAGCGACACGTTTGCGTGGCAGTGAACCGTCGGGTAAGCAGGGAATGTCTTCTTCTACCGGGCCGCCAAACTGAACGCGATAACCGGGAGGAATCGCGGCCTGCACCTGGAAGTACACTTCGAGCCCGCGCTCTTGTGCAGCTTTGATGAAATCGGAAACAACGTGTCCTTCCCGACGAGTCAGTTCATCAGGTTCAGCAGGCTGATAGCGTAAACCGTCATAGAAACTCTGATTGGGAATAAAGCTGGGCGCAGTTTTTACCCAGAGTTCCCTTTTGCCTTCCCAGAGCGGACGATCCAGTAAACGAACTTTTCCCGCTCCTGCATCCGCCGGCGGTTCGCGAACCCCCGTCTGTTCATCTGCCAGCTGCATGACATAAGGTGAGGTGGAAACAGCAGTCACTCCAGCACGCTGCATGAGATTGTCGAGAACGGATTCGACCCCTTCGTACTGCAGGTACTCGGGTAATACAGTAACACCGATCTGTCGCTGCTGACTCATGATTCTCTCGCAGTGAAGCATTCTGAAAAGTAAGAGTCTATTAATATTATCGCAGGTAAAGTGAACTTCGCTACCCCGCCCACCCGACTGAACCGGATTCCCGTTAAACGGGGCCTGGCAGTTTATCGCAAAATGCGACTAATACAAAAGTGGCGATCGGACCAAGCAGCAGGGAAAGAAGAAACCAGGCCAGTCCGCTGCGGTTTTTACCCTGAGCCAGTCCGGCGTTGATCAAAGCCAGTGAACCCCAGCCTGCAAGGTATCCGGGTTCCTGAGGAATTTGCGCAGCAAACAGCATGGAAACAGCTCCTTATCGATCCAAAGTTTTTTCAATGAATTCTGCAGTTTACTCTGTAATGATATCGTTGACAGTTCCACCGCTGGGAATCATAGGTAAAACATGTTCCTGATAACTGCAGATCACATCCAACAGATAAGGCCCATCAGAAGCCAGCATTTCCGCCAGTGCTTCAGGATACTCTGCTTTCGAGCGTACCTGTCGTGCCTGCAAACCAAAGCCTTTTGCGATGGAAACAAAATCAGGATAGGTTTCAATGCCATGCGAACCATCGCCTTTGCCTTCGGCTTCCGGGTGATCTACGGGACCCAGATATGTATGAGCGCGGCGTCCATCCATGAAACGGTCTTCCCATTGAACGACCATTCCCAGGTGCTGATTATTGAGCAGCAGGATTTTGACTGGCAAGTTTTCGGTATGGAGCGTTGCCATTTCCTGCACGTTCATCAACATCGATCCATCTCCGTCAATGTCGACTACCAGATCATTCGGAAACTGGGCTTGAACCCCCATCGCGGCAGGTAACCCAAACCCCATCGTTCCCAGACCGGAACTGCTGAGCCAGTGGCGTGGCTTCTGAAACTTGTAGAACTGAGCGGCCCACATCTGATGTTGTCCAACACCGACGGTGATATATGGATCTTTGGCTTTCGTTTGATTCCAAAGTTCGTGAATCGCATATTGCTGTGAGAGAATATCGCCCAGTTCCGGATATTTAAGCGGGTATTTTTCTTTCCACTCGTTGACCTGTTTCAGCCACTGATCTACATCGGGCAAATCATCGTCGGTAATAGTCGCATTCAGCGCTTCCAGCACATTTTTCAGATCGGCATTGATGGGGATGTGCGCCTCTTTATTCTTTTGCAGTTCGGACGGGTCGATGTCTACGTGGACGATTTTCCCATGTTTGGCAAACTCTTCCAGTTTTCCAGTCACACGGTCATCGAAACGCACTCCAAATGCCAACAGCAGGTCGGCTTCATTGACAGCATAGTTGGCATAAACGGTACCGTGCATACCGAGCATATCGAGACATAAAGGATCATCGCCGGGAAAAACTCCCAGACCCATGACAGTGGTTGTTACTGGAATTTGGGTACGATGCGCGAACTTGACCAGCTCTTCCGATGCATCGGAAATGATCGCGCCGCCGCCAACGTACAGCATTGGCTTTTTGGATCGCTTGATCGCAGCCAGAATCTGACGAATCTGTTCGGGGGCTGCTGTTCTGAGTTCAGGGCGATAACCGGGCAGATAAGTTTCGGGATCGTAATCTGGTTCTTCATCAACGGTCGCCAGTTGACAGTCTTTGGGAAAGTCAATCAACACGGGGCCGGGACGTCCGGTATTGGCAATGAAAAACGCTTCTTTCACGATGCGGGCTACGTCTTTGACATCGGTTACCATATAGTGATGTTTGGTAATGGCGCGCGAGATTTCGACCATCGGCGTTTCCTGGAAGGCGTCACTTCCGATGACGGCCTGAGGAACCTGTCCCGTAATCGCTACCATGGGAATGCTGTCGAGCTTGGCATCTGCCAGAGCAGTGACCAGATTGGTCGCACCAGGACCACTGGTTGCCATACAGACTCCGACCTCACCTGTAGTCCGGGCAATCCCCTGAGCGGCGAAGCCACCACCCTGCTCATGACGGGGAAGAAGTGTGCGAATTTCATCTTTATATTTGATCAGAGCCTGATGCAAAGGCATGCTGCAGCCGCCCGGATAGGCAAAGATCGTCTTGACGCCCTGCCGCACCAATGCCTGAACCAGAATCTCAGCGCCATTGATGGTCTTCGTTTGCGTGTTTTTTTCGTTGGCAGTGGCCACTGTTTCACCCTTCTGTTTTGATGTTCTCTAAGGTCTCTTAGAATTTCAAGTTCTGTTATTCCGACAGCAATCAAACATTGAGACGCACCTCGTACGCCTTTTGTTCGGTCTCAATAAAGAGCCATCGATTTCAAGCCCCGATTCTATCTTCTCCAGGGGACAATAACGAGTCATTTTCTGTGCAGAATCCAATTTTCATACAGAGACCTCGATCTGATTGCACCAGTGAGCACAGATTACAGAACCTGTTTCGATTATGCAGGTTAAGTGGTAAATCCGGGAATTCTGCTGCCACCAATCCATCCCTAAAGAATTCATTCGGTAAAAAGCACTCTAAGTCTATTATTTATATGACATTAGGTTTTTTTAATTTGTGCCGCTTCCACAGAAATTCGCATTTCAAATCGAAAACAGAAAATCGGGTTGTAGTTCGATGACTCTGCTCCCTGCTGGATCGTGTCTGGTGAAAGCAATTTGAAGAATGACAGGAAAGATTTGCGAGAGTGAATTCCTTTTGTTACCATACATAAGTGATCATTTAAGTGAATTGACCTGTCCGTTCAGCCGATTTTGAAAGTATGTGTGATACTGTAACTGTAAGGCTGTATTGAAACCCACCTGCCGACCCTCCTTAACTCAACAAACCAAGGTCATGTATATGAGTCATCCCGATAACTCAATTCAGGTATTACAGTCAAGGCGTTCGTTCCTCCAGGCAGGATTTCTCACCCTGGGAGGACTTGGTCTTGGTGATTTGCTTCGGCTTCGATCTGCAGCCGCCAGTTCTTCCAGAACAACACCGGATACATCAGTCATTCTCATCTGGCTGCAAGGGGGCCCCAGTCATATGGAAACGTATGACATGAAACCCGATGCACCGATTGAATATCGGGGCGAGTTCAATCCGATTCATACCAATGTGCCCGGTATGGATATATGTGAAATGTTGCCCCTGCATGCAAAAGTCGCGGATCGGTTTACGATTATTCGTTCCATCTCACACGGCTTTGCCAATCATGCCGGCGGTGCAGGGCGTTTTCTTTCCGGCCGTGATCCACTCAGACCGCTGGAGCGTACTTCTCAATTTCCGACAATCGGGCCAATCGTTTCGCGGATGCGCGATCATGTGAATAAGGGAATTCCGAATTACATTGGAAATCAGCCGCGCGTGTATGGTGGGGGAAGTTCTTATCTGGGAGAGTCTGCGTTACCGTTCGTTGTGGGCGCGGATCCAAACCAGAGTAATTTTCAGGTCCCTAATATTTCGATTGCCGATAAACTGAAAGAACGCCTTGATGATCGAGTCACACTGTTAACTTCTTTCGATCAGATGCGCCGCGACCTCGATCAGAACGGCTCATTACAATCCATCGATAAGTTTAACGGTCGCGCACTGGAACTGTTGACCAGTGATAAAGCGCGTAACGCCTTTGACATGTCGCAGGAAAGCGAAGCGACCCGCGAAAAATATGGCCGCCACAAATGGGGGCAACGCGCTTTACTCGCACGTCGACTGGTTGAAGCAGGTAGTAGTTTTGTCACGATGCAGATGCAAAATCCGGGTACTCCCGGCAGTGCAGGTAACTGGGATATTCACGCGGTGAACGGCCATCTGTATGATGATCTGCGGGGACGATTACCGATCTTTGACCGGGCGGTTTCTGCTTTGATCGAAGATATCTACGAACGGGGTCTTGATAAAAAAGTCATGGTCATTGTCTCGGGTGAGTTTGGTCGCACGCCGCGTATTAATCCTCAAAAAGGAACGCGTTCCAAAGTCATGCAGCCCGGGCGAGATCATTGGCCCGGCTCGATGTCTGTGCTGGTTTCCGGTGGTGGCATGAGAATGGGACAGGTGATTGGTTCCACAACCTCCAACGGCGCTTACGCCAAGGATAACAAACTGGATCCGAATGATTTATTATCAACGGTTTACCGCTTCCTTGGCATCGATCAGAACCACGAATTTCTCGACCACAGCGGCAGACCGATGCCGATTCTTCCCAAAGGCAGTCCGATTGCTGAGTTGAGCTGACGCAGGCCCGGTGTCAATCACGATCTTTTCTTTCTGCGCTCTCGTTCTGTGCTGATCAAGGCTCACGCGAAACATGATTGGCTCGTGACTTTACCATTGCGTGGCGTTATTTGACCGCATGTTACGGGTATCATTGTCAGATTCAGATACGCAAAATTAATGGAAAATGTCGTTGACATTCAAAACAAACTGTATTACTGTATTGATACAGTTTGTTTTGAGGAAATCCAATGCAGATTCAATTATCAGAAGCGGATGGCACTCCCTATTATCAGCAGGTTGCGAACCAGATTAAATTTCTGGTTGCTTCCGGGCGTCTGGAAGCACATGAGCAGCTCCCTTCTGTGCGCGGCCTCGCGCAGCAATTAACGATCACCCCCAATACCGTGGCGCGGGCATACCGCGAGCTGGAAGGAGAGGGCGTGGTCATCTCAAAACGTGGCGCGGGTGTTTTTATTTCCAACGGTGTGTCACCACTTTCAAGCAAAGAAAAACGCCGCATTCTTAATGAGCGTATGGATGCACTTCTCACGGAATCACGTCAATTAGGCGTCGATGAAGCCACACTCCTGAAGCTACTGCGTCAGCGTAGTCAGAAATTTGATTCACACAAAGAGGGCGAAAAATGACTGAGCATGTGATTGAAATTCAAAATTTGAGTCGGCGTTTCGGCAAGAAACAGGCATTGTCGGAAGTCAGTCTTTCCGTACCCGAAGGCTGTGTCTTCGGGCTAGTCGGAGAAAACGGTGCCGGCAAGACTACGCTGTTAAAGCATGTCTTAGGATTCCTGAAGCCGCAGGCAGGGGTGGTGCGTGTGTTTGGTTTAGACCCGGTCGCAGATCCTCCCGGCGTTTTGGGGCGCATTGGGCATCTCTCCGAAAATCGGGATCTGCCAATGTGGATGTCGATCCAGGAACTCTTCGAGTTCACACGTGCCTTCTATCCGAAATGGGACCCCGTCTACGCGGAAAAATTAAGGAACATGTTCGAGCTGACCTTAGATCAAAAAGTGACCACGTTATCGCGGGGTCAACTGGCACGCGCCGGGTTATTGCTGGCGCTGGCACATCGGCCTCCGTTACTTGTTCTCGACGAGCCGTCATCGGGCCTCGATCCGGTTGTACGCAAAGATATTCTGGATGCCATTATTCGCACAGTCGTTGATGAGGGGCGTACGGTCTTGTTTTCCTCGCATCTATTGGATGAAGTGCAGCGCGTATCGGATCAGATTGCCATTTTAGATCAGGGGCAACTTTTACTTTCAAGTTCGTTAGACGAAGTATTGGTTTCGCATTATCAATTGATGGTTCGCTTTCAGGAACCACAGCCTTTTTTGCCTCAACTGACGGGAATGTTGATGTCTTCCGGCTCCGGTCGGGAATGGAAAATATTGTGTAACGGACAAAAGCAGCAACTGGAAGCAGAGTTAAAAAAAATAAACGGCGAAATTCTGGAGCAGAGCGCGCCGACATTGGAAGAAATTTTTGTGGCCCGTATGAAATCGGTAGAGCGTTCCACTTATAATGCGTAACGCCTGATGAATGAAAACGGAGAATGAGGTGCCCTGGATGACATCCGCCTTGTATGTGACGACAAAAGATTTTTGTAAACGCGCGCGGCTTGGTGCTCTGTTGGCTGTGGGTACGATGGTGCTGGGGCCATTGTTATTTCTGATCATCTCGCGTGTGATCGGCTCCAATTTTAATTTCCGTGAGCAAGTGCCTTCTTATCACTTCGCCTATCTGGCACTTTCCTGGATAATATTTATTGCTGTCAGCCTGCATGCACTAACGGGTTGCCAGAAAATCTGCGTGGGACTGCCAGTCTCGTCAAAGTCCATTGCCACATGGATGATGTTGATCAGCGTCGGCTTAGTGGTGGTCCTGCAGTTGGTAACGAATGGTGCTTATCGTCTTATGTTTTTCAATGAACAGTGGTTCGTCGATGCCTGGCCACTATTGGGCCCTTTGCTGTTTATTTCCACTGCGCTCTTTGTCGGTCATTCTGTTTTCTGGAGTTTGCATGCGCCGAGTTTTACGCGCTGTGCATTCTGGTTCGGTCTGATTATTGTCATGCTCTGGTGGTTTATCTCCCGCTATTACCCCAACGGATTTAAAGCAGAGTTTGTTCCCTGGCGGACTGTGATGCTGTCAGAGTTCATTTGCATGCAACTGGTGAGCGTTGCAGCCTGGTATCAGGGAACGCGCGCGTTTGCTCAAGTCCGTTCCGGTACTGCATTTCCCAGTCCCCAGTGGGATCGCATCCAGGTTTGGTGGAGCAATTTGATTACAGGTACCATTCCCGAAAAACAACTGGTTCCCTTATCACGCAGCGCTTCTCTGGCACGCCTGCACTGGCGCGACTCGTGTCAACGTGCTGTTATTTTGTGTGGGACATTATTTGGGTTCGCTGTTCTGGTGATTAGTTTGATGAATGGATTGTCTGCGGACATGAATCAACTCGGAAATCCGATATCTTTTTTTGAATTAACGGATAGTTTTCTGATGATCACAATGCTCTTTAGTATCGTTGCAGCAGTGATCGTGGCCATTCTCTTAGGAGAAGGGGTTAATGGACCGGGGAGAACCGAAATGAAACGTTTCCTCGCGATGGCATCGCTTTCTGATCGAGACCTGGTTGTTACTTTGTTTCGAAACATGCTCAAAACATTCGTCTCGACATTTTTATTCATTCAATGCGGGCTCGTTCTCTGTTTTGTGGGGGTACTGCTTTTAAAAGGACCAGAATATTTTACAGTGAATCTGCGAATGGTTGATCTGGTTTTCTACCGTATTTTCTGGAGTCTTATGATGTTCTGGGTGATCGCCGCAAACATGGTTTCGATCTGGTGGACCGGGCGCACCTGGTTTTACTATACGATGATTGGGTTATTCTTCAGCGGGCTCTTTGAGCTGTTTTTATTTGCTTATTTTGCGCATCGGATTTTTCAGAACAATACAACTCAATGGTACTTTGAGGCAGGGATCATTGGGGCGATCTACTTTCTGATTGCAGGCGGTTTTGTGACCAGCTGTCTGGTTGCTTGTCGAAGAAAACTAATTAAGCGTGTCACGGGCTCTATCGCCTTATTGTTCTGGCTGACTGGTTCAATAGGCCACGCAATTTGGTTTATCTCTCAAGCAGAGAGACTGTATCACAATTGGTGGGTCAGTTTGATATTGATTTCTTCATTAATGGCATTGAGCTTAGCGCCCTTCGCCACGATCCCGTTGGCACTTTCCTGGAATCGACATCGCTGACAACCAGATTTCAACACGAAAATTTAGTAGAACGAGATTTAAATAAACTATGGCGAATGCCTTTTATGTGACAACAAAAGCATTTTGTAAACGCACGTGGCTGGGTGCC
Organism: uncultured Planctomycetaceae bacterium; assembly: GCA_942492165.1. Taxonomy (GTDB): domain Bacteria; phylum Planctomycetota; class Planctomycetia; order Planctomycetales; family Planctomycetaceae; genus Gimesia. The sequence continues at coordinate 23,850 of CALOEF010000067.1, forward strand.
TTGCTGGCCGTGGCTACGCTGGTGTTCGGGCCTTGGTTGTTTAGCTCAGGGCTTCGAATACAGGGGGCAAATTTAACTCACGTCAAGCACGATCTAATCATCGCTCACTTTTTCTATTTAGGATTTTCGTGGGCATTTTTTCTCGCGGTCTGTTTTCAAGGTTTACAGAAAACGAAAAAAATTGCTATTGGGCTGCCAGTTTCTTCAACATCAATTGCCAGTTGGCTGATGTTTGCGACAGTCGGCATGATAGTCGTGCTACAAATTATGACAAACGGTGCCTATCGATTGCTGTTTTTTGATGGATACTGGCTCTCTACTTATTGGCCGCTGATGGGACCATTATTGTTTATTTCGATGATGGTACTGGTCGGTCATGCTATTTTCTGGAGTATGCATGCTCCCGGATTTATAAAATTATTCTGTTGGATTGGCTTGATTAGCATGCTGCTCTGGTGGTTTATTTCTTGTTATTTTCCGGGCGGATTTCATGAGGATCTGGTTCCCTGGGTTCGTGTCACATTGTCGGAATATATAACGATGCTCCTGGTCTGCGTCGCAGCCTGGTATCAGGGAGCACGCGCCTATGGCAAATTTCGAAATGGCACCGCTGTTCCCAGTAAAAAATGGGAGCAGTTCCAAATGTGGTGGAAGAACTGGCAGACAGGAGCAATTTCCGAAAATCAAGCGTTTGCTTCCTCAACAGAATCGTCGCTGGCGAGTCTGCATTGGCGTGATTCGTGTCGACGTGCTGTCATCGTAACTGGAATTTCATTTGGGATTGTTATACTCGCAGTCAATCTGGCGTTAAAGAACACCTTTGGTATGAGCCCCATCCGACAAGCGGAGGGGTTTCTGACTATTGCGATGGTATTTGTATACGTTGCCTCTGTGATTGTTGCTCTTCTCCTGGGAGAAGGAACATGTAGCTTGGGAAGAAAGGAAATGAAACCGTTTCTTGCAATAGCTCCACTGTCTGATCGTGACCTCAGTGCAACCCTGTTCTGGAACATGCAGAAAACGTTTGTCTCGTCTTTTTTGCTGATACAGCTCGGCCTGTTACTCAGTTTCACCATTGTAGCATTGATGCATGGCCCAGGAATATTAATTACTCTTTTGCATTTAGAATTTTGGAAAATCGGGATTCTGAAATACTTCATACTACCGATCTCCAGTTTCTGGATCATCTCCGCTAATATGATTTCCGTTTACTGGACGGGGCGTACCTGGTTTTACTATACGATACTAGGAGTGCTCTTCGGATGCTTCGGTCTCTTTATGGGAGTTTCTGCGCTTTTTGAACAAGTATTTAGGAATAACATCGTGTTTATGTTTTTTTTGATCGGTTTTTTCTTGAGTATGTCGCTCCTGATTTTGGGGGGCACAGCGATTGCTTATTTCGTTACCTGCAGAAAGAAACTGATGAATATATCGACAGCTCTGATCGTATTTCTGCTTTGGCTGACTGGTGCTACCCTAGGGTTCTATTTGAATTACGAACACCCACAGACGCTTCAAAATGTTGCTGAACTGTTTCTACTCTTTTTCTTCATCTCAATTTTCTCTCTGGCTGTGACACCCTTTGCCACGATACCGCTGGCTGTCTCCTGGAATCGACATCGTTGAATTCCTCTCCTTCAGGCAGGTTCTCTGACATTCTTCTGCCGTAAATCCTGTGAAATTCTGACTTTCAACTCAAAACAGCCTTCATAGTGACTTGCAGTCCTGAGCGCAGCGACTAAAAATAAGCAGTTCAGGCTGATTTTCTGATCTGGGTTACTTCCAAGACACTTTAGTGTGGTTAGATAATTTGCAGGGTTGCGGGTCGTCCGATTTTCATGCTGATTTCCCACCACACATTGGATGCTAAATACATTGAGGAGAAGTGATGACTCTTGCGAATCGTTTCAGAGTAATACAAGCACTTTTAGTGGCGGTTGCCTCAGTTTTGGTCGTCAATGGCGGCATTTCCAATTCGCAGGCCGAGGAAGCGGTGATCAAAGTTCCCGCTGGTTTGCCTCCGATAGAGTTTCCGGAAGATAATCCACCAACGGCTGAAAAGATCGCGTTGGGGAAACAGTTGTACTTCGACAAACGTTTATCACGCGACAACACCATTTCGTGTGCCAGCTGTCATGCCTCCGAGAAGGGATACAGCAACGCCGACCAGTTTGCGACCGGCTTCAAAGGACAAAAAGGGGGCCGCAATTCTCCAACGGTGATCAACACTGCCTATAACCGATTTCATTTCTGGGACGGACGCGCTGGTTCACTGGAAGAGCAGGCGTTAGGACCGATTGCCAATCCAATCGAGATGAACCTGACGATCAAGGAAGCCGTGGATCGTATCAATGCCATCCCCGGTTACAAAAAGCAGTTCCAGAAAGTCTTTGGTTCTGATGCCACGCCTGATACGATCGCGAAAGCGATTGCCACTTATGAGCGAACGATTTTGTCGGGCGATGCTCCCTATGATCGTTTTAAAGCGGGTGATAAAAAAGCCCTCTCTGAATCAGCGCAGCGAGGCATGAAAATGTTTTTCGGAAAAGCGTCCTGCAGTGCCTGTCATGTGGGTCCGAACTTTACCGACAATGCGTTTCACAATATCGGTGTGGGTATGAAAGCGAAAACACCAGATACCGGGCGCAAAGCCATCAGTAAACTGGGCGGCGATCACGGAAGCTTCAAAACGCCTACGCTGCGAGACATTGCCCGATCCGCACCTTATATGCACGATGGCAGCCTGAAGACTTTGAAAGAAGTTGTAGAACACTATAATAAAGGCGGTATTCCCAACGAATTTCTCGATGAAGAAATCTTCAAACTGAATTTAACTCCTCAGGAAGTCGATGACCTGGTGACCTTCATGAAAGAAGGCTTGGCCAGTTCAAAGTATCCGGATCATAAAGCACCGGAATTACCCAAATAAAGTGTCGCCGTTTCTTTGGAAACGAACTGCGACGAGACTGAATAACTAATTGAGAATCCCTTTTCAAAGGAAGATGAACACCATGCAGTGGAATTTACAACAAGTCTTGAAACTCAGCGCGTACTGCCTGACCGCAGTCTGCCTGACACTCGGAAGTTCTCATCTGATCGCCGATGAAAAAGGTGATAAAAAAGGCGACGCGAAAAAGCCGCCGAGAAGAAAGAAGAGCCCAAGAAAGAGGCTCCTAAAAAAGAAGAGCCCAAAAAGGAAGAGAAAAAAGAAGCTCCCAAGAAGGAAGCACCCAAAAAGGAAGAGCCTAAAAAAGAGGAGCCCAAAAAAGAAGCCTAAAAAGCCGGCTGTCACTGTGAAAACACTGGTCACCAACCTGGAAAACCCCAGCGGGATTGCCATTCAGGAAGGAACCGGTCACGTCTTTGTCGCCAGTCGATATGGCGTGTATCGCTATGATGCCAAAGGCAAAACCGTCGATCTCGAAATCGCCGGTTACCAGACCGACGTCTACGGCAAAGGTCCCAAATACAACATCGGACCTCTGGGCCTGGCCTTCATGAATAAGGATCACCTGGTCGTCGGTGACGGCAGCCGTCCCGATGGTGAAGAACTGGTTCGCATCTACAAAGTCGGCGATAAACCTCTGGCCAAATGGGTCAAAGAAGACACCGCCGTCTCAGACTCTGGGTCCGATCAAAGCGGGCGACAAATCGGCCAAAGGCGAAGGCAACTTTTACGGCGTTGCCGTTGGTGGTGGATACGATTTTCGTTACCTGTAATGGTGACGACACCAAAGGCTGGGTCGCGAAGTCTGTCATCAAAGACGGCAAAGCCGGTCCGCTGGAACTGAGCATCGAAACCAAAACCGCAACCAACGTGGATGCTCCGGCAGCCATCACCTTCACACTCGACGGCAAAGAACTGGTCGTCGGTCAGATGGGTGAAGTCAATGTCGCTGGCGACGCGCTGCTGACCTTCTACGATCCCAAAACCGGTAAGCTGACCAAGAGCCTGAAAACCGGCCTGAGCGACATCGCCGGCCTGGCTTACAGCCCCAAAACCAAGAAACTGTACGCCACCGATTTCTCCTGGGTCGACGCTGCCAAAGGCGGTCTGTTCGAACTGAAAATCGAAGGCGATAAAGTAACCGCTGAAAAAGTGATTTCACTCGATAAACCAGCGGCCATCGCTTTTGACAAAGAAGGCAACCTGTATCTGACCGTCTTCGGAACTCAGGGGAAAGATCCTGAAAAATCTCCCGGTTCACTGTCAGTCATCAAAGCTGGTCTCTAAAACAGACGCTCATGATGCGGGTTGACTTCAGAAACAGTCAGCCCGTGTCTTGTTTTTCAAAATCATTTCGATTCACTCATATTTTGAAGGTAAGTAAAGACTAATGACAGTTCAAGTAATGCAGCCAGCTCCTGATTTTGCTTTGCAAGGTTATGATCGCACCAGCGATTCATTCAAGGATTACAAACTGGAAGATTTCAAAGGCAAATGGGTTTGCCTGTTTCTTCTATCCGCTGGATTTCACGTTTGTTTGTCCTACGGAGTTAGTTGCATTTAACGATTCCCTGGGTGAATTCGAGAGAACGGAACTGTCAGGTGCTGACCGCCAGCACCGACAGTAAGTACTCCCATAAAGGCTGGTGCGACGCTGATCCTCAACTGGCTGACCTAAAGTACCCCATGTTGGCCGATGGAACTCATCAGCTTTCTCCAGCGATTACGGCGTTCTGAAAGAAGAAATGGGTATCGCGCTGCGTGGTATCTTCCTGATCGATCCGGAAGGCGTTTGCCAGTGGCTGGCCATTCACCGCTTGAGCGTGGGACGTAATGTCGACGAAGTTCTGCGTGTTCTCGACGCACTCCAGACAGGCGAAAATGTTCCCTGTAACTGGAAGAAGGGTGAAAAGACACTCTAAACCAGGCTTGATATTAAAGATCTAAAGCAGGGGGATTCCTTTTGGGGTTCCCCTGCTTTTTTTATCGACCGGCTTTATCGACCGGCTTTATCGACCGGCGGCGATCTCGATATGCGTACCTGTTGTCAAAGTGGCTGCTACCGATGGCAACCGGAGAATCGCATTGGCGTTGTCGCAGGCCCATCGTGTGTTTTGTTAAGTATGGTTAGATATTTGCATTGCTGTTAAACTGGGAATCGAGTTTTTAAAGTGACTTGGCTGATCGATACCATTTGTTTAATCTGGTAGATAAATTGCAATCAATCATATTGAAATCTGATCTCGGGAGGCTTCCGTTGAAACGTTCATCTCTTTCATCAATACTCACATTACTGTTGCTGATTCTATGTTGTTCGGTTTCTTGTACGACGGGGGACAAACCGACAGATCAGTCTGTGGATAAACCACTGGATCATCCTGCGGAAAAAGCGACGGACAAAGCAGAGGGAAAATTGTCCGTGCTGCTGATCGATGGTCAGAATAACCACCAATGGCAACAGACAACTCCGTTGCTCAAAAAAATTCTGGAGAACTCAGGTCAGTTTGAAGTCGAAGTTTCCACCACGCCACCCAGTTCACCGCGGAAGCCACGCAAACCTGCCAGTAAACTGACTGAGGCACAACAGAAAGCTTACGAGAAGCAACTCAAAAACTGGACGGCGCAAACAACTCAAACCCAAAAAGAAGTATCCACGCAATGGAAACAATGGCGACCCGACTTTAAGAAATATGATGTCGTGGTCAGCAACTATAACGGCCAAAGCTGGCCCGATGAAGTCAAACAGGACTTCGAGAAATATGTCGATTCCGGTGGCGGCTTTGTTGTCGTGCATGCAGCCGATAATTCATTTTCCGATTGGCCCGCTTACAACAAAATGATCGCCGTTGGGGGCTGGGGAGGTCGCGATGAAACTTCCGGACCCATGTTACGTTTACGTGATGACAAATGGATCAAAGACACCACAGCGGGCAGAGGCGGTACGCATGGCACAAAAATTCCCGTGGTCGTCAAAGTACGTCAACCCGAGCACCCGATTATCAAAGGACTCCCCAGCGAATGGATGCACCCTGCCGACGAAGTCTATGGCAAGCTGCGAGGACCGGCAGAAAATGTCACGATCCTGGCAACTGCTTACTCAGAACCCAGCGAACGGGGAACCGGCGAGCATGAGCCCATTATGATGACGATTGACTATGGAAAAGGGCGCGTGTTTCACACCACACTCGGGCACGATACGGTTGCCCTGCAAGGGACCGGATTCCAGATTACTTTACAACGTGGCGCCGAATGGGCGGCGACCGGGAAAGTCACACAATCACTGCCAGACACGAAATGGCAAGACAACGAACCAACGGTTCAAAAGCCATAGTTGTCTCTACCGAGCTTGTATTAGAGAACGCAATCTAACTAGAGTTCGTTTTCCTCTACTTCAAGCCGTTTATGGAGTTGAATTGTCTGATTCTGTTTCTTGCGCATGCGGAGATTGAGCATTTCGACGGTGATCGAGAAAGCCATCGCGAAGTAGATGTAGCCTTTGGGTACGTGAACGTCAAATCCTTCCACCATCAGTGTGACGCCAACCAGGATAAGAAACGAAAGCGCCAGGATTTTGATCGTAGGATGTCGATCGACAAAATCTCCAATCGGCTTCGCAGCGAACAACATTACGGCGACAGAGAGAATAATGGCAATCGCCATGATCGAAACATGGTCTGACAATCCGACAGCGGTGATAACCGAATCCAGCGAAAAGATAATATCAAGCACCCCGATTTGAACCAGGACCGCTCCAAAACTTGCTGCAACGGGTGCCTTCGATTCATGGGGCGAGACACCTTCCAGGCTGTTATGGATTTCATGCGTTGCTTTGGCTAACAGGAATAAGCCACCACCGATCAGTATCAAGTCACGACCAGAGAATTCCTGACCCAGTAGAGAAAACCAGGGTTCTTTAAGCCCCATCACCCAGGAAATCGAAAACAGCAGGATGAGCCGCGCGACCATTGCCAGACTAATGCCCAGCCTTCGTGCGAGGTCTCTCTGTTTTTCAGGCAAACGACTGACGAGAATGGAAATGAAAATAATATTATCAATGCCCAAAACGATTTCCAGAGTTGCCAATGTTGCTAATGCAATCCAGGCCTCAGGGCTGGCCAACCATTCAAACATATGCTCTCCAATCGGGTCAGGTGCTAGTTTACGCGCACATGATTATACACATCGACAGGCATCTGTATAATGATCAGCCTTTGTTCTTATCCACTCAGCGGAAATCTTGTCGCATCTGTTGATCTCAACAAATCGAAGATTCTAATTAAAAAATACTAGCGCGGCAGAAATCGCCTGAGATCAAAAGAAAACTCTGTCATAGTGAAATCAGCGACAGCAGGGCTTCGAAAATCCGTCACTTTTGCCAGGCATGGGAACCCCATTTTCGTATTTCTGTGAAATCAGATCATTCCAGAATCGATCTTCGAAGGGACGAACATTACGAATCGGGCCCTGCGGCAGCAGTAGATTTTCAGTAAGTACATTGATGAGAATGAACGAATTCCGCTCGGAATCCATTTCACTCATTCGGTAACATGAGAGGGTCTGTTTGAGTTACAAAGTTCAATCGTTTTTCAAACGATCCTCAATCTGGGTCTGTATTCTTTCTCGCGCCGTTTGCGAGAGTTGACTGTTGAGATCGTCTCGGTCTTCACTTTTTTTTGCAAGTTGATTCTGAATTGTGCGTTGCAGCTGGATCTGAAGTCGACGAAACAGGCGGCAAGTACCACACATCCCAATATGAAACCAGAGCTGTAGGCGTTCGTCGATCGAGAGCCGTCGAATGAATGACTCCGAAATGAGTTTTGTGATTTTTTTACAGCTCAACATGAAATTCATGCTCCGCACGTGGTCGATGGTTTAACGCTTTCCAGCAATGCGGCTGATCTGATCGTTTAAATTCCAGTTATAATCCATGAATGAAACACGTACTGAATTTTGTAAAGCCGCGTTACGTGCCGCCTGACCTGGCAACCAGATGGCAATTGTCTTCAGCTGTGCAGCCTGATTGACGCCAAAGTCCGATCCGAACCAGCTCAAAATTGATGAGAGATAGAACTGATTGTTTCGTTGATCATACCGAAAGTTCTGTGACCGACTGAAAAAGTCTCTGGCATTGATGTCGAGCTGTGTCTGAACCTGACTGCTGATGTAGGCTTGATTCAATAATCGCGGACATCCGATAGACGCACACACGATTGCAAAGTGAATCCGTGGTTCATTCATCTTGCGAAGGATCTGGTGTTCGATCGATTCCAGTGAGAAAGGTTGGCCGCCAACGACAAGCTGCAGGTCCTTCCAGATGTTGTAACCAAATACTTTGGCCGTATGATTCCTGATACTCGTTGTTGGATACTCTCGTAAAATTCCATGTACGGTGACAGCATTATAGGCATTGATCCAGAACGCCAGTTTGGCATCCCGGCTACCAGACTGATTTAATTTCGCTTTTGATAGTTGGTTAAGGTAAGCCGTCAATGCCTGTTGGTCAGACGATGATGCATGCCAGTCTTTGTAGTTAACGTAGCCATTTTGATCGACGTACTTTTTCAGTAAAGAGTCCCAACGGGAATGATCAATTTGTTCCATCGAAATTTGGGAATTCGACGGTACTTTTTGCCCAACATATACTTTCGAGGCTGCCGACGCATCCTCACTGTTAGCGATCAGAGCGACAGCCGTTCCCACAACAACGACGATCTCTTTAGAAAATGTTTTCAAGACGCTTCCTTTCGTTTTCATAAATAGATTCCATTCCTGTTAAATCGAATCGGACCCAAGGCCCTGCATTTCATTCAGCACGTAAGGGTGACGGTAATGAGAGGCACAACTTACACCAGATCAGAAACATTTTTCAAAAAAATCAGAAATTTCAAAATGTTTCAGTGACACAATTTAAGAACAGGGAGGTACGAATGCTTTGATAAAGCTTCACTTTTCGTAGAAATGTAATCGAATTCACAGATTCAATCATCAATTCTTATTAGATTATAGTCCTTAGAGTTCGATGACAGTCCAGATGATTGATAAGAGCATGGATGAACTGGTGATAAACGGCGAACAGAGACTCGATCCATCTGAGTGGATTGAGACCTATGGTGATTACCTCTACCGGTACGCTCTGTCTCGATTAAGAGATATCAACGCCGCCGAAGAAACACTACAGGAAACATTCCTTGCAGGCATCCGCTATCAAGGCCAGTTTAAGGGCTTGGGATCTCAGCGCGCCTGGCTGTTAGGGATTCTGAAACGCAAAATTATCGACTATGTGCGATCTCGGACCCGTCAGAATAATGTCACCGCCGATGAAGGCGATTCCGATCTCGAAAATCGACTTTTCGATGAGTCTGGTTTTTGGCGCAAAGGTGCTAACAAATGGGGCGCGGAGCCCGGGCGAGAGTTAGAGCGCAGGGAATTGTGGCAAGTGGTTCGTGAATGCCTGACGCACGTCCCTGATACTCAGGCAGATGTCTTTGTGTTGAGTGTAATGGAAGGCATGAGTACAGAAGAAATTTGTGCGGAATTGGACATTTCCCAGTCAAATCTCTGGGTCCGGTTGCATCGCGCTCGATTACACCTTGCAAGCTGTGTCAATTTTCGCTGGTATGCTGAAGAAAGGCATTGAATCGGCCTGTGTCCCTCTTGCTGACTTACAATGAAAACGCAAAATTCCCGAGAGCGTCACACAGAAGCAAGCAACGGAATCTGACACACTTCAATATCTCATAATTACGATTGCGAGGAAATGATCGTGTGATTCCACATTGGTGACTGTGAATTGGATTACAGAACCAGATTTGAAAGCGGAACAACGGGCAGTGAGACGGTCCGTTGTATGTTTAACCCTTATCCATTCAGTTCACAGTCGCGGTCGCGCAAGGCTTCAATCACATGGCTGTAAACACCGCTTTCTTGACGAAAGCGATAGTCTGAGGGGTGCATTAAAGTTCCTTTCTCCTGGTATTCCTCGGTCACTTTCAGCAACCACTCACCTAATGAACTTGCGACCAGAACCAATATGTCGGGCGAATGGTTCATAAACAGAACACTTCCTTCCGGAAAATCTGAATGCTTCGTGGCGATACACGAAAAATCGCCATTGCCCCAGTTGTGGAACACAATCACGCCGCTCTCGTAACTTAGAGAATCCGTGTCATATAGTTCTGCCGAGAACAAATCCATGCCATTTGTGAGGGAGAGAAAATCGACTAACTCCTGGTTTAAAGGGATTTGCTCCTTTAATATTTCCAGCTCTTCGGCTGAAACAGGTTCTTCCAGTTCAATACCGATTTCATCGCCATCCTCATCTTCAATGGTCAATTCGACGATTTGAGAGATGATATCTTTCATATGAGACATGGTTTGCGGCCTTTCCAGGTTCAGTCATTTGAACAGTCTGAGGATTGCCAGATGACAAATCATAGTCGTTAATATCGTTACAATCGTACCTGATCTTGTTGGCCACAGGCAAATATATTGCAGGCCTGTTCTTGGTCTGGTCCCGATTTTGACGATAAATCTGAATATGACGTTACTGCCTGTTTTGAGCCGAAACGCTTTCAATATTAAAGCAGAGTGGCCATATGGCCAGTGTTGAGCATCTGACCGATGAGAGACCTGAAATCAGGTTCTGACCATATTTAATATTCCGTCTTATCATCCAACAAGAGAATATGAATCTATCATGAATCAAAAATTTTGCGTGCCTTTATTAGTGTGTGCATTTCTGCTCTTCAATCTCATGATCTCGACGATACATGCAAATGAAGTTCATGATTCGATCACCGATCGAACGCAAGCTTATGAAGATTCCCTCACGATACCAGAGCAGGAGTATTCCACACCCGTTTTTCAATCAGAGATCAAGCCCGTTTCTTACTCAATGAGAAAAGACGCTGCCTGTGTTGAATCGGAGTGTGATTGCGTCTCCGGCGAATGCGTTAATTCATCAGATTGTGGATACGATTGCGAAGACAGTTTATTCACACGCCAGTATTTGCTGGGGGATATGTTCGGAGCCCGCGCCTCGCTTGCTGAGAGTGGTGTTCTGATGGACCTGCAACTGACTCAGTTTTATCAAGGCGTCAGTAGTGGAGGGGCTCAGCGTAAATTTGTGTATGGTGGAAAAGCCGATTACATGTTTACGTTCCTGGGAGGTAAGCTTGGATTGAATGAAGGTTTTACTGCTATGATGCATGCCGAAACCCGCTTCGGCGATGCCATCAATACTGCTGCGGGCCCTCTCAGTTTAGCAAATAGTAATATGCTTTATCCCGCATCCGGTGAACACGTCACTGCAATTACAGGTTTGATGTTCATGCAGGCACTCAGCGAAAATTTTGCGCTGACAGCGGGTAAGTTTAATTTGCTGGATCTCTGGAATATGATCTATCCGAATAGCGGACGCGGAATTGATGGATTTATGAATCTTTCGCTGCTCGCAGCGACGCCCATTGTCCGTACCACAAATTTGTCGATTAACGGCGCTGGTGCGCTTGCCTTGAAAGACAAGCAGATCCAGGGGGCACTGCTCGTTTATGATACCAATAATTCCTCAACAACAGCTGGCCTGAGTGATTTGTTTGATAAGGGTGCGGTCATACTCGGTTACTGGCGAATTTTCACGGAGTATGGCGGGCGCCCGGGTTCCCATGCATTTCTTGGCAACTGGAGCAGTCGATCCTACACTTCCCTTGATCGATCGAGTTGGACGGTCATTCCCGGGCAGGGTCTTACCGCTGGAACGCAAACCGGTTCGTGGACCGTCAGTTATATTTTTGATCAAGTCATCTGGGCTGACTGCTGTAACGAAAATCGAAATGTGCGACTGATGAGTAACTGGATGATCGCCGATGGTGATCCAAACTTTTACCGATGGAGCAGTAATGTCACGTTGCAGGCAAATGGTTTAATCCCAGGACGAGAACAGGATACCATGGGGGCAGGCTATTTCTTTAATGAACTCAGCAGTAATTTTAAACAACTGGTCAGTCCGGTGATTGGTGTCCGAAACACACAAGGTGTTGAGCTATACTACAATGCCGCGCTGACGCCCTGGTTTCATTTAACCGCTGATTTACAGGTTCTCGAAGATGCCAATCTCGCCGATAAGACGACAGTCATGCCAGGCTTGCGTGCCAATTTACGTTTTTAAAACCGACAGCTTATTTCTTACCATTCTTTTTGGTGACGACATCGAAGTCAAGTGTTGTTAGTGCCTGCTTGGGATCGATGTCTGCAGTCTCTTTGTAGTCAACGAACAGCGGCGGCTGAATTTCACCTGTGTCCGATACCTCCAGATTATTACCGGTAATCAAGACCTGAATCGCCCCCGAGATCGTTCCCTTTCCGCCGGGAGCTCTGGTATCGTACTTGCCTGCTTTAACCATGGCATAACCCACGGGCCCTTTATTTCCTTTTTCGGAATCAGGCACGAATGTAATGCGACCACTTTCCAGGGGAGCCCCTTGATAGGTGATAGAACCTGTGACATCATAACGCACAGGACCATCATCACTGCTCCCGCACGAAAATACGGACATGCTGAGAAACAGTGTCGCAAACAAAGTCAACAATGGGCGATTCATCCAGACTTCTCCACTTCAAACTACAAAATAAAGTACAAACCAGTGCGAGCGATCAGCCTGTGAACCACCAGGCATCTACCTTAATACTCTCCTAATACATTTCCGTCTGCACGATCTCCCAAATTACCATAGATGGCGATACTGATATTTTCGCTGATAAAACGGACGCTTCCATCGCAAAGAGCAAAATGGGCACCGCCTGTGTGCATGCTTCCGAAGCCATCACTGCTCGAATGATACGGGGGGGCGTCAAGAGGTGAGCTGAGATTAATAGGCCGCGTCGAATTCGTATTGCGGGATACCATTGTGTAGCGTTTGTGGATTCCCATCCCGCCCCAGGCACCGCCCGTTTCCAGCACCGAGTTACTGTCCACTTCGGAATATTGATTATCACTCACTTCGCCCAATGCAATCGTATTACTTGAGCCATCAGTGATATCACGAAAACGGGTTGTCGAATTCGTGTAGAAGACTCCGGGCATGGGGTTCATCGATGTGGACTGACCATAATTATTAATGTTGCCACGACAACTGACATAACTTGATCGTCCATATCCATTGATCACGGTTCCTTTATTGAACTGGGTATCTGACGGACATGAAAAGACAGGTAACGTGCTACCCAGTTTATTGGTGCTATTGGGAGGCTGCAAAATACCATGTCCTGACACGAATGATCCCGAATGCACATACGTCTGATAGTCACTATTGTTAAAATTTTGGAGGTTATATAGCGGAGCCTGATCCAGAAGGGGAAGAAGATATAAACCCCATGCAGGATTATGACCAGCGTACCGATGACTATTACTCGAAACCGGCGTTCCCCCGGCCATCTGAAATTGGGGAACGACCCAACCAGGTGGAAAGAGCGAGTGCACTTCGTGATAGTTTTGCAAAGCCAGACCGAGCTGCTTCAGATTATTTTTGCACTGACTGCGGCGAGCCGCTTCTCTGGCCTGCTGAACGGCTGGAAGTAAAAGCGCAATTAAAATAGCAATGATGGCAATGACCACCAATAATTCAATCAGCGTAAATCCACGACGTTGCATCATGATACCTCGCTACGATAAATGAAAAGGAAGAAGGAACAATATTGTAAAAACAAACACAACCGTTTTGGCAGGACAATGAAGGAGGAGGATTCGTACTGGTGACACTCAAGCGGGTTTTGGCATTCACCCCTTATGTCTTTATTAAAGGGGTTGATATTCCCATAGTAATCAAATCAAATTACTTTGATGTGATTTTTATCTAATATTCCGGTATTGTCAATTTTTGATGAATAAAACATTCATACTTTTAGAAAATATCTGACGGTACATGTCTTTCAGATGACGCGATTCTATGACCGCCGAAAGAACATTTCACTCTCTGGTGCCATGGTGCCTCAGGATGCAGGTGTTCTTAATCAAATCAAAGGGTGCTGTTGGTCAGCTGGTACCAACTTTGCATCGATCCTTGGCTGTGACAATATCTCATTCAATCGCCACCAAGCTCCCGTTGTTTTTTTATTTTGATTTATGCAGAGAATCTACTGATTGTATTAGAGTATATACTGATTGATTGATTGACGAGACCGGGTCATGCTTGCGAGAAAAAAACAGTGAGCCGACAAGAACTGTTCTGTTCTCTTGTTGCTTCCCGGCCAAGTCAGTTGCAAGACAAAAATAAATTATTTTACATTGAGTGTGAAGAAACAAGTTATTTTCTTGACTACCAGACGAACATATACTCAAATGAGTACTTAATTAATTTTTTTTTGCTTGTCGGCTAGTCTGTTAGCCATCATTTCCTGGGATTTTGGCAGTCTAGTCTATTTTTTGGAGATGTCATTATGAGATCACGTCGTTCTGCAAATCGTGGATTTACCCTGATTGAGCTGTTAGTCGTTATCGCGATCATCGCCATACTAATCGCCTTGTTATTGCCAGCAGTGCAGCAGGCTCGCGAAGCGGCCCGGAGATCGACTTGCAAAAACAAACTGAAACAGCTGGGACTGGCTTTACATAACTACCACGACACATTTAGAACCTTTCCCCCCGCTTACATTGAAACAACACCCCGTCGAGCAACAGGTGGTGGAACCTGTGCGGCAGGTGGAACACGGTCGGCCCCATGGACCATTTTAATTTTACCGTACATCGAACAGTCAACGCTTTATAACCAGTTTGACTTCAACGCCGCTTTTCGGAATCTGCAAAACGGGACTGGTTCCACGGTGAATGAACCACTGCAAGAGCGAGCGAATGCAAATTTTGAGTGTCCTTCGGACCCGAACTCAAGAGCCGAGCTGGCTAACAATAATTATCTGGGGGTTCAGGGTGGAGGTGACTACGCCGCGATGGCAGCCGCCGGTCAGGCATGCCGGGCATATAATATCCGGACGTTTTACTTCAATGGTATTTTCTACAGTGATTCAAGCACAAGAATGCGAGACATCACAGATGGAACATCCAATGTTTTCATGGTGGGTGAAAGCCGCTACCAGACGTTACATGCCAGTAGCGGATCTGCTGCGACGTACTGGATGACCTGGGCGACAACGGCCTGGGGTGACGCGCCGGCCCAGGTGGGAGGCACGTATTTACCAATCAATGGATCATCATTTATCCCACATAAAGACAATTACAAGCTTGAGGATGCAACGATGTACTTTGGCAGTCGCCATGTTGGTGGCACGCATTTTCTGATGGGGGACGGGTCGGTTCACTTCATCAGCGAAAATATCGACCTGCCTACATATCAGACTTTGGGAATTATTTCAGACGGACTACCCGTAGGAGGTGCTGAGTTATGAGTCATTGTCGGGCTACAGTCTGTAAGTTTAACTTACACTGGAAACTCATTGGAGTTGGTTTGCTATCCCTGTTGCTTTACGGATGCGGTTCAGGACAGTCTGGCCCTGAGCGTTTTGTCCTGTCTGGCAAAGTCACACAGGATGGTCAGCCAGTTGCCGCTGGTGAAGTCGTCTTGATGCCGGATACGGCAAAAGGTAATAAGGGACCAGGTGCGGTGGGAACGATTACTGACGGAACGTGGAAAACGACCGCTGATAAAGGCCCTGTTTCCGGTCCGCATATTGTGATGCTGACCGGATATTCTTCTGCCGAAGCGACTGAGCCGGGGGGAGCACCTCCTCTACTCTTCGCTGAGTACAAGACGAACATCGATGTTACCGCCGACGCCTCGAACATCGATTTCGATGTACCCAGGAAAAAACAATAATCCGGATTCACCTGAGATGGGATGTCCAACAATTGTTGGCAATGATTCAATTGTGAAAAACAAAAACCCCGAGAAAACAAGTGTTTCTCGGGGTTTTGTCACAATTGAAATGGCGAGAACAGGATTCGAACAGAGTAAGAATACTGCTACACATAGCGATAATTCAATTCAAGGTGACGCAGAATCCGGCGCGGAAAAAGTACCGCGATACTTTCTTTAGGATCAAGATCCAGCTACGCTGATTGAGAAGTCATTACAAATTAAGTTCATATCCAAAGAACCAGGGAACCCGAAATGAATCCTTCAGGCAAATTTAAATCATTCGTGGCCAGCGGCGTTGCCATTCTGTTCGTCTTCACTGCAACTGTCGTTCACGCTGATGTCAAATTACCTGCCATCTTTGGCAGCCATATGGTGTTGCAGCAAAACCAGCCAGTCAACGTCTGGGGTTGGGCCGAACCAGGCGAATCCGTCGTTGTGACGTTCGGCAAAAACTCAGCCAACACCAAAGCTGACGCTGACGGAAACTGGAAAGTGAAGCTACCCGCCGTAACTGCTGATGGCAAAGCCCATCAACTTTCTGTGGTTGGCAAAAATGAAATCAAACTGACCGACGTCTTGATCGGTGAAGTCTGGGTGGGTTCGGGCCAGTCGAATATGCAATGGCCGTTAAGCCAGACACACGGTTCTGCCGAAGCGATTAAAGCAGCCAATCTTCCCAATGTCCGATTGATTTACGTTCCCCGCGTCCAAAAATCGGCTCCGGAAAAAGACTTCAATGCCGCTTGGACAACCTGCACGCCTGAAACGGTCCCCATCTTCTCGGCCGTCCTGTATTACTTCGGCAAAAAACTGAATGAAGAACTCGACATCCCCATCGGTTTAATTCATAGTTCCTGGGGCGGTTCACCCATCGAACCCTGGATCGTCAAAGGAGCGTCATCAGGCAAAATGTACAACGGGATGATAGCCCCGCTGCAACCGATTTCCATTAAAGGTTCCATCTGGTATCAGGGCGAATCAAACGTCATCCGCAAAAACGGTCTGACCTACACCGGGAAAATGGCCGATTTAATTAACGGCTGGAGAAAGACCTGGAACTCGGAACTCTCTTTCCACTTCGTTCAAATCGCACCCTGGTCAGGTAAATACGCACCGGGTCAACTGCCAGCACTCTGGGAAGCCCAAGCTGCGACATTAAAACTTCCTAAAACCGGCATGGTCGTCGTCACCGATTTAGTCGATAACATTGCTGATATTCACCCGCGGAACAAACTCGATGTCGGCAACCGGCTCGCCTTGTGGGCACTGGCGAAAGATTATGGAAAAACAGACGTCGTTTACTCGGGTCCACTTTATAAATCGTTGAAGGTCGAGGGCAACAAAGCCAAAATCTCATTCGCACATCTCGGCGGCGGGCTGAAATCACGCGATGAGAAACCGTTGACCGAATTCGAAATTGCTGGTGAAGATAACAAATTCGTCAAAGCGCAAGCCATTATCGAAGGCGATGTTGTCGTTGTCACTTCCGAAGGTGTGAAAACACCCACGCAGGTTCGCTTCGGTTGGCACAAACTGGCGAACCCCAATTTAATCAACTCAGCCGGTTTGCCCGCGTCCCCGTTCCAAACCAAAAACTGGACCGGCGGTACGGGAGAGTAGTTTCAGGTCTTCTTCAATCCAAAACTCGAAAGGAGAATACCAGATACAACGGTATTTGATATTTGGGATTTTTTTGACTGGCGATGCTGTCGGCCAGCTTACGGTTCTACGAGTGAATAAAGTCCTCCGCCATCGTCTTTCAGTCTTCCCTGATTCGCCAGTTCCTGCCAAACGGCCTGGGAATACTGGTTCGGTGGCTCAATGGCAACGACGCTTGACCGCTGACCAGAGGACGTGGCACCGTAGCCCATTCGGGATTCGTCATCCAGGCAAGTTAGCTTGAGGCGTTTGCGAAACGCCTTCATGGCCAGTTTAAGTTCCTTTTTCGAGGGCAGTTCGGGCATGGGTGTGGCTTCGGAGTCGACCAAAATATATTCCTTTGCAAATCGTGATTGAACGATGAACGACCGTGATCAAAGACCATTTCTCTGACCGTCCCACTGTCATATTTCAACGCCCGCTGCACATCGAATTTACTGCGCGGCTGGAATCATCTTTCAGGTACGAGGACCTGTAATGATCACTCGAAGTCGATTTCTGGATGACTGGTCCCGGGGCCGACATCGAGCCATTTATAGTCGGCCCAGCAGCGTGCATTGA
The DNA here is from genome assembly GCA_942492165.1 of uncultured Planctomycetaceae bacterium. Lineage (GTDB taxonomy): Bacteria > Planctomycetota > Planctomycetia > Planctomycetales > Planctomycetaceae > Gimesia. Next base: position 41,883 of record CALOEF010000067.1, read on the forward strand.
ATGTGCAGGCCCATCCAGTATGACAACATCCGATGATACACCAATGAGCAGGATTTTGCACCCACTGCTCGCAATAATTGCCTCTGCCACGGGCAAGTCGTTGCAGGATATCACGTGCAACAGTCTATTGGTACTCGACTGTGCCACTTTTCCTGGGGAACTAAAGGAAGCTTGCCCCTGCAAAAATGTACTGTTAAAATGAGATCTGGGAAATCCCGGCCAATCTCTTTAGTCTTTGTAATGAAACAACTGTTGCAGAATCATCAACTCGAAAAAAGATTTACTGATTGCGTCTTTGACCCCGCATAGAAATTTAACAACACTGGCCTCTGGATTCATACGTTGGACCTGAACCACTCACTTCTGTCTTGGAGTTGTAAAATTCTCCCCTACTCGGATTGAGTGATGACGGAACAGTTGCTTTCGGCTTAATACACTTTTTACCGTTAAACAATTTATTTGTAGATAAACGGAAACAATCACCATGGCCTTCAAACGACGAATATTTCTGAAAAGTCTCCCTGCTTCTTTTGCCTTTGCAATGGGAGCAGGAGCCCTGTCGAGTGCTGAGGCGAAAGAGAAAAATTCAGACAGCAAAGATCTCTGTCTTGATTACGGACTTTCTTTTGTCTGCAACAAAGGCCCGGCCAATGCGGTACGGCTTTGGATTGAAAGCCGCACTACCATTACTGATCTTGCCAACGATAAATCACAGGTTTTCTATCAGTGCGGTTCATGCAAAAGCGAGAATACGTTTGCTGAAAAGGATCTGTTCAAAACAGACAATTACGATTTTCTCCCCATTCTTGGTGATCAGGAATGGCTGATCTTTCGGCGAACAGCACATGTTAGCCCGTCGTACCGGCTGGTTCAGCCGGAAATTATCCAGCCAACAATCTGGGGAGAACCTGACTTGAAGCTGCGATACGCAAGTCAGGTCTCAGAATTGAAATCATTTCCCGAAATTCGCGACGCAACCGCTCAGGGCAAGCCAATTGTTGCTCAGACAGAACTTCATCACGAAGAAAATGGTCTGAAAGCGGTCATCGAATATCCGGTAAAGACAATGAATATCGGCCTCGAAAAATCGATGTACCAAATCGATACCGGACCGGTTGCTTATCCCGATTTATCGAAAAAATTTGAACGACCCATTGAATGTCTCAGTCTGGCATTTGTGGCATTCAACGCTCCCGATTTTGCAGATTTCCTGATCGAGCAACCAACGCCGGAGGATTCAAACGAAAAGGGACTGCCACAGACATATCATTACTCGCAGCCATTCAGCCTGAAATCCAAAAATCGACTCTTTGCTTCAGAGTTGCCACAATAATTATTGTCCGGTGACGCTGATTGTGAATGGTGAAATAGCAAGTGATGAACTAAGCGATGCCAGATATCAATTTGCATGCTCAAGTCACTCCTAAATTTGATGAGCGTCACCAGATTTTGTTTTCAAAGACCAGTTGCGCTCTGGACCTGACGTGCGACAGTTTATTTGTACCCGACGGACCACGGCATCCAGGAGCCCGAGCTCACAGCGTCATCAACGACTTCAACTTCCTCTTCAAAGCCTGGAGACGATCTTGACAGGCCTCTCTTCGTTGGCGGGGAGATGATGAAGCTTTCGAGTAACTCTGGGGAAGACTACTGGCACGCGCAGAAGAAAAACCCTGATGCCGTAAAATACGACATCAGGGTTTCAAAAGTGGCGGGGACAGGATTCGAACAAAGCGGGAAACGCACTATACATTGCGAGAATTCAAATCAAGGCGGCGCAGAATGCGGCGCACTTGCTGCAGGAAACAGCCAGATCGACCCTGATTTGGAATTCATTCCTAGAGCCTGGTCATGGTCTTGAATCTGTGAGAAAGCAGTTGCTTGATATCGTTGAGGAGGTCCAGATCACGAATTGCCAAAAGTAGATACGATAATATCGGTGGTACTTTCTCTTGTTTTACTAAGAATGCTGTGCCATCTTTAGGGCTAGTGAAGTTATCGATAATAACACGTTTGATACACCGGATTTTAGAAGATGAAAGCTCATACTGCCGAGATTGCAAATTTCGTCGTTTTATGATTAGATCGTACACGTCTCAGATACAGCAGAGGATGCAATTCAAGGGATGGCCAAACGCACGTTGCAAGGGCATAAAATAAGTTGTGTTGTTGGGATATGTTCGGTAGTGTACAGCGTCCCTTCGTTACAAAATTATCCTACCGCAACTTCGGATCCAACAGAAGGGGGTTGGTTAAGGAGATCTAACTTGTTTGAGTGGTTAAATGGCCTAGGCGACTGTTTAGAAACCTCTGCCTTATCGATCAAGCGACTATATCAACTTTAATACTGGTGTGTTGTGAAGATGGCACCGATGGAACTGAAGAATAGTTTCATTGCCCCTTTGTCCGATGAGGAAAAGCTAAAACTCTTCGAATGTCGCGTCGAAGTTTGGATGTTAGGTGCAGCTGTCGAAATGCTAAAACAGATTGAGCACGCAAAGAGGGGGGTCGGTATGGCAGCACCAGCCTATGGTCTTCTGACAGTAACATTCACGTATTTTGAGATGATCGGCAAGACGTTAAATCAAGCATCAAGACCTAGAGGCACGGCAGGCGGACATTTTAATTATGGATTTTGCGACGTATATCCTGCGTTTGCCGCCCAATGGAATCTGTTCGGATAGGATTCCATTACCGACTGCTCCGGGTGATCGTCCCAGTCTAAATCCTGACCCCAAAATACAAGAGGTCATCGAATATAGGAATCGTACGCGGAACGGTCTTTACCATGTTGGATACACTAAGTACGGGCTTTTGGATACACAATGACGCTTCGATCCAGTAAAGATTTTGAGAAAAAAGTCAGGAGTCTGACCCGACGGATTCGAGTGTGATTGTTGAGAAATATCTGATCAACCCGCACCGAATGACACGAACGATAGTTGATCACTTTATCCGCCTTCATCAAAAACGTGCGCTACCCGGCTATGAAGCGTCAAGTTTATCCAGTACTTCGATCAAAAATTTCACAGTATGATTCGCAAACTCTTTTAATTAGACCCAAATGTAAGTCATGAGAACCATTGAATACGAAACTCACCATCGATCGATTGATGGAAACATTCTCACAAAGCCAGCGGCACATGCTGATGTAATGAGTGGATGAAATGCCAAAGCGACCGAGACAACCTGCTCAGGATCCAAGTGGACGGCACGTCAGTGCGAACGGATCGTTTCCGTCTGCGTGAGTTTACGCAACGAATTCGCGTTGCTGGTGTGGGCTCCGAAGCTGACGACTGCAAGTACAGGCCGAAGCGGCAATAACCATAATTCCATGCATACAACAGAGCAACGTTAGAGAGATAGTGATAAGGCAGAGCACCTAATTAGGTGAGATTAAAGAGAAAGGTTGAGTTGACAAGGAAAGTGCAATTTTGGCGATGAAACTCCCGGGTCGCCGTTATTTTTGAAGGTACAGTTGAAGAGCAAAAGCAGATGACTTTTCCAGTCAATCTCACTATGGCTGACATGATCCGCTCAGTTGCATCGGAATCATCGACACGGATCACCGAAATGCTATGTGAACTCACGGGCGTTGTTGAAGATGCGTGGTTCGGTGACTCACCTGACCAAATTGGTCTGCTCGATGCTTTGGGAAACAATTTTATTTCTCGAGGTGACGAGATGGTGATCAAATTGGAAAGCAATGGAGTGCACACGTCATTTTCGACGCGAGTCTATGAGATGCCTTTGGGGAGCTGGCCAAACGGGATTTAAGGTCATGCTCATAGGTAGAAGTTTGCTCAAACAGGGAGTGTTCGTATTTGACGGCGTCAATAGTTGTTGGAGCTTATCGTTCGCAAAAACAGAAGCAGCAAGTCATGAGTGACGAAGAAAATAAGGGTTCATGTAATCTTTCGAACCAGTGCATTCTGGTCATCATGGGAAACCGAGTTCCTAGAGATATGCCACCGGGATCACGTCTATTTGGCTCAAGATTAGCAAGGCCACATCATTTATCCATCATGGTCAAATTCCGAGTGTTAGTAGCTCGAGCTGATTGTATACTCGAACACTCTGGTAAGGTTTGAGTTCACAATTCTACAGTCTTTAATTAGTTTTATGAGGGTATGGGATGCCTTTGAAAGACGATTTGATGCGCGTGATATAGGCTGAGGAGATAGCATCCAACACGATACGTTCCTGGGGGGAAATACCATGATGTAATCCTGCCCATTTCGTTGGTTCATTCATCAATCATGAAGGTCTGTTAGCGATGGCAAAATTTACCGTCGATACACATTTATTCCGAGAACTCGAGAATCCTCAAGGTGATTCGACTGC
>CALOEF010000068.1:0-50641 GCA_942492165.1 uncultured Planctomycetaceae bacterium
CAATCCCGGCTCAGTAGTGACATAAAAATCACCATTCGATTCCAGCTGTTGAATCGCTTGACTGTTCTTTTCTGCGGTCATCAGAAATGCGACCAGACACAGTATGACCACCAGCCCGATGGAACGCCAGATCCAGCGGAACCAGCGACTCTGCTTCTGTGCTTGCTCTGTCTGATTCATGATTCATTTTCTCAAGCAGGTGTAGCACTTACAACCGGGTTTTTATTTAGTCGTTGTTACCACAATTGTACCCGCCGTTCAGACCCCACTCTACCCCTGCTTTCAGAAAAAAGATGAAGACAAAATCAACAAGACCAGATCGTTATATTACATTTTATATTACGTTTCGTGACTTTCGTGTGTTTCGTGGTAGTAAAAAATACTGCCTGCGTTGATTCCATTATTAATACAGCCGCTATGATTTCCATCGCATTGCTTTTAGAATAGCCGGCATGGAAAAATACTCATTAGATATTCGAAAATTTGGTGCGCGGTGCGACTGGACGGACGCTGGTACTGGGACCGACGATACTGCAGCGATTCAGAAAGCCATCGATGCCGCCTATGGACAGGATGTCAAAGGTGGCGAGGTTGTCATTTCCGGGGCCTGTCGAATTACGCGTCCGATCAACATTCATCGTAAGTCAATTACGTTGCGTGGTCTGGGACAACAGGCCATGGGTGATCCGGCAAGTGGTGCTCTGATCTGGGATGGACCCGCCGGTCAGCCGATGATTCATATTCAGGATTCCGTGGGCTGTGTCATTTCGGTGCGCCTGGTCGGGAATGATGATTCCCAACCCTCTGCCGGCATCGAAATTGCCGCCAATACAGCCCCGGTCTCACCGGACAACCAGTCGATTCATATTCGAGACATGGTCATGGGCCCCCTGCCTTACGGCCCGGCGGGAAATGCAACGGGACGTTTAGAACGCGGTCTGCTTGTCTCCGGTAATACATCCTGTGACCGGACCTGTCTCACCAATGTGGAGATCAACGCGGTCACGAAGGTTGGGATCGATATTCCGAATTATAATGCGATCTGGAACGACTTCCGCCATGTCGCCATCAACGGCTGGGGGCAGTCGACACCGGTTGCCATCAAGACCGCAGCCAACTTCAACGCATCGACTCTGAATCTGGTGTGGTGTGATCTGGGTATCGACACGGCAACGTACCGCGCCGGACCCGAGATCTTTGTGACCAACATCGGTTCGGAAAAAATGGTGAAGTGGTTTGAGTTTGGTCTTGATACGGTGGCGACCTTTTACGGCGGTCGTCATCTGATGCGGGAAGCCGCTCAAGGGGTCCCCTTTGGTGAATACACGAGCATGGGACTGAAAGGCGCCTTTGCCATGTATGAAGTACATCTTTTGGGGATGCGTCAATATTTTGATGACGAGGGCAAACATCGGCCTACCTTGAAATTCAATATGACGCGGCCGCGGAACTCGCTGACCTTCGTAGGCAACAGAGAACTGCGTCACACAGACATCCAACCGGTCTGCGGCCCTAAGGCAAGTGCGCATGTCCTGGGCTCGTTCACAGGCGGACCCGATTTGAATAACTACGACGGCACGTTTCTGATCAACGATTTGGGACCCAATGATAAGGCCCTGAGACCCGGCGTGATCGAAGCCCAGGGCCAAATCGGCGCCCGCGATGCTAACGGCGACATGCGATATCTAAAACCCCCCATCGGCGGCGGCAACGCTGTCTGGACCTGATCGAAATTCAGCGCGCACCGAAATGATTTCAGGTTACGAATGCCATTGCAGTATTATTCAAAAAAAGTGTGCCACTGTCGGCTTGTCCGACAGTGATGTATGTTAAGTAAATATCCTGTCAAACAGCTCGAAAATTGTGACTGAAATGATGCAGATCTGCAAATTGATCTACAGAAAGTCTGGTAATCGATGCCTGATTGAAAAAGTCGATCTTGCTGTGTGAAATTGATTGTATTTTTCAGATGATGTTTTTTGACTCTTCTCGTGTCTTCTATTTTCACTGTCGGACAAGCCGACAGTGGCACCCGGCGTGTATTACTAGCTATAAAAAAGAGATATTTAGTGTATCCGGAATCTTTAGTAGTCGTGTAAACTAAATAAAGATAAGAACCATAAACGCTGATATCGAATACACTGTCAACGAAGAAAAAATATGAGCATTTTTTCGGATTTGAGTACCTTCGATTCGTCCGTATTTTAAATAGGGTAGAATCGGGTGGCGATAGCTTTAGCATTGATTTCTGTGGTAGCGTCATGAATAAACTTCCGCTTCGAAACATATCGCACACATTCTAAACCAGAATTGTCATAGACTTCTAATTTAACCAACAGTTCTGTTACAAAGTCGATGTAAACGGGACATTTAGCTTCCAACCAAGTTTTTCGAGGGCGAACCCAGTCATACTGATGGTATCCATTGTACGATTTATTTAGCTCTTCTTCTATTTCATCGATATCATGGATCCAACCACTTTGTAATGTGGCTTTAGTGGCATCAGGATTCTCTAAAAGTGCTTCCAGAGAGGCGAAAAAACATTCCTCGATTAGCTCCATTCATGTGTCGTTTAGCCTTTGCCCATGCAAGATCCTGGGCTAGTTCTGATTTTGGATCAGGAAGTTTATGATATATGTCAAAGTTTTGACTAAAAGCACTACCATCAAGAACCCATGCTAAATTTTCGTAGAATTCTTCACGTGATGTTCGTTCTTTGTCAGTCATTGTAGAATGTTGAACCTCGATCACGATACCCGTAGATGTTTTGATATCAGCTCTATGTATTTCTCCGTCTGGTGCTGTATGAGAAACCTCTCTAGATTCTTCTGGGAAATAATTTTTCCATTCGCGATGCCAAGGTGTTTCATTTTCCCACCAAGGATCGCAATTTTTTCGTGATGAGTGCGCCCAATGGTGGATAATTCGAGGACCACATTTTGCGAGCATCGATGATCCACAAACAGGACATATTCCACGTCCACCGGGAAAAGCGTCTACTCGCTGTTCATTTACAAGAGCGTATTGCATGTCAATATTTCAAAAAACGGGCAGGCACATGGGCCTGCCCCTACTTTTGAGGTTGGTTCGGTTGAACTACTAATCCGCAACCGTCGCCATCGGCCCCACCGCCGCCGTCGTAGTATGCCCCAACGGGTATTTCTGCAGCAGTTCCTGAATCGATTCCACACTCACGCTGTTCAATAGTTTGAGGTCGTCTTCAATTGAGACGTATTCCTGGCGGTAGACCCAGTTGCCGCCTAGAGATGACAGGCGGCCCATCGGGCGTTCGCTTCTTAAGACCAGTCGCGAGGCGATTTTGTTTTTGGCGCGGTCGAGTTCTTCCTGGGTGATGCCGTTCTGGTTCACGTCGTCGAAGATCTGCTGGATCAACTGGAGGTTACTTTCAATCAGATCAGGTTCGGAACAGAGGTAGGTCAGCCAGGTGCCGCTGCCGTCGTATTCGTTGAAGCCCAGCTCGGCGGATTCGGCTAAGCCCGGGTCCACGATCTTCCAGTACATGCGGCTGTTGGAATCGTCGCCGATGATCACCGAAAGCAGTTCGGCAGCCAGCGCAGATGTCGCGTCGCGGAAGCCGCGCCGGACCCAGCTGCATAATGTGCTGCTGCTGAATACTTTTCTCGATGATGATCTGTGTGCCGGTTGTGGGCTGTTGCTTCGTCGGTCGGTCGGTCTGTCTGCGCCGGCGGGCCAGTGGTCGCAGAATTGTGTGCCAATTTCAGGATTTGATCCCAGTCGGCGTTGCCGGCAATCGCGAGCGTGAGGTTGCCGGCCATGTAATGCTTCGCGTGGTACGCACGCATCTGCTCGGCGGTGAGGTCGGTGATGGACTGCACGGAACCGAGGATGCTCTGCCCCAGCGGGTGGCCCTGGAAGTGGGCCTGCATCACTTTTTCGTAGGCGGTAAAACTATGCAGGTCGTCGTACATGCCGATCTCTTCGAGAATCACATTTTTCTCGATGTCGAAATCTTCCTGGCGTAAACTGGGATAAATCAAAGTCGACAGCAGTTCGATCGCCGTTTCGATATACTCCGGCAAAAAAGATCCGTAATAGAGTGTAATTTCTTCGCTGGTCGAGGCGTTGTAGTTGGCGCCGATCTCGTCGAAGATCCGGTTCACATCGTCGGCGGTATATTTTTCATTCCCTTTGAACGCCATATGTTCCAGAAAGTGGCTGACGCCGGAAACTTCGGCTGTTTCGTCACGCGATCCGGTGCGGACAAAGTAACCGACGGCAACGCTGTGTGCGTGGGGGTTGAGTTCTGCAATGATCTGCAGTCCGTTTTCAAGTTTGAGTTTATGAAATATCACTGGGAACCTCTAAAGGTTTAGGGCCGATCGTTAAGACGGTAAAATTCGACGCGGGATAAGCGTGGATGTAATTCAGTACGCGCTCAGTTGTCAGCTTTTGAATTTCTTCGCTGATTTCATCGAGTGTCGTAATGCGTTTGAGATAGAACCAGTCGCGGGCAATCGAAGAGGCACGGGAGGACGTTGACTCCTGCTGCATGATCAGAGAACTCTTCGCGCGTGCTTTACAACGTTCGAGCTCCGATACTTCAATACCCTCACCCAGCTTGATCAATTCCTGAATGGTAACGTCCAGTGTTTCCTGGGCACGCTCGGATGTCGTTCCTGCATAACAGAGAACGCGGCCCAGTCCGGGCATGCCTGTGAGTGAAGCGGAAACGGTATAACACAAACCGCGTTTCTCGCGAACTTCGGTAAAGAGTCGCGAACTCATGCCCCCACTCAGAATGCCGACGGCTGCCCAGGACGCGTAATAGTCGGGATGACCGTAAGGGACGGCATCGTAGGCAATTCCCAGATGGGTTTGTGTGGTTTCCTGCTCGGTGAAAAACAGCTTTTCGTCGTCAAAGACCATCGCCGGTTCTTCACTGATACCGCTTGATTCCCAGGAACCAAAAATGTCGTCTATCAGTTGCTGTATCTCATCGAAGTCAATTTTTCCAGCGATACCGATAATCATTTCATTCGGATGAAAACAGGTCTTGTAATGCTGATTCACATCCTGAATGGTAATTTCAGGAAGCGATGCCAGATCGCCATCGCTGGGCAAACCCCAGGGAGCAGGAAAGGAACGGCGTTTTAATTCGACGAGCGCTTTTTGTCGGGGATCGTCTTCTGTTGAGAGTAACGCCTGCTCGGCCCCTGCTCTGGAGGCATCGAATTGATTTTCCGGCAAATGGGGGGCTTTGAGGATCTCGCTGTAAATTCGTAATGTTGGAGCAAGATTATCCGCGAGCGTCGCACCACTAAATGTAATATGGGCGCTCGAGGCGCCTTCGTGCCGTTGGACTCCCAGATCATCGAGTGCACAGGAAAGCTGCTGGCTGTCATAGGGACCTGCGCCGCGCGTGATGAGATCAGACAGGATACTGGCAGTTCCATGTCGATCTGTCTGGTCATAAATACTGCCGGCGGGAACCAGTATGGAAAAAGCCGTCGACTGCACGTTTTGCATGGATTCCATGACGAGCGTCAGGCCGTTCGAAAACTGATGAGTTTGAATCAGTTGTTTACCCATTCGGGGTGCAACCTTCCTTCACGTTGATAGATTTCAGGGACATTGGTAAGCAGGCTGCATAAGTCGTCTATTGGAAAGCCGGAAATGCGATGCTGGTCAATAGTCAGCCTCCTGCAAACACATACCAAAATGATCCACGCGATCTTAGCGATTGGAGAATCGAAATGGTAGTTAGATCCATAAAGAAGAAGTTCGAATCTACTGACTCGGTGTTATCGAGTCAGTATGCGTCTCGATCCTGTGGAGTGACATAAAATACCAGAAAAAATCGCCAGACACTGGACGCGAGGGGGGGACGCGATGTTAGGATGGGAAGTGAAACCGGCCTGGAGCGGGTCCAGGCTTCACACAGTTCAACCCAAATGGGAAATCCCGGAAAAGGAATCATCTGGTGCGATCACAGAACAAATCGACTGCCATGCTCAGAACGAATCGACTCTCCAGAAGAAAGTTCCTGGCCACAAGTCTGGCCGGAGCTGCTGGTCTTGGAATGCTGTCCCGGATTTCCGACTCTGCGCAGGCGGTCGAAAAACAAGTATCACATAAACATTTACGAATCGAACGCATCGAGCGAACCACAGTAAAAGTTCCGTTTCGGGACGTGCCTGCCCGGAACATGGCCCGCGAGTTGCCGCACTGGCAGTATTCCGAAATTGTAGCCGTCCATTTGAGATCGGGGCATACCGGCTTCGGAGAGACACTGCTCTATTACACCTGGAATGCCACTTCCGACGAGGCCGTTCAACGGGCACAAGGCAAGAATGCCGCCGAATTGATGTGGGATGACGAACTTGGAGCCGGTCTGCAAATGGCGCTCTTCGATGCGGTCGCGAAAGCAGCCGAGGTGCCCGTGCATGCATTGCTTGGCAAGAAGATTTATGACAAGACTCCCCTCTCCTGGTGGAATATCGACACTTCAGTCAAGGATATGGCGCTGGAATGTGCCGAGGCTTACAAGCAAGGCTACATGTCCTATAAAACCAAAGGCCGACCCTGGTTCGATGTCTGGGCTCAGGTCGAAGAGGCGAGTAAAGTGGTTCCGAAGAACTTCAAAATCGACATGGACTTCAACGATACCTTGCTCGACGCGGAGCGAGCGATTCCGATTCTGAAAGACCTGGCCGAGTTTCCGCAGGTCGATATTTTTGAGTCACCGATTTTTCAAACCGACGTCGCCGGAAACAAAAAGTTGATGGCGGCCACCGATGTGAACATCGCCATGCATTATGGTACACCCGATCCGCTGATTGCGATTCGCGAAAATATCTGCGATGGCTTCGTAATTGGTCACGGTGCCAGCGAGCTGATGGACTCTGCAGCGGTTGCAGCGATGGCGGACAAACCTTTCTGGTTACAACTGGTTGGCACGGGAATTACCGCTGCCTTCTCGCTGCATTTCGGCGGAGTCTTAAGCCATGCGACATGGCCGGCAGTGAATTGTCATCAGCTTTATAAACACAATCTGTTGACCGAACCGATTGTCGTCAAAGACGGATTCGCCAAAGTTCCCGACAAGCCGGGGCTGGGTTACGAGCTGGATCGTGATTTGATTGAAAAGCTCCGCGTCAAAAAACCAGCTTCCCGTCCGGAACCACCTCGCTTAATCGAAACGACATGGAAAGACGGCCGGAAGATGTATTTCGGAAACACTGGTGAAGTAAACTTCGTTCTCACCCCGGGCCAGGAAGGGAAGATTCCTTTCTTCGAACGTGGCGTTGATACACGCCTGGTTCCAAACGATGGTTCGAAGGAATGGAAAACGCTGTATCACAAAGCCAGCCAGGGACCGTTATTAATCAAAGGGTAAGACTCAGCCGATCGAAGCTTCAACTTTTCGATGGATCTCTATTTAATCAGAGGTGCTTCCACGTGGTGGCTCGGTTTGTACAGAGTTCGTGTCAAACGAAAGCCCATGGATCGGTAGAGATTGATTGCGGGTTCATTATCGGCAGTGACTTCCAGATAGGCGCGTTTCATGTCGGCTTCACGAAAACCGATCAGGCATTTATTAACCAGAGCCCGGCCCAGACCCAGACCACGATGATTCGGAGTGATTCCAACGTTTTGGATCGCGCCCATAATGCGACTGGGGACAATTGCCTGAATCGTTCCACAGTCGGCAGGTTCTTCGTCTCCGGTTCCGTCGCAGGTAATTAACCATGTTCCCGTTTTTAGAAAATTCTTCTGTCTGGAAATATCAGTCATTAATTTCCGACAGCCCTCGATATCACCCAGACAGGGAAAAACACGCGCGTCCAGTTCAGAGCGGAAACTATGGTATTTAACAATTGCATGCCGATCGACGGTTGTTAATTCCCAGGGACACCAGCGATAGCCTTCGGGCAGATCGGAATCTTCCAGGCGCGCCTTGTATAAATCGATTTCCATTCGGAATCGACGAAAGTAGGTGTCGGTGTAATCCAAGAAAGTCTCGCAGAAAACGAGGTGCCGAACAGAAAAATGGGCCATAGCAGAGTATTTAATTTTACCATTCTCTATACGACTGTCAATTGGGAGACATCATTTGAAGGGGAATCGGGGTAATTTCTTTCCAGGTCGGATAGATCGTGTCTGATGTATGTGATTCGTGTAGTACACGCAATTTGCTCAAAATACTGATTACGGTCGTTTGCAGTCAAAAACTGACATATAGATTTCAAATATTCGTGTTTTCGTTCAAGATGAGCCTCTATTTGTGAGCCGCTCTTTGATTGTCGATGTTTCCCTTAGTTGAAAAACAGAGCAAAAGTTCTAAAATGAATCTCAGTACTCTTTATTTGGTAAATGTGCCACGAGACCCCGCCACTTTTCCTTCCCTGTTTGGAGTAAGTCCCACAGTGACCGACAATAACAACCTTGACGAATTGGTAAAACAGAATCAGGAAGCATTGGATGCTCATACGCGCGAGTCTGTTCAGTGGCACTTTAATCCGGAAACCGGTTCCCCCTACTGGCTCGAAAAGGCCAAAGACTTTGATTTCGATCCGTTGACCGATGTAAACTGTTTTGAAGATTTAAACAAGTTTCCTCTGTTCGAAGATGACGAATTACGAGGCGGACCAGTCGACCGCTGGATCCCCAAAGCGTTACGCGGGAAACCGACCTATGTTTTCGAAACTGGTGGAACTACGGGAATTCCGAAATCACGAGTGGTGATCGACGACTTCCGCATTGATTATGAAAACTTCAGTGACACCCTGCCCGATGAATCGTTTCCCAAAGGTTCGAACTGGTTGATGCTGGGACCTTCCGGTCCACGTCGTTTGCGTCTGGCTGTCGAACACATGGCACAATACCGCGGAGGCATTTCATTTTGTGTCGACCTGGATCCACGCTGGGTGGTTAAGTTGATCAAGAAGGGCAAGATCGATGAAGTCAAAGAATACAGTGCCCATGTCATTGATCAGGCGATGGCCATTTTAGGTGCCGGCCACGAGATCAAATGCATGTTTACCACCCCCAAATTACTCGAAGCGCTCGCCATGAGATTATTAGATGAAGGTTCGAGTATTGAAGAAGCCGGCATCAAAGGAATTTTTTGTGGGGGAACGGAATTCACTCAGCAGTGGTATCGCTTTGCCCGTGAAGAGCTGTTGGGAGAGAACGTCTATATCACACCGACCTATGGTAATACACTCATGGGGTTGGCCTGTGGCAGGCCCTTTGATCCTGCTGATGATTATAAAATTACCTATTATGCACCGCAGCCACGCGCTGTCATTCGTGTTGTTGATTTTGATGATCATACCAAGGTCGTCGGATATGGTGAGACAGGTCGCGTGAAACTGTTCACAATGACGAAAGAGTTGTTTATTCCCGGATTTCTCGAAAGAGACGAAGGCGAACGCGAAGTGCCGCATGCAAAGTATCCGTGGGATGGCGTGAGTGGGGTTCGGCCGTTTCATGAGATTGCACAATCAACGACAGTGGGCGTTTATTAATCAACGGATCAATGGCCCGTTAGTAACAAAAATAGATTCGAAATCATTTTGCCGTGATGCGAGTTTCTGTTCGATTCGCATTCAATTCATAAAGGAAAACGACTGTGTTGGAAATACCTGTACTTCGCTGGGGAAAACCTTACGAAAGTTTTGATCAACAGGAAGTCGTTCATTTTGAAACGGGAGAGCCGTTAGCCAAAGTACACCAGGCCAATGCGGGTCTGGTGAAAATGGACATGCGAAAAGCACAGCGCGCCCGTGATTTGTTGCGTGAAATTCCCTGTTCCAGGCTACTGGAAATTTGTAAAAACGCAGCCGATCTTTACATGACTGCAGAGCTGCCACTCGGTAATGGAACGCAGACTCCCGAAGAGTTTTGTCGCATTCAGTCAGCCAGTACAGGCATGCCGGAATGGATGTGTGCCGGTAATATGAAAAAAGTGGCCTTCGTTCTGGAGCATATGAGTGAGATTCTCGATTCACTGACCCGCGGCCTGCCCCTGGATATTTTGACCAAAGGTTACGGCAAAGAAGAACGTGGCGTAATGATGAGCTATCAGGCCAATTCTCCTGTTCTCGGGCTTGTTCTGCCTTCAAACTCTCCTGGCGTGCATACACTGTGGATGCCGATTCTTCCAATGCAAATTGGTCTTGTTTTAAAACCGGGATCGTCTGAACCCTGGACTCCATATCGGATGACCGAAGCCTTCTATCAGGCGGGTATTCCCCGGGAATGCATCTCCGTTTATCCCGGACCGCACGATGTCGGTTCCACGATCACCGAACTCTGTCAGCGGGTGATGTTGTTCGGCGGTCAGCAAACGATCGACAAATATAAGGGTAATCCCAACGTGCAGGCACATGGCCCTGGCTTCAGTAAAATTTTATTAGGTGACGATGTCGTTGACCGCTGGGAAGATTATCTTGACCTGTTGGTTGACAGTATTTTTCAGAATGGCGGTCGCAGTTGTATTAATGCATCCGGTGTCTGGGCGTCGCGTCACACCGAAGCGATTGCCGATGCAATTGCGAAACGTATCGGTCCGGCAGGACCAACGTCAATGACTGATCCTGAAGCACCATTAGCTGCTTTCACCATGACGGGGGTTGCTAAAGCGATGAACGATCAGATTGAAGCTGGTTTGAGCGAAGCCGGTGTTACCGAAGTAACGGAAAAATATCGAGACGGCGAACGGTTGATTGAACTCGAACGCTGTGATTATCTCAGGCCAACCATTGTACATTGCGCGAATCCCGATGCAGAGCTGGCGAATACAGAATACATGTTTCCGATGGCTTCGGTTGTGCAATGCGAGCAAAAAGATATGTTGAAGAAAATTGGTTCCACACTTGTCTGTACCGCGATTACCGAAGATCAAGCATGGTCACAGCAATTGCTGGATGCGACTCAGATTGACCGGCTCAATATCGGCCGGGTCAAAACAAACGCATTGAACTGGTTGCAGCCACACGAAGGAAATATCGTGGAGTTTCTGTTTCGTGCACGTGCATTCCAAAATGAAGCGCCAGAAGCACACTGAAAGAAAATCGGATTGCGAGAGTGCTCAGGCAGATTTCATGAGTGGCATCCGCGAGCGTTCCCGGATTTGGTCAGTAAGAACTTCGGGAGATTCACAGAGCAGCCAGTCGATAATCCGCCAGTCAGACCAGCGCGGATCCGGGTCGTTTGAAGGACCACCAATAAAGCCCAGATGACCGCCATGTTTCGTCAAATGGAGAGTGACTTTGCCATGATCTGATAATTGATTCAGTGTATCGTGGTAAGTCGTAACCGGAACCAGAGGGTCGTCCTGGGCGGTAATAATCAGCGTTGGAATGTTGATGTTTTTCAGAACTTCTGCAGGGCTGCATTGCGAATAGTAATGTTCTGCTGAATCAAATCCTGCCAGTGGTGCCGTGAACTGGTCATCAAATGCCAGCATACTTTTGGGGTAGTTCTGACCGGAAATCTTATGAGTGTGTTCTTGATAGAGATGTGAGCCTCTGACATGTTTGATCAGATTACTGATAAAGTGTCGCTGATACCGTCCAAATAAAGGTCTGCCAAATACTTTGACACTTTCTGACAATCGCAGTGGTGGATTGAGGACAACGGCCCGGTCAACACGTTCCGACATTGCAGAATGACGGCCCAGATAATTTAAAGTAATCGTCCCCCCCAGGGAGAAGCCGGCGATGCCAATCGGAGAACGGGGACACATTAACTCAATACGTTCAAGGGCAACCTTCAAGTCAAGAAAACTGCCTGCATGATACGTCGATTTTGCCAGGCCTGTCCCAGCTCCGCAACCACGTAAGTCCATACGAAAAACACGAATTCCCTTCTGATTCAACTTATGTGCCAGGCGAATCATATAGGAACTGCGATGGCAACCGGAGAGTCCATGCAGCAAGATCACCACGCGGTCTCCCGATTTCCATGTGCCAGGGCAGTCATCGTGTAGTATCAGTAAATCATTATCAGGCAGTCGACAACTATGTTGTTCTGCCTGATAGATTGTTTTAATTCGCGAGTGAAATTGCCCTACGATCGTCTGTAGATGCGCATTCCGATAGAGTCGATGTGGAGTAAAAGATGGGAAATCAAGATCACTCTTCATTAAATTCCGTCCTGGAATACGTTTTCAATCTCTTGATTAAACAAAAGCAGCTGTTGTAGGCTTTATCGTCAAATCAGGCACATGAGCACGAGGTGGTAGCTGGCAAATCATCAAAACTGCTGCGGCAACATCTTCTGGTTGTAGTATTTTTGCACGATGTTCTTTGCTGACGGGAACAGGCCTTTCATCCAGAATTGGTGTTTCCACTTCACCAGGATGAATCGTAGAGATACGCACTCCACGATCTTTTTCTTCCTGTGCAACGGTTGTACCCAGTGCCGCCATGGCAAACTTGGAAGCATTATAGGCAACTCCGCCTAACAGGCCAGCCCGAATTCCTGATACGGAACATATGTTGATTATCAGGCCGTCCTGACGTTCCCGCATTTGAGGTAATACCGACCGCATACAGTTGAATGCGCCAGTGGCATTCACAGTCATTAAACTGTCCCAGTCCTCTGGAGAAACCGTTTCCATAGTTCGGTTTCGGCAGTTAATTCCCGGGCAATGAAGCAGGATATCTATCTGGCCCAGTTCCTGAGTTGCGATTTCAAAGAACGTAGCAACACTGTCACGATCCACAACATCCAGGGTATGGTACTTGATTTTCCCTTCTGCCTGCGCAGCCGTTTTTTCCAGTGGTTCGCTACGTCTTCCGCCAATAAAGACATTCGCACCTGCATTCGCCAGGCACAAAGCAGAAGCGGCTCCAATTCCGGTACCTCCCCCGGTAACAACAACATTTTTATTTTCGAGTCCTGACATGTTGGTAATTCTCAATCTAGATTCTATAAGGTGATGAACACTTCAAATAAGTGTGCCTGTAGCGACAATACGCACATTTTACGAAATCATGAGATAAATTGAAATGGAGAGATGTCAGTGAATCGAAAAAGGAGATCAGACTTCTGTTTTAGGATTTGGAGCAGTTTTTCGTTGAGGGGCAGCGATAAAAAACGTGACCAGAACAAAAAAGCCGAACAGGGAATAGCAGAGCGTGAATACCCAGTCTGGTGCATCCATAAACAGAGTATCATGAACACAGGCTGCGATGAAATCGCCCTGGTAACTGACTTCCCCGCCCTGTTTTCGTAGCCATTTTTCCAGTGTTGTTAAAGGGCACGTAATCTTGAACAATGATTCAAAAACAACAAACAGTATCGCGAGGAGATGAATCATGCGAAACTTGAAATTTCGAATCCATTTCCAGCCAGCCATTGCTCCGATCACTATTAATATTTGCCCTGCCAGTACAAACATCACAAACGAGAAATGGATGAACACGGTCAGGTCAGCGCTGATTTGATAAAATAATCCATTGTCACTGAAAATCATCTGATGATCCTGTTGTGATTAATGATGAATAAAAAGGGAATATCAGTTTTTCAGAAAGAGAATCCAGGGATCTGCATTCTTTTAGATACAGCACAGCGACCGTTTATTCCTGAAAATAAGAATTTCTATTGAAAAAAACAGGAATCTGCGTGAGTTGTACATTTAAATCAGGAATGAAAAATCAGGGCAGATATTTTTTTACTTGAGAGGTTGAGGGATTTAAGTTTTGAGGGTTTGTTGATACAACCATCGTTTGCTGTACGATATACTTTTGAATGCAGAAGTGAAAATGTGAAATTCGGAACACGAGTCGAGACTGCGTGATATCAATTTTCTGATACTTAATAATCGTATTGAATTGTGACTGATCACCAAGAAAACAATCAGAATGAACGATTGATGTCGTCTACCGGGCATCAACAGGTTGATGACCTGCAACAGAATGGGCCTGCGGCTTCCGAACCGCAGGTACGATCTGGTAATCGCAAAGCCTTGCAGCTGATGCGCAAAGTACGCAGTGGTCGACTGCGACTGCCCATTACGTTGAGCGTTGTATTGATGTCACTGAACCTGGCTCTGATGGTTTTTTGGATCATCCTCGCTGCCCAGATTTACTGGTGGACCGCTTTGACTATCGGCACTGTCGTATTTGTGTTGATTTTGGTCGGGTTGTCGCTTTATTTAGTACTGACGATCAAGGAAGTGCGCTTGAGTCAGCGGCAGTCTGATTTTATTGACAGTGTCACGCATGAATTGAAAACTCCGATTGCTTCGCTCCGTCTGTATCTGGAAACATTAGAGCTACGCTCACTATCAGATGAAAAAAGAGACGAATTTTATATCACGATGAAATCCGAACTGGAGCGACTGGATCATTTGATTTCCCAATTACTGGAAGTCAAACGTCTGGATGCCCTCGGCATGGAATCTGATCCGGAAGATGTGCCACTGGAGCCTTTAATCAGACACTGTGCACGCGTGGAATGTAATCGTCGTCAACTGGAAATTGATCATGTTTTCGAGTTTGACTTTGAGCCAACAGTCATTCACACGCGACGAATCTTACTGGAAATGATTTTTCGAAATGTGATTGACAATGCAATCAAATATGGCAGTTCTGAGCCTCGCATCCTGATTCAGGTGCGACTAAGCAAAGGTGGTCGAGTCACAACCCGCATTATCGATAATGGAGAAGGCGTTGATCCTGAAATCCGAAAAGATATTTTCAAAATATTTTATCGAGGCGAAAGTGAACTCGAAAGGCGGAAAACCGGCACTGGTCTGGGGCTGTATATTGTCCGGACCCTGGTCCATTTGTTGAAAGGAAAAGTGAGCGTGCATGATCGACTGGATCAGCCTGGCAGCGTTTTTGCGATTGATTTGCCGGGGAGAGCGGAGTCATGAAACTTTTAATTGTCGAAGATGAAAAAGCACTCGCGCAAGGCTTAAAGTTCAACTTTGAACAGGAAGGTTATTCTGTTCTGACTGCGGAAGATGGTCCAACGGCACTGAATTACTTTCATGAGTGTTATGAGACCGAAAAAGGAAATGTGGATCTTGTGATTCTGGATCTCATGTTGCCTGGAATGAGTGGTTACGAAATTGCGAAAGAGATCCGTCGAGTCGATGAAGTGGTGCCGATACTGGTGTTGAGTGCACGTGAATTAAGTGAAGACAAAGCATATGCTTTCGACTGTGGTACCGATCAGTATATGACGAAACCATTTGCATTACCTGAACTGCTAAGCCGCGTCAAGAATCTGTTAAAGCGTCGAAATCTCACGCAACCCGCCTCTGTTTCGAAGGCAAAATTGCCCGGGATTTATCATTTTGGGAATGTCAAAGTCGACTTCGAATCGTTTGAAATCGAAGTGGGTGAAGAACGCAAGAGTTTAACGAATCTCGAATTACGGTTGCTCAAGTATTTCATTGAACACGAAGGCATGGTGTTGACACGCTCCCAGATCCTGGAAGATGTCTGGGGCGAACAGTCGGCATTTGTCACCACCCGTACGATCGATAATTTTGTCCTGCGATTACGCAAGCTCATCGAGCAGAATTCAGCAGAACCAGTGTATATCGTTTCTGTGCGTGGTGCCGGATATCGATTCATGCCTGAAGAGGTTTGTGAGTGAATCTGTGAACAAGTGTAGTTGTTTTTGGGTTGTTTTTATTCTGGAATGCCCGAAATTGACAACTATTTTCCACTTTTACACAACTTTGACAGTTCTATGACGATAACCAGACAACGAATACCCGCCTCATTGCTAGAATTCTGACCAATGTGGGAATGCTTAAAAGCTCGAAATTCCTGATTGTGAATTATCAAAATATCTAGCGAAATAATGAGGACATCATGTCGAGTGTCATTTTAGATGAACCTGCTGAAAAAAGCTCGGCTCTGTCACCTCAAGCCACGAAATCAAAAAAACGTGAAGAGCGTGAACAGATTCTTGCGAAGTTTCATAAAGAGCATTTGAACTGGAAAAATGTGGACTGGGTTGTCCTGATCTGGATGGCTGGAATTCACATCGGCGCTGTTGCCGCGCTTTTCTTCATTTCCTGGCAGGCTGTCGTGACTTGCCTGGTCCTGCATTGGGCGACAGCCAGTATTGGAATCTGTCTGGGCTACCACAGATACCTCTCACATAAATCGTTTAAGCTACGAGCACCCGCTGAATTCTTTGTACTGCTTTGTGGAGTGCTTTCAGGAGAAGGTTCGCCTCTGACCTGGGCGGCCACTCACCGTTTACATCATCAGAAATCAGACAAAGTCGGTGATCCTCACTCCCCTTTTGAAGGAACCTGGTGGTCTCACCTGCTTTGGTTGTTCGTCTACCGCAGTAAAGAAATCAATGATAAATTTGCGGAGCATTATATTCCTGACTTTAAAGACCGTCCGATGATTCAGTTCTTCGAGAAAACCTATCCCCTCTGGTTGATTGGATCTGGTTTTGCGATGTACGGAATCGGTTATGCCATGGGAGGCAACTTTATGGGCTGGTCAATGCTGCTCTGGGGGTTATGTGCCCGAATGGCTTTTGTTTACAACTCAACCTGGTTTGTCAATTCCGCAACACACTTGTGGGGCTATCGTAATTACGAAACCACAGACAAATCAAAAAACCTCTGGTGGGTCGCCATCGTTGCTTACGGCGAAGGCTGGCACAACAACCATCATGCTCATCCTTCCGTTGCTCCCGCCGGTCACCGCAAATGGGAAATTGATATTACCTGGTGGTCGATCCGATTCTTGCGGTCGATTGGAATGGCCTATGACGTCAATGATCGCATTCCTGAACACAACGCTGAACCTGAAGTCGATCCTGAACCCGGCAAGAACGGTATTCTTGTTAAGTAACTGGTTATTTAACGATAACAAAATATAAATTCAAAGGCCATTATCAGTGCGAGCTGGTAATGGCCTTTTTTTATGACGGGATATTGACGAGTTGCGATAATTAATATGAACTAAGATATTTTGAATGCCTTTCGAATGGTTTCTTCTTCGAGTGACAGGACTCAAGTTGTTCACTGGGAACTTCGTCTTTGGGAATTAAGCCGTTTTTCAGTTTGATTGAAAACGCACAGGTCGCCCGATTCATCTCAGTATTTTTCCTTGGGCTTTTGAGTTTGTTCAAGCAAGTGGGATCAGGTATTTCAATCAGATAGCTTCGAATATTCCATCATGAAATCTGTTCCAGATATCCGGGGCGCAGTTGATCTTCGCACCACTGGGCTGCCAGGAGCAGATCATCGAATTTGTCGGGATGTCCTGTGATCTGGATTGCTAGCGGCATGCCCTCCTTTGTGACCGAGACGGGTATCGAAATCGTCGGGAATCCGGTCATACTCCAGGGGGCATTCATACTGGGGTCGCCGGTGGTCGAGGAGTCGGGCGCAGGTCCGACAGTGGCAGGCGAGATTAAAATTTCAAAACGTGCAAACTGTTTTCGCACTTCCTGTGCGATTGTTGCTTGATATTCCAGGCTGGCTTGACATGTTTCTGGCGAGACTACCCTGCCCGCATCTAGCACCTGGCTGATGGCAGGTCCGTATGAGTCTCGCTTTCGGTCATAGTCTTCACCCAGATTCTGTGCCATTTCAAATTGCATCAGAGTCAGGTGATGATCGCGAATCGACTCAAATTCCGAAGGTAACGTACAATCTTTGACAGCCGCTCCTGCCGATTCCAGTTGTTGACGGGCAAACGCCAGTGCGTGCTGCATGGTATTATCTGTCTTGTCCACAAAGAAATCAGTGAGCCAGCCGATTCGTGGTGCATCTTTGACTGGCTCAATCAGAAGCGGCAAATAAGTGGCCTGGTCAGTCATACTGTCCAGCATGACTACCAGATCAACGATGCTATGTGCCAAAGGGCCAATGTGATCCAGGTGTTCGGAAAGCAGAATCAGGCCTTGTCGGTCGACCATGCCATAGGTCGGTTTCAAGCCAGCGACTCCACAGAATGAGGCAGGTCGGATAATCGAGCCCCCGGTCTGGGTTCCCACCGCCGCCAGGCACATTCCTGCTGCAACAGCAGTCGCTGATCCGCTGGAGGAACCACCAGGTGTATGCTCTTGATTCCAGGGGTTGCGGGTGGGAGGTGGATCAAAACAGGCCAGTTGCGTCGTGACGGTTTTTCCGGGGAAAACAGCCCCTTCCAGTCTCAAATTCTTGACAACGGTTGCGTCTCCAGTTGCGGGCGAATTATTTCGGTCAAGAAATCCGGCATTTGTCGGCATACCTTTGACATCGATAATGTCTTTAATACCGATTGGTATTCCATGCAGTGGTCCTCTCCACCGTCCCTGCTCTAATTCCCGGTCCAGAGCGTCAGCCTGCTGAAAGGCAGCGTTCCGGTCAAGATAAGCCCAGGCGTGTAAAACGGGTTCTTTTTCTTCAATTTTCTGGAAACAGTGTTCCAACAGATCTCGACACGAAAGTTCACGGGTTTTAATGGCTTGCTGAACGTCGGCTATCGTCTGTGGGGGCGTTTGGAATAGATTCATGATCCGTTTCTTATAAATGAGTTGAGATAATCTCAGTATTTTATGATTTTCGACGATTCGCTTCCGGAATTCAAATGGTAGTGGCTTGACGCTTGAGTAATTAGCTCCATAATGCATGGTTCAGGCGTTAATTCGCTATCTACCAGGGGGCGAAACGCTGTCTCTGAGTATGGTGGGGGAGTCGTTGACCGGGTCAGATCTTAACCGAAGCAGCCCACATCGGCTTTTTCCAGGTGTACGAGGAGGCAGCGTTTCGCCCCTTTTTTATTTTTAGTTTGACTCATTCGAGTCCGCGAAGCAAATCCAGTATAATCTCACTGGATCATCAGGCCAGTGTCACCAGTTATTGATCGCATTGGAACCTGTTGATTATTGTCAATTGGTAATCATTGCCTCTTTCTGATACAGATGTCTGAAAAAAAGCATGTCTAATAAATCGATACAGTATACCGTGTTGGCCCGTCGGTTTCGGCCTCAAAATTTCTCGGAAGTGGTTGGGCAGGAGATGGTTGCCAAAGCACTCCAAAATGCCATCTGCTCTGATCGAGTCGCACATGCGTATTTATTTACCGGCGCACGGGGAGTTGGAAAAACTTCCATGGCCCGGATTCTGGCAAAAGCATTAAATTGCCCGGAAGTTCAAGACGGGGTTCCCTGTGGAGAGTGCGAAGTCTGTCAGAATATTTCAGCGGGCAGTGATATCGATGTATTGGAAATCGACGGTGCTTCCAATCGGGGGATAGATGATATCCGGTCACTGCGAGCCAATGTGAATGTAAGATCGATGCGATCCCCGAACAAGATTTATATCATCGACGAAGTGCACATGTTGACCAAAGAAGCATTTAATGCACTTTTAAAGACTCTGGAAGAGCCACCGCCCAATGTGAAGTTCATATTCTGCACAACAGAGCCGAATAAACTGCCCGACACAATTTTATCTCGCTGTCAGCGATTTGACTTCGGATATATTGAAGAGGCAAGTATCTCGCAGCGTTTGAAGCAGATCGCAGAAGCTGAAAACGTAGAAGTCGAAGACGCAGCAATTCAGCTGGTCGCGCGACGGGCTGGTGGCTCGATGCGGGACAGTCAATCGATTTTTGATCAGTTATTGTCATTTGGTGAATCACTACTGACAGCAGAAAGTGTGCACCGGATACTGGGGACAGCCAGTGATGAGCGTTTGATTGAACTGTTCGATGCGCTGATTGAGGGTAAGCGGGATATCGCACTTTCCCTGTTTAATGCCGCATTAAATTCGGGTGTGCAGTTGAATGAGTTCGTCGATCAGTTGTTGAGTTATTTGCGGGATTTATCTGTCGTTGCAACCGGTGCCGATCAGGTTCCGCTCCTGGCAATTTCGGAAATGAACCGTGCAGGTTTACAGAAGCAATTACAGGTTTGGGGGATCCAGACTTCGCTTGCCGCGTTTCAGATACTGAATGAAGCGCGTAACAAAATGTTTCGTGTCAGCCATGGACGAGCGCTGGTTGAAGTCGCCTTGATCCGAATTTCACTTCTCGAAGATCTGGATCAGTTGTGTTCTTTGTTGGCATCCGGGGGACAGATTCCGGCGACTCCTTCTACTCAGCGGGCCGCATCTCCCGCCCGGATCGTCTCACAGGCGCCCATTTCAGAGTCCCGTCCGAATGCTGAAAATTCGAATCAGACTTCGATTCAAAAAAAAACTGAAAAAAAAACGGAAAATAAATCGGTTATAACGCCAGATTCAGTTGAAAGTGCTGTTTCAGCAACAGAAAGAGTACCATTTCGTGCGGGAATCGAAAGTTTATTATTGACGCAACTGATTGATATCAATGAAGATCTGCTAAAAGACTCTTTAAAGGGAGTTGAGTCAATAGCAATTTCTGGGCCGAAACAACTGGATTTACAATTCTCTAAGAGCTATAATTTCGCAAAGCAATACTGTGAACGTCCTGAAATCATGGCAAAGCTCGAACGTTCGCTGGAAAAACTGACCGGTGACCGGATCAAGATCCGATTACTGGAGCCTCAAGCGGGGACAGAAAATTCAGAGACGCTTCCCAATAAAGCATCACAGTCAAAAAAACGAGTTGAGCAGCGTGAACTGGAACCTGCCGCTGACGATTTTTTGCGTGAGGCACTTTCCGTGTTTCACGCGAAAAGTGTACGAGTCAGTGTATTAAATACCAAAGTTGAAGACGAAAAAGAGGAATCGTGACCATGTTCAAAGGACTGGGTAACATCGCCGGCATGATGAAACAATTTTCTGAAATGCAGGGGCGTATGGGAGAAATGCAGGAGAAACTGGCGAAGCTGCGATTTGAAGGTACTGCAGGAGGCGGGATGGTCACTGTTGAGTCGAATGGACAGCAGAAAATATTGGGAGTCAAGATTGATCAGAGCTTACTGGACAGCGGTGATAAAGAGATGCTGGAAGATCTTCTCACAGCAGCCACAAATCAGACATTGGATAAAGCCCGTGAAGGGGCCGCTGAAGAAATGGCACAATTGACCGGGGGAATGAATATTCCTGGTTTGGAAGAAGCCTTGTCAAAATTCAACCCGAATGCATAACTCATTCTTGTTCTGTCGTTGTGTTTGATCAATTTCCTGATGTGAGTCGCGTTCTCAGGTAGTTAAAAGAGTCATAAATATGTCGATGCGTGGAAGAGAGAGCCAGTCTCATCCTTATGGTTCGAGTGTGGGGCAACTGATTGATCAGTTTGCCACGCTTCCTGGTATTGGACGCAAATCTGCTGAGCGGCTTGCGCATTATATCCTGTCGATCCCGGAGCAGAATGCGCGGCAGATCGCGGATGCGATTCTCGCTGTGAAGCTGTCAGTTAAGCCTTGTTCCGTTTGTTACAATCTTACGGAAAATGAATTTTGTAACATATGTGCGGATACGCGGCGTGATAAAAAACTGGTTTGTGTCGTCGAGCAACCTCGCGATGTTGTGTCATTAGAGGCAACCAGCTCATTTCAAGGCGTATATCATGTTCTACAAGGGCGGATTTCCCCTCTGGATGGATTGGGGCCGGAAAATCTGACAATTGATGCTCTTGTTCGTCGTGTCAAACAAGACGGAGTCAGTGAAATTATTATGGCAACGAATCCAACGCTCGAAGGGGATGGAACGGCTCTGTACATTTCGAATCTTTTGGAAAAAGAAAATGTGGAAATTACGCGGTTGGCCCGGGGGATTGCTTCCGGGAGTGTGCTAGAGTTTGCTAACAAGGAAATGCTGTCTGACGCCTTACAGGGGCGGCAGAGATTTTAAGACGTTTTCGATTTAATTTTTGAATATTACGTATCATAAAAAAAGTATGGATTCGGATAATACATGCATCTGAATATTTCTCAACAGATGAAACTGGGCCAGCAGATGAAGCTGGCGCCCAGAATGATCCAGTCAATGGAAATTTTACAGCTTCCATTACAGGCTCTGGAAGAGCGTATCGATCAGGAACTGGAAGAGAATGTATGTCTGGAGCGGGAGAGCACCAACGATAACACTCCTGATACAGAATCGGATCTGATGCGCGATAAGGCAGATTCGGATTCGAATAGTCATGAAATTGAAGAGAAAGAAATCATCGCCGGGGATGAGAAGAATAACGAATCAGACTTTGAACGTTTGCTGGAAATGTCAGAGCAGTGGCCTGAAGATAATGTGACCTCAGCGACAAAACCCTCATCAAACCGTATCAGCGATGATATGGAACGTAGTAATGACGCGATTGCCAATATCACCGAACGCCAGCAGACGATTAACGAATATCTGGTTGAACAGTTTCATTTCTTCAATTGTTCTCCTGAGGTGCGGGAATTTGGAGAATACCTGATTCAGAATCTTGATCATAACGGGCGCCTCCAAAGTTCGTTGCCCGAGATCGTACAGGTTTATGAGAATAAAATCTCAATGGAAGAAGCCGAAGCTGCTCTGCATTTGATCCAGAAATGTGACCCTCTGGGTGTGGGGGCCAGAGACCTCAGGGAATGTTTATTACTGCAACTGAAACCAGACGCACCTTATCGCGAAATACTGGTGACGCTGATTTCATCTCATCTGGATGATTTAGGACAGAACCGCCTTCCTGTAATCCAAAGGAAGACGGGATACTCGATTGATACCATCAAGAATGCAATGTCGTATATGCGTTATCTTGATCCCTTTCCAGGGCGCGGGTTTCAGTCGGAGCCTGTTCTCAAAGTGACGCCGGATGTTTTTGTCAAACGCGATGAACATGGAAAGTATGTTGTTGAACTGGAAAATGAATATACTCCTCCACTCAGAATCAGTCGACGATATCAGGAATTGCTCCGCAACAATGCCGACAATCAAACCAAAGAATACATCAAGAAAAAAATTGATTCTGCAAAATGGTTAATCGAAGCAATCGAACAGAGACACAGTACTTTGAAACGAGTGGCACAGGCGATCGTCGATTTTCAAACGGATTTCCTGGATAATGGCCCCGAGCATATTGTCCCTCTGAAGATGCAGCAAATTGCCGATGTCGTAGGCGTTCATGTGACAACCGTTTCCAGGGCAGTCGACGATAAATGGATACAGACTCCACGCGGGCTTTACCCTCTCAAACGATTCTTTGGAGGCGGTACGAAGACTTCGGAGGGGGAAGATGTTGCCTGGGGAATTATTCGCCTGAAGCTCAAAGAGATAATTGACAGTGAAGATAAAAACAAGCCACTGAGTGATGATGCACTTGTGGATGCACTCTCCAAAGAAGGTTACAACCTGGCGAGAAGAACAGTCACCAAATATCGCAAGGCAATGAATATTCCGTCATCTCGACAACGACGCGAGTATTAAAACGAGTCGATTCAGATCACATCTAGAGTTGATGTTTCCAACCTGTGTTCTGTAGCGGAGTCATCGAACCATCGTTGTGTTTGAGAATGGCCCCCTGCTCTGCCGTGATTTCTCCGATATGTGTTAATCTGATGTCGAGTGGATTGCGCTTGCACAGGCGTTTTCCATCTTCAGGAGAGACTGTAAATAAAAGTTCGAAGTCTTCCCCGTCAGACAAGGCATGTTGCAGAGGAGTTGAGTTCGCATTATCCAGGGATATTCTGGGACTCACAGGAATCTCGTCCGCGTGAATCAGCGCACCGACTGCGGATGCAGTCAAAATATGCGGTAAGTCAGATGCTAGTCCATCGCTCACATCAATCATTGATTTGAGCGTCACTGATTGACTCAGTGATGCCGCTTCATTGATTCGGGGATTGAAAGTTAAATGATGCGAAGCGATACTGCCGCCTAATTCGCCCGTTACGAAAATCCAATCGCCTGGCATTGCACCCGAACGTTTCACAGACTGCGATTGAATTGCTGTTCCAGTAATGGCAACATTGATGACTAATGGACCCTCCCAGGAATTGGTATCACCGCCGACAATCTGCATGTCAAATTCATTTGCCAGATCAATGATTCCCTGCATGACCGATTGTGCAAATTCAGGACCGCGGCTTCGCGGTAATGCCAGACTAATGATGGCAGAATGTGGCATCCCTGCCATCGCCGCGATATCACTCAGGTTCACAGCTAACGCTTTCCGTCCGGCAAGTTCAGGAGTTGCCGGAGGAAACTGGAAATGGGTGCCCTCCATCAACATGTCGGTCGACATCAGTAGTTCTTTGTTGAGTGGTGGTTGTAAAACGGCTGTGTCATCGCCAATACCGATGAGTCCCGGTTTTGAATCAGGGCATTGCTCGTGGATCCAGTGAATGAGATCAAATTCGTGATAGGGAGAGCTCATGGCAGTTTGTATTGATCAACCAAAGTCAGGTGGTTTCAGGATTCATTTTCAATAGAGACGCATCCCATCATAACAGTTTTTGACAGGATCTTGCGAGGAGAAAGCCCACTGCTTTTGATTAATGATGAATACGATCGAATGCAAAATGATCTACAAAAAAAGCCTGTCACACGATCTGAAGTCAGTGTGACAGGCTGTTGGATCAATCAGGATTCAGTATGAATGCTTCGACTATTTATTCACAGTTTTGGCTATATTCAGTGGTAGATGTCCATACAATGTTTCATTCTTGCGGAGAATGTAAAACTTGAGTGGGCTGAAGGTAGCCAGTTTTGAGTTACTCAACACATACGAAACATTGCTGAGATTGACTGTTTCCCAGATGTGCAGACCAACAAGAATATCACCTTTACGCATCCCATTCTTGGCAGCCGGGCTTTGAGGGCGAACTTCCTGAATCAACATGCCTCCCTCGTAGCGCGGGTTCAGCAGGTGTTTCTGATTATCGGAGATTTTTGTAAGTCGAATACCAAGTAATTTCCATGTTTTATCAATAGTTGAATCATGGGGGAGTTCATGGTTTTGTGCACGAACAACGGGAGTACTTACAGGAGTGGTT
Source organism: uncultured Planctomycetaceae bacterium (assembly GCA_942492165.1). Classification (GTDB taxonomy): domain Bacteria; phylum Planctomycetota; class Planctomycetia; order Planctomycetales; family Planctomycetaceae; genus Gimesia. The sequence continues at coordinate 24,868 of CALOEF010000068.1, forward strand.
CTTGCGATACTTGAGATGTCTGCCAGAGTGATTTGTATGGATTGTGTTTTTTCCTTGCGACGAATCAGAAGATCGATGGTATCCCCGACTTTATGTCCCATGAAAGCCCGTTCCAGATCGACACGGTCAACGATATTGACTGAGCCGGCCTTCATGATGACGTCATCTTTTTTCAGTCCTGATTTTTCTGCAGGACTGTTCTTGACTGGACTTTTTAAAACAAGCATCTGCTTGTCACCCTGTTTGATATCATTACCTTGAATGCCATGGAAGGTGTGATCGAGTAACTCTGTACTGATCAGATCGGCGATAATCTTCCGGGCATCATCGATGGGGATTGCAAAACCAATTCGCTGTGCACCAGCGCGAATGGCAACATTGATTCCTACCACTTCTCCATCCAGGTTCAACAGGGGGCCGCCACTGTTTCCCGGATTGATGCTGGCATCGGTTTGTATCAGATTCTTGTAGGATTGCTTTTCGTTCACATCGACGTCACGAGACAGTGAACTGACAATTCCTGATGTCACCGTGTGTTCATAGCCAAAAGCATTGCCTACAGCAATTACCGTTTCACCCAACATTAAATCAGAGGAAGTTCCCGGGGGCATCACAGTGAGTTTTTTAGTGGGATTGATTTTGATAATCGCAAGATCTTCACTCTGGTTTGAAGAGATCACACGTGCGTTAAAAGTACCACCATCCATCATGGTGACACGCAGACTGTCTACGCCATCAATCACATGATGATTTGTTACAATATAACCTCGTGGGTCAACAACAATTCCCGTACCCATGCCATTGACTTTTCGGCTTTTACCTGATCCGAAAAGTGAATCTTCTGTACGGGCAGTTTTTTCGCTGTGGATATTTACCACGGAGGTTTTGGCGCGCTCGATCGCTCGAACCAGGGGGGTTTTTCTTACGTCGGACGCGGCACTGCTTTCACAAAATGCACCAAATCCTGTGACAAGAAATGCGCACAGTGTAAGTTTATAAAAACACTTTATCATTCGGTAACTCAGTTCATCGAGGTGGCGGTGCGATTACTCGCGTGTCCTAGTTCCATCTACCGACCGGAAGCGGTCCATCTATGCTCCGTAGAACTGGATATCGGAATGATTTCTTCGTTGTCTTAATCATGAATACTCTCTATGGAATAGTTTACCCAGTTGACAACTCGTTATTCTGGGTAAACAGTGAGGGTCGTGAGGTGGTTTCTTTTGGGATATGTGTGGCCGTCCTGGTTTTTTGCTCATGTTTTCTCAGGCACGTGAGTTCTGCAGGATGCGAATCGACTTAAAAATGCTGATAGTCTGGGCCTTGATACATCTTACGCGCGTTCTCTTGAGTGAGATTTTATTTATTTTTGAACTTTGTAAGTTTGTCTTGCAATTCTTTTTTTTGATTTGTATCAGACAGGGCGATCGCTTTCTTAAGATATTCCACAGCTTTGGCAAACTCGCGGTTTGCCTGACAGGCAGTCGCTAATGTATCGAGCATGTTTGCGTCTTGAAAATGAGTGAATTCACAGGCCTTCTCGGCATGAGTCACACCTGCTTTGGGGTTTTGAAACTGGGGATCCGGGCAAGTCGCATAGAGCCAGGCCAGGTCATTATGCGCAACTGCTGATGTGGGATTGAGTTCAATCGCTCTTTTATAGTCCTGGATTGCTGCGGCATACTTCGTTTTGTGTTCCCAGGCTGCAGCCCGATTGCTGAATACTTCAGATACGAAGCTGTTGATTTTAATAGCCTGATTAAAGTCTTTTAATGCCAGATCGATGTGATTCTGCTGACGGTAGGCGATTCCTCTCGCATTGAATGCAGTAATCATTTGTGGCTGGATTTGAATCGCCTGACTGAAATCATCAATTGCTTTCTGAGTCTGCTGAGTCTCATAGAAGAGTAATCCTCGTATATTGAAAGCATTCGCATTGGTTTTCTCAAGTTGAATTGCACGATTGAGGTCCGTCAGTGCTTTATCGTACTCATTTTTAATACGCCAGATGTTGCCTCGATTCACGAGGATAGAGGCGTTATCAGGTCTGATTTTAAGAGCGGCGTTCAGATCTGCGAGAGCCTTGTCATTTTTTTTGAGGACCTGATATGCAATTCCTCTGAGATGATAGCGCTCAACAGTCGGTTCCGATGAGATGGATTTACTTAACAATACAATCAATTCTTCTGGTTTTTTAACATCACTTTCCTTGATCCATCCACCAATCAGTGGAATCCAAAGCCATTCATTGTGCTTTTGCGTGATGATGACAACTTCACCAGGGCTAACCTGTTGTAACGTTTTTGAACCAGTTTTGATTTTTGCATTTTTAGCAGAAATAATGCGGGTTCGGGGAACGATTTTCTGCTCTTCCTCGGCAAATACACCATTGGCACAACAGATGAGGGTGAAAAAAAGGACTGGATAAAGGGACCGGATGTCTTGAAAGTGAGGCATTGATATCTAACCTGGGCTTTGTAACCCTTTATTTTTCTAAAAATGTCATTATATTGATATTGTTAGTATAATACGCTGGGTACCTATATTAACATGGTTTATGAGGCGTTTACAACTCTTTCCCAATCAAATGGGAAATTCGGTAACTGGGATTATTACTCGATTTGTATTACGAAGTTCAAAAGATGAAAGGGGAGGAAAAGTGAAAACAATGTTCAAAACTCTTTGTACTGTGGCGGCCATCATGATGATGACGTCAGCAGTTCAAGCCGGAAAGTGCAAATCACAACAGTGTTGTGTGAGTGCCGCACCGTGTCAAAGTGGATGCGATCCCTGTGCCACTGTTGCATGTCAACCACAGTGCAAAACGGTTGAGCGCACGGTGATGGTTCCGCAAATGGTGACTGAAGTTCGAAAAGTAAAATGCACCGCTTATCGGAACGAAACCCGTCATCGCAACGTGACTGTTTATGATCGCGTACCTGAAACAAAAGAAGTCACTCAACACTATACCGTTATGGTTCCACAAAATCGGACACGTACCGAAAAGTATGTTGTTTGTAAACCAGTCTGGAAAACCTCTCAAAAAACGTACACGGTCAACGTTCCTTACACGGAAACAAGAACGGGAACTCGACAGGTTCAGAAAACATTCTGGAAAGATGTCAAACAGGATTTCTATGTGAATGTTCCTTATACAGAAAAGCGAACAGGAACTCGTCAGGTCCAGAAGGTCGTATACGAAGATGTCAAACAGAATTATTGTGTCCGGGTTCCTTACACAGAAAAGCGAAAAGGAACTCGTACTGTCATGAAATGTGTGCCTGTGAAAAGGTATCACACAGTATGTGAAGATCAGGGACACTGGGAAGATCGACCTGTTAAGTCTGCCTGCCCTGCTCCTGCATGTGGCAATTGTGGAAGTTGTGGCGATTGCTGCCAGACTGCTTGTGCTCCCGTTTGTACGCAACGTGTCTGGGTACCAAAAATCGTAAAGAAAAAAGTGGAATACACGTCATATCAGCAGAAGTGTGAACAGATTCCTTATACATATGAAGTTCAGCTTTGCAAGTTGGAAAATCGAACGCGGACTGTTAAGGTTTGCAAAACAATTTGTGTTCCTGAAAAGTACACTTATAATGTTCAGCTTTGCAAACAGGAAAAACGAACTCGTACTGTCAAAGCATGCGAAGTCAAATGCGTTCCTGAAAAGTATACGTATCAGGTGACTCTTTGTAAGCAGGAAACACGTACCTGCAACGTGAAAAAATGTTCTTATGTGAAAGAAGAAAAAACACGTCAGGTAAATTACACTGTTTGTGTTCCTCAGAAAAAGACCTGTGTTCGTAAAGTGACCGTTTGCAAATGTGTACCGAGAACTGTCAAACAGGCTTATACTGTTTGTGTTCCCTATACGGTCGAAAAAGAAGTGAAAGTTCAGGTCTGTCGACAAGTTGCTAAAAAAGTAGTCGTTCAGGTTCCTGCTTGCGATACTGGTTGTTCAACCTGTAATTAAGTAATTGGATTTAATGGGACGATGTTCTATCTTCCCTGATCGATTTGAGCCTCATACTTTCGGGTATGAGGCTTTTTTTATAGACTGACAGTGAGAAAATACAGCTCCCTGTTCATGTAACGAGAAAACTGATGACGGAATCGATTTTGAATCAGATCAAACCGGAACGCTTTTCCGCAGAATTTGACGCATTACTGCTGACCATTTTAAATTATGCACAAGGAAGCGACTCAGAATATCTTTGGCCCGCAAAATCGTGGGATGCACTCCAGCAGGCAGGTGTCTTGAGCTGGAATGTTCCTCGGGAATTTGGTGGTGCAGAGTTGAATTCTGTCGAGATGACATATGGTTATACGCGACTGGCAGAAGCCTGTTTGACATCGACTTTTGTGCTGACACAATTCAACGCGGCATGCCAGCGGCTGAACTGGTCCGAAGATGACGATGTGAAAATGAAAGTATTCAATGAGTTGCTCAAGGGGAAGAAATTTGCGACTGTGGGAATTTCTCACCTCACCACATCCAGACAACATCTGAGTCAACCAACGGTTGCCGCGCGGAAGAATTCGACAGGCTGGATTCTCGATGGATTTGTTCCCTGGGTAACAGGTGCCCTGAACGCGGATTACATTGTGACCGGTGGCGTCTGTGAAGATGGTACTCAAATTCTCGGCCTTGTCAGCACAGATTCTCCAGGCGTCGAAGTACAACCTGCGATAGAAATGCTGTCAATGACGGGGTCACAAACAGGGGCCGTTCAGCTCAATCAAGTACAAATTCCTGAGGAATACTTAATTGCCGGACCGGTCGAAAATGTGATGAAACGTCCCGATGGTCAAGGCGGTGCCGGATCGTTAACCACGTCTGCTTTAGCGCTGGGGGTTGCGCGGCGGGCAATCTCGAAGCTGGAGGAAGAAGCACAAAAGCGGTCTGAGCTCGTTGAAATCTTCTCACCCTTCGATTCAGAATATCAAAAAATTGTATCAGAGATGTTTGTTGCTTTAAAATCAGGATCGGTCAATGGTTCGATTTCCGAGAAAATACGCGAGCAATCCAATTCCTTAGTGCTGCGTGCTTCACAAGCTTTACTGGCTGCCGTCAAAGGAGCAGGATTTATCAAGGGGCACCCGGCTGAAAGAGCGATTCGCGAGGCCATGTTTTTTCTGGTCTGGTCCTGTCCACAGCCGGTCGTGCATGCTAATATGAAAGAGTTTGCCTGCGTGCTTAACTAGAGCGTTTTCCACTCTATTATAATGCTCTCGAATGGTCTTGAAGTCGCTACAGTAAACCTGGACACAGGCGAAAACCTTTTTTACTTTTCACCAGCCATCGCTTCAGCCAGATTCACAACATGGTCCCGCACACGTCGCATCGCATTTAAAGTAGCCGTGTAAGAGACATTGATATAGGGATCAACTTTCTCTGACGACAAATACTCCAGGTGCTCGCGTTGTAATGTTTTTGCTTTCTGCTTGATTTCTTCTCCAGTTTGGACCGTTGAAGTGACCACATCCATGTTTTCCTGCTGATACGCGGAAGTGACATGGTTCAGTTGTTTTTCCACCAGTCTGAGCAGGTCCAGCAGCGAATTATTGTGGGTTTCATCAAAGACCCTGCCTTGCTTGTTTAATTTCAGCCGAAACTTGGCGATTCGTTCCAGGTAATCACTGATAGATTCATATTCATCTGCCATTCTTAACTGGCAGCGTCCTTTGGTGATCACATCCTGGGGCAGATCCATAGCCAGTAAATGAGTAATGTAGGTCGTGATCTCATCCTGCATACGGTCCAGCTCTTTTTCATCTTCGAAGAGTTTTTCGACTTCTTCTGAATCCGGTTTTTCCTGCGACAGGATGCGATACAGAATCTGAGCCATATTATCGCATGTTTTACCCATTTTGATCACTTCACCACGAGACTGTTCGATCGCCAGCGCCGGTGTTTCCAGGATGCGAATATCCAGGCTGGTCAGGTGCGCAAGTTCCTGAGGCTTGTCTTTCACAATACGCGTCAGCAGCTTCGCAATTTTCCCGGCAAAGGGCATAAACACAATCGTATTCAAAATGTTGAAGACGGTATGTGTGGCAGCGATTGCTTTAACACTGCCAGGATAGGTCGCCTGGCCGTTAACCATGACTGCTTTGGCAACATCGGCATCGATCAACCAGGGAATAAAATCGACGTACCAGAAAAAGATCGTCGAGATCCAGATGACACCGCCGATATTAAATAAAACATGAAAATAAGCAGCGCGACGTGCATTTGTGGTCGTGCCTAAAGAGGCGAGCAATGCGGTGACAGTGGTTCCAATATTTTCTCCCAAGACCAAAGCAGCCGCCGTTTCAAACGGAATTAAACCTGTCGAGGCAAGTGAAATTGTGATGCCCAGAGTCGCGGATGAAGATTGAACCAGGACCGTTAAAATACAACCGACGAGCATACACTGATAAAGTCCAAAAAATGTGTCGGCCTTAAAGTGCGTAAACATTTCGACAAATTCCGGCATGTCTTTCAGAAAACTACAGGCTTCTTTCATAAGCTGTAGCCCAAAAAAGACCATCCCAACACCCATGATCGCCAGCGCCGTATAACGCACTTTTTCGTTTTTGGTAAACAGGTAGATAAATGCAGCAACACCCAGAATCGGAAGTCCATATTTGCCGATTTTGAGTACCAGAATCCAGCCTGTCACTGTCGTGCCGACATTAGCGCCCATGATGACACCAATCGCCTGAGTCAACGACATCAATCCACTGTTCACAAAACCAACAGTCATGACTGTGGTCACAGAACTGGACTGGACAAGAACGGTTACTAGAAATCCAACACAGATAGCCAGGTAACGATTATTGGTGACCGCCCCAATCAATTTTCTCAGACTGGCGCCCGCGATAGATTGCAGACCCTGGGACATATATTTCATCCCCAGGAGGAAAATTCCCAGACCTCCTATCAGGGTAGTCGTCATTTCAAACATCGTGGTTGTTGACCCTCTGGTTTTTATCGATACCCATCGGATATTAGAATGGGGAGCAAAGCAGTGTTCATTTGAATTCGATTACATTAAGATCGAGCCTATTTATTATGAAGATTTGATGATATTACAAGCCTCGGGCCTGACCGTCTTTCAAGTCGGCATTAAAATCTTGAAACTTATGCTGTTGAGATCACTTCTCTCAGGGGAAATCAGTTCATAAACTGTGTCACGGCAGCAGATGTAACAGTAAAAATCACTCAAAAACAGGTTGTTTCCGCTAATTGCTGATAGTGAATCATTGCTGATCGTGAAGGCCCCCGTAGCTCAATTGGATAGAGTGCTGGCTTCCGAAGCCAGAGGTTGCTGGTTCGAGCCCAGCCGGGGGTACTTTTTTTGATTTGCAGCCCATCGCATGGGGCGTAGCAAAGCCTGATTTGAGCCGATCGCGGGTTCAATTTTGTCTTCGGCAAAACACATTTATTATGTGTCGGAGCAAGATTCAGGAAACGAGAGGCCATTTTATTCTCAAGGTGTCGCAGATAAGGCACATGATCAAAATAGCTTGTTGATTTCCACCTCAACCGCCACAAATTGAGATAGTCGCTGACGGAACAAAAATGGAACGGTGAGTACCCGTTGTCGAACGGCTTGAATCGCTAACGAAAAGACGAGGGTCTGGAAACGTTCCAACTCGCCTGAAACGACAGTTCAGAGAATGTGTGGCTCTGATTTGTTTAACTTCATTTCGCTTACGCGTATTGTTTTATACAAATTTATACTAACTGCTTGCCAGGCTGTAATTTCAGACTCAGTCTCTGATATACAAAGTGATGCTTGGACAAAGTAACGCTTGACAAGACATGCTTCTTCTCGGAAAATTATTGTTTAATTAGTTTGTTTAATTATTTCACTCACGTCGAGGGTAAATACCAGTTATCTCGGGTGGGGCACCAACTATGTGAATGATGCTATTTATTTGACCTTCAGTTCATTGCCTTTTCAGCCTTGATGGCTACTACGAACTCGCAATAAGGGACTTCATATTACTCCGTTCGTTACGGTACTTTTCTCACTCACATGAGTGTGTTTTCCGGATTTTGTATTGGTTATTATTTATTCTATTTGTTTTGAGGAATCGAGTTATGAGAAACAGACGTAGAGGTTTTACATTGATTGAGTTACTGGTTGTAATTGCGATCATTGCCATCTTGATTGCACTATTACTGCCTGCGGTTCAGCAGGCCCGTGAAGCGGCTCGGCGTTCTTCGTGTAAAAATAATATGAAGCAGATCGGTCTGGCGCTGCATAACTATCATGATGTGATGCGATCCTTTCCGATGGCAGTGGGTGCTCACGGTAAACCGAACTGGCGAATTTTTATTCTTCCCTACCTCGATCAGGCACCACTGTATAACCAGCTTTCTACCAGTGGGGCCGGTTTTTACGCGCATTCACCTGCTCCTTCGGGGACACCACCGGTGGCAGGCTTCAGTGGAAATACAGTGCTGCGCAATCTGGTTTTGAACGTCTACAATTGCCCATCGAGTGTCAATGCCAATTTTGCGAATGCTTCGAACCTCAGTTACAACAGCATGACGGTCCACTATGTGGGTATCAGTGGCGCGACACCCGATCCGGCAGCACGTGCCAATGTTTGTACAGGCAACTTTAATAATGGCGGTGCAAATTATTGTAAGAATGGATTGATGCTTGCATTTGAAAGTGCGAAAATACGTGATTGTACGGACGGCACGTCGAATACGATTATCGTTTCCGAGCAGTCCGGCCAGGTAAACGGTCGCGATATCAGCGCCAACGCATTAGGGGCCTTTCACGGAATTGCAAACGCCCCCTGGAACGCGGGAACGACATTTCCCTTTACTGCGAGTGTTGGTGGAACCTATCCATCTGGAATTACAACGGTTCGCTATCCACCAAATGCATTTCGCCGTTCAGGAGCATCCGGTCCTGCAGCCAGCCACTATTCCTTCAACACGGTGATAAATTCCATGCACGTCGGTGGGCTTCACGTGCTGATGGCAGATGGAGCAGTACGGTTTTTGAGCGAAAACATCGATTTCACAACTCTGACAGAATTGTGTGCGAAGGACGATGGCCAGGTCATCGGTGAGTTCTAAATACTGCGGTTTCCGCACTGAGAACCCCGATCACTCTGGTCGGGGTTCTCTCGTTTTCATTTGACCTGACAAACATCCACAAGGAGTAATATTTCATGATAAGTCAGTTATCGACGTCATTCGGGCAGCGCATCACACTTTTCGCTGGCTTGCTCGTTTGCGTGACCTTCAACGTGGGCTGCAGCAGCGCACAGGATGATGGTAAGGTACGAAACACCGTGACAGTGAGCATTACCTACGGGGGCGAAGCGGTCGCGCAAGGGCGGGTTGATTTGGAAAATCCAAAGAAGGGCGAAGCCGGGGGGGGCGAATTGAATGACAGCGGCATCGCTACGATCGAAAATATCGTTCTTGGTAGTTACACCGTCACTGTGATGCCACCAATGCCGGACCCCAAACCGCCTGAACCAGGACAGCCACCTCCGGTCGTGAAAAAATATCCAAATATACCTGAGAAATACCGCCGCGCCGGGACCAGCCCACTCAAGGTCGAGGTTACCGCGGATTCGGCTGAATTCAAATTCGATCTCAAAGATGCGAACTGATTTCAGGAAACACAGGCTTTTCAACAGCCCGGATACACACAGTAGCCGGGCTGTTTCTATGAATGTGAATCGGTCGTTACTCCGATGCACCAATAGTAGAACGCTGACAGCTGCAATCACAGCCTGCGGTACGCCCGACAGCAGCATCAAATCGGTGCCTTGATCGATTCTCCTCTGACGCTCGCCACAATCTACAGGCGGTTTTCATGATCGCCTCCAGCGACGATGGAACGATATGACTGTCAGTTCAGGGATCTGGTTTTCAGTCGGCTAACCAGGCCGCACGTTATGGTTGTGTTTCCATTCGATCTCAACTCGTTTCGAATCAAAGTAGAATGTCGGCTTTTCGCTATTTTACTCCGGCTGTCGTACACATTCACTCGCACGGCTATCCCGTATTTTGTTATCGCTGATGGCAATTCGGTACCAGGTGTATGCAACTATTTCCGCAAAGATATTACGAGACATACCGGAAAATGTATGAGTTGACAGGATGACAAATGAGACCGAGATAGAAAATACATACGACGTGCAAGTGCCGAATCGTTCAGCGCATACAGGTCGACTGAATATTTTCACCCTACGCAAAATATAAAAAGAAGAATTTGTTGAGGTGCAGGCAAATCGACGGTACCATGAATTAAAATCACTGCCAGCGTGACAGGAACTGCTTCCATTTGGGGAATTTCGGATGATGTTTGCCTCAGCGACATTGCTATCATTAAGTATTATTTTCTGCGCGACCAGCAGTTGTGCTTCAGCGTCTGAGATAGCTGTGTTTCATTTCGACGAAGGTAAAGGCGTCGCAAGCGAGGGCAGTAAGGGGCATGGTGTCTCGCTCAAGAAAGTCAAATGGGTTGAGGGCAAGAGAGGCATGGGACTGCGATTTGAAACAAACAAGAGTTTTGTTTCGATCAAGCACCAGGCCGACATGACTTTTACGGGTCCCTTCACTCTCCAGTGCTGGATCAAACCCGAGGGATACAAAACGGGCTCAGTCCACGAATTGATGACCAAAGCTCATGGAGGCCAAGGACCGGGTTGGAGGCTCTTTATTGCCTGGGGCACAATCCAGTTCCGAACCGGCGAAGGTCGTGGCGCCGGAAAGACGTATTGGGCGCTCTCAACTAAGCCAGAGGAAACCGAGATTTTAAACGGTCAATGGAACCAGATAGCAGTTACACGGGACAAAGACAGGATACTCAGGATCTATCTGAATGGTCGGGAACTGGCGAAAAGCGAAAAAGCATTTGAGGTGGTCCCAACGAAACGTCCTCTTTCGATAGGCAACTTTCATGAGGGCTATGAGTACCCATTCAAGGGCGTCCTTGATGAAGTAGCCATATATGGCAGGGCGAAGACTGCAAAAGAACTTTTTCTGGAAAACCGGTCCAGTGAATAGTCCTTTATGCCTGACAGGTGTCTCATTGTGCTTGCACGGCAGTCAAATATAGGAGGAGCACCCCATGGTAGCGCGTATTTCCGTTGCAGTTCTGTTGATCGCCTATGGCGCAAACTGTGAAGCGGAGAATGTCAGCAGGCGCGAGGCTACAGCAACAAGGACCACACAAAGGCCACTGATTGATGGACAGCTTGTTGACGACTGTTGGCAAAAGTCGAAATGGTATACGGGATTCACGCGGCTCAACTCAACTGAACCGGCCGCCCAACAGACATCTTTTGCCGTGCTGTTTAACGACGACAACATCTATCTGGGCATTCGGTGTAATGAACCTGCTGTCGGGGAACTGAAAAAGAACGTCAAAGACCGGGACGGACAAGTTTGGGAAGATGATTGCGTTGAGATCATGCTCCTGCCTGCAAAGGAATTGAATCCGGATCCCAATTACATCGAGCACCATCATCTGATCGTAAACACACTCGGTACGCAGTTCGACCGGGTGATTAAGGCCGGGACCGGATTACCGTGGGACGGGGAGTGGAAGTCAGCTACCAACACGGGGCGCAATTATTGGAGCGCGGAGGTGGTTATTCCCTTTTCCAGCCTCAATATCACGCGTGAGACCGGAACAGATTGGCTGTTCAATGTCTGTCGTACACGTCGTGTTGCCAATGAAGGGTCTTCATCCTGGTCACCAACAGGTCCATCCTTCAGCACTCCAAGCGAATTCGCGCGCTTGAAAGGTCTCGATGTCAAGTTCGAGAAATTCGTGTATGCCGTGAATACCTTAAAGGTGCGTCCCGCGGATGGGGCGTTTTCGGTGCAGATGAATGTCGCTAACGGGGGGGCCTTCACGGGAATGCTGAGAGCCGAGTTGGCTTTCATGTCTTCCCAAGGCCAAATGCATTTCTCAAATGCCGACTTCGAAACGCACGCTGGCAAGAACCGAAATGTGACCGTGGGGCCTTTTGCCTTCCCCAACTCGGATAACTACCGCCTCTACGCGACACTGAAAGACCCGAAGGGGCGAGTGGTTAAGAGGGCGCTCAGGAATGTGAACATCGTAGTGTCACCTCTTCAGGTTAGAATCACCCAGCCCGTTTACCGAGAGAACATCTACTACACTCAGAACATTCGTGAAATCGTGGTCTCGGTATCTCTCAACATGCCGCGGGCCGACCGAGCGCTGCACTCCCTGGAAGCGGTCCTGCTGCAGACATCCAATGATCAGTACGCGTCTGCTGTGACAGCGAGCAGTTCGCTGAGCCAGAAGACCATCCTGAAAGTGGATGCCAGGGGGCTTCCAATCGGGAACTACGTCGTTGTCGTGACGCTGAAGAAGGGAGACCAGCAGATCGCCTCTGTCAGAAAGAACATCAGAAAGCTGGGTAAAGCCCCTGGATGTGAAGTCAGGATTGACAAGAACCTGAACTTGCTTGTTGACGGAAAGCAGTATATCCCCTCCGGCTTCCTGGCCACCGGGGCAAAGGACGACTTTGGTCCAATCGTTGAAAGCGGATTCAATACCGTTCACGATTACACTCTTCACTACGACGATACTGCCGAGGTAATGGCTCACTTGGATCACCTTCACGCGCGAGGTCTCAAGATCCTGGTCGCTCCGTTCCATAAAATCCGGCACGATTTCAACGGCTTTGGCAGCAGAGATGCACTGAAGCAAACGCTGACTGATAAGGAAATCGCACGAATGCTGCGTTTCGTCAAAGAGGTCAGCACGCATCCCGCGCTTTTGGGTTGGTACATTTGCGATGAGCCTCGTGGGGTGGCTCATCTGAGAACGTTGGAGAACACCTGTCAGGAATTGAGAAGGCTCGATCCTCACCATCCCGTCATCGCTTTGGACAATTCCTCAATCGGATGTTTGGGTCTTTCTAAGGCAGCGGACGTTCTCCTGCTGAATAAATTTCCTGATTTCCTGCAAGGTAGCGGTAGTGTCGCACCGCTTTCAGCCATAGCTGGCGGCACCGAAGTGATATATCAAAGCTTGGATGTTAATCTTCCCGTGTGGGGGTGTCCACAGGCCTTTGATCGATCACTCCTTCGAATCGGGAGTAACTATCGCGCTCCGACGTATCTCGAGGCGAGGTGCATGACTTATCTGGCGCTGGTCAGGAATGCGAAAGGCATACTGTACTACGAATACGGTCAACCTGATTGGAAATCTGCCGGACGACCGGGCCGCTCAGGTATCTTCGCTTCACCATCACTCGAAATAGGTATGTTAGAAGGAATCGGCCCGGAACTCCGTGCGATGAAGCCTGCTTTAGCATTGCCCGTATCGTCGCGATCCGTGACCGCGAGCAATAATAATGTTCTCATCTTGCTGAAAGAAGCAGATGAGCATCTCTATCTGATCACAGTCAACCCTTCTCCAAAATCAACCACCTGCGAATTCCGGATAGATGGTTTGGGCGCCAAAATGATTCACGTCGTTGCTGAAGGGAGAACGGTCAAAAGCAAGGGCAAAGGCATTGTGACTGATGAGTTCGGCCCCCATGCCGTTCATATCTACACAACAGATCCCACCCTCACGAAACTGCGTACAGTGAAAGATGTGCTGCGACTGATCTCTCAAGCTCAGGCCAAACCAAACACCAGATGGAAACAGCCCGGGAAACCACAATGATTGATACTCACACACAGACATCTGGGCAATCTGTGATGTGAAGAATGTTCTGACCTTGCATTTTTGACAGAAGGAGGTCGCAGAGTGAAAATATGCAGCTGGTGTGTCTTTTCTGGAAGATTCGACGGTTGTGACTTGCTCGATTCGATGATCTTAATCACTTCAAATTCCACAAAGTCATACGTTTACAAGGACGTGCCTTAATATCACCGTTTTTTGAGATGACGAACCTCCCCTTTTTCTGCTATACAAATTATTTGGAAACGGATTACATTTTATGCAGTTCTGGCCCTGGAAAACAATATGAGCATACAAAATACAACTTATTCGCGTCGTCAATTTCTGGAACAAGCATCGATGGTTGCGAGCGTTGGTTTAAAGGGCTTGCCATTGGTTGCTGCAAAGCGGTCAAATCGAAAACGGCCCAAAGTTGCTGCGATTTTTACTGTGCTGAGATTCCGTAGTCATGCTTACAACATTCTGGAAAACTTTCTGGGATCGTATTATTTCAACGGTAAGCTGACGGATCCAGGAGTTGATATTGTGTCGTTTTACGCCGACCAGTTTCCGAAAGATGATATGGCTCGCGAAGTCGCAGCCCGTTTCAAAATACCGCTGTACAAATCGATCGGCGAAGCTTTGTGTTTAGGCGGAAAAAAGTTGGCAGTCGATGCAGTGCTGTCGATTGGTGAGCACGGCGATTATCCGTTCAATCGTCGCGGCCAGCAGATGTATCCTCGCAAAGAATTTTTCGATCAATCGGTTGCGGTGATGAAACGCTCCAATCGTTATGTACCATTCTTTAACGATAAACACCTTTCCTATCGCTGGGATTGGGCCAAGCAAATGTACGACATTGCGCGAGCCGCTAAAATGCCACTATTAGCGGGCAGCAGTGTCCCACTGGCTCAACAAGTACCTCCGCTGAATCTGCCCGATGAAGCCGACATCAAAGAAGCGGTTTCGGTGCATGGAGGCGGATTGGAAACCTACGATTTCCACGGTTTGGAGGTTTTGCAGTCAATCGTCGAATCTCGAAAAGGGGGCGAGACGGGAGTGACGAAAATTGAATTGCTGACTGGCGATGCTTTTGAAGAGGCAAAAAAAACAGGTCGCTGGTCGCAAGACCTGGTAGACGCCGCGATGCAAGCGGAAAAGAAAATGAATGCTCGGCGTCAACCACGTCCTAAGACCGGGGTGTTTAAGGGAGAAGCCCGCTCCGAAGTCCAAACCCAACGGTTTACTTCCTCGCCCCACCGGTCCGCACGCAATAATTGTGGAGTACAAAGATGGCTTAAAAGCAACCGTGCTAAGCATCGATGGCACCAGTGACCGCTGGAATTTTGCCTGTCGATTGCAAGGCGAAAAACAGCCCCGCGCGACCGCCTTCTTCAATAGTCCATGGGGCAATCGCGGTCTGTTCAAAGCGCTATCCCATTCGATCCAGCACTTGTTCATTCACGGACAGGAACCTTATCCTGCCGAACGCTCCTTGCTGACAACAGGAATGGTCGAAGCGGTCATGCGTTCTTACGAACAAGGTGGCAAGTTAATCGAAACTCCACATTTAGAAATCGCATATCAAACGCGCGATTGGAAAGCCATGCGAGAAAATGGTGATACCTGGAAAGTCATTACGGTCGATACCCAACAGCCAAAAAAGTTTTCACCGCGACCGCTCTCACATTGAACTTTCCCATAGGGTAAAAAAACTCAGCAGACCTGAATATACAGGATTATTCGGCACTTGCACTTCGTTTGATTTACTAATCTCAGACGCTTACCGTTCCACAAACTCATGCCAATTTTTGAATTCCTCTTTGACCGTTTTCGCCGACGCATGATTTTAGTCTGATTGGATTATGTTTGATTTACTGTGAAATAGATCCCAAGTAGATCACACAATATATTAATCAAATTTTGTCCGCGTAACTCATCAAATCTGAGACAGCAAGACAAACAACACATTTCGAGAACTCCATATGTGTGCGGGGAAGTCATACATTTTCGCGAATTCAGACTCTGCTAAACAATTTCCATTTGGACGGGCTTCAGCATACATGATTTAACCAACGGTTTACGACATGGTTTTCGTCGCCCCGACGTGAAATCAGAACAGCGTGCATAACGCTTTTGCAAACTGGTTTTTCTTGAGCAAACAATCACTTTGGCATAAATTGTCACGGCGTGCTCCTGTCGCTCTCACTTGAGGACCAGTGAATCGGATCGTGTGATATTCATTTGAATTTGAAGCCAATGTCAAGTAAACTCCAGCTGCACATCAATCTGTGTTTAATTGATCGAATCAGTTGTCGTTCTGATAAATCTCATCTCAATGGAGGTTGTCCTTGAAACTCTTACATTTTTTCAGTCTGGCAGTGCTGATGGGAGCTTCGGCGTTC
The DNA here is from genome assembly GCA_942492165.1 of uncultured Planctomycetaceae bacterium. Taxonomy (GTDB): domain Bacteria; phylum Planctomycetota; class Planctomycetia; order Planctomycetales; family Planctomycetaceae; genus Gimesia. The sequence continues at coordinate 40,952 of CALOEF010000068.1, forward strand.
GCGCAAGAATCCAAAGTTCCTGTAGAAATCGGAAACCGTCGTGAGTTGTTCGTGGATGAATTTCTGATCGAGAAATTCGATCGCACGGCGTTAACCCTGCATAGGCCCGTTCCTCGCGAGGTTGCCATTGTGCATGACGCGCCGTGGGAGGGCGAGACCTCGGCATACCATACCGTGTTTCAGGACGGTGACCTTTACCGGATGTATTATCGTGGGTCGGGACGCGGGAAGAGGCGGGGACGTTTGATGGAACGCCATCACATGAGCCATGAAACGACTTGCTACGCGGAAAGTAAAGACGGCATTCACTGGACCAAGCCCAACTTGGGCCTGTTCAAGCACGATGGCTCTACCGCGAACAACATCGTCTGGTTCGGCCCCGGCGGACACAACTTTGCTCCCTTTAAGGACACCAACCCCGACTGCCCGCGTCAACGGCGCTACAAGGCACTGGCATTCATGCACGACGAAAAGGCCTTGGCGAAGGGACGGCGGGTTCGCTGTCTGTATGCGTTTCATTCGCCCGACGGCATTCACTGGCAACTCTCGCAGAAAGAGCCGGTGATGACCGACGGCGCGTTCGATTCGCTCAACGTGGCTTCATGGGACTCTGTCCGCAAATGTTATGTGGCGTTTGTGCGTAAGAATCGCCCCGGATTTGGACGCGACGCGGGAATGGCCACCTCGCAGGATTTCCTGAAATGGACCGAGACCAAGCGCCTCGAATATCCCGGCTCGCCACCCACTCAGCTCTACACCAATGGAATCGGACGCTACCGCCGCGCACCTCACCTGTATTTCGGCTTCCCCATGCGGTACGTCGAACGCGACTACCGTCGAGAAGGAAGAAAAGGCTACGGCCTCACCGACGGCGTCTTCATGACAAGTCGGGACGGGTTGAACTTCCACCGCTGGTCCGAGGCGCTCATCCGTCCCGGTCTGCAACCCGATCGCTGGGTCACACGCAACAACCTCACCGCTCACGGACTCGTTTTCACCTCTTCCTCCTTTCACAACGGTCCTGAGATTTCCCTCTATTCCACCGAGGGTTACTGGGAAGGCGAAGCCTGCCGAATACGTCGTTATACGATCCGGACAGATGGCTTCGTTTCCGTCCACGGACCTCCCTCCGGTGGTTCACTGCTGACCAGATCACTCACGTTTTCGGTACCACCTCCCAACACTCCCCGCACCGTTCGCGTCGATCCCATGGCCCGTCTGCGTGTCAATGTGGATAAGCCTGTTCGCGGCGCGGGTTCACTCGAATTCCGCAAGGACGCCACACTGACCCTGGCGGGAACGCAGAATCTCGGACCTCAGGTCACCCTCGCGGTGTCGGTCCGCAGCGTTCCCTCGGGGCGAAGGCGTCTCTTTTCGACCTACGGGGGTGGAGAGATCAAAGAAAACGATTTGATCTTTGACATCGACAGTGCCGGTCGCGATTCGATTCGCTTCTACTGCGGAAAATTGAAGGTGAACGTGCCATTAGAGAAGATTGGAACCTGGAGCAGAGAGTCCAATGATGACTCAACACACCACCTCGCGGCCACTTGGAACGACGGGAAAGTGACCGTATATTTCGACGGTCGGAAAGTGGCATCTGGTGGAAAAGGTGGCATCGGCGACCTGAAGTTTGCTCGTGGCGATCTGCGCTTCGGTGAAGACCACCCTGGCACATCGGTTACCAACGAACCCTTTCTAGGATACGCCGATGATATTCTCGTCCTGCGCCGTGCACTCTCCGCCAGAGAAATCGCGCGGTTGGCGGAAACGGGTCAAGTGGCACCGAAATTTGCGAGCGATGATCGCGGCGTCTTCCTTAACATCGACAACCCTGATTTCCCGTTAGCAGACTCCCTCGCCAACGATAGCGATCCCGCTCAGGCCGTCACCGGTCCGCTGGCGAAATCACCCGGAGAAGTCGAGTTGCTCCTGAATTTTGCTACCTCCGCAGCCGGCAGCCTACGTTGTGAGATTCAGAACGAGCATGGAGATCCGCTCCCCGGCTTCACGCTCAATGACTGCGACGAACTTTACGGTGACTCACTCGATCAAGCACTGAGCTGGAATGGCGTCCGCGAGCTAAAACCACTCGCCGGCCGCACTATCCGCCTTCGCTTCGAGCTTAAGGATGCCGACCTCTACGCTTTACGCTTTGGACGCTAGATAGAAATCCTGATAGGTTTTAGTATAGTTCAATTCTTTCAATCTATTGATATGTTCTTTGGTCGAATTTATGAAGCTCCCTGCAAAGTCTGTCGTACTTGGAACGCTCGTTGGTGGTGCCGTCGGTGATGCTATGGGGGCGCCGTTTGAGGGGCTGTGGTCCGAGTCAATACCATCGGCTGATTCTTTGGCTGCATCGTTTCATGAGTATCACGGTTATCCGAACGGTCAATACACTGACGACACTCAACTGACACTTGCGACTATTCAGTCGATTGTCGATCAAGACGATATCATTGTAGCCGATATCGCCCGGGAGATCGCGGAGCTATGGCGGCATCATTCTGTGATCGGTCCCGGTGGTGCCTGTACGCAGGCTGCCGAGCGGTATCTTGCCAGCGGTACTCATCTCAACATGGGGGCCGCCGTTGGTCAGGCGGGTAATGGCACTGCAATGCGTACCGCCGCTCTGGGGCTTTGGTTTGACAGTGATGAGTCTCTGATTCCGGTTGTCGCTGATGTATCGCGTATCACACATCAGGATTCGCGCAGCGTTGCCGGTGGTGTTGCTATCGCGGTGGCGGCAAGACAATTGGCATCGGTCGACGAGATCGTTCCGCATTCCTTTTGCAAAGTGCTGGCGGACGCTTGTCGCGACATCAATTCCGAGATGGCTGATCTGCTTCTGCAATTGCCTGATCACCTTGATGATGAAGGGGTGATGGATTTCATCGCTCATGCCGGGCAGCAGACACCGGAATTCGAGAAACCGATCATCACTCCCTTCGTGATTCCAACGGTGTTGGCTTCAATCTACTGCATGCTGATTTATCCGGATTCATGGATCGGCGCGGTCACATTTGCCGTACGCCTGGGCGGCGATGTGGATACGCTGGGTGCAATTGTAGGCGCACTCGCTGGAGCAAGGCACGGCATTGATTCAATACCACAGAACTTGATTGACTGCTTACAGGATTCTAGAGACATACAAGTCCTCGCAACCCGATACCATTTGGCGATTCACGCTCATGCAGGAGAATCCGGTGAGTAACAATTGTGTGAAGCCAAAAGATAAGAATTGACCAGATTTGTTTGTGGCTATTTAGGATTGTTTACCTCCATTGAATACTCATTATTTGAATACCGATTTAGATCTGAAAAGCAATGAAGATATCAGCGAGTTAGGTACGTATTTTGACCGATGTGCAGATTTGATTCATTGTGGAAAAGAAGAGGAGGACGTTTGGTCTGTGATTGTGGAAGCTGCTGGTTCTGGCACAAGTGAATTGCCAGAGGCAGATATTCTCGATCTGATTTCAATTGTTGAGAAAATGGACCCATCGTTGAAAAGCCTGTTAGAGGCTTGTCATGTTAGAGATTTCAATATTGGCATTGAGACGGGGAATACTCATGGTTTTAATATTCCCGTCAATCATTCAACGCTGAATAAAATTGCCACTCTTGGATTTACATTATCGTTGACGACGTATCCAATGAGTGATGTTTAACCGGGGCTAATGCCCTGCGGCTAATAGAGACTCTGGTTGTTTTTGGGTGTACTGTTTTTAAGCAGGTAAGATCATGGAGAATAACAGTAAGAATTATTGCCCGAACTGTGATGCTCAAATTGAACTGGACGCCGCAAATCCTGAGGATGCATTTCTTGCCAACCACTACGATATGTTCACCCTGGATACCACGATAATTGCCACTGGTCTTGGGCAACTGATGGATGAAGGCAAGATTGATTGTGATGCCAAACCGTTCATGCATGTCGCAATCAAACGCCAACGAAATCCAAAGGCGGGCCATTACGATGCATCCACACTCGATGCAATTGGTCGAGTCGTTGATGCTGCCTGACGCGTGCATCGTAGCATAACTAGAAAATGCACCGGAGTTTCCGGCCGGGCCGAATCTGAATTCAACATCGCTGGCGGCAACCTGGTGATTTTGAACGTTATCCAATAAACTCATTCGTTTCTGACGTCCTCTAATTCGACCGTTTTTTTGCAAGTGCTTACTGACTCTTGCAGAGTGTTGGGGAATTAAAAATGGGCACTGTGAATGAATCACAGCGCCCTGAAAGGTTCAATGATTTTCAACAGCAACGCATAGTGCAACTCTTCAAAGGCTGATAGTTGTTCTCTACCTGCCTCTACAACGCTAAAGCAAAACCGTCTGAGTCCTGCCGACCCTGGCGTGTAAGTTGAACTCGATATAAAGAATAATGAAACGATGCGGCGTGTCAGTTCAGGAACTGGTTTTTGGTTGCCATCCTGGCCGTGCGAGAAGGAAAAATATTGAATGACGTCTGGTTTTACAATATACAGAATTCTGTGGTTGTCTATCTTGTTGCAAAATAACTGTTTACGAAAATTGGCGCAAGGCCGGCTCAGGGTAAGTATTTCTCCATGCGGCCCATTGCGTGGCATAGTAATGCCTTGTGGTTCAGTGCCATCTTTCTCTTATAATTCCTTATACTTGCATGAGTATCTCAATCTCTTCCAATATGATATTTTATAGGGAAGGTTCAATCAGGGATCCCTCTCTCAGAATGATGAAGGTAGATAGAAATGAAGTTCACGGAGACTCTATTGCTGCTCTGGCTTTTTACAGCCGCGGCGCACGGCGCGTCGCCGGTTGAATTCAATCGTGATGTGCGGCCCATCTTGTCAGATAAATGTTATGCCTGTCATGGACCCGATGCCAAAACGCGTGAAGCAGAATTACGCCTGGACCAGCGTGCGGAGGCGATCCGTGATTTAGGTGAATCCCAGGCGATTAAACCAAATCATCCCGAAGCCAGTGAACTCATCAAACGTGTGTCTTCAAAGGATAGCGATGAAATAATGCCACCTGCCGAGCATGGCAAGCCACTTACTGCAGAGGAAATATCCATTCTACGCAAATGGATTAAACAAGGGGCAAAATATCAGCTGCACTGGTCGCTCACTCCTGTTAAAAAGCCAATCTTGTCAGGAACCGTCCAAGATCATTCAGGAAACGCCATTGATACATTGATCCAAAAGCGATTAAAGCAAACAAAGCTCTCACTCAACTCCGCAGCTGACCCGCGCACTCTCATTCGGAGGCTTTCATTTGACTTAACAGGATTACCCCCTGCTCCGAACATTGTCACCCAGTTTGTGAAAAATCCCACGGATGAGGCTTATGCAGCATTGGTTGAAAGTCTGTTACATTCTTCCCATTATGGCGAACGGATGGCGATCTACTGGCTGGATCTGGTTCGCTACGCCGACACGCTTGGTTATCATGGCGATCAAGTCCGTAGTGTCTCTCCTTACCGTGACTATGTCATCCGGGCGTTTAACGAGAATAAACCCTTTGATCAATTTACGATTGAACAGCTGGCCGGCGATCTACTGCCGCAAGCGACGCTCTGGCAAAAAGTCGCATCAACATACAACCGTTTGAACCGGGCTTCCGCTGAAGGAGGTGTGCAACCCAAAGAGTATCTGGCAAAGTACTCGGCTGACCGCGTCCGAACGACCGGTTCCGTCTGGCTGGGAATGACCTTTGGTTGTGCGGAATGTCACGATCATAAATTTGATCCGTTTACGACCAAAGACTTTTACCGCTTCGCCGCTTTCTTTGCCGATATTAAGGAACTGGGCATTGTCAGTGGAGCAAAACACCTTGAGAAAATGCCTGTGCCGACCAAAGAACAGGCGGAACATCAGCAGAAGCTGGCAGATCAACTGCGTATAGCAGAAGCAGAATACAATCGTAGTACTCCAGAGGTGTCCCAGGCAAGGTCTGTGTGGGAACAGGCGATTCGTAATGAAGCCGAAAGCTGGGTGCTGCTCAAACCAACCGGGTTGAAATCGGATGGTGGTGCCACACTGACACTCAAAAAAGACAATTCTGTATTGGCATCGGGAAAGAACCCGGCGCGCGACACTTATCAGATTGTCGTCCGGCCCGAAAAAGATTCGCCGCTTGAGACTATGTTGTCAACAAAACCGGCTGCAATCAAACTACGCCTGGAATTGTTACCTGACCCTGCTTTGCCCAACAAAGGACCGGGACGTGCTGGAAATGGCAATCTGGTACTCAATCGAATTGAGGCAACTCTTGGTGGGAAAGCAATCAAATGGCAAACGGCATATGCAACACATACTCAAAAAAATCATTCGCCCGATCATCTCATCAGCGGACACAAAAACGGCTGGGCCATTCTGCCACAAACAGGGAAGCCCCAGCAGTTGCTGCTGGCTGGTCAGGTTTCCCAACAAGAAGAAAAACAAAAAGCTTCTGTTGACAGTTCCCTCGTCGCCAATTCACTAGTAATTAAACTCGTGCAGAATCACGGTGCCAGCCATAACCTGGGACGTTTTCGTCTCTCTCTTTCAACTTCAAAACCAGACGCCGGAATTGGTCCTCTTGTTTCATACGAGATTACACAATTAATAAACATTGATCAGGCAAAACGTACGAAAGAACAGACACAGAAACTGAATTCTGTTTTCCGCGAACAGACTCCGCTTTTGGCTAAAGAGCGTCAACGAATGCAAACGATTCGCCAAGAGCAGAAACAGCTGCAGGCTTCCATTTCGACAACCCTTGTGACAAAGAGCGTCAAACCACGCATGATGCGTGTACTGCCACGTGGTGACTGGATGGATGATTCTGGTGAGGTCGTCAAACCGGGGGTTCCTCATTTTCTGTCACAGCCTGAAATCCAAAAAGATCAACAACTGACACGGCTCGATCTGGCACGCTGGATGACAGCAAAGAATAATCCGCTTGTCGCACGCACCTTCGTCAATCGAATGTGGATGCTGATGTTTGGCCATGGTCTGGCACGCAATGTTGATGATCTGGGTTCACAAGGCGAAATGCCAACGCACCCGGAATTACTGGACTGGCTCGCGGCTGAATTCATCGAAAGTGGCTGGGATGTCAAACACTTGATACGGACCATGGTCCTCTCGAAGTCCTATCGTCAGTCTTCCTATGCGTCAAAGGCACTTCAGGAACAAGACCCTTATAATCGACTGTTCGCGCGGCAATCACGCTGGCGTTTGGAGGCAGAGATGGTTCGGGATAACGCATTGTCGGTCAGTGGTCTGTTGAATAAACAGGTCGGTGGTGTCAGTGTAAAACCTTATCAGCCCGCCGGTTACTGGGCACAATTGAATTTTCCGAAACGAAACTATCAGCACGACCAGGGGGCTGACCAGTATCGCCGGGGATTCTATACACACTGGCAACGCACGTTTCTGCATCCCAGTCTGCTCGCCTTCGATGCGCCGGCTCGTGAAGAATGTGCCGCGCAGCGTTCACGGTCCAATACGCCACTGCAAGTCACTGGTGTTATTAAATGATTCCACTTTTGTCGAAGCGGCGCGGGTACTGGCGACGCGGGTAATTCAGAATCTAACCCGGAAAAACAGTTCGACGCACAGTTGAAGTGGCTGATGCAACAGGCGTTGACGCGGGAACCACGGCAGGACGAAATCAAGCTGTTGAAGACACTCTATGAAGAAGATCTGCAGGCATATCGTCAGTCCCCGAAAGCGGCAGCAGAGATTCTGTCTGTCGGTTTGAATCCGCCTCCTGAGAAAATCGATCAGGCGGAACTGGCTGCCTGGACGAGTGTGTCGCGCGCTGTTTTGAACCTGCATGAAATGATCACACGTTATTAAACTGAGGTATTCTCCATGTCAAATCTGAATGTTACGCGACGGAGTTTTCTGCGTCAGTCTGCGCTCGGAATCGGGCCGGCGGCTTTACTGTCGTTGTTATCACGGGATGCCCAGGCTAGTGATCTGGGGGAGGGGGTGATCGGGAAACCGCATTTCCCACCGCGGATTAAACGGGTTATTCATCTCTGTATGGCCGGAGGACCGTCTCATCTCGAAACATTTGACGACAAGCCGACGTTGCGCGAGATGCACGGCAAACCGATGCCGGAATCCCTGACGAAGGGGCAGCAGGTTGCACAGTTGCAGGGACGCGAACTCAAATGCTTTGCTCCGCAATTCGAATTTAAAAATTTTGGCGAAAGTGGCCAGCGGGTCTGTAGTCAGTTCCCCCAGATTGGATCTGTGGCGGACGACCTGTGTATTATCCGGTCGATGTATACGGACCAGATTAACCATGATCCCGCCCATACGCTGTTCAATACCGGTTCCTCGCAGGCAGGACGCCCCAGTATGGGGTCGTGGCTCCTGTATGGCCTGGGACAGGAATGTGATGATCTGCCCGGTTATGTTGTGCTGACCAGCGTCGGGAAGGGGGGACAGGCACAACCGATTGCTGCCCGCCAATGGCACAGCGGGTTTCTACCCTCACGCTTCCAAGGCGTTCAGTTTCAGTCGACGGGGGCACCGGTACTTTACCTGAATCCGACCTGATGGTGTTTCGCCGAGCAGCAGCGGGATCTCGTCAGAGCGGTCAACCAGCTGAATCGACACTTTGATGCTCTGGTGGATGATTCTGAAATCGCCACCCGGATCGGGCAGTACGAAATGGCATTTCGGATGCAGACCAGTGTGCCGGGGTTGATGGATCTGGGGAGTGAAACCAAAGAGACCTTAACTGCCTACGGGACTGAAGGGGGCGATGGAACCTATGCTTCCAACTGCCTGCTCGCGCGACGACTGCTTGAACGTGGTGTGCGTTTCGTGCAGTTATATCACCGTGCGTGGGATCACCATGGCGGGATCAAACGTTCGATTGAGATTACGGCGAAAGAAGTCGACCAGGCGACCGCAGCTCTGATTCGCGATCTGAAACAACGCGGCCTTTACGATGATACACTGATTGTCTGGGGCGGTGAATTCGGTCGAACACCGATGGCCCAGGGTATCGGGCGAGATCACCACATCAAAGGATTTTCTCTGGTACTGGGCGGGGGAGCCATTCGAGGGGTAAGAGCCTCGTATGGCACGACGGATGAATTTGGATATGCGGCGGCTGAAAATCCCGTGCATGTCCGGGATTTTCATGCGACCTTACTCCACCTGTTCGGCATCGACCACCGGCGGTTCAGTTACCGGTTTCAGGGACTCGATTTCCGTCTGACCGGTGTGGAAGAGGCGCATGTGATCAAAGACATCATTGCGTAAATCGGGGGAATCTCTCATTTCTGTGCAGCGCTTTTCCGACTATGTAAAACGACGTCTCGTGAATTCCGTCAAAACCTGCTCCCGCGCTACTGATTCAGTCAGTAAGTAAACCAGCGAAGAACTGGACTTGATCCGTTATTGGCTGCTGGTCCATGTGCATTTGACACCATACTGCTCCGTCTGGAATAACCTGCATAATCCGATTGGCCGGATCAATTTCATATAGGAAAAGTGCCCCTTTTTGATCTTTTCAGCCGGCACTTCGTGTGCGCAAACTAAGTTTGTAACACTGATAAGAACTATCCGCTGGCCGTTTCTATGACAGAAATGAGCTTTCTCTGTCACTCCCAATATGAGTACAGCAGTTTCCAGACATGATGTCGTTATTTGAAATCGACTTGCAATGCAAAACTCTGGATCGATTGCA
>CALOEF010000069.1:0-197228 GCA_942492165.1 uncultured Planctomycetaceae bacterium
GTCGCAGAGGGGGCTGTAGGTGACGGCGATGGCCTCGTCGCCCACGCGGTCGTTGACTACCTCGTGCCAACGCATCAGGCGGAGAGGGTAGGCTCGGGCCTCACCGGCGATTTCGACCCCGATGACCCTGTCGCTCGGACCAGCAGTCTTGCCGCGTTTCCTCTACGTTGTTGGGACGATATCGGCCGCGTCCAGCATCGAAGGATCGGTCAACGCCCTCAGGCCGTCGCGGTCCATGGCACGCACGATGAGCTGCCTTGGAACCAGCGGACTCTGCAAGATCGAATTCGGCGCCGGTATCGTGCTCCTTGCGTATCGAGGATGTTCGGGTGGATCACGACTGCGCCAATGATGATGCTAGCTCACCGCAACGCCGACCAACGCCACCCACCAACCGCTGCGGATGATGGACGATGCCTGCAAGGTCCAGAACTCCGCGGCGTCAGCAGGGTGAGATCTGGGCGATCGATGCTGCAGCCGCGTCCAGTGACGTGCGACGAGCCTCGATTCCAGACAATAGGCTGTGGCTGAATTGCGTGCGATGTTCATATCGGCGACCATCAACCCCAGCACCACCGGAAGATAGAGAATGCTCGCCAGGAACAGCCTGCGCGCCGACTGCTGGCTGCGATCGCGGAGAAAGACCCATCCCAGCGCCAGGAAGGCGAGACCGACGACCTGCGACGCCACGAGGTAGGTAGCGCCGGTGACCCCGGCTGCGGACAGGGCCGCGGTGATCGGCAGCAGCGCGGCGGCGTAGACGAACGCCAGGCGCCCGGTGAGCCGGCCTTCACGGTCGACCGCCGGCAGCATCCGGAAACCGCCGCGTTCATAGTCCTCGCGGTACATCCAGGCCAGAGCGAGAAAGTGCGGGATCTGCCACACGAAGAGGATGCCGCCGAGGATCCAGGCGCCGGCGTCGAGGCGGCCGGTGGCGGCTGCCCAGCCCATCATGGGTGGGATCGCGCCGCAGACCGCGCCGACCACCGTGTTGAGGGGTGTCCGCACCTTGAGCGGTGTGTAGACCAGGACGTAAAGGAGAATGACCGAGAGCGACAGACCGGTGGTGAGAGGGTTGGTGCCGAGGGCCAGGATCGCGAGCCCGGCGCCGGCCGTCACCAGCCCCCACACCAGCGCGACCCTGCGGTCGACCCGTCCCGAGGGCAGAGGGCGCGACCTGGTACGGTGCATCAAGCGGTCGCGCTCCACTTCCCACCACTGATTGAGGATGTTGGCGCCGAAAGCGCTGAGGGCGGTGCCGACGACGGCCGCCAGACCCACCCACGGTTTCAGGTCGCCGCGGGAGCCGAGCGCATACCCGACCATGGCGGTGAGCACGACGAGGGCGCCGAGCCTGGCCTTCGACAGCTCGAGATAGCTGGCCAGAATCCTCCGCGCCGACATTCCCGGCCGCACGGTTTTGGCACCGGATTCAACTGAGATGCTCATTTGGATACTTGCCGTCTTTCTAACGATCTGCCGCAACGCCTGGTGTATATTTCTCGTCGATCCTCGTCGGGTGGCGGTGGGCGCCGCGCGAGTATAACCGAGCCTCGCCGGCGCTTATTCTTTTGCTTGAAGAGATGGGAGGCGAAATGGATCGCGACCGCGGTTACGTGCTGCCCCTCGGATCCGCCATGACGGTCTCGATGTGGGGTCTGGCCTACATTTTCAGACTGCCCGTTGGTTGGCGCCGAGTTGGCTGCTCCTGGTTTCGATGCTCGCTGCGGTGGCGTTCTGGGGCTGGTTCACCGGCGCCCGCAGCGGCGGCGGCTGGTTCGGCGGCGTGATGGTCGGCGCGACCGCGGCCGTTCTCAACATGCTGATTCTGGGCTGCCTTCTGACCTCCGCCGATGGTGGGGGTCGTGCCCACGGCGCTGGTGTGGGTGCCCGGCTCGATCATCGTCGTTGCGCTGATCGCCGGAGTCGCTGCTGCGGCGGCCGGCGACGCCGGAAAATCAGCGGCCCCAGCCGTATGGACGGCTCTGTTCTCCAAGGTGGCGGTGGCGGCGACCTTTCTCCTGGTGGTTGCGGGAGGTTTGGTAACCAGCAGCGAGGCCGGTCTGGCGGTCGTCGACTGGCCCAACACCTTCGGGTCGAACATGTTCCTCTTTCCGCTCGCGCGGATGACCGGCGGCATCTACTACGAGCATGCCCACCGTTTGTTTGGAGCGCTGGTGGGCTTGACCACCATCGTGCTCGCCATTCGTTTGTGGCGGCGCGACGACCGGAAATGGGTGCACCGGCTGGCGCTGGCCGCGGTCGCAGTGGTGGTGCTGCAGGGCACTCTTGGCGGCATCCGGGTGACCGGAAATTTCACTTTGTCCACCTCCGAGGTCGACATGGCGCCGAGCATCGTGCTCGCCCTCGCGCACGGGGTCCTGGGTCAGATCTTTCTCGGTGTGATGGTCGCGTTGGCTGTCGTCACCTCTGTTCGGTGGCTCGCGGCCGGGGCGCCCGAACTGCGGCCGAACTTCAACGACGATCGCGGTCTCCAGCGGTGGCTGATAGTCACCGTCGTCGTGCAACTCATGCTCGGTGCGGCGCAGCGCCATCTGGCGGCGTTGTTGATCGTTCACATCTGTCTGGCGGCGGTGGTGATTTTGTTGGCAGTGATGGTTGGTGTTCGGGCGTGGGGCATGTACCGCGATACGTGGCCCGTCGATCGTCTGGGCAAGGCGCTGGTGGTGCTGGCTTCACTTCAGGGCCTCCTCGGCATTGCGGCTCTGGCGGTGACCGGGGGCGAGGCGGTGGTCGGTTCGCCCTCGACGATTGCAGTCACGATCACCACTGCGCACCAGGCGACCGGGGCGGTGATTCTCGCCCTGTCAGTGGCGTTGGCCTTGTGGACCGCAAGACCCCGGCAGATGGGGGCGGAAGAGCGTGAACCTGACGGGCACGATGCGAGGGAAACCGAACCGACGACGGGAGCGGAGGAGAGGAGAGGAAGGAGCAGGACGACAACATGGCGGTTGTTCGCTCAGGGACCCCGGGCGGCAGCAGGGCAAAGTCAGGGGAGCAGTAGGGAGACAGGGGACCAGAGAGCAGGGGAGCAGGGGAGACGCGCTCCTCATCATGATCCAAAGAGGAATGTCATTTCAACCTAGCGAAGCGAGTGGATAACACCTGCTTCGTTTCGAAATCTGAAATCCGAAATCTGCGATGGCTCCCTTCTCCGCCGAGGCGAGGCGACCCCAGGGGCCAGCCGGCCGGGGACGGGGGGGGGAGGGAGCGCTCATGATCCCTCTGCCCCTCTGCTTTAGCCGCCCGGGTCGAGGTTGCTGGGAGGGGGAGGGGGGGGGGGAGGGGGAAGGCTCCGGTGGCGTAGAAGTGCTCGAGAAGTTCGTCCTTTTCGTGCCAGCGGTCGAGGAGCCACTGGCGGAGGTCGTCGGCCGAGGGGGGCAGGTCGGCTACGGGGAAGCGGCGGACGTGGACATGGATGCGGCGAACCATCCCCTTCATGTACTGCCACAGCGACGGTACGGCGTTCTCGTAGGCGATGGTGAGGTCGTAGACGGCGTCGATGTGGCGGTACAGTCCTTCGACAGAGGCGGCGAAGCCCTTGGTGCGCGGTACCAGGGTGTGGACCGGCGGGCGCAGACCGTGGCCCGGGCGTAGTCCTGAGCGGTGGCGAGCTTGGGGAGAGTCAGACGGGTCCCCTCGACAAAGGACACCAGGTAGACGGGCACCTTTCCGTCCACGAGTCGCGAAAAGGTGTTGCGGATGGCCTCCTGATCCGCCATCCAGTCGCGGTCGATAAACAGGCAGTCGAGGAACTGCATCCCCCAACCCATCCCGGGCACCCATTTGAGCTGTTTCTTGACGAAGAACTTGAGGTCGCCGAGACGATCCTTGGTCCTCGCGAATTTCATGATGGCCGGGATGTCCGGCATCTGTTGGTGGTTGGCCGTTACGAGCGCGTTTTCGCGCATCGGCACGTCGTCGCCGCTGAAGACCACCTGCACCTTGTACAGTCGATCCGCAGCGGTGACACACAGCCCCCACCAGGTGTCGGCGCACCAACGATTGACGGCGCGAAAGGCCTTTCTGGAAAAGGGTAGGACAACCAGGCTCAGAGTCTGCAGCAGGTTGATCAGCAACAGGGTCGCAAACCCCGCTCCAAGGAGGGCGACGGCTTTCAACGTCGCGATCGGCCCGGATTGGTCCCTCAGCGGTTCGAGAGGCACGACAGACCCTCGGTCAGAAGTTCGCGGCAGCGTGCGACATCGGACTCCACGGTCGCCAGGTTGCCGATGGCGACGCGCAGCGAAATCCCGTCGTCGAGCTTGGTGTGGGACAGGAAGATCTCGCCGGATGCGTTGACGTGTTCCATGAGCTCCATATTGAAGCGGTCGAGTTCTTCACCCTCCAGTCCTTCCGGCCGGGCGCGGAAACAGACGACCGAGAAGGGCGTCGGCGCGAGCCGCTCGAAGTCCGGATAGTCTTCCACCCAGTCGGCGAATCCCGCGCCATTTCGATGTGGCGGCGGATTCGTTCCTGCACTCCTTCGAGTCCGAAGCAGCGCAGGATCCACCACAGCTTGAGGGCGCGGAAGCGGCGGCCGAGTTGGACGCCGTAGTCCATCAGGTCAACGACCTGCCCGCTCACCGGGGTCGTAAGGTATTCGGGGACCAGTGAAAAGGCGCGCTTGAAAATCTCGGGATGCCGGGTGTAGAGCGCCGAAGCGTCGATGGGGGTGAACAGCCACTTGTGGGGGTTGAAAACGAAGCTGTCGGCGCGTTCGCAACCGTCGAGGCACCAGCGGTGCTCGGGGCACAATGCCGCCGAGCCGGCGTAGGCGGCGTCGACGTGCAACCACATGTTCTCGGCCGCACAAAGCTCGGCGATAGTTGCCACCGGATCGACCGAGGTCGTGGATGTGGTGCCGACGGTGGCCACCACCGCCAGCGGTCGGAAGCCCGCCCCGCGGTCCTCGGCCACCATTCGCGCCAGCGCCTCGGGATCCAGTCCGTAGTCGGCGTCGTGTGGAACGGCGCGGAAGCCTTCGAGGCCGAGACCGATCGCGAGCAGCCGCCTTGGCGATCGAGGAGTGGGCCTGGTCCGAGGCGTAGATGCGACGGCAGGTCCGTCGCGGCCGGCCATGCCGAGGCGCCGGATCTGCGGGTCGGCCTTTTCGCGAGCGGCGGCCAGGGCGAGCATGGACGAGATCGAGGCGGTGTCGGTGAGAAAGCCGAAGAAGTCCTCCGGCAGCTCGAGGCCCCGGCGCATCCAGTCGAGGACCGTGAGCTCGAGCTCGGTGGCCGATGGGCAGGTCCGCCACAGCATGCCGTTGACGTCGAGGGCGGCCGACAGCATCTCGCCGAGGACTCCGGGTCCCGAGCCGGTGATCCGAAGTAGGCCATGAAACCCGGGTGGTTCCAGTGGGTCACCCCGGGCATGATGATGTCGAAAGAAAGTCCTGCCACACCGCCTCCGGGTCCTCGGCGGCGGTGGGCATCGCTGTCGGGAGCTGAGCAGTCACTTCGCCGGGTTCGACCTTGAGAGCACGGGGTACTCGCGGTTGCCGCCGTCGAGGTAGCTCGGCGATCCAGTCCACCATCCGGTGGCCTTCGCGGCGAAAGAGTTCTGCATCCCAGTGGCCAGATTCTTCAGCTCATCGCGTCCTCCGGCGCCCACCATAACCGCGCCCGTGGCGAGTGTCACGAGGGACGGTGCGAATTCTCTTTGTGCTACGGTATTCCCCAAGTTCAGGTTCGAAAAAGGAGGGGAGCATGACCGTCACCGAGACCAGTGGAGGCGATGCCGGACGCAAGGTACCTGTGCATTTCTGGATTGTGGCGATTCTGTCGTTACTGTGGAACGCCATCGGTGCCTTTGATTATCTGGCCAGTCAGCTGCAAGCTCGATTTCTACATGAAAGCGTTCACCGAAGCGCAGCTGGCCTATTTCTACGGCTTCCCCATCGTGGGCGGTCGCTGCGTGGGCGTTCGGAGTGTGGGGCTCGGTCGCCGGATCCGTCGGGTTGTTATTGCGCAAGAAGTGGGCGGTGTGGGCCTTTGCGGTCTCCCTTGCCGGGGTGGTCGTCAACTCGATCTACACCCTTGTGCTGACCAATGGGCTGGAAATCATGGGCGAAGGCTCGCCGATTATCACCACGCTTGTCTGGGTGGTGGCGATCTTCCTTCTCGTCTACGCAGTAGCCATGAAGAAACGCGGCATCCTGAACTGAATTCGACTCGGGCGGGGTCGCGCGGGATCGACACTCCGTGCCGTGCCTGACCTGCAAATCTCACCAGCTTTCGACTGCGGCCGACGATGCATCCTACCCGGCCAGCCACCAGGGCAAGCCTCGCCGATGAAGAGCAGCAACGAGCGTTTCGCCGGCGAGCCTCACGACAGCGTTGGCGGTGAGACTCAACGGCCAAAGGCGTGCCGTAACGTACTGCAAGTACGCCTGCGCGCCGCAAGGCGAGAAACCCGTCTGTCCACGGCGCCTCGTCGCCCTCGTGACGAAACCTGGTGAGATATGCAGGCTCTACCGGGTCAGTTCAGGCGTTTGTCGAGGGCCGCGAGGTATGCGGCGATGGTCTTGGCGCTCTTTTTCGAGCCCTCGTCGTCGATCGAGCGCACGTCGACCCGGGTCTGCTCTCCGGTCTGACTGAGAGTGACCTGGAAGTCGACCGTCTTGGCGAGGGTCTTTTTCGGAGTCTGCATTGTCAAGACGTGGTCTGAACGGTCGGAGTCCGTCAGGACGAGATCGGCGTCGCGGGTCGCCTTGACCGCCTCGTCCCACACCCGTTCGACCGGCGCGTCGTAGACGCGGGTGTCGGCGGCCGGTGCAAGAACCGCCACTGCGATCAGGACGGCACCCAGGCATGCGATCCGTGAGGTCTTCATGGTTGGTTCCTCCTCAGTCGAGAGTAGCGGAGCCGGGATCGAAAGTCTCACCGCCCACGGTGGACTTTGAGTTGACATGACCGGAAGGACGCGCCACCCTGCGCCCATGACAAAGACAGTAGACACCAAAGTTCCCCTGTTCGAATTACGGACGTTCGGTACCGAACACGGTTTTGCGCGGATCGGCACCGGTAGTGTGGGCGGCAAGGCGGCGGGTCTCCAGCAGATCCGCGAGGAGATTTTGCCGCGTTTCGACGCTTCCCAATTCGAGAGTGTCACGGTGGATGTGCCCCGCGCGGTGGTCATCGCGACTGACGTGTTTACGGAATTCGTGCAACGCAATCGGCTTATCGACACCGTGCTCAGCGGGATTCCGGACAGCCAGATCGCGCAGAAGTTCCAGCGCGGTGAGCTGACGGAAGAGGTGAGGGCAGAACTGAGCGCTCCTCGGGGTCTTGAAGGCGCCCCTCGCCGTCCGGCCTTCGAGTTATCTCGAAGACACGCAGCAGCGCGCCTTCGCGGGCATTTTCACCTCCAAGATGATACCCAATTCCGAGGAGAACGACGACGCTCGTTATCGACGTCTCTCGGGCGCGGTCAAGCTCGCCTGGGCCTCGACATTTTTCGAAAACGCGGTGGTCTCCCGTCGTGCGTGCGGGCTCGCCGACGACGCCGAAAAAATGGCGGTCGTCATTCAGGAGATCACAGGCTCCCGTCACGACGGGCGTTTCTACCCGACCCTGTCGGGGCTCGCGCGTTCGTACAACCACTATCCCGTGCCCGGCAACAAGCGCGAAGACGGGGTGGTGACTGTGGCCCTGGGATTGGGCAAGACGATCACGGACGGCGACCACGTGTGGAGTTACAGTCCCCACCGTGCGACCGCTCCACCGCCCTTCAAGAGCACCGGTGACCTTCTCAAGTTCACCCAGAACAGCTTCTGGGCGGTCAATGTGGGCGACCCGCCGCCGCCGGACCCAGTGCGGGAGGCCTCCTGTCTGGTGCGGTGCGGTCTGGGTGATGCGGAGGCTGACGGCACGCTCACGTTCCTGGCGTCCACCTGGGACCCGGCGTCGGACCAACTGAGGGCCGGCATCGGGGGCAACGGGCCCCGCGCTTTGACCTTCGCGCCGCTGCTCGAGTCGCGCTCGATCCCGTTCACTCCGGTGATGGAGCGCCTGCTGGAACTGTCGTGCAACGTTGTCAACGGCGAGGCCGAGATCGAGTTCGCAGTCAATCTCGACCGCGACAACGCCCTGCCGATGGAGATCGGGTTTGTCCAGGTGCGCCCCATGCTCACGCCAGGCGAGCGGACTCCCATCGAGGAGATCGACCTCGAGGGCGACGACGTCCTGGTGTCGTCGGACAACTGCCTGGGCCAGGGTGCGCGGGGCGACTTGGTCGACGTGGTCTATCTGCGGCCGCAGCATTTCGATCGCGGATCGACGCGAATGATGGCCTCGGAGCTGGATGCCGTCAACCGGGGGCTGGTGGAGGAGGGACGCCACGGAGTCTTTATCGGTCTCGGGCGCTGGGGGACGACCGACGATCGCTTCGGCGTGCCGGTCAAGTGGGGCCAGATCTCGGCCGCGCGGGTAATCGTCGAGGCGACAATGCCGGATGCTCCGTCCAACCTCAGCCACGGGACTCACTTCTTCCACCGACTGCTCAGCAACCACGTGCTCTACATGTCCGTGGAGGCAGACGGGCACGGCCGGATCGATTGGGACTGGCTCGATACCCAGGAGGCAATCTGGGAAAGCCGTCACGTCCGCCACGTGCGGTTGGCAGGCCGGCTCGATGTTCGAATCGATTGCGCCAGCCGTCGAGGGTTGATTCGGCGGACGCCGGTGAAGTGAGGATGGGGCTTCGGGGCGTGCGGTTGTTTGCGGTATGTTGTGCAGCTCTCGTGCTGGGCGCCTGCGGGACGCCCGTGCCCAAGGTGCCGGCCGGTGAAACGGTGTCGTACGCCAAGCACGTCGAACCGCTGGTGCTCGCCAACTGTCTTGGCTGCCACGGCGCCGAAGAACCCAAGGCCAAGCTGGTCCTGGAAGAGGGGAGCGGCTACGGGCAGTTGGTAGGTCGGCGATCGGTACAAGTGGCAATGATGATGTTGGTGGAGCCGGGAGAACTCGAAGCCTCGTATCTGTGGCTGAAGCTCCAACACCGGGCGCCCGAGGGCAAGGGTATGCCGCGCACGCCGACCGGCGTCAAAAAGCTGCGCGCCGCCGAACTCGAGCTCTATCGGCGGTGGATCGAGGAGGGCGCGAAACCCTGAGGGAGCGTTCCAAGCAGTTAGAATTCGGAATTCGGAATTCGGAATTCCAGCCCATCCTCCCCCATACCTAAGAATCATTAGCACCCGGGTGCCAGCTATCGGAGGGGGCGGGTGGGCCTAATTCCTAATTCCTCATTCCTCATTACTTCTTGTGTACAATTCCCCCGTCGCGAGGTGCCACTCTTCGCATTGTCTGATCGCTGCGATGTCGATGCCAGTGAGTATCCCGGTGTCAGACAATGCGAAGGGTGGCACCTTCGGAGGAGGAACCCGCATGCGGGTGATCGTGGTCGGCGGCGGTCTGGTGGGCTCGACGCTGGCGGAAAAGCTGGCCGGCGACGGCCACGACGTGGTGTTGGTGGAACGGAGCCGCGAACTCATCGCCGACCTCAACGAAAACCTCGATGTGCAGACGATCCGGGGCAACGGAGCAACCATTCCGGTCCTGATGAAAGCCGGGATCGAAAGTGCTGATCTCCTGCTCGCCACCACCGATTCCGACGAGGCCAACATGGTTGTGGCCCTGGTCGGTTCGGTGATCTTCAAGGTCCCGCGAGTGGCGGCTAGGTTGCGCGACCCCGGCCACGAGGAGGGCTTCCGGCGGATTGCGCGTGAGCCCGGCGGAGAGCGCGTGGCCATCAACCCGGACATGGCGGCGGTGGAGAAGATTCTGTCGCTGCTGCCGGTGCCAGGTGCGGTGGACGCAGTCGGGTTTTTCGATGGGAAGCTTCTGGTCGCCGGCTTCCACATCAAACAGGGTTCGGAGTTTGCCGGTCTCCTGCTGTCGCACCTCCGTCTATTGTTTCCGGCGACGCCGATGCTGGTGGTTGCGATCCGTCGCGACGGGACGTGGCGGGTCCCCTTCGGCGACGACGAGATCAGGGCCGGCGATCTCGTCTACTTCGCGATGGATCCGAACGAACTCGACAACGTGCTTGTCCTGCTCGGGCAGCGTCGCGGTGTCGACCGGAGAGTGATGATCGCGGGCGCCACCAGGATCGGGGTCAACCTGGCGCGCCGGCTCGAGGAGATGGCTGTTCCCGTGACCCTGATCGAGGAGGATCGCGAGGCGTGTGAGCGGGCGGCAGCCGAGCTTGGGGACACCCTCGTGATCCACGGCAGCGCCACCAACCGCTCTCTGTTGCGTGAGGAGGGGGCGGAACGGGTCGAGGCTTTTGTATCCTGCACCGACCGCCACGAGGAGAACGTGGTGGCGTGTCTACTGGCCGGGAGAATGGGCGCGGCCCACACCTTTGCCCTGGTCGACAACGCGGCGCTGTCGGGACTGGTGGGCGAACTCGGCATCGACGCCATCATCTCGCCGCGGCTGTTGTCGGTGAGCCACGCGCTCCACTTTGCCCGCAAGGGGCGGATCAAGTCGGTGGCGGCCCTGCTCGAAGACTCGGTGGAGGTGTTCGAGGTGGAGGCGGCGGAAGGTAGCAGACTGGTTCGAAAGCCTTTGTCCGAACTGGGTCTGCCGCGTGGCATTCTGGTGGTGGCAGTTCAGCGCGGCGATCGGATTTTCATCCCCGGGGGCGGCGATAGAATTCAGCCCGGAGACCAGGTCATCGTCGCGGCCGCGGCCGAGATGGCCTCGAAGCTCGACGACGTGCTCGAGGCGTAGATGACAGGGCCCCGCCGGTGAACCGGCGCTTCGTTATCTATCTGTTGGGCTGGCTGCTGCTGCTCGACTGCGCGTTTCTTGTCGTGCCGCTGTTCGCGAGCCTGGTGTTCGGAGAGTCGCCGGAACCGTGGGTGGAGGCGATGGCGGTCGCCGGCGTGTTTGGCGTGCTGCTGATCAGCTCGCGCACCGAGTTCGACCGTCATATCCGCCCCCGCGACGGCTTCCTGATCGTCACCGGGGCCTGGATTTTGGTGTCGATGGTGGGCGCCGTTCCCTATCTGGTCACAGGTTCACTGGGGCCGGTCGATGCGCTGTTCGAGTCGGTGTCAGGGTTCACGACCACCGGGTCGACGGTGATCGCCGACGTCACCATCATCCCTCGTTCGCTGTTGCTATGGCGGGCAATGAGCCAGTGGTTGGGGGGGATGGGGATCATCCTGTTCACCATCGCCATTCTGCCGTTGTTGGGCATCGGCGGGATGCAGCTCTTCAAAGCCGAGGTGCCCGGTCCGGTGGCGGACAAGGTGCGTCCGCGCCTCGCCGCCACGGCGCGTATGTTGTGGATGATCTACGTCGGATTCACCGCGGCGGAATGGGTCGCTCTCCGCCTCGCCGGTCTCTCGGGCTTCGACGCGCTCTGCCACTCGTTCACGACCCTGGCCACCGGCGGTTTCTCGACACGGAACACCTCGGTCGGAGAGTTCGGTTCGCCGCTGGTGGAGTGGATCATCATCTTCTTCATGTTGCTCGCTGGCATCAACTTCGTTCTCCACTTCCGCCTGCTCACCGGACGGACCAAGGAGGTCTGGCACGACGCTGAACTGCGGTACTTTCTCGGGGTGACTGCGGTCGCGTCGCTGATCCTGTTGGTTACCGTCCACGAGGCTGGCGACCGCCTCGTCGACAGCTTCCGCCACGCGGTGTTCCAGACGCTGAGCATCCTCACCACCACCGGCTACTGCACGACCGATTTCGAGCTGTGGGCCACGCTGCCGTCGCTGGTGCTGTTGTGTCTGATGGTCCTCGGAGGAATGTCGGGCTCGACCGGAGGCGGCATCAAGAGCCTTCGTGCGCTGCTCGCCATCACCTCGCTGAGGACCACGGTGCACCGGCTGATCCACCCGCACGCGGTGCGGCCGGTGAAGTACGGTGGGGTCGTCGTCTCGGAGTCCGTGCTGTCGGGGATCTGGGCGTTTCTGACCGCCTATCTCCTGATTGCAGTGGTTGGGGCGGCGGTCGTGGCGGCCTATGGCTACGATCTGATGACCGCGATTTCGGCCGCCATGACGGCGATTGGCAACGTCGGGCCGGGTCTCGGCGAGGTCGGCGCCTATGACAACTTTTCCCACTTTCCGGGGATGGTGAAGATCGTGCTCGCCGGTTGTATGCTGTTCGGCCGGCTCGAAGTTTTCACGATACTCGCGCTGTTCTCGCGAGAGTTCTGGCGGCGCTGAAGAACGTTCGAACGTTGAACGTTTGAACGTTTCAACGTTGTGTAGAATGCACCGTCTTGGCTAGGAGATCTCGAGAGTGAAAGAACACCGCGCGAAAATCGGCATCGTCTTCCTGATCGTATTCATCGATCTGGTGGGCTTTGGCATCGTGATCCCCATCCTGCCGTTGTACGCGGAGGAGTACGGTCCGTCGCCGCTGGTTTTCGGGCTGCTGATGGCGTCGTTCTCGATCATGCAGTTCATCTTCGCGCCGATCCTTGGACGGTTGTCCGACAAGATCGGGCGGCGGCCGGTGTTGCTGGTCTCGCTGGCCGGGTCCGCCGTGGGTTATGTGCTCTTCGGCATTGCCGGGTCGCTGGGGATGCTCTTTGCCTCGCGCATCATCGACGGCATCTCGGGCGGCAATATCTCGACCGCACACGCCGTGATCGCCGACATCACCGGGCCTGAGGACCGCGCAAAGGGCATGGGTCTCATCGGTGCGGCCTTCGGGCTCGGCTTCATTCTCGGACCGGCCATCGGCGCATTGTTGGTGACAGTGGCGCCGTGGATGCCGGGAGTCGCGGCCGCAGTCGCTTCGACGATTGCGTTCCTTCTCGTGCTCACCCGGTTGCCGGAGACCCTCGATACGTCGGTGCGGAGAGAGGCGCGCAAGCACCCGCTCAACCTGCAAGGTCTGGCCCGGACGATGTCGCACCCGCTGGTGGGCCCGTGCATGGCGATGGCCTTCTGCACGATCTTCGCGTTCGCCAACTTCGAGACCACGTTCGCTCAGTTTGCCAAACTGCGGTTTTCGTTCACCATCTCGACCATCGCCTGGCTCTTCGTCTATGCAGGGGTCCTCGGCGCAGTGGTCCAGGGCGGGCTGGTCGGAAAGTTGTCGAAGCGTTTCGGCGAAGCGAGGCTGATCGTGGCCGGCACTCTGCTGAGCTTTCTCGCGCTCGGTTTCCTGCCATACGCGCCGGGCCCCGGGCCGCTGCTGACCACCCTCGCGGTGCTGGCGCTGGGTCAAGGCATCGCCCATCCATCGCTGACGGCGCTCACCTCCAAGCTGGCGGCCCCGGATGAGGTTGGCGGCGTGATGGGTGTCTTTCAGGGCATGTCCAGCCTGGCGAGAATCGTCGGGCCGTTCTGGGCCGAGATCGCTTACGGCAGGCTCGGCTTCGCGTGGCCCTTCAGGACCGGTTCGGTCTTCATGTTGGTTGCCTGCGTGATTGCGCTGACCGCTCTCGTCAGATTGGGTCGACAGGCGCCGGTAGAGGGCCTCGGCGAGTCCTAACGACTCAGCCGCCGTGTTGTTTTGACCCGCCTTGCGAAGATGGAGACTGCGAACCGGCCCCGCCCTGCTGCGGCTGGTTGCCCATCGCGGGCGTCTGCTGACCGCCGCTCCAGTTTGGACGCTCGGACCTCTGTCCGCGGTCCCAATCGGTGGTCGAGATCCCGTGAGCGGACGGTGCGCTGGGTTCGCGGCCGGTCCGGATCCGGGTCGAGAGCCCGGCCCCGACAAGGACGGGTTCGGACCGACCCAGAAGGTCCCGGACCTCGACCGTGCCCTTGAAAACCATCAGCGTGGTGTCACCGTCCTTTTCGACCTCGAGCCCGTACTCGGTTCCGCGGACGGCGAGCACGGCGGAGGGGGTGGTGACCAGCCGTTCGCTGTCGTCACCCTCGGGGAGCTTGCCGAAGATTGCCCTGATACTGCCGCGCTCGATATCGATCAGGACACCCGGAGTGCCGTGGGCCAGGTGGAAGCGGGTCTTGGTTCCGATGTGGAAGCTGGCCGCTCGGTCGGCAATATGAAGGTCCGCAGACGAGCGGGAGCCGGTGCGAAGGGAGTCGCCCGACTGTGCGTGATCGCCAGGCTGGAGCTTGAGTTCGTTGCCGTCGGTGACGAGCAGGAGGTGGCGTTTGACGGCCACCACCTTGTAATCGAGCAGGTCTTCAGCTACCTGGCCCGGCGCGGCTCCGAGCGCCGCCATAGCGATCACGAGAGGAGCCGATGATCCTCTTCATGTTCTTCCTCCTCTCGGTCGAGCGCGATGCCGAGGCGCTCGGCTTTGCGGTACAGCGATTTGCGTTCGATGCCGAGGATCTCGGCGGCGCGGGTTCGGTTGCCGCCGCAGCGTCTGAGCACTGCCTCGATATGGATGGTCTCGAGCTCTTTGAGGGTGAGGTCGTCGCCGATGCCCGGCACGGGGAGACCGGCGGAAGGCCCGTCCGCAGGCTGAACCAGCAGGTTGTGGACAGTCTGAGCATCGGCAAGGCCACCGGTGTCGACCAATGCTCTTTGCACCACATGCTCGAGCTCGCGCACGTTACCGGGCCAGGAGTGGCCCGCAAGAGCCTCCAGAACTTCAGCGTTTGCAGACGTTTCCACATCGAGTCCGAGATTGCTCGGCGTGGCGGCAGCGGAAGCTGTTCCACCAGTGGCCGGGATGTCCGAACGGCGATCCCTCAGCGGCGGTACCTCGATCTCGTAGGCTGCGGAGCCTGAAGTAGAAGTCTCCGCGAAAAGATCCGGCCTCGGTCCTCGGCGCGGAGGTCGCGGTTGGTGGTCGCAACTACCTCACACTGACGAGGATCGAACCGCTGGAGCCCACAGGGTGGACCTCTCCGGACTGCAGGAAGCGCAGCAGCTTGACCTGCAGCGAGGCCGGCAACTCACCGATCTCGTCGAGAAACAGGGTCCCGTTGCGGGCGGATTCGACGGCTCCCCGGTGGTCGCGGTCGGCGCCGGTGAAGGAGCCCTTGCGGTGGCCGAAGAGCTCACTTTCGAGCAGGTTTTCGGGGATCGCTCCGCAGTTTATGGGCACGAAGGGGCCGTCGGGATTGGCGCCGAAACGGTGCAGCGCGCGGGCGATGAGTTCCTTGCCGGTGCCTGTCTCGCCGCGAATCAACACCGAAATGGGCAGAGGCGCTACCCGGGCGACCGCGTTGTAGACGTCGACGATGGAGGGGTGGTTGCCGATGATCATCGATTCCGGGCCCGCATCGAGACGGTCATGGCCCGCCTCGGGCGAGTGAAGGGCCGCCCGGACTCGAGCCACGAGCGCCTCGACAGCAAACGGCTTGGCCAGATAGTCGAACACGCCCAACCGACGCGCCGAGGCGGCGGTCTCGATGGTGCCGTGGGCCGTCACCAGGATGAGCTTGGATTGCGGCGAGTGCGTCCGGCAGTGCTCGAGCAACTCGAGACCGGTACCGTCCCTGAGGTAGATGCCGGTGACGATGACATCGAAACCGACCGCGACGGCGTCGAGAGAGCCCCCGGCGGACGAGGCGGCGGTGCTGATGTCGAAGCCCTCCATGCCGAGGGACAGCTTCACTATCTCGCGCATACCGCGGTGTCGTCGTCGACCACCAGGACCTTCGACCTTTTCGTCACTCGTCAATCCCCTTCCCGGATGACGGCAGACTGACCGTAAAGACACTGCCGACGCCCGGTTCACTCTCTTGGATGCATCCTCCGTGCCAATCCACCACATCCTTGACCAGGGCGAGGCCGAGACCGGCCCCGGAACCCTCGGTTCCGGGGACGCGGTAGAAGCGGTCGAAGATCCGTGCGAGGGACTCGTCGGGAATGCCCGGGCCGTGGTCGCGGACCGGCACAATCGTCCGCTCAGCCTCAGGGCGAACATCGACTTCGATTCCCGGTCCGGATTTCGAGTACTTGATGGCGTTGCCCACCAGATTGTCGACCACCCGGTCAAGCAGGGCGGGAACGCCGACAACCCCGCTGCCGCTCTCTATCGAGGTGGCGATCGAGAGGCCGCGCGCACCGGCGGCGGCTTCGAGAATTTCTATCCGCGCCTTGACGAGAGCAGCGAGATCGACGCGGCCCGCCTCGCCGTCCCAGTGGCCGGCGCCGAGCCGTTCGAGGTCGAGAAATACCGTCACCATGTCCTGCAGCCGGCCGGCCTCGCCACGGATCATCCCGGCCACTCTCGTGAGCTCGTCTTTGGAGAGCTGATAGCGCTCCAGTGTCTCGCCGAAACCGGCGATGGAGGCGAGCGGCGTCTTGAGTTCGTGCGACACCAGCCGTTGCATGTCGCGCCGTCGCCGCTCGAGGGTGCGTTCGGCCGTGACATCCCGGATGATCGCGAGCCGGTTGGCTGCGAGTTCGGTGACAACGACGGAAAGCTCGTACTGGCCGCGGCGGTGCGGGCCCGTGCCGCCATCCGCCATGCCGCTCCCACGGGTCACTTCCTCCATCGTCGGGACGTGGCCCCACAGCCGCTGTGCGGTCGGGTTGGATTCGAGAACATCCCCGTCGGGGCCCCACAGCACGACGCCTTCGGTCATGCCTGCGAGGAGGGCTTTGCGCGTCGCATCTTCGGCGAGGACCCGCCGCTGGACGGTCTTGATTGCGTCGAGGCGGGAGCGGGCGGTCCGGGGGGCCGGCCCTGGCGGCGAAGCATCGGAATGGGCAAGCATCGCCTGCAGAAGGCGGCCGGTTTCGCGGTGGGCGAGGCGCGACTCGACGGACTCTCGAAGCAGGGCGGAGATCACCATCGTCACGATGAGAGCGGCGACCGGTACCAGGACCAGCGCATCGCGGAGGGCCAGGACCGCGACCACGCCGACGCCGGCGATGAGGAGCGAAAACCGGACGAGGTCGAATGCGCCGCGGCGGTCGCGCAGGAGCTGAACTCCGAAGGCCAGCACCAGCGCCGCTGTCAACGACCAGAGAAGACCGAGACGATGCAGCAGCAGTCCCTCGAGGATCGACGCGGCAGCCGAAGCGTGCGCCAGGACTCCGGGAACAGGAGCATGGCGGGGCCCGGTGGGAACTACGAATTGATCCCCCGCGCCGGTGGCCGAGATGCCGATGAAAACCAGACGGTCGGACACGCTGGCAGCCGGGAGTTTGCCCTCCAACGCCGCGGCCGCGCTGAACGCCGGCAGATCCTGCGGGGCGGGGCGAAATCCCGGGCGCATTTCGGTGCCGGCAGCGACGGCAATCCCGGGGCGCAGCAGCCGGGCTGCGGCCAGGGACAATGCCGGAAGCGACAGGCCGTCCGCCTGTTTGGTGGCGGCGATGGTCCGGACCACGCCGTCGGGCCCGACCTCGCCGTAGGCGTGGGCGGCTGCGAGGCTGCCGCCGAACCTCGGCAGCGGCAGCAGCCAGGTACCATCCGAATCAATGGCTGCCGCGAAAGTGATGGGGCCGGCGGTGGCGGCATGAGCGAGCGCGAGGTCGTCATCGGTTGCCCCTGGCTCGGCAAGGATCAGGTCGACGGCAATGGCGTGCGCCCCAGCCTCCCGGACGGCTGCAACCACTCGCGCCAGGCGCTCGCGCGGCCACGGCAGAGGCCCGTAGCTGGCGATCGCGGCGTCGTCGATGAGGACGGCCGCGACCGGGGCCTCGATTCTGGCGCGGAGCGAAGAGGTGCGCAGCAATACGTCGCCGCTGACACGGTCCATTGCCGGCACCCATCCGATGATCCACAGCAATCCCGTGACAACAGTGGCCGACAGGGCGAGCGCGGTCGAGGTCCACCGCCGCGAGCGGTGTTCAGGTGAGTCCGGAGGGTGATGGTCGTTCCGCATATGGTTCATGCTACCGGTTCTCTTCTGATACCACGAAACACCTGGAGTCACAATGAAGTTGGCGGACGGAGTAATATCGCCCGGCCGGAAACTGTTGGAAATGTCGATGCACAGATTTCGTGGAAGACAAACGCCTGGATGCGGAGGGCCCCCGATTGGGCTGCTATCTCACAGGCGAGAGGGGAGAGGGGAAAAGCGGGGGGGGAGGAGGGGGGGAGCAGGTGCGAAGAGGCGGGGTAGGATGCACGCGGCCGCAGTCGACAGCTGGTGAGATATGCAGGTTAGAGGGCCGATGCAGGAGGACGGGGTGAGAATCGCGTCCGTGGGATCGGCCCTCCCAAAGCACTTCTACGACCAGGAAACCCTGCTCGAGGCATTCAAGCAGCAATGGGCGGAGCGCTACTTCAACCTCCGCCGGCTCGAAGACCTGCACCGCAACGTGCTCGTGGGAGGTCGCCATCTGTCGCTGCCGATCGAGGACTACGCTTCGATCGAGAACTGGGGCCAGGCAAACGACCACTGGATCCGGGTGGCGACCGAGCTCGGCGGCGAGGCAGTGCTGGAAGCCCTGGACGGGGCCGGTCTGACACCGGCCGACGTCAACGCGTTCTATTTCGTCACCGTCACCGGTGTCGCCACACCCTCGATCGACGCCCGCCTCATGAACCGCCTTGGTCTGCCTCCGACGGTCAAACGGGTGCCCATCTTCGGTCTCGGGTGTCTCGCTGGGGCGGCCGGTGTGGCGCGGGCGGCAGACTACCTCGCGGGGCACCCGGACGAGGTCGCCGTTCTATTATCGGTGGAGCTGTGTTCGTTGACCCTGCAACGCGAGGACCTTTCCGTCGAGAACCTGATCGCCT
Source organism: uncultured Planctomycetaceae bacterium (assembly GCA_942492165.1). Classification (GTDB taxonomy): domain Bacteria; phylum Planctomycetota; class Planctomycetia; order Planctomycetales; family Planctomycetaceae; genus Gimesia. The sequence goes on from CALOEF010000069.1 coordinate 18,625, forward strand.
CGGGGCTCTTTGGCGATGGCGCTGCGGCGGCTGTACTGGTGGGGCGGTAAGCGAGGGGGCAACGGGCCGAGGGTGGTGGACAGCCGGTCGTCCTTCTATGCCGACACCGAGCGCGTGATGGGTTGGGACGTTTCCGAGCGCGGTTTCAAGGTCGTGCTGTCGGCGGAGGTGCCCGACATGGTTCGCCGCCACCTCCGGCACGATGTCGACGCCTTTCTTGCCGATCACGGTCTCGCGCGGTCCGATATTTCGGTCTGGGTCTCTCACCCGGGTGGACCTCGGGTACTCGAGGCCATGCAGGAGGCCCTCGAGTTGCCGGACGGAGCGCTCGCGGGCGCGTGGCGCACCCTGCGGGAGGTCGGAAACCTCTCTTCGACGTCGGTGCTGCTGGTCCTCGCAGAGGCACTTGCCTCGCCGCCGCCGCCCGGCAGCTGGGGTCTGATGTCGGCCATGGGCCCGGGGTTCTGCTCGGAACTGGTGCTGCTGCGTTGGGAGGAAAGGCCCGTTCGATGATTCTCGGCGTTGACTCCCGCATCGCCTACACGGTGTTGATTGCGTTGATTGCGGTGCAGCGGATGTGGGAGCTCGAGATCTCCAAACGCAACCTGCGCGCCCTACGTTCGCGCGGCGGCCACGAGATCGGTGCGGGTCACTATCCGTGGATGGTCGCGCTGCACACGGCCTTTTTGGTTTCATGCGTGGCGGAGGTGTGGCTGTTGGACCGCCCGTGGCGGCCGCTGGTGGGTCTGTTCTCGATGCTGGTTCTGATCACCGCGCTTGCCTTGCGCTGGTGGGCCTTGAGGGCGCTCGGCGATTGCTGGACGACCCGGGTGGTCGTGGTGCCGGGAGAGCGGCTGGTGACGTCGGGCCCCTACCGGTGGTTCCGCCACCCCAACTATGTGGCGGTGGTGCTCGAGATCGCGGCCATCCCCATGCTCCACTGCGCCTGGATGACCGCCGTCATCTTCAGCCTTGCCAACCTCGTGCTCTTGAAGATCAGGGTGGGGGCTGAGGAGGCCGCTCTGGATCGATCCGCTGGGGGTGGAGGGTGAAGTCGTCCGAGGACGAGGTCCTCGCCGGCATCGCCGAGGTGGCCCGGATGCATGTTGATTGGCACGGTGAACTGCGACCTGAAATGCAGCTGGTGGAGGACCTGGAGCTCGACTCGCTGAAGGCCCTGACCCTGGCGCTCGAGGTGGAAAACCGGTTCAAGGTGTATCTCGACCAGGAGGGCGACCTGATCACGATCGGGGACCTGGTGGCCGCGATCCGGAGACAGCTCGCTGGCTGAGCCTCAGACTCTCAACGGGCTCCTCGCGCGGGCGGCGGCGAGGGAGGGCACCGGTCTCCGGTTGATCGACCGCCGCCAGCGGGCCGGGTTCGTACCGTGGTCGGAGATCCACTCGAGAGCGCTGCAGGTGGCGGGGGGGCTGCAAGAACTCGGAATCGGCAAAGGTCAACGGGTGGCCCTGGTTTACCCGACCTGCGCAGAGTTCTTCGAGGCCTTCTTCGGCATCCTCGCCGCCGGGGCGGTGCCGGTGCCGCTGTATCCGCCGGTTCGCCTCGGCCGTCTCGACGAGTACACCACCCGCACCGCGGCCATGCTCCGCGCAGTCGATGCGCCGCTGGTCCTGGCCGAACGCCGGGTGCGGAGGCTGCTTGGCGAAGTTGTCGAGGCGGCAGGCCCGGTCCACGGTTGCCTGGATGTGGGCTCCCTTACCGCGACCGGGCCGCGGGAGGCTGCGGTCGATGCCAGCGATCTCGCCCTGGTTCAGTTCTCCTCCGGGACCACGGTCGACCCGAAACCCGTGGCCCTGAGCCACCGCGCGGTGATTGCGCAGACCGTGCGCCTCAACAGTTTCTGGCCCGACGGCAACGGTCTCGTCCACAGCGGAGTGAGCTGGCTGCCGCTCTATCACGACATGGGTTTGATCGGTTGCGTCTTTCCGGCGCTCGAGCGGCCTGCGGTCCTCACGCTGATCCCGCCCGAGCTGTTCGTGGCGCGACCGGCGGTGTGGCTGCAGACGATCTCGCGCTACCGCGCGACGGTCTCGCCGGCGCCGAACTTCGCCTACGGTCTGTGTGTGGAGAAGATCCGCGACGAAGAGCTGGATGGAGTCGAATTGTCGTCGTGGAGCGTCGCGCTCAACGGCGCCGAACCTGTGGCGCCGCAGGTGTTGCGGAGGTTTCAGCGGCGTTTCTCGCGCTGGGGCCTCCGGTCGCAGGCCCTGACCCCGGTGTACGGGCTGTCGGAGGCATCGCTGGCGGTGACTTTTTCAGACATCGACCGTCCGTTTTCGAGTCGCCTGTTCGATCGCGATGAACTGGCGGACGGGCAGCGGGCGGTGGAGTCGGCGGGCGGGGTTGAGATGGTGTCGCTGGGCCGCCCCCTCGATGGGTTCGAGGTCCGCATCGTCGACCGGGAACGGCAGGATCTGCCGGAGGGCGGGGTGAGGCGGGTGTTGGTGAGCGGTCCATCGCTGATGGACGGCTATCTCGGGATGGAGGAGGCAACGGCTTCGGTCCTGTGCGATGGTTGGCTCGACACCGGTGATCTCGGTTTCCTCCTCGACGGCGATCTGTATCTCACGGGCCGGGCCAAGGACGTTCTGATCCTGCGCGGGCGCAACGTTTCGCCGGTAGAGGTCGAACACGCCATCGACAAGGTCGAAGGGGTCCGACCCGGGTGCGCGGCGGCCTTTTCCTTCATGCCGGAGGACGGCGAGACGGAAAGGCTGGTCGTGCTAGTCGAGGCGCGCCGTGGGGTAGCGGCGGCGCTCTACCCTCTCATCGAGACGGCGGCGGCGCGGGCAGTGCGGGCGGCGACCGGGCTGCAACCGGATGAGGTCGAGGTGGTGCCACCGGGGACCCTGCCACGGACATCGTCGGGCAAGATCCGGCGCCGGGACGCGATGCAACGTTGGCAGACGGGTGAACTGCGGCCACCCGAAGGCGGTAACGCCATTGAGCGTCGGCGTGGCCATGGTCCGCTCTTCGTTGGCGGCCGCCCGTTCAGGGAGGCGCCGTGGGCGGAGCTGACGTAGTCGTCGCAGGGGGAGGTCCTGCCGGTCTTGCCACGGCGATCCGTGCACAGCTGGCTGGACTCCAATCGGTGGTTCTGGAAAGCGGCACGCCCCCGATCGACAAGGCCTGTGGAGAAGGTCTGATGCCGGACGGGGCCGAGGTCCTTGCCAGGCTCGGGGTGGAACTCGAGGCAGTCGAGACCCGGGCCTTTCATGGGATCCGCTACGTCGACGCCGACCTCGTCGCCGAGGGCCGGTTTCCGGGCGCACCTGGACTCGGCATTCGCCGCACGGTTCTCCACCAGGCCCTCAGCAGCCGCGCCGCGGAGGTCGGTGTCGACCTGCGGTGGGGGACTCGCGTGGTCGGTCTCGCCGAAGGTGGGTTTGCCACCGAAGGCGGGGTTGTGGCGGGCAGGTGGCTGGTGGGGGCCGATGGGCGCACCTCCAGGGTCCGCAGGTGGGCCGGTCTCGATGGGCGGAGAGCAAAACGGCGGCGGATCGGTTTGCGCCGCCACTACGAGATCGAACCGTGGACCGATCTCGTCGAGGTCAGCTGGCACGACCGGTGCGAAGCCTATGTGACGCCCGTCGGGGATCGACTGGTCGGCGTGGCCATGCTCTTCGAGGGCGGCCCGAACGACTTCGATGCGCTGCTGGCCAGCTTCCCAGAGCTTCAGAGGCGACTCGCCGGAGCGCCGGTGGCGTCCACTGACCGGGGGGCGGGGCCGCTCGAACAAAGGTGCCGCCGCGTGGCCTCGGAGAATCTCGCCCTGGTGGGCGATGCCGCCGGCTATCTGGATGCCATCACCGGCGAGGGTCTCGCGCTTTCGTTCCACCAGGCGGAAGCCCTGGTCGATGCCATGCTCGACGGCCGCCTGGTTCGTTATGCGTCCGCCCACCGGCGGATCGTGCGCTATCCGACGACCGTGACCCGGCTCCTGTTGGCCGTCGAACGGCGCCCCAGGCTGCGCCGCCGAGTCATGCGTTCGCTCGCTCGCGACCCTTCGCTGATGTCCCATTTTCTCGAGCTCAAAATGCGCCGGGACGGCCCACGCCTCCTCGGCTCGGGAGGGCTGGTGCCATTGAGCCTGGCAGTCCTGAGAGGGAGGGTGAGACCGTCGCTTTCCCCTGCAGCGGGATCGGGCTACACTGACACAGCTATGACCAAGGGGGAGTCCATGAGCGGTCTCGACGAGAGCAGTCACGACATGACGGTGCTGATCCTCGGCGGCGGACGCGGCAAGCGGTTGTCTCCTCTGACCTTGATGCGCAGCAAACCGGCGGTGCCGGTCGCCGGCAAGTACCGCTTGATCGACATTCCGATCTCCAACGCCATCAACTCCGGCATGGAACGCATGTACGTGCTCACCCAGTTCAACTCGGTGTCGCTGCACCGGCACATCGGCCGCACCTATCGATTCGACGCCTTCTCCCGCGGCTATGTCCAGATCCTCGCCGCCCAGCAGACGCCCGAGGTCCAGACCTGGTTTCAGGGGACGGCGGACGCGGTTCGACAGAACCTGCAGATCTTCTCCCAGCTCCACGGCGACCACGTGCTGATCCTTTCCGGCGACCACATGTACCGGATGGACTACCGGCAACTCCTCCGCGACCACCTCGAAAACGACGCCGATATCACGATCGCAGTCAAGCCGTGTTCTGAAGAAGAGATTGCCGGGTTCGGCGCGGCGAGGGTGGACGAGACGGGACGAATTATCGAGTTCCGCGAGAAGCCCGCCACACCCGAGGCACGAGTCGGAATGGAGGTTGCGCCCTCATTGCTCGCCGCCAAGGGCGTTGCGTCTCATCAACCCTACATCGCCTCCATGGGTGTCTACATTTTCAGAAAAGACGCTCTTGTCGAGGCACTGGACAACCGTCTGGTGGATTTCGGGGGCGACATCATCCCGGCCGAGATCTCGAGGCGCCGGGTGCAGGCGCACTTCTTCAAGGGATACTGGCGCGACATCGGAACCATCGGCGCGTTCTTTGACGCCCATATGGATCTGGTGCAGCCGGACCCTGAGTTCTCCTTCCACGACCAGAGCTGGCCGATCTACACCCGTCCACGGTACTTGCCGGGGGCCAAGCTCCACGGTTGCCGCTTCGACCACGTTCTGCTCGGCGATGGGTCGGAAGTCGAGGACACCGTCGCAGAGAACGCCGTCATCGGTCTGCGTTCTCACATTCGCGGCGCCACTATCGGCCGCAGCCTGATCATGGGTGTGGATTCTCACTACCCGGACCCCGGACCGGGGGCGCCGCCGGTAGGCATCGGCGAAGGCAGCGAAATCTCCAACGCGATCGTCGACAAGAACGCGCGCATCGGCCGCGGCGTCCGGATCTGCAACGAGCGGGGCGTCGAGGAGGCCGACGGCGAAGGGTGGGCGATCCGCGATGGGATCGTCGTGGTCGAAAAGAACGCCGTCATCCCCGACGGTACAGTGATTTGAGGGCTTGGGGCTTGAGGCCTGAGCGATGGGCTGGTTGGGCTATGAGTCCGCCCGCAAGTATGAAGATGCTGCGCAGCCGTCGGACTGCAACTCTGGGCTCCTGAGATTCGGGAATGTCCTTTTCGAAATTTGCGCATCAGCTGTCCAGGATCGTGCAGCCGTGAGAACCGCACAACCACAAAGGCACGAACGACACAAAGAAAAACACAATGAAATCATCTTGGTGAAATCCTTCGTGGCTTGGTGTCTTTGTGGTTGCGGTTCATGGGATTTCTCGGGGCGACATCGACGAATTGTGTCTCCGTAGTCATTTCAGCCCATAGCCCATAGCCCAGCAGCCAAGCTCAAGCCTCAAGCCCTGAGCCTCGGATGATTTTCCGGCGCCTCGTTAAGAGTCGAGCTTTTGTACGATTGTTCAAATATCAATTTAAGTGATTTCTTGATAGAGATTTAGACGTGGCATACTGAGCCCGGTCGAAGGGAGGGTGTCGCGTGGTCAGACGCATGACGATCCCCGTTTTGGTGTTGTTGATGTGCGACTGTTGCAGCGGGTCAGGAGTCCGCTGGGCGTGGTGCAACGGGTCGAGTCCGTCCAGCTGGCGGCGGTTGCCTCGTCGCCGGCGCTCCAGGCCCGGCTCCACGCAGCAGCCTTCAGAGGGGCGGAGGCGAGGTCGGAGGCGGCGGCCATCAACCCCTACCTGGAGTGGCAGAGCGAAGGCCTGGGATCGGATCGTACGCTCAACGCCCAGGACGCGCTCCGTATCGGCACGCCGTTCAACTTCTTCGGGCAGATTGGACCGGCCCGCGAGCTCTCCAGGACCGGCAAAGAGAGCGTGGCGGTGATCCAGCGAGCCGCCATCCGGGCCACGGCCGTCGATGCGGTGCGCCGTTGGCTCGATCTGGCGGCCGCGGTGGAACGGCTCGAGGTCAGGAAGGCGCGATTGGAACGTCTTGATCTCGCGCTCGCCCTCCTCGAGGCCCGCCACCAACTGGGAGAGGTGGCGGGCACCGAGGTCGCCCAGCTCGACCTCGAACATACCGACTCCACATTGCTGGTGGCGACGGCGGCGGCCGATATCGAGGTGCTGCGCCAGGCGGTCGCGGAGTTGTGCGGCCCGTCCTACCCGGACCCCCGCCCCGGCGATCTGGAGGCGCTTGCTGGGCTGTCACGGACTCCAGGTTCGAACGACATCCACGAACAGGCGCTGGCTGCCGGACTACCGATGCAGAACGCCGAAACCGAGGCCGACATCGAGGAGGCGAGGGCACGGATGGCGGCGGCCACGGCGTGGGGGCGCCCGATGATCGAGGCGGAGTGGGAGCACTTCCCCGACATTGGCCCGATCCCGGGGTATGACGCCTGGGGGTTCCGCATCGCGGTACCACTGCCGTTGGGGAGCGTTGGCGCCCGCCACCGGGCCGCAGCGCGCGAGAGGGCGGCGGTGGCGGAGGCGAACAGACAGACTGCGGTTCGCGAGACACAGCGCCGCGCCGAGGCTGCGTTGGCGGTGGCCGAGGGTGCCCAGTCGCGGCTGGCGACGGTCGCTTCGGCCGTCAAATCGCTGCCTCGCATCGAAGAGTCTCTCTTCGCTCAGTTTCGGTTGGGTGTGCTCACCTATCTGGAGTACGTCTACGGCACGGTGCGCCACGACGAGTTGTTGCTGACGGCGATCGATGCCCACGTCGATCTCCTTGCTGCGCGTCTGCAATTGAGCTATCTGCTGGATGACCCGTCGATCTTCCCGACCGCGGCGTATTCGACGGAGGAGGAATCATGATCCGCTCCCTGGGAACCTGCATGCTGGCGTTGGCCGCGTCCTCGGCCGGTGCCTCCGACGTCGTTCAATTGTCTGCCGAACAACGGGCCCGGGCGGGGATCGAAGTCTCGGCCGTGACACATGAAGATTTTGGCAGCCGGTTGCGGGCCGTCGGGATGGTCGTCAGGTCTCCGGGCTCGACCCTGGTGCTCAAGACGATTGCCGGCGGCCGGGTGGAGACACTCGAGGTGGCGCCGGGTGAACGGGTTCGAGCGCGGCCAGCCGGTGGTGACCCTCCACTCCCACGAGATGCTGACGATGCAGAGCGAGCTGCTGCTGACGTTCGACCAGGTCAAGCTGGCCGAACAGCGTCTCGAGGCCGCCCGTGAGTTGCTTGCAATCGAGGGCATCAGCCGGATCGAGCTCGAGCGTCGGGAGCAGGAGCTGCTGTCGGCGAAGCTCCGCTACGGCACTCTTCGCGAGGAGCTTCTCGACCACGGGTTGCCCGAAGCCAGCCTCGAACGGGTGCTCGAAGACCCAGAGCCTCGATCCCACACCTCCCGGTGACGTCGCCGGTTGACGGGGTCGTGCTCGAGGTCTCGGTGCAGGAGCAGGAGTGGGTGCAGCCGTACGCGCCGTTGATGGTGGTGGGCGATCCGGCACGGGTCGAGCTCGAGCTGCAGCTGGCCCCAGAGCAGGCCGCGTTGGTGGCCGTGGGCGATCCGGTGGAGTTTGCGCCGGTCGGCAGGGCCGGGGAATCGCGGCGTGCGACGGTCATCACCCGGGTGCCGCAGATCGATCCGGCGACGCGGACCATCCGCATCCGGGCCCGAATCGACGATGGGGCACCGTTTTGTTTCCCGGGCGCCTTTGTCGAGGCGACGGTGAGCTACGGAGCGTTGCGGAAGTCGCTGGCGGTCCCGAAATCTGCGGTGATCAGTCTTGGTGGCGATGACGTGGTGTTCGTGGTCTCGGGTGCCGACGAGTTCACCGTTCGGCCTGTCGAATTGGTTCAGAGTGACGGCGGTAGATACGAGGTGGTCGAGGGCCTGGCCGCCGGAGAGGAGATCGCTGTGGCGGGAGTCTTCCTCTTGAAGTCCGCCCTTGTGAACTCCGAGGGCGGGGAGAGCTGAGATGCGCAACCTGGTCGAGCTTTCCCTGAGCCACCGTCTGGTGGTCGTGCTGTTGGCAGTCCTCTTGATCGCGGCGGGGTGGATGTCGTTCCGGACGCTGCCGATCGATGCCTTCCCCGATGTGACCAACATTCAGGTAACGGTGATCTCACAGGCCGCCACCCTTTCACCGCTCGAGATCGAACAGCTCGTCACCTACCCCATCGAGCAGGCCTGCACCGTCCTTCCGCACTCGACCGAGGTGCGCTCTCTCTCGAAATTCGGTCTCTCGATGGTCACCGTCGTGTTCGAGGACGGAACCGACATCTACTTCGCCCGCCAGCTGGTGATGGAGCGGATCTTCTCCGTCCAGGGTGAGCTGCCCGAGGGCGCCACCAGCGGTCTCGGGCCGATCTCCACCGGTCTCGGCGAGGTCTACCAGTACACCCTCGAAAGCCCCGACCTCGATCTGATGGAGCTGCGGTCGCTGCAGGACTGGGTCTTGCGGCCCATCCTCCGCACCGTGCCGGGGGTTGCAGGGGTCGACAGCTTCGGCGGGAATGTCCGCCAGTTTCACGTGGTGGCGGACCCGATGGCCCTGCGCCAGTACGGACTCGCGCTCGAGGAACTCGCAGCGGCGGTAGCGGCCAACAACGGCGTCGCCGGCGGGGCCTTTGTCGAACGCGGCGGCGAACAGTTCGTGGTCCGCGGAGACGGTTGGGTCAGGAATTCCGAGGACCTCGAGAACACCGTGGTTGCCTACCGCAACAACGTCCCGGTGCTGCTCCGCCAGGTGGCCGCCGTGGAGCTCGCGCCCGAGATCCGGCAGGGCGCCATCAGCCGCGACGGCCGCGGAGAGACCGTGGCCGGGATCGTGCTCATGCTGCGCGGCGGGTCGGGCCGTGATGTGGTCGCCGGGGTGCGGGAGAAGCTCGAACTGGCCCGGCAGTCGCTGCCGCCCAACGTCGAGATCGTGCCCTTCTACGACCGCAACGAGCTGGTGACGACGGCTCTCGGCACCGTCAGGGGGGCCCTCTTGCAGGGCGCCGTCCTCGTGCTGTTGGTGTTGCTCTTCTTCATGGGCCACCTGAGGTCGGCGGTCTTGGTGGCGTTGCAGCTGCCGATGGCGGCCCTCGCCACCTTCCTCGTGATGGGCCTCTTCGGGATGTCGCTCAATCTCATGACGTTGTCCGGTCTCGCCATCGCCATCGGCATGCTCGGCGACGGCGCCATCGTCCTGGTTGAAAACGCGGTCCGGCTGTTGGCCCGTCCGCAGGGCGCCGAACAGCAGCGTTGCGGTCTGATGTGCCAGGCGGCCACCGAGGTCGCCCGGCCCGTGACCTTCGGGGTCCTGGTGATCATCGTGGTGTTCATCCCGATTGCGGCATTGCAGGGGATGGAGGGCAAGATGTTCGCGCCGCTGGCCTACACCATCGGCATCGCCCTCGGGTGTTCGCTGCTGCTCACCATGACCGTCATTCCGGTGCTCGCGTCGATGATTCTCAAACCGGTGCCGGTCTTCGGCGGCGGCCGGATCCCGCACCCGGCGGATGTGGTCAGGAAAATGTACCGGCCCCACCTCCGGTGGGCGCTCGCCCACCCGTGGGTCGTGCTCGGAACCGCCGCCGGGCTGTTGGTGGTCGCGGCGGCGCTCGTGCCCACGCTGGGAACCGAGTTTCTGCCGACCATGGACGAGGGCTCGATCGTCGTCCAGCCGTTTCAGATTCCGTCGGTGTCGCTCGAACAGTCGCTGCAAGACGGTGGCCCTGATCGAGGCCACCATCATGGAACTGCCCGAGGTTCGCCACGTCGTGAGCCGTACCGGCCGGTCCGACATCTCCACCGATCCCATGGGCGTCGGCGAGAGCGACACCTACGTACTGTTGGCGCCGCGCTCGGAGTGGACGACCGCCCGCACCAAGGAGGGACTGGTCGCGGCGATCCGGGAACGGCTCGCCACCATTCCGGGCGTGGAGTTCGGCTATACCCAACCCATCCAGATGCGGGTCGACGAGTTGTTGTCGGGCGTCAAGTCCCAGATCGCGGTGAAGATCTTCGGCGACGACCTCCACGAATTGGCGCGGGTGGGCGAGGAGGCGGCTGCGATCCTCTCCGGCATTCGCGGGGCCGCAGACATCAAGGTCGAGGCGATCGAGGGTCTCGGCTATCTGCAGATCGACATGGACCGGCGGCGGATGGCGCGGATGGGGATCAGCGTCGCCCAGGTGAGGGAGTTGATCGAAACCGCGATCGGCGGCCGGGTCGTGACCACGATGCCGGAGGGCGACCGGCGGACCGACGTCGTGGTGCGGCTGCCGCGGTCCTTCACCGCCGAGGTCGAGAACCTGCGCGAGCTGCCTCTGTCGAGCCCGTCCGGCGAGCGCGTGACCCTTCGCGAGGTGGTCGATATCGGGGTCGTCGAGGGACCGGCGCAGATCTCCCGCGAGGACGGCAAGCGGCGGGTGGTTGTGGAACTCAACGTGGTCGATCGCGATATCGGCGGCTTTGTCGAAGAGGCGCAGCAACAGTTGCAGGAGAGGCTGGCGCTCCCCACCGGCTATTTCGTCACCTGGGGCGGCCAGTTCGAACAACAGCAACGGGCGATGGCGCGTCTGCGCTTGATGGTGCCGGTGGTCCTGGTGCTGATCTTCATCCTCCTCTACCTCAACTTCAGAGCCACCCGACCGGTCTTCCTGATTCTCGTCAACATCCCGCTGGCGCTCGTCGGTGGGGTCTTCGGGCTCAAGATCTTCGGTCTGTATCTGTCGGTGTCGGCGTCGGTCGGTTTCATCGCGCTCTTCGGCATCGCGGTCCTCAACGGATTGGTGATGGTGGAGTTCTTCCGCAATCTCGAGGCGGAGGGCATGCCGCGGCTCGAAGCGGTGCTCGAGGGCGCAGAACTCAGGCTGCGGCCGGTGCTGATGACGGCGGCGACCACGGCGCTTGGGTTGGTGCCCATGGTGTGGGCGAGCGGTGTCGGCTCCGAGGTCCAGCGCCCTCTGGCGGTGGTGGTGGTCTTCGGGGTCGTGACCTCGACCCTGTTGACCCTCATGGTGTTGCCGGTGCTGTACAGAGAAGTTCGGCGGCGAGGTGCCACCGTTCCCAGGGACAGCCTCTTAGGGCGTCGGCGCTGGGTGCCTAGGGCTTCGAGCAGCGCGATCAAGCCGGCCGATTCACCATATCGGCGATGGCCAAGAGTATGCCCCTAGCGGCGTTCAGTAACGACATGTGTTCAGATCAATCGGCGTAGGGGAGGGGTTCATTCCTGGGGCTCATGTATTGCCGCCCTTGCAGAGAGCCACCTTCTTCGTGTCTGCTCGTGCCCGGCGGTTTTGCATGAGGCTCAAAGCGCATAGCCCAAGCCCCAAGCCCCTCAAGCCCCGGGGCTCCGCCGTGGTTGTCTGTTTGAGCCGACAGCGCAGATAAACAAAAAGTGGCCCCGCCCGAAGGGCGAGGCCGTGTGGAGGGGGAGGGGAGAAGGAGTGCGTTACCGGCGCCCGCCGCTGCCGGAACCACCGCCTCTGCGCTGAGAACCGCTACCGGTGCCCGTGCAGCTTCCCGAACCCGATCCGTTGAGATCCCGGGCCCGTGATCGGGTGCCGGAACCGGCACCCTGGCCGTTGCCGCCGGCACCGTTTCCAGCGTTTTTGGCTGCGTTCTTGTTGGCCTTTTTTGCCGCCTTCTTGGCTGCCTTCTGTGCCGCCTTCGAATTCGCCGAGGCCGCAGCCTCGCCTTTTTGGTTCGTCGATCCGGCGCCCATCCGGCCCGGGGAACCGTTGCCGGTGCCGTCTGCAGGGTTGACCCCCTGGTTGCCGGTGCCGTCGCCGGGACCGAGTTGGCGGGCCGAGCCGGTCTGATTCTGGGCTCCCCGGGCACGGCCGTTCCCGTCACCCCTCTGCGCCTGGGTCTGGGTTGTGGGATCAGGGTGGCTTCCTGGGCGACACCGATGCCGGCGGTGGCCAGGAGCAGGACTCCGCCGCCGATGATTGTGGTGATGGTTCCTCCTGTCATTTTCATTTCTTCTCCTTGTGTTCTGCTGATCGTCCGATCAGTTTCCGCCGCTTCCGTTACCGCCTCGGTTGCCGTTACCGCCGTCGGTGGAACCCGAGCCGTCGCACTCGCCGGAGCCGGAGCCGTTTCCGCCACCGGTTGAACCGGTACCGTCACACTCGCCCGAGCCCGATCCCGTTCCTGTCCACCGGTTGCCGCCGGATACCGCGCCGCATGCCGAAGCCGCCGACCGCCGCCGCACGCCGGCCACCGGTTCGCCGTCGGCGTCGTAGAACATCTGGCGTTCCATGTCGGCGGCAAGAATGGCATCGAAGGTCTCCTGGTCGAGGTACTGCGGCGTGTAGGTCTCGCCCTGCGCTTCGAGCGCGCGAATGAACGCACGCAGGTGGTTTCGCGATCCCTTGGCCAGGTTGTGGGCGACCAACAGAATGTGGCGGTTGTCGGTGAATTCCATCAGTTCGTAGAGGTCGGCCAGATCCATGTCTTCGATGGTTGCACCCACGATGAGAGCGGCGATCAGAGACTCGTCGCCGTCGACGATGAAACCGTCATAAAGGAAAGTGAAGTCCGGGTTGGAAAACACCCCGACGGTGTCGTCGGTGACGGGGTCGATCAGACCATAGATTTCGATGAGTCTGAACACCAGTTCCATGTGTTTCTGCTCGGCGCGGGCGATATTTGAAAAGATGGGCAGCTGCCACCTTTCGGCGAGCGTGAGATAGACGTCGCGCGCGAGCTTTTCTTCCTCGCGCAGGTACAGGACCTCGGCCTCCTCGGCGGCCGAGAGCGTCACCATTTCGATCTCGTCGAAGAGAGCGTCGATACCGCCGGCGCACTCGGCACCGACTTGAGCAGATGCGCGTCGCTGGGCCTCGACTGGCGGCGCGGCGAGGGCAACCACCGCCAGGACGGTGACGGCCAGGATCAAACGAGAATCAAAGATCTTCATGGGAACCTCCTTGTGTGGGCGTGGTGCCCGGTCCGACATGTCCTAGAGCAACCCGCGTGCCAACCTGCGGACAGCGAAAACCATCTCCATTGCAGTCATTTGCGAGTCCTACGACCCGGCCGCGGGGCAAAGAGACACGGAGACGGCGAGGGCTGGCTCTGCGCTCAGCCTCCCGCAAGAATCGACATGAGCGGGCGGGGATAAATCCCGCCCGCGAGTTTTCAGGTGTGCAAGACGCGCGATGTCATGGCGAATCGCGAACGACCCTGAAGCTGGGCCACGGTCCACATTCCGTTCGGCTGAGATACAGGCCGAAGTAGGGTAGGGGCCCATCCCAGGGGTCAAATTGGTGGTATCCCCTCCTCGCGCTTGCGAAGGAGTCCGCGCAGGCGAAAAACACTGGACTTCTCTCGGCTTGAGGCTCAGCCCATCGCAGGCCTCATCGCCCACACCCCCAGGCCTCAGCCCAGGCCGGCTCCGCCGTGGTTGCCTTTTGTCCGAGCCAGCGGCACGGACAAACAAAAAAGCCCGCCCGAAGGCGGGGCTTGATGTGAGATACGACAACAGCCTAGAAGGCCCAGCCCACCGACGCCGCGGCGTACTGATACGTGCCCGAGGTGTCGTAGAGGTATGGCGCGTCGTCCTGGTAGTCAACGTAGTGATACCGCACGCGCAACCAGAAATTGGACCGGAACCAGAACTTCGCCCACAGGTCGGCGTCGATCCGGGTGCTGTCCAGGTTGGAGTAGGTGTGGGACTGCGAGAAGTCGTAGGACATGGGCGGATGGGTTGCCACGTAGTCGTCGGCGGAGAGATCGAAGGGGGCGAGCCCGGCCTCGGCCTGCATCCAGCTGAGGTCGAGCCCCAGCTCCATCTTGTCCTTCTTGCCGTACTTCGCGCCGGCCATCAGGGTGTTCGATTCGGAGGTGTAGTTGAGCATGTCACGGGAGTAGCCATCCTGGCCACCCATAATCGTGCCTGCTCAACCATCGAATACGGGTATGCAGACCGGCACATTGAGGTCGGAATCCATCCACGTATATGTTGCGTACCAGTTGAAGGTCTCGGTCGGCGCCGACCACACGGTGACGAGCGCGGTGTTGTTCTGCCGCGACCAGTCGGTGAGGTCGCCGTCGTTGTTGTCACCGTCGTAGTAGATGTACTTCCCGAAGACGGTGGTCTTGCCGGTCGAGTAGCCGAGCCGCAGGTCGGCGCGTGCCCAACTCGAAGCGGAGGCCGTGGTTTCGGCGATCCGCGCCTCGTGGAACTCGTTGTACTGCGGCGTCTCCGGGTTCCACGGGTTCGGGTAGGCGCCCGACACCAGGGTCGAGCAGGCGCCGTCGATCAGGCCGAAGGCGTTGCTGACGTCGGCATACTTGAGGTTCGCCTCGAGCTGCCAGCCGGTGGCCGGTCGGGCGCGCCAGCTGACGCCGAGGAGGTTTGTGGTGGTGGTGTACTCACCGGGCAGGACCTCGTAGTTTTCGCGATCGATGGTGTCGTAGTCCCAGGTGAAACGGAGGGTCCCCGCCTTGCGGCCGAAGCGGTAGCTGAGATCGGCCTTCGACTCGAACACGTCGCGGTTGAGCGCCGACTTCCGCGTGAAGTCGAAGGTCTGTCCGTAGATGTCCTCGTAGGTCTGGCCCGCGTGCGGGCCCGCGATCGAGGGGCGATCGATGACGTCGACAAAGACGTCGTCGTTGTCGATCGAGTAGACGTTGCCGCGCCAGCGCAAGCGCCAGCCGTTCTTCCAGCCCTTGGCGGCCGACACGATGTAGCCCGCGTAGTCCGACTGCAGGTTGGTGTAGTCGTTCTCGGTCTGCGACCACACGCCGTTGGCGGTGACGGTGAATCCGCCGACGTTGTTGAGGACGAGGTCCAACCGGGTCTTGTCCTTGTTGGAGTTCGGCCACATGTCGGCCGGAATCGCGCCGACATCCGAGTCGTACTGCATGCGGTTGTCGAAGACCGGCGCCTGCAGTTCGGGGTGGAGATTGTCGTCAAACGTGGTCTGCACCGAGTTGGTGCCGTACTTCAAGCTGCGGCTGGTGAAGGCGCCCTTCACGTAGCCGCCCTTCCACGCCACCTTGGCGTCGAGGGTGCCGTCCGACGTCTTTTCGTTCAGCGCGTGAGACTGGCTCTTGACGTGGCAGGTGTCGCAGTGCGAGGTGGTGAAGGCCTGGCGGTGGCCTTCGCGCTTCTGTTCGTCGAACTGCACGCCGAGGGTGAGAGCTCGGACGCTCGGCAGCTGGAACTCGGTCCGGCTGGAGAAGACCGCGTAGGTGAGGTCGTACTCCTGGTCCGGGTCGTAGTCCGTGTGCTGGACGACCTTGCCGTTGAACGACGTGGCTTCGAGATTGGTCATCGGATCGTGGCCGAGCCGGTGGATGAACTTCTCGTAGCTGTTGTGCGAGCGCACCATGCGTTTGATGTCGAAATCGAGCTCGCCGGCGTTGGTGTTCGCACTCTGGAAGGCGCCCATGAAATACAGGCTGCCCCAGTCCTGGTGGGTCGAGACGGTGGCGTCTCCGGTCATACCGGACGTGGTGTCGTAGTACTCGGCGGCCATGTCCGGAGAACCGTCGACGTCGGAGCCGAACATACCGACTTCGATGTTCGACTCGGCGTCGCCTTCAGCGGCCCAGTAGCCGGGAACCGTATACGGCACGGCCCAGAAGGTGTAGATCCATGGCCCGGGATCGCCGAGCGCAACCGCCGGAGGCTCGCCCTCTTCCTGGGCGAAACCGACCATCGGCGCGGCAAGCAGGGCAACGATCAGCGACACACGGAGAATTGTTCTGATATTCATATCCTGCCCCCTCACCGCACCAGGCCGTAGCCGGCGCCAGGGACCGACTGCGTTGCCAGATCGGTACCGTGGACCTGGGAGTGGCACTGGGTGCACTTGGTTGTGAACGACGCGTTGAAGCTGTGCTCGCCCAGCGGGTTCTGGTACTCGGAACCGCCGACCTCCCACTCGCCCTCGGGGCTCAAGAGCCCGGCGTGGAAGTGGAACTCGTGGCACTGCAGGCACACAGTGGGTTCGTTGGCCGTCAGCAGGTTGTTCGGGATCGCGCCGTGGGCCGTGTGGCACAGGCTGCAATCCTCGACCACCGGGGCGTGCTCGAAGACGAACGGGCCTTCCTTGTTCTGGTGGCAGGTGTAGCAGAGGTCGTTGAGCCGCATCGACGTCTTGAGCTGAAAATCGGTGGCTGCGTGCGGGTCATGGCAGCTCGCGCAGCTCATTTTGCCCTCGGGCACCGGGTGGTGCGACGGCAGCTCGAACTGCGCGTACACCTGTTGGTGGCAGTCCTTGCAGGTGTTGATCGGGTTTGCTGGTCTGGTGGATCGAGTGGCAGTCGAGACACGTGATGTTCTCCATCGCGTGGGTCGAGGCCATCCACTCGCCCTGTTCCTTCAGAGAGTGGCAGTCGAGACACGCCGAGGTGTCCTCGATGGCGTTTTTGAAGGTACGGATCAGCGAGGGATCCCCCTCCTCCATATGCTTGGTGCCGTCACCGTGGCAGCCCTCACAGCCCACCTGGCGCCCGAAGACCTCGAAAGGCTCGATGCGCATGTGGATCTGATTGGCCATCTCAGCGGCCACTTCGTCGTGGCAGTCCGCGCAGGGACTGTCCGCCGCAGCAGCCGGGAGGGCCAGGGCGCACACCACGCCGACGAGCGTCAGCAGGATGCTCCTTCTCATCATGTCCTCCTTGCTCCCATGAGTATTTCGATCAAAAAAAGACAGACCCCTGACGGGGTCCAGGTATCGACGCAGGGTAGGCTCGTGGCGGCCCTTCGGATTCAAGCGCCTTGCCGTCCGCCCGGGACGGCTATTGCAGCTTCAGAGGTAAGGGCCGATCCGGCCCGGCGAGGTAGAGTTCGCTCTCACCGCTCCAACCTATTGATCTCAAAATCCATTGTCAAGCTTATGTCACTTTGGTCATATGTAAAGATGTTCAACTATAAGATTGACTGATTTTAACATATTGAAAAAAAGAGAGTTTCTGAAATTTTTGAGAGTTGGATTCAGAATTGAATTCTGGAGTGAGAATTTCTGGACTTCCAGATTCTGTCTCAATTTCTCTGGAGTGAATTGAGTCAAAAAAAGGCGGGCCCGAAGGCCCGCCTGAATCAAGAGAGGGAATTGAGATCTCAGTGGGAGGGCGTCAGGAGCCGCCGCCAGCGGGTCCACCTCGTAGCCGAGACCGGTCCAGTCGAGACGCCCGTCGGGGCCGTGGCAGTCGAGGCAGCGCAGCGAGTTGTCGGCCGGCTGCACCTCGTGGAAGATGCCCATGTAGCGCCGGACCGGCACCCAGGTGTAGTCGAAGTCCTCGATGCCGTAGAGCACGTGGGCGGCCTCGCGGACTGCGGCGTCGATGTTGCCGTCGGCGAAGAACTCCTCGACGTTGATCGGCAGGAGCCAGCGCGTGTCGGTGGTCACCGGCATGGTTGCCTGGTGAACCTTGAACGGATAGAGCTTCGCCTTCGGGTCCTGGCGCGAGCCCTGTGGCGCCACCATGTTGATCACGCCCTCCGCATCGGTGGTCACCGGCACGCCGGGCAGCTGCGCCCACACGGTGCCGTTGTACCAGGCGATCTCGGGTTCCACCTCGCTGCCCATGGTGAAGGTCGGGATGTGCTTGTCCTTCTCCTCACTGTAGGCCGGGGTCGACCAGTCGCGCACCATGTCGGTGCTGTCGATTTTGGCGAAGGTCGGGATGTGGCAGACGGTGCAGTCGACGCGAACCGCATGCCGGTTCAACAGTTCCTTGGTGTGGGGGGCTGCCTCGTGGCAGGCCCCGTCACCGCACCGCAGTTGGTCGGGCGAGTCCGATCCCATGAGGTCGACCCCGCGGCCGCGCATCCGGTGGCTCTTTCCGGCGTGGCAGTCCATGCACGCCATGTCGCCGCCGTCGGTGCCCATGTGGACGTCGAACTCGCGGTCGGTGTCGGCCAGTTCGTACTCGATGTCACCGCGTTTGAAGTTGGGGCCGCCGCCGGAGCCGGCGTGGCATCTCAGACAGCTGGTCCTCTTCGGCATGGTGATGCGTTTGGAGACCGAGTCGAGGCCCTCCTGGTTCTTCCACAGGATCGGTTTCCACTCGAGGCTGCCGTCGTCGTTCTCCACCAGCGTCCGGTTGTAGCCGGACGCGTGGCAGATCAGGCAGTCGATGTTCTCCAGCTGCTCCTGACTCATCTCGGAGCTTGGCATCTTGCCCAACCCGGCGTGGCACTTGGAACAGCCCTGGGAGAGGATCTCGCCGCGGGAGTTCTTCGTGATGCCGATCCATGCCGGGATGGGGTTGGTGCAGAAGTCGTTGATGGTGTTTTTCTTGCCGAGGAGCTTGCCTTCGGCGTTGACGATCGCCGGCGTCTCACCGGTCCACTGATAGTGCTGCGAGTGGAAAAAAGTCTCCGCCTCGTCCTGGTGGCACCCGAGACATGTCGAGGTGCCCTCGTAGTGTTCGAAGTACTCCTGGTGGGAGTAGTCCGCTGCGACCGCCGGCATCGCGGCCAGGCCGAGCAGAGTCATCAGTGTGATCGTGTGCCGAATCATGTGAGCCTCCCCGGGTGTCTTCTCAAGATCAGAATCGCGCCTGCAATCCTAGCAGGAAACGGTCGGCGTCGGTCGGTGAGGCGAAGCCGAGGATCGGGGTCGAGTCCAGCTCCTGCGGCGCACCCAGGTGCCAACCGGAGCCCGAATAATCGAAGTTGTACTTCATGTAGTCGAGCTTGAGAATGAAGTTCTTGGTGATGCGGTGGGTGAGGTAGAGCTCCCACACGTCGCCGCGGACCGAGGTCTTGGGCGCAAAAAGGCTGTCCTCGGCGACCGCCATGTTGAACCAGTACTCGGAGCCGTAGTTGTACTCGAGGCCGACCTTGGTCTTGTTGTTGGCGAAGTTGTAGCGCGCGCCGATGTAGTACATGTAGCCGTCCTGCTTCTCGGGCGCCTGGAAGGGGTCGGAGAACATGCCGCCGAAAGGCGTGGTGATGTCGTTGGGGTCGGACTCCATGTAGCTGAGGCTTCCGAAGACGTCGAAAGCTCCGGGGTGGGCGACGGCGACCAGACTGGCCCAGGAGATGTCACCCAGGTTCTCCGAGGGGGCGTAGCGGAGAACGACCGGGGCCGGCACATCCTGTCCGGTGACCGGGTCGACCGGCAGGACCACGAGCCCGGCGAACCCGTCCGTCACATCGAAGGCCTTCATGATGGTGGTCTGAATGAACAGGTCCTCGGTACTCACGATGTCCCAGTTGAGACCCAGGAATGACGCGTCCTTGATCCGGTCGGCGGGCTGCTTGAGGTTTTCGGCATTGCCCCAGCCCGACTCGAACCCGACGCCGTAGCAGAGGCGCATCGTCGAGGTGTCGCTGATATGCCAACCGAAGGTTGCGCCGTCGAACTGGAAGTTGACGAGCGTTCCCAGCGGCGAACCACCGCGGGGCTCGTCGTTGCGGAAGTTGAGCGGCACACCGCCGGTGGAGGGGCGACGGCCGATCGAGAGGTAGAACTTGGGGCCGCGCCAGGTGAAGTAGGCGCGCTCGACCCGAAGGATGTCGGAGTTGGGGACCGACGCCGTGGTGCCGTCGATGTTGATCGAGGTGGAGGAGCCGTTGAACGTCTGGACGCCGGTGGAGTCGCCCCACACCTTGTACATGGAGAGGCGCCCCGAGAAGTCGACGCTGTCGGAGACCTTGGCATCCATCTGCAGACGCAGGCGGTTGGTGTAGAGGATGTCGTTGTCGTAGTCGTAGCCCTCGGTGTAGGTGTAGGGGAGGAGCTGTCCCATGAGTTGCTCCTGCATCTCGGGCGGGAACGACGCCATCACGTCCTTCAACCAGTCAAAGGTGACCACGTTGTCGATGTAGTAGAGGTAGTTGGCGTAGTTCTGTGCGATGAAGCCCTGCACGTCTTCGGGCGACTGCGGCGGCATGCCGGTGGCGCCGAAGTAAAACAGGGTGTCGACCAGCATCCGCTGAAGCTCCATGCCGTTGTAAAAGTCGTCGTAGGTCGAGTTGATGGAGTTCAGCTCGAAGCGGAAGTCGCCCGAGAAGTTGATCTTGTCGAGCGCCGTCTTGCGCTCGTTCTTCATGACGCGTTTTTCGAGGTCGGAGATTTCTTCCTTGAGTTTGTCGATCTCTTCCTGGGTCGCCGCATCCTGGGTGAACGCGACGGAAGTCAGGCAGAGCAGCGAGATGCCGAGCACCGCCAGGGTCTTGCGAAACATCTTTCTCCTCCTTGAGTTCGGCGGATCAACCGCAGGTCATGGGTTGTTCGGAGTCGGCCGCGTGGTCGATCGCGAACTTCTTGATCTGTTCGAGGTCGTCCTCGGTGATGACCTCGGTGACCGGCTTGTTGTCGTGGGCGGGATCCATGACGGCCGCGTGCGAACCTTCATACTTGTCGTTGAAGAAACGCTCCCACTGATCCTGGATCAGGGTCATGGGGGTGTACTCGCCGTTGGGCGAGTCAGCTTCGTGGCAGGGCTTGCAGTACTCCTTGTAGAGATCGCTCCCCTTGGGTTTTTTCGCCGCGGTCGCCACGTTGGCGAGACCGATGACGAGGACTCCGATCAGAACGGTTGCAACAAACAGACGGGATCGAGACATCGTTACCTCCTTGTGCTTTGTTTCACAATGTATTGAAGACAGATCCGTGACTTCAATACGGCTATATTACCAGCAGAGCATATGCCCGTATTTCGATATTGTCAAGATCTTTCAAGTGTGGGATTGTAGCCCGCTGGAGAGAGTGTTTCTCAATTGGGGGAGGGGAAAGAGGGGGGGGAGAGAAAAGGGGAGGGGAGGGGAGGGCACCGGCGCCGTGAAAGTCGACGGGGCGCGGGTTCTCCGGGATGGCCGGATACATGGCAGGTGCGCACCATGCCGCGAGGATCGGGTAAGCGATCGTCGCCTGTTGCCGCAGATCGAGGCAATGACCGCCCATCGGACCCGGGGTCTCAATTGCCGCCGAAAAGCGAAGGGCGGGCAGCCAGCCGGTGCGAAAGCCGGGCATGACGCGGGGAGGGGGTTGCTTGTGAATTTGGTAACATGAGGGTTCGCGGCACGCCACCGGGTGCTGAGGTGGACAGTCGAGGGAGGCGAGATGTTCGAGAGTGTAGAAGCAGCTGAACGATACATCGCGGACGAGGGCATCGAGCAGGTCGACCTCAAGTTCTGCGATCTGTGGGGGCGCTGGCACCACGTGACGATCTCGGCGGCGCGCTTCAGCGACGAACTGATGGCCAACGGGATCGGATTCGACGGTTCGTCGGTCGGTTTCAAGGGCATCAGTTCGGGCGACATGGTCATGGTCCCGGATCTCGCGACGGCCTTTCCCGACCCCTTCTGGGAGCTGCCGACCCTGAGTTTCATCTGCACGACGCTGGAGGCCGACACCCGCAAGCTCTATCCCTACGACCCGCGGAGCATCGTCCAGCGTTCCGAGATGTGGCTCGCCGAGAGCGGGATCGCCGACGCCAGCCTGTGGGGGCCGGAGTTCGAGTTCTACGTCTTCAACTGCGTCACCTACGAAAACGGCATGAACACAGCCGCGTATCGAATCGAGTCGGACGAGGGCAGCTGGGCCAGCCGGGAAATCGGAGGCGGCTACTCGGCCCCTGCACACGGCGGTTACCACGCCATTCCGCCGCGCGACCACCTCCACAATCTGCGGTCGAGAATCTGCTGGCGGCTCGATGCTGCCGGGGTCCCCGTCAAGTACCACCACCACGAAGTCGGCGGACCCGGCCAGTGCGAGATCGAGACCCCGCTGCTGTCGCCCACCCACGCCGCCGACGCCTGCATGATCGTCAAGTACATGGCGCGGATGACCGCGCTGGAAGACGGGATGACGGTCACCTTCATGCCCAAGCCCCTCTTCGGTGAGGCCGGTTCCGGCATGCACTTCCACCAGCGGTTGCAACGGGGTGGGGACAATCTCTTTTATTCGGCCGAGGGCTACTCGTGTCTGTCCGACGAGGCGCGCTGGTACATCGGCGGACTGCTCGAGCACGGCGCCGCGGTGCTCGCCTTCACCAACCCGAGCACCAATTCCTACCGGCGCCTGGTGCCGGGTTTCGAGGCCCCGGTGAGTGCCATCTTTTCAGCCGGCAACCGTTCGGCCGCCGTCCGCATCCCGAGCTATGCCAACAAGCCGGACACCGCTCGCATCGAATTCCGACCCCCGGACGCCACCGGCAACCCGTATCTCAGTATCGCCGTTCAGCTCCTCGCAGGTCTCGACGGGATACGCCGTCGGCTCGATCCCTCCGAACTCGGTTTCGGGCCGGTCGACGAGGACATCTTCTCGTGGACCGAGGAGCGGCGTCGGACCATCAAGGCCCTGCCGGGCTCGCTCGGCGAGGCGCTCACGGCGCTCGAGAGCGACTCGGGCTTCCTGGTCGAAAGCGGCGTCTTCTCCTCTCAGCTGATCGAGCGCTGGATCGCAAAAAAGCGCGACGAGGAGCGCGAGGTCGCGATCCGCACCCATCCCTTCGAGCTGGAGCTGTACTACGACCTGTAATTCGCGGCCCTTGAGGGGCCACGAATTACGGGGTCCCTTCGGGACCTAACCGACCGGTGGTGGAGGCGGAGTCTGGGTGTACATGCCGGGCGCGTGTTCCACCTTGAAGACCGAGCCGCCGATGAGGCCGCCGAGGACTCCGAAGATGGCGCCGAACAACAGGGCGAAGAAGAGCCCGATGAGGAACATCATCACGCCGCCCGAGCTTTCCATGAAGGACGAGACCTGCTCGATCATCACGGGGTCGATGTCGGCGCCGCTCGCCTGGATCTGCTCGATGACCTCCTGCCAGTCGCCCATGCCGAAGGCGGCGCTGATGAGGCCTCCGAGGATGCCGGACACGACGCCATAGATCAGACCCGCAAGCAGTCCCACCGTCGCGCCGTTGCCGGGGCCGAAGGCGACGCCCACCTTGCGGCTCTCCTTGGAGTGGAGAAAGGCCGCGAAAAGGCCGGCGCCGATGATCAGCGCACAGCACGCACAGTTGATCCAGTTGATAACGGGGATCGAACCCGCGATCCCGAAGGCGACGCCCGAGATCAGGGCTGGTTTGAACATCGAGGGGGCCTGGTTCATCGTCTCCTCCTTGTGTGCGCCTATCCTACCGAATCTTGGGTGGAATGTGCGGCTTCGCCCGGTTGGGTGTTCTGGCGGACGATCTCGAGCAGGGCGTCGCCGAGGTAGAGCCCGGCGAGCAGACCCAGCGGAACCGCCAGCGCGAAGCGGGGCCAGTTGGCGAGGCTGGGCAGACCGACGAGGCCGGCCGCGAAGTCGAGCACCGAGGGTGCAGCCACCACCGCCAACCACACCGGCCGTGGTCGCGAAGACCGGTTGCGGAGCGCGGTCCACAGCAGACCGAGGCAGCCTCCGATGTAGAGCCCCATGCAGCGGGCGCACACCGCCATCGGACCGAAGCCGAGGTCGAGACACCGCTCCGCGATCTGGTGGCAGCCGGGTTTGTAGACCAGCCGCAGCCACGGCGCGAAGAACGAGCCGTGCGATGCCAACCACGGCACCGCCACCACCCCCGCCGTCCACAACAGGGCGAAGCCTGTGACGAGAGCGGGCACCAGCCGGCTGGTCGGTCGCGAGGAAGGCGAGTCGGTACTCATCGGTACCCGCTAGTGTGCCAGAAACCGTTTGATTTCCCCATCCGCGCTTTTGCCCGCAGATGACGCAGATCGACGCAGATCCGGACACACGGAAGAAAACGCAAAGGCGCAGAGACGCAAAGGCGCAGAGGCGCGGTGGGGCTGGGGAGAAAAGGAGAAAGGGGACTCACCCCCGATCACGTTTGGATACAGATGGATGTCATTTCGACCGAGCGTAGCGAGCGGAGAAATCTCGTGCAGGGAAGAGCTGCCACTTCCCACGGCGTTCGACTGAACCTGCCTTTCAGCACGGCGTGCCCGTGAGGAGCCACCTTCAACATTGTTGGCCCGAATCACTCCACCAACGACGATGATTGTGCCTCCAACAATATTGAAAATGGCACCTCCACCGCACGCGGCCCAAGTTCTAAGGTGTTTGTACCATCCTGCATCATGAATCCTGTGTCCAACATCTGCGTTCATCTGCGTGATCTGCGGGCAAATTGTGGCGAACGGACTTTGCGGCTTCGCGCCTTTGCGTCTTTGCGTTGAATTGCGATGTCTTCAACTCTCGTCGAAGAGGGCGCGTTGCCCGAGTTCGGCGGGGACGAGGTTGCTGGCGCCGACGCCTAGCAGGCGAACCGATTGCTTGGCTGCTTCGGTGCGCCGCACCAGTTCGTGCGCGACCGCGGTAATGGTCGCCGCATCGGCTGTTGGGGCGGGGAGGGTATGCGATCGGGTCGGGGTCGTGAAGTCGGGGTAGCGCACCTTGATGGTGACGGTCGAGGCGGCGAGTTCGCGTTTGGCGAGCCCCCGCGCCACCTCCTCGGCCATCGCCCCGAGAATTTCATCAATGGCGGCAGGTTCGCTGATGTTCTCCTCGAAGGTCCGCTCGGTGCTGAGGCTCTTGCGGACGTGGTCGTTGTGGACCGGCCGGTCGTCGATGCCCCAGGCTCGCCGCTGCATGGCCCGGCCCCAGTGACCGAAACGGTTGGTCAGGAGTTCGACCGGCGCCTCGCGAAGATCGGCAATGGTCTTGAGCCCCATGGAGAGCAGGATCTTCTCCGTGGCCGGCCCGACGCCGTGGAGCCTGCGCACCGGCAACGGCGCAAGAAACGCCGCCGCCTGCGACGGCCGAACCACTGTCAACCCGTCCGGTTTGTCCTGGTCGGAGGCGATCTTGGCCACCAGCTTGTTGGGGCCGACGCCGACGGAGACTGTCAGCCGGCGCTCCTCGCGCACTCGACGCCGGATGTCCCCGGCGATAGCGGTGGCGCTGCCGAAGGCGCCCAGGTGTTCGCTGACATCGAGATAGGCCTCGTCGAGCGAAAGTGTTTGAACGAGTGGTGTGTATTCGCGGTAGATGTCGAAGATCGCCTGCGATTCTTCGCGGTAGCGGCTGAATTCGGGCCGCAGGAAGATCGTCTCCGCGCATCGCCGGCGCGCTTCGGCGGCCGGCATCGCCGAGTGGATGCCGAACTTCCGGGCCTCGTAATCCTGGGGCACGACGACGAGGTAAACCTCTTTGGGAATTGCTGGTAGAGATGCCTCCCGACGAATTGATCAATTGGATTGATCTCAAATACCTGAACGATATGTTGACACGCGATGAAGCACTCGACATGTTAAAATCGAGTTGCTTCGATAACCAATATCAGGACCGCATTCTCAAAGAAGGTTATCCTGCGTATGACACGTCGGTTGGTTGGCTAGGGCACGACCTTGATGAAGTGATGCGACGCAGCCGTGCGACCGTCCAAGCTGGATTTCGGGGGTTGAAACTTAAGGTCGGCTCGGCAAAATTGGAGGAGGACCTGGAACGGATCACAGCGGTTCGCGAGGCGGTGGGTTCTGATGTCGATATCATGACCGATGCCAATCAGTGCTGGTCGGTGGAACAGGCTATTAGAGCGGGAAAAGCGTTAGCTGAGCTAAACTGCTATTGGCTTGAAGAACCTACGCATCCTGATGATATCCTCGGCTATCAACAGATTGCTCGTGAGGCTGCTCCGATCCGTTTGGCTAGCGGTGAATGCGTCTCCAATGCCGTCATGTTCAAAAACCTGATTCGTGCTGGTAGCATTCATTTTTTACAAGCGGACGTTCTCCGTCTGGGAGGACTGCCAGAATGGCTTGCGGTTTCGCTGTTGGCGAAGAAAGCAGACTTGCCCTGAGTCCCACATGCTGCCGATATGGGGCAGATACACCAACATCTTGTCTTCTGGCAGTCGATCACATTAGGACGGGAACCATGTTATCTAGAAGCGATCCCTCATCTACGTAACCGATTTGTCTGAACCGGCCATAATTCAAAACGGTCGATATCAACTACCGAAAGACCCGGGTGCCTCGACACGATTAATTGATTGCCAGCCATAGTTGCTTTTTACTTTTATGGACTGGAAGAATAGACTAGCCTGTGTCCAGGTTTACTGTAGCGTCTCCAAGGCTCTTTGAGACGAGTAAAATAGAATGAATGACGCTACAGTCAAATGAGATGCGATCTAGCTTATTTCAATCAAGCTTGATTCTGTTAGCCATCCATTACAATGGGCATTCCTTTTATAAGCTATATGAGGTAAATATTTGTCCCAATCCAACGACTTATTCCCAGAACCACCGGAGCGTCTCGCTTCGTTGCAGCTGCGAAACACCTTCTCGTTCATCGGCCCTGGCTTGATCATCGCATCGGTTACTATTGGTAGCGGTGAGTTAGTTTGGGCCTCACGAGCAGGAGCGGTGTTCGGTTATCAGTTGCTGTGGTGTTTCTTGCTGGCAGGCATATTCAAGGCAATACAAGTTTATGGCGCGGCGCGGCACCTCACACTGACGGGTGAACATCCCATGGTCAGTTGGAAGGCAATCCCCGGTCCGCCGTTATGGTTTCCCTTGCTGATCGCGTTACCAACAGTAATGGTGATGCCGATTGCTTTCTCAAGTATTTCGGAGATTCTTGGCGGCTATCTGCGCGAGTTGACCGGGCTATCGATGAGCAATGAATCTGTCGGCCCGTTTGATGGATTTGAATTCTGGGAAAACGTCTGGGGTGGTGCCGTTCTCACAATCTGCTTTGTATTGGCGATCAGTTCGACATTAAAGACATTAGAACGCGTCTCTGCAGTTGTACTCGGCCTAATCATTGTTTGTGCGACGATTTCCGTGATCGTCTGCAAACCGAATGTTGCTGCCTTTCTTGCCGGGCTATTTATTCCTCTTGTACCCGATTATGAACCTTGGGTTGTAACGAAATATGCAAACACGTTCGCAGGTCGCAGTCCGTGGCTGGAAGTTGCGCTCTACTTAAGCGCTGTTGGTGGCGGAACGTTTGATTACATCGGCTACGTCGGTATGATTCGCGAAAAAAAGTGGGGGCTTGCCGGTAGAAATGTAGCCTCTCGTAATCAACTCGAACTGATCGACGATGATCAAGTGACCCGCGCAAAAACCTGGACACGTGCGGCGATGCTTGACACAGGGATCTCGTTTACAAGCGTGATTCTCGTGACACTATTATTCGCCGTACTTGGTGCCTTGCTATTGCATACCGAACAGAGAATTCCCGATAACACGACACTCCTCTCAGAACAGGAGGCGTTTCTCACGCAACTGCATCCTTGGCTTCTTTGGCTTTACCCCGCTGGTGTTTTCCTGGCATTCATCGGCACTTTGTATGGCGCATTCGAAATTTATCGATACACAGTGGTTGAGAGTGCACGCGCCTTGTTGCCAAAATGGACAACAGACAAGCATGTACCGATCTGGCGTAATCTGACTGTGGCCTACTGTTACAGCGGTGGTATCATCATGATCTGGTTGCCCAAACAAGTCGCAGGAGATGTGCTTGGTCGGATGACGTTTGGTGCAGTGGTTGGTGGTGCAGCATTATGTGGTTTATGGTGTTTCGCCATGTTATGGGTCAATCACGTGCGATTACCACGCGTGTTAAGGATGAGTTGGCCGTTGTGGGTATTAACGTTGATTGCTGGCATCGTGATGACCGCACTTGGCGTACAAACATTGCTTGTTTATTTTTAACTAAGAAACTTAGTCTCCAGTCAATCAAAAACACGAGGGGTTGTGAGTGTTCCGTGATTGGGGTCACGAGCCCTACCCTTTAACTCTCATTTTATAGCCTAATAGGGCTCAGCAAAAACAAGGAACTCAGATGAAGATTACCAATTACACACTCCATCGACTCCATCTGCCATTGCGAGAGCCGATTGGTGATTCTCAGGTTCGATTTGTTGACCATTGGATGACTATTGTTGAGTTGCATACCGATGTCGGCCACTCGGGTGTTGGATTTCAAATTCAACAAGGAATGCCTGTCTCTAGTCTGGCTGAAATAAAGACACAATTTGAATACGGAATTTGGCCAAGCCTGTTGAATGGTCCACCGATTGGATTGGCTCAGCGAATCACACGACCGCGTGGAGGCAATGTGGGTGGAGGTTACTTGACGCTCCCGGTTGAAACCGCACTCTGGGACCTGATTGGTAAACAACAACAAATGCCTCTCTATCAAGTACTCGGCGGTGACAATCCATGCGTGCCGGCTTATGGCAGTACACTGGACTTTCCTCTCACCGATTCCGAATTTCGAGCCAAGTTAGAACAATTTCGTAAGCAGGGCTTTCGTGCGATCAAGACCAAAGTCGGTCATGCTGACATTGCCTGGGATCTGCGCCGACTTGGGATTGTTTATGAAGTCATGGGCGAAGACGTTCGCTTGATGGTCGATGCAAACGAGGCATGGTCTGTTAAAGAAACGTTAATTCGCATGAATACCTATCGAGATGCAGGTCACGAGATATTCTGGATCGAAGACCCGATCACGCGCGACGATTACGAAGGCTATGCCCGCTTATGCTCTCAGCTCACATACACGCGTGTGAACACAGGGGAGTACCTTGGCTTTTCAGGCAAACGGCGATTATTGGAGCAGAATGCGGTTGATATATTAAACGTTCATGGTTCTGTCAGTACAACAAGAGCGGCTGCATGGCTGGCTGCCGACTATGGCGTGCCGCTTTCATTAGGAAACACGGTACTGGAGCTTGGAGTGCATCTTGCGGCGAGTTTACCCGAGTGCCTTTTTCTTGAGTATTCGGACTTGGTCTGGAACCAAATTGCCATCGAACCCATTCGCTTCGCAGAAGGTTTTGCGTACGCTCCAAATCGACCAGGACATGGAATCGAGCTTGATCGGGATAAACTCGCCTATTATTCCAGACTATAAAAATAATCGTGGATGGCATTTAATTCGCTGTGTTGGCGCACCTGTGTGTTGGAACGATGATATCGACGGTTCCGAATTGTGGCCAGTTTAGCAAATCAGTCATTAAAATTATGTTGTGATAGTGAAATCGAAATCTGCTTTCAATGATAAACAGGAGTTAGTAATGACACAGAGAAAGAACGCTCCCATTCCTCGAATTGCTATTGGCGGAATACTGACCGAGTGTAATCATCTCGGTGGTTTGCCAATCGATATATCGACTTATGAAGCAAGCGAGTTGGTTCGTGATAAAGAAATATTACAAATGACCAATAGTGTTGTAGGCGGCATGCTGGATGGTATGCGTAAAGGAAACGCAGAGCCTGTGCCTTTGATCTATGCATCAGCGTGCTCTGCGGGACCGATTACTCACGAGTGCTATCAGCAACTTCGTAGCGAATGGTTCGAGCGACTAGAACGAACGCTGCCAGTTGATGGGGTTTTATTGCCGTTACACGGCTCGGCTCTTGTAGAAGGACTCGATGACCCAGAAGGCGACCTGATTCATGCGGCACGCAATTTGGTCGGCCCCGACGTACCAATTGTGGCAACACTTGACTTACACGCGCATGTTACAGACGAGATGGTACGGCATGCTGATGCATTAATTGCATGGGAGACCTATCCACATCACGACCAATATACTACCGGCCAGCGGGCAACTCGACTACTGCTCGACATGCTCGCAGGCAAATGCAAGCCAACAATGGCTATGGGAAAAGTTCCTGTGATTACCAGCGCTGTCCATGGTTCAACAAACGACGATGATCCATTCGCTGAACTAATGCGATACACGAAATCGTTTGAGGAGCAAGAGAGTGTGTTATCAACCAGTTTATTTCTAATTCATCCCTACATGGATTGCGAAAACATGGGTAGTGGAGGCCTTGTTATTACAGACAATGACCTTGAACTCGCCGAAACGATAGCTGGTGATATTGCCCAGCAATATTGGAACCGGCGGCATGATCTTGAGCCGGAAATGTCCACACCTGTCGAAGCAATTACCAAGGGTATGCAAGTTAAAGGTGGTCCTGTAATTCTAGTCGAGGCTGCTGACTGTTGTGGTGGAGGGGCTGCCGGTGACAGCATCGCGATGTTATCAGCACTCGTAGATAATGGAGTCAATGTACCATCAATTGTACCCGTCGTTGATCCAGAAGCCGCACAGAAGTGTCATGAGTCGTATGAAGGAGCAGTGTTATCGATCACGATTGGTCATAAACTTGATCCAAGGTGGGGAGCCGTCCGTACATTCACCGGAAAAGTAGAGAGCCTATGCGATGGCAACTTTGTATACACAGGCGGTCAATGGGAGGGCCATCACGAACAGATGGGGCCAACGGCTGTATTTTGTATCGGATCGATACGCGTCATCATCACAAGTCGAGCCACTTATGATTGGTCTGATGAGCAAATCCGTACCGTTGGTTTGGACCCGCTGGATGCTAAGTTCATCGTTGCTAAAAATCCGATGAACTACCGTTTTGCTTATGGAGCGATCGC
This sequence comes from uncultured Planctomycetaceae bacterium, assembly GCA_942492165.1. Classification (GTDB taxonomy): domain Bacteria; phylum Planctomycetota; class Planctomycetia; order Planctomycetales; family Planctomycetaceae; genus Gimesia. The sequence continues at coordinate 49,334 of CALOEF010000069.1, forward strand.
CAAAGCGACGCTTGTTCTGGACACACCAGGACCAACCCCGGCAACATTGAAGCACGTTCGCTTCAAAAAGCTCCAGCGCCCCTATTTCCCAGCAGACCTTAATATTCCAGGATTGCAACCATCTATTCTGAATTAACGTCAAGCAGAACATCGCAACAATCATTCCACACAAATTGATTCTCTACTATAACACGGGAGCAAACAAAAGTACATTTTCTGTGGCAAATTATCGGGTACCAAAGCTGATCAATCGGGACTTTTACTTTGCCAAGAAAATTTGAGGTATGGAGATCCTCTTGTCGTTTGGAGGTTCGACCGTCTGGGACGATCATTGTGTCATCTCGTCACTATGATCGAAGATCTAACGAAACGAAGAATTTGGTGGTTGACTATGTCATCAGTGAGCCCACGATTCAGTTAGCAAGCGTATTTGAGTCTGCAAATCCCAGAATCTGTCCGCGAAACTCGTCGTTTAAGGGAAGTGCCATAATTCGACCCATTTTGCGGACTCCAATTAGAAAAGCATATGCTCATCAATGGAACAGAATCAATGTGTAGGCGGTTAGTAATCAGATCAGCACTTGGTTGAATGGGACAGCGGTGCTCGTTAGCAATCTGCAGCAGTACACCAGTAGAATTCAGATGAAAAGACATGTCTTTCGTTCATCCGGGAATATCGGCTTACAACGCCTGAAAAATCAAGCCGTTCAATATCGTAATTTCTGCGTTCGAGAACTGGACTCAGACGGCAAGCCATAGCGTATTTCTGTCCGCGAAACTCTACGCTTGCGAAACACTCAAATCTTTTCTGTTGTTGATGCCAATATAGGCGTCAACTGTCCCGTGAGAGGCTCTCACGCAGCTACTGGGGGCCAGAAGAGCATATAGCCCAGTTTTGAGCCAGGATGGGGATATGGATCAAAATAGCCCCTCAACGCACCGCTGGCCTTATGCCAATTCTAGTGATTTCTCAGAAATCAGATGGTGCAGAGTAAATTGAGATCGACATCATTGAATTCAGGACCAACTATTTCAGAGACTAATTCCAGCCAACCAGCATAGGAATTATGACCATCTGTTGTTGTCAGTAATTGGAACCAAGCACCACCAAAAGGATACAAACAAAATCGCACCATAAAGGATACAATACAGGAAAAAAAAAAACGCCATAACCCGTTGTGAGTTATGGCATTAAAGTTACGCCCGGGAGGATTCGAACCTCCGACCTACGGATTAGAAGACCATGCCGAGAATATTACTCAAAACACAATCACAGGAATTTCACAGGATGCCAAGCGGTTTAATAGATTTGTTGCTCTCTGTGCCATGTGTTAGAATCCCCTCTGGAGGGCGTGCGGCGGCAGGTTTATGTAACGTTTTATGTATCGGTTTTTTGAAATGAACAATAACCGGGTGCGGGGTTGATCACTTATACTGTTAGCACTACTCCCAACAATAGCACAAGCCGATCGCGGATTAACAATGGACAATCACTCTTCGCCGCCCGGTTACAGCTGGGGTTAGGCCGCAATAAAAAAGTAATTTGTATGCGTTTACAGGGAAAAATCACGCGGTGGGATGATGAAAAGGGCTTTGGCTTTATCTCGTGGGATGGCGATGGTAGTACGGTCTTTGTTCACATTAAAGCCTTCACACGTACTGCACGGCGGCCGGAAGTAGACGATATTGTTTCATACGAAACGGCCAATGGTAAAAATGGTAAAACAAGAGCTGAGAACGTCCGTTTTACAGATCAACCAAAACCAAAAAAACAGTCAGCTCGCAAGCGTCAAAGCAGCTCACTATCGGTTCCATTTGCGGCACTGTTTGTGTGTTTTCTATTAGTCTCTGTGTATTTCAACCGAATATCTTGGCTGGTGCTGGTTGCGTACTTTGCGGCGAGCTTTGTTACATTTTTCGCATACGGTTGGGATAAATCGTCAGCACGGCTGGGAAACTGGCGTACATCAGAATCTAGCTTGCACTTAATGGGGCTGGTTGGTGGCTGGCCCGGTGCGTTGGCAGCACAACGCCTATTGCGACATAAATCCAGCAAGCAAGAATTCTTATCTGTGTTTTGGGTTACCGTGTTTCTAAACGTGGTGGCTGTTGGTTATTTAGTGTGGAGTGGTGATGCAGGTTTTATCAATCAACTTATAGAAGGGGTTTGGCAGAATGCGACCTAACAAATCGCTGCAGCCGACGTTTGATATACTCAATCAAACACTTTCTTAAATGCGTTTTTAAACGCCCCATTTTGCTGGCACGTCATTTCAGAGAAATACAATCGTGTTTGATCGGCGGCAAAGTTCATCCGGAGAAGGCCGAACGCCACTCAAGCACGGTTCTGTTCGCGAAAGTCGTCGAATACGGGGCGGGGCGGGACGGATTTGACCGGTTGGCCGTGCGAAGTGCATGATCTCCAACGACAACTTCATCCAGAAATCGCTGTCCCACCTTGGCAGAGTCATTTCGGACGGCGATGATGTCCTGCGTTTCGTTGCCGAAAGGAGTTGACTATTCCCAGGCGCGAGAACTCGCGCGAAAATGTCTGGAATGTCGTGACAAACAGCAGGGCCCTCTGGCTGGATATTAGCTGTGGAGGCAATACTGCTCTCGTCAGGAGTTTCGAGGCCGAATAAAGCGATTCTGAGCGGCCTGGAGCACTGACAGCTCTACGTTTTCTAAGAGCTGATTACCTACAAATTAAACGAGCAATTTAGGTACACTTTCAAAACCGATCAATTAGGTACAAAACAGCTAAACAAAAAAAGACTGTAACTCGTTATGAGCTACAGTCTTACAAGTGCCCCCGAAAGGAATCGAACCTTTAACCTACTGATTAAGAGTCAGTTGCTCTGCCAATTGAGCTACAAGGGCTGATTTGATTTTGTGCCGTATTTTAGTTCTCAGAAAATGATCCGACAAGCGAATCAACGTACCTTCTCTGAGTTGGTACAAAGAATTATCGTCTGACATGACTCAAAACATCGATCAACTTTTAAGAAAATCAGGAACCGTTGACTATTCGCCAGAACAGTTCCTGATTTGATCGGCTCGTCTATTGTATATCCTGCTGAAATCAGATCTGATCCAGAGCCTGTTTTAAATCGTTGATCAAATCGGTTTGATCTTCCGTGCCGACTGATATCCGAATGAATTCGGGAGTCACGCCGGAACTCAATTGTTCTTCCACAGTCAACTGCTGATGCGTCGTACTGGCGGGGTGAATAATCAGTGATTTACTATCACCCACATTTGCCAGGTGAGAGAACAATTTGACACTGTTAATCAGTTTGATTCCATTCGCCTGCTGTTGTTCTGGTGTTTCGCCTTGAATTCCAAAACCAAAGACAGCGCCGCTGCCATCAGGCAGGTACTTTTGTGCCATCTGAAATGAGGGATGCGATTCCAGTCCACAGTAGTTGACCCATGAAACCTTGGGATGGCTTTCCAGAAACTGTGCCACTGCCATTGCGTTCTGGCTGTGGCGTTCCATTCTTAAATGCAATGTTTCCAATCCCTGCAGAAACTGAAACGCATTGAACGGACTCATCGCCGGACCCAGATCGCGAAGCAGTTGGACTCGTAATTTGAGAATGTAAGCAAGGTTCATACCACCAAATGTCTCATAGAATTTCAGACCGTGATAGCTGGGATCAGGTTCGGTAAGTCCCGGGAACTTTCCGTTATCCCAGGGGAAGTCCCCTTTTTCGATCACAATTCCGCCGATGGATGTTCCGTGACCTCCAATGAATTTTGTGCAGGATGCGACAATAATATCTGCACCGTGTTCAAACGGCCGCAGTAACGCAGGCGAAGCCAGAGTTGAATCAACAATTAATGGAATACCTGCATCATGCGCAATTTTGGCGATGGCTTCAAAGTCGGCAATATCGCAACGTGGGTTTCCGATGGCTTCAATATAAATACAGCGGGTATTCTCATCGATCGCTTTTTTGAAGTTTTCCGGATCACTTTGATCAACGAAAGTTGTTTCAATTCCAAACTTGGGGAACGTATAGTGAAACAAATTGTATGTTCCGCCATACAGGCTTGACGACGAAACAATATTTTGCCCCGTTTCTACAATATTGAGGATCGCCAGTGATTCCGCTGCTTGTCCAGAAGCCACTGCTACCGCTCCGGAACCACCTTCCAGCAGTGCCAGACGTTTTTCAAGCACATCACAGGTTGGATTCATCAATCGCGTATAGATGTTACCAAATTCCTGCAAGCCAAAGAGTCTGGCCGCGTGATCAGTATCGTTGAACGTGTAGGAAGTCGTCTGATAAATGGGAACCGCTCGTGAATTTGTCGCGCTGTCTGGCTCCTGACCACCATGTAGACACAATGTTGCTAATTTCAATGCTTCGGCATCCATAGTAAATACCTTCTTTTAATAGGGCTAATCTGGTTGTGGTACCTGTTGATCTATTCGAGAACTCAATCATCGGAAATTTGGTCGAATGCAAAGAGCAGAACATTCCGAAATGAGAGCTAAATAAGCCTGTTTTTACAGAGAATCACAGTCTCTACGAATATTGTGCCATCGTATCGATGTTGAATCGAAAACACAATTCGCCAGCGTGATCTCTCCCACGAATAATCGATTTGTGAGTAGACCATATCCTTGATGCGGTTGACTATAATCTCATTTACTCTTTTCCACAGTTTAAATTTTCATTGCCAATTCCACTTCTTTACAATGAATGATATCCTGATACTCAACTATGGAACTTTGAGAATTCAAATTGCGTCAGGGGGAGTCAACCATGAGTCAATTAATGCCTGTAAATACAATTCTGATACTGATAATAACAGTGCCGTTCTGTATTAGCAGTGAAATCGGATTAAAAGCAGCGCCCCCTCAGGCGACGACTGCAGAGCAGCCAGGATTAGTCATGCAGGAATTCGTTTACAATGAGGCATCTTTCCCTTCCTGTCATGCATCGACCATAGTAGAAACACCGCAAGGTTTAGTCTGTGCCTTTTTTGGCGGAACGGCTGAAAAAAATAAGGATGTAGAAATATGGCTTTCGCGCAATCAGGGAAAAGGATGGTCTGCTCCCGTGAGTGTTGCCGATGGGGTTCAAGACGCTTCGAAGCGATGGCCATGCTGGAATCCGGTCCTGTTTCAAACGAAACCCGGAACGCTTCTCCTCTTTTATAAAGTCGGTCCGAATCCGAGTGAATGGTGGGGCATGCTCAAAATTTCCCATGATCACGGGAACACATGGGGTAAAGCACAGCGGTTACCCGATGGTTTTGTTGGACCGGTCAAGAATAAACCGTTCCTGCTTGAGGACGGAACACTGTTATGCCCCGCCAGCACAGAGCACGATGGCTGGCAAGTCCAAATGGAATGGACACCCAATTCAGGAAAGACCTGGCACAGGACAGGACCACTCAATGATGGACATAAAATCGGCGCTATCCAACCTTCTGTACTGCGATATGGTGATCGATTACAAATTCTGTGTCGCAGCAGAAGGCTAGGCAAGATTGTCGAAGCGTGGTCGGATGATAATGGTCGATCATGGAGTCCCCTTACTGAGACGACGCTTCCAAATCCCAACAGTGGTACGGATGCCGTTACATTGAAAGATGGCCGATCGCTTCTGGTTTATAATCCAACGCAAAAAGGCAGGAGCCCGTTGAACGTTGCCGTATCGTCCGATGGAAAAAACTGGAAAACAGGCCTGATTCTTGAAGATCAACCAGGTGAATATTCCTATCCTGCAGTGATTCAAACAGCAGACGGCAATGTTCATATCACCTACACCTGGAAAAGAGAGCTCGTTAAACACGTTGTCCTTGACCCCGCCAAATTAAAACTCAAAGAAGCCAAATGAGAGAGGCGGAGACGTTGTCTGAATTTCATCAAGTTGTATCAGCTCCCCCCAATCGCAGGAATTTTGTCTGGATCCTGTTTCAATGGATCTTGCAAGTATTCTTTGTACTCTGGCTGCGATATCAGTCGCGCGGAAAAGAAAATCTGCCAACGGAAACAGGCGGCCTGATGGTCAGCAATCACCAGAGCTTTCTCGACCCATTGCTGATATGTCTTCCTCTAAAACGGCCTGTCAGTTTTATGGCCCGTGATTCTCTGTTTCGCATTCCAATTCTGGGGCCATTTTTACGTTATGAGTTTGTGATTCCCATCAGCCGTAAATCTGCGAGTTCACAAAGTTTTCGCGCTGCCATTCAGAACATTGAAAACAGGAATTTTGTCGGCATTTTTCCAGAGGGAACTCGAACAACTGATGGCGATGTCGGTCGATTCAAGCCCGGCTTTTTAGCGCTCTTAAAACGTACGGACTGTGATATTTATCCTATTGGAATTGCCGGGGCATTTCGTGTACTGCCACGGGGAGCCCGTTTCCTGCGTCCTCGATCTGTACGCGTCGTCTTTGGTGAACCAATTTCAGCATCCCTGGTCCAGGAGTACTGCAAGAATGGTTCAGAAAAAGCGTTACTGGAACTAACCTGGCAACGCGTCGTGGCCTGCCAACAGCAGGCAGAAGAGTGGATCAATCCCGTCACAAATGACTGAATTCCGTCCGGGTCGGGATTGTCATTAATGACACTCTCCACTATGGTTTTGGTAATTCGAGGTATTGACAGTTCGGGTTCTCATTATGACACCGGGACGTCAGACAACTAAAGATACATATTTTTGCATTGCAGATTGAACAGGTGATAATGATGTCAGAACGGATTCTGAGTATTTCTGGATTAAGGGGTGTTGTTGGCAACGGCTTGAATCCCGATTATTTGACTCGCTTTGCAGCCGCCGTTGGAACATTGGCAGACAAGGGGACGGTCGTTGTATCGCAAGATGGCCGATCCACCGGTGTGATGGTCAAGCATGCGGTAATTGCGGGACTCATCTCGACAGGATGCCGTGTTGTTGATGCAGGTATAGCGACTACGCCGACATGTGGTGTCCTTGTGACACATCTCAAAGCCGCGGGGGGAATACAGATCACTGCCAGCCATAATCCCATTCCCTGGAACGGTCTGAAACCATTCTCTGCTGAGGGGTCTGTTTATAATCAAGAGCAGGGAGAGCAACTGCTCGATGTGCTCAACAATGAGAAATTCAACTATGTTTCCTGGGACCAACTGGGCCATGTAGAGACCTGTGCAGATACCGCTGGGCCTCATATCTCTCGCGTATTGCAACTGGTCGATGTCCCTGAGATTCAAAAACGCAAATTTAAAGTCGTTCTGGATTGTAATCATGGTTCGGGCGCCGTTGCGACGCCTCAATTCCTGGAAGCACTCGGCTGTGAAGTCATTGTTCTTGGCGGAACCGCAGATGGAAATTTTGCTCACACTCCTGAACCACTGAAAGAAAACCTGACATCCTTATGCGAAGCCGTTCGCGAACATAAAGCCGATGCTGGCTTTGCTCAGGACCCCGATGCCGACCGTCTGGCAATTGTTGATGAATCGGGACGATACATCGGTGAAGAATTAACTTTGGCACTCGCCGCGGATTATGTACTGGCGAGAACCCCCGGACCGATTGTTGTTAATGGTTCAACGAGTCGGGTCACCGCAGATATCGCTGCCAGGTACAACTGCCCTTTTCATCGTTCCCATGTCGGTGAAGCCCACGTTTGTGCGAAAATGAAAGCGGAAACCGCTATTATTGGCGGGGAAGGAAACGGAGGTGTTATTGAACCCAATGTTGGCTATGTGCGTGACAGTTATGTCAGCATGGCTTACGTACTTGCTGGGCTGGCATCATCAAGTCAAACTCTGAGTAAATGGGCTGATTCCTTACCACAATACTGTATTGTGAAAAATAAAATCACGTGCCCCCGCGAACAGGTTGATCAAGCCTGTCAAGCACTGAAAACGCATTTCGATTCTGCAAAAGCTTCAGAAGGGGATGGTCTGCGATTAGACTGGGATGATCGCTGGGTTCAAGTCAGAGCCAGTAATACCGAGCCGATTATACGCGTGATTGCTGAGGCTCCGGATGCGACAGAAGCCCAGACCCTGTGTGATTCAGCGATGAAAATTGTCGCTGATGCTGTTTCCTGAGGATTAAAAACGGAGCAAACAACCTTGATCCGATGTTTGCTCCGTCTGAGATCAAAGGTGATTTTTATCCGTTCCAGCGAGTCTTCATAAATTCCAGGCCTCTGGTTGCCAGATGCTCTTCTGTCGGAAACATTTTGCGCCAGATGCGAGTCGCTGCTGCGAGTTCCGGCAATGCTAACCCGAACGCTTCAATCATCAACCAGCCATCATAGTCTACTTCTTTCAGGGCGGCAAAAGTCGTATCCCAGTCGACGCCTCCTTCACCCGGGGTTGAACGATCATTTTCGGAAATGTGCACATGAACCATCTGGTCGGCACATGCTTTGACGGCAGATGTGATGCATTTTTCTTCAATGTTAGCATGAAACGAATCGTACATCATTTTAAGATGCGGATGATTGATTTCACGCGTAAACTGCGAGCAATCTTCGGCTGAATTCAAGAAGTAACATTCAAAGCGATTCAGGTATTCGCAGACAAGCATTACATTATGCTCTTGTGCATAGTCAGCGGCTTGCGCAAGAATTTCTTTGCCGTAATTCCATTCATCGTCGGTTCGTCCTGCACCTGAAAATTCGCCGAGCGCTGAATGGATTGGACCACACATGTGGGTTGCTCCTGAAGCAGCACACATATCGATCATCTGTTTTAAGTGATTTAAGCCCGCTTCCCTGATTTTGGTATCACCGGAAATGGGGTTTGCGTCTGGCGTACAAACCGTGACTGCCGTACATTCCAGACCAAGTTCAGACAATTTATTTCCTACCTGAGAAAATTTCTTCTCGTCGGCTTCGAAAAGTGGCAACTCAACTCCATCGTATCCCCAGCTTTTAATTTGTTCTAATAAACCAAAATGGGATTCATTCACGTCGGATGTCCAGAGCAGCATATTCAAGCCGTACTTCATAATTGTCTTCTTTCAATCAGTTGAGATGAAAATGTTCGGGTGGCAGCAGATCATCAAGCCGTTTCTCTATAATCTTGCGACCGGTTTTCAACACCGAAATCGTTTCTTCCGGTAATGGTTGTAGTTTGACTCGTTTCATGACTTGATTCAAGCGTAACAGCATGCTTTGTGGAACAAGGTAATCTCTTAGAAAACGTTCTTTCTGAAAGATGATAAGCCAATGTTTTAACTGGTCCGTTTGTTGCGCTGTCATTTTATTGGTTGCCAATTCGACTTTGAGAGGGTCAATCTGTCTGAAGGCATCATAATAGCGGTCGATGAGCCCCGTGTTTTGCTCGATTAATACGGCATCCAGCAATAATTCTGTCACAATATGCCCCAGAAATCCAACGCGGGCAGAATCGTCATTGGCAAATATTTTTCGAAACAAAATTGATAAATCAGAACTGATTTCCAGAAAACCCTGCGTCGAATGAAACCAGTCATCATCATCCAGATGTTGTTTGATTCCCAGTGCAATTTCAGCCTGAATTGATGACGCATCGCTCGTAAACGGAGTCACATTTTTCATCCGTAATCGAACACGACGATCCACGACCGACAATAAATCGGGCAGGGCAGTTCCTGCCAGAAAGTAAGGTTGATCAGTAAACCGCATCCCGTGTGCAAAATAATTCATGGACACGTATCATTTCTGAAAGACAAAGAGAAACGGAGTGGGTTGTGCCATGTTAGCTGATCGGAAATAAAAATCACAGTTGACGCAGGCACCCGTTCCTGTATTTCATCCGTTGATCTCTTGCTCTTAATGCAAGAACCATCGTCATACGATTGGACACAATCGGTCGGCTGCATATAATGTTTAAGATATTAGCACACATACCCAATGTGCATCCTTAAATCGATTTCGACTCTGAAAGTGGTATATGCCAGATCAACCATTAAATTTCATGTTCCTGTTACGTGATCAAAGTACGCATATCCAAACAGCTTGGGAACAAATCGACCGGTATCTCAAAGCCCAGGCTGCTGTTTACGATTCCTCTGTTTCAATAATCGAAGATTTTTCCCCTGACGAGTCAAATGCCGATCTCGTTGTTGTACTGGGGGGCGATGGGGCCATATTACGGGCCTGTCGACAAATGCGGCTCCAGCAAATCCCGATGATCGGGGTCAATCTGGGGCGTTTAGGTTTTCTGGCCGACTTGACGCCCGAGGGCTTTTGCAAGAATTTTTCGTTCATCCTGGAGAGAAAGTATCAAATCGTTGAGCACCTGATGTTTGAATGCAAACATTTTCTGGCGGACGGAAGCATCAATTCCTATCTGGGGCTCAATGAAGTTGTCATCAGTTCGGCTGGGGCGATGTCGATGATCGATGTTGAATTAGCGATCGATCATGAATTAGTGACAACCTATAGTGGTGATGGACTTATTGTCAGTACGCCTGTTGGATCGACTGCGCATAGTCTGTCTGCAGGTGGACCGATTTTAAAACAGGACCTGCAGGCGTTTGTAATCACTCCGATTTGCCCGCACACTCCTTCAAATCGTCCCCTGGTTGATAATGCGAACGGGCTTTACTCCTTGACAGCCACAAATGTACCAGAAGGGGCCATGTTAGTGATTGATGGGCAGATCAAAGTGCCCTATTCATCCGGCGATCGTCTGGAAATCACCAAAGCCGATGTGACTTTTAAACTCGCGCGCATCCCCGGTTTTAACTACTATTCCTCGCTCAATCGCAAACTTGGCTGGGGAGGGCAACCCAAATACGGGGCTCAGTGATCGTTGCCTTTGATTTTCTTGCCCTTCACTCAAAAATGCCCTCCCCATAATTTCGTCGATCTGTTAATCTCATCGAAGGTTAAGGAAAACAATAACCAGTTTTAATGAGGGAAGGAGTCCCTGATGCGGTCCTTTGCGTTCTGCGTGTTGACGTTCATTTTGATCGAGTTTCCTGTATTTCAGTCGCTTTCAGAGACATTGGCAGAAGAAGATGCCACGCTCTATTCATTGCGATATCAATATCAGCCCGCTGAATTTATCCATTACAAGGTGGATTCACAAAACAAGATCACTGTCCAGCTGAATGGAGCCGAAGAAATATCGCGCAATTCCACAAAAACCCTCAAGCACTATCGTGTCGTTTCTGTTGACGAATCGGGTAATGGAACACTGGAAATGATGATTGATCGCGTACAGATGAAGGTTTATTTTAATAATAACGAGAAAGCACCTGCAACTTTTGACAGCATCGACCCCAAGGAAAAAGACCTGAAGCAATTTGAAAAAATCCGGCAAAACATTGGCAAACCCTCACGCATGGTTTGCTCTCCATTAGGGAAAGTCATCTCAGTTAACAAAGTCAAAATGAATAAAAAACAGCTTCTTTTTAAAGAGTCCGAAGCACTAAAAGGGACAGCCGAGATTCGAGGCTTCATGATTCCACTCCCCGAAAAGGAAGTCAAAGTCGGAGACACGTGGAAGGAAAACGTATGACGTTGAAGTCGCTGTCGGGAAAACATTGCGTAAAAAAGTGCCCATCGGCCGAACTTTTACCCTGGAATCCGTTGAAGATCAGATCGCAGTGATCAAATTTAAAACCAAGGTGATGAAACGCCTGAATGACCCAAAACTCGGGCTGCAATTGATCCAGAAAACCCCTTCAGGAACCATTAAACTTGATTTGGAAAAGGGGATCATCATCTCACAGGACGTCTCCCTCGACAAAGCACAAGTCGGAATATTTGGTGGTAAAGGGGCGATGCGGGCAATTAAGAACCACGTGGAAACTTTAGTTGACCCGGAAAAAGTTGCTCAAATCAAACTAGCTCCGACTTTTGAATAACAACACATAGTACCTCTGTCATTTACACTGATTTGTGATCAGCGTGACTTCACGAGTAAAAGCAGCTTCCAGCCTGTCAAATCCTGAGACCAGTATCACTTTTTTCAAATCTGACAATCATCTGTGCGTTGACGCCATCAACTTTTTTTTTACACTTAGATATCAGCGCGAAAACAGACAAGTCCCTTCATATTAACCATTTTTCTCTATTAGCCTCAGAACTGTTCGATACGGATGAACACTTTTCGGGCCGTTTTAAATTCTCACTGGAATTGAGATTGGTGTAATCCCAGAAATACCTGACCGGGGCCAGAGGCGACACGAATCATCTTGAATAACAGGCTATTTGATTAGCTGCTTCGATTGAGACCAAACATGAAACGGGTTGAAATTTCCCCACAATTAACAAGCTTGTTAAAAGCTGCCAAACGACTGGCAAGTGATTGTGAGATCGAAGTTATCTTCCTGCTGGCTGACATCCCCTATAATTTTCTCGAAATCAATAAATATCTGGGCAAGCTGCGGCTTGTTGTTTCATCGGATAAACCGGATGTCCAACGTGCAGCCCAGGAAGATGGAATCGCCCTGGTTCCGTTAATCCATGAACCGCAAACCAGACAAGTTCAGATCAGTCAGGCAATACTGGAAGCAATTGCGGATGAAATTCTGGCATCCGGAGATCGAATCATCGCTCTCTATGCGGGGTTTGAAAAAGAACACGCTGATTCATTAAGCATTGTCAGCCTGGCCGACCATCTGGCAAAACTGACTGCGCGTGATCTGCAACGACTCGAAACTAAAGTCCCTTTGCAGACATTACGGACGGTTGTTGATTTAGCTGTTGAAATCGGTCGGGAAGGCCGTGAAGGAAAACCCGTTGGTGCTTTATTTACAGTAGGAAACCACCGCAAAGTCATAAGCCTTTCACACGAGCAGGTTCACGATCCCTTTAAAGGTTACTCACAAAAAGATCGGATTGTGAGTAATCCACGTGTTAAAGAGAGTATGAAAGAACTTGCCCAAATCGATGGTGCCTTCATCATCAGTTCCGATGGGGTCGTCCAGTCTGCAGGACGAATCTTAAATGCTTCAGCTGAAGGCCTCACCTTGTCGAAAGGTCTGGGGTCCCGCCATTGGGCTGCTGCCGCTATTTCCAGAGAGACCGGAGCTATTGGAATTGCCGTTTCTGAGTCGACAGGCACCGTTCGCATCTTTCAGGATGGTTATGTCGTCTTGAGAATTGAACCAATGAGTAGTGCCATGAAGTGGTTTGATTTTGATACAGAACCACCCCAATCTGAGTAAATCATGACCTGATATTAAACTGATTATTCCCGTATCATCAGTTTTTGTAAGCAGATACGTGAATTTTCTCAAATATCGTCTTCCCCTGTTTTGTAATATTTGCTATGAATCCGTGGAATGACGTACTTCGTCTTGAATTCAAGTTCGTTTGCATGATCCAAAATGATCACAATGTCCAATACCGGTACTGAATTGAAATGTCAGAGGATTTAATCTGGTCATTGTAATCTGATTTTCTTAAAGCTGATTCATCGGGAAGGGAGTCCCATGTCGAATGTAGCAATTAAACTCATCGCAGTCTCGGGAGTCGTAGGCCTGGGCTTATTGATGTTTCTTCAGGCTCAAAAAGGAATTCAGACCACCAGTGATGAAGGCACGGTCAGCCCACTGGAAGTAATAGATGGTTCTGATGCCGCTACCGCTTCACCTGATACAGCCAGGAAGATTTCGCTTGCTCCAGGCCAGTCAGAGCCGGCAACATCTCCTGAGAAAATTCCGTTGAATCGAGTCCCCTCAGAACTTTTGCAAGTGGCAACTCGTTCCGCGACTCCTCTGGAAAATCAAAAGAAAAAGACATTAGAAACTCCCTTTGCACCCAATACAAACGAGAGTCCTTCCAAGATCAAACTTGTAGAAGGGACCAGTGAATTTGGAACTCCTGGTCAAGAATCAGCAATTGATTCAAAATCGGCAAAGAAAATTACAGCTCTTCCGCAGCCTAAAGGGTTAGACTTTCGTGACGATTCCGAAACAGAATCAATCACTCCTGTCGAAAATCCGTTTTCAGAATCATTTGAAGCGCGCCCTGCAACAAAACAACAACCCAAATCAGCATCATCTACCGCACAACCTGAGCTTAAAACGGAGCCTGTATTTGATTTTTCCTCAAAAAAATCAGAACCGGAACCTTTCGACACGGTCTCGAAAACAACGATTCCACCGCGTGAGAATATGAAAAGCAAGACAATATCAAAGAATCCGTTTGACGAACCTGCGCCTGCTTCAACACGCACGCAATCTCAAAGTACCGGGCAGTCGAAAACCAGAAATCCATCTACGCCTGTGAAGGGGACGTCCTCCCCAAAACCATTTGAATTCAGTGAAAAAAGTGAGACTGATACCCCCACTCTCGATTCAAATCCATTTATAACAACTCCGGAATCGATTCCACCTGCAAAATCACTTTCCAAAACTCCGCCAGAAAAACTGACTCCCGAAGTCGACCCGGAATTTAATCCATTTGGAAACAGTCCCTCTGCAAAATCACCGACCTCAAACCCTGTTTCTACAGTGAAAGCCAAAGTTGCCGATAAGAAATCAGAGGCCAAGACTGCTGTGCCGGGGCAACCTGTCATTGAATCATCACCATTTGAAATGAAATCCACTCCCAAACCACAACCGGTTCCACAGGATTCCGCTTCAGATGTTGTGGTCATCAAAAAACGAAAAGAAGTAAAAACAACGGAACCTCCACTGTTTACAATCGAGGGCGGCCCTGCAAAAACGAATGCGTCAACCCAGCAGTCAGTCAAAATTTCGCCTACTCCCGAACCAAAACAGTTAAGTCGAGTCGAGGGGAATCAACCTGTTCCCAAAGAAACTGCAAAACTGGATGTTCAACAGAAAATTCAGTCTCCCAAAATGACCATTCAAAAAATGGCTCCCCCGGAGGCAGTTCTGGGACAGCCGTTTATCTACCATGTTCTCGTCAAAAACGTTGGTACAACATCCGCACAGGAAGTAATTGTTGAAGACCGTATTCCCCATGGTGCGAACCTGACTGGTACAATTCCCAGAGCCGAGCAAATCAACAACCGGATTATCTGGCGTCTGGGAACAATGGGGCCAGGTGAAGAAAAGAAGATCTCAATTCGAGTCATCCCGGAAGAATCTGGTCAAATCGGAAGTGTGGCTACTGTCAATTTTGCCACAAAAGTCGCCGCAGAAACCAATATTACTGCTCCTAAGCTGGTCATCAAATCGGATCAGCCAGGTGCGGTCAAACCGGGTGATATTACAGTGGTCAATTATTCAATCACAAACTCAGGAACAGGGGATGCTAAAAACGTGTATGTTCGCAGTATTATTCCTCCTCAGTTTACTCATCCAGGTGGAGATGATCTGGAATATAGTGTTGGAATCATTCCCGCTGGTGAAACAAAACAGATTCAACTGAAATTAAAAGCGGTCAAACCTGGTGCCGGCAAAAATATTTCCAGTGTCATCGGAGATGGTAATATTAAAGCGGAAACAGAAGTTCCACTAAAAGTGATCGGGACGAGTGAGAAAATATTATTAACTCGCAAAGGACCCAAAAACCGTTACCTCGGGCGTTCTGGTACATATGAAAATGTCGTAACCAACAATTCAGAAACACCGATTCAAAACATTTCTGTATTTGAATCAGTTCCGCCCGGCATGAAGTTTGTGACAGCATCAGCGCAAGGGCAGTTTGACCCCGTTCGTAAAGTGGTTCAATGGGATATACCCAATTTAGCAGCGAGCGACAGGCAAGTCCTGACAGTTGAGCTGGAACCACTCGAAGTCGGAAAACAGATTAGTACAGTTCAGGTCGTCATTGATAACAGTAGTAAATTTTCTGCTAATCTACAGTCTGAAACGACCATTATTGGACAACCTCTCCTTAAAGTGGAAACCAGTGAATTAAAAGGCCCGCTTGAAGTAGGGGAAAAAATGGTCATGCAGGTGCAGCTCAAAAATCAGGGAAGCGCTTCTGCGACCAACGTGGAATTTCGAGTTAAAATTCCACAAGAACTGGTTTTTCTGTCTGCAACAGGTCCCGTTCAATATAAACAGGCGGGATCATATGTCATTTTTGAACCAACTCAAGAATTGCCGGCAAAACAGGTACTGGATTTCGAACTTTCATTAACTGCTCGCACAAAAGGGGATGCACGAGTATTGGTTCAGGTACAATCGAAGCAGATGGAAAAGCCTCTCAGTAAAGAAGAAGCAGTACCTGTACTGGAAAAACTGCAGTAACAAAAAAGAGCGCTCCTCGTACTGGTATTTGAGGAGCACTACTTCTTTTCAGGTTTCTAATTCTACATTCCAGTAGGATTCACTGATGAACCGGGACCAGCTGTTTATCTGCATGCTTTGCATTGCATAAAACGGCTTCCACTTTGGACGTACTGCCGGCTTCAACAGTTTCATCCCTGCCTGGACTGGAGTTCTCGCAGCTTTACGAGAATTACATTCCACACAAGCGAGAACGCAATTTTCCCAGGATGTTTCTCCAAACTGCGACCGTGGTACCACGTGGTCAATCGTCAGTTCTTCACTACCCGGCTGGCAACCACAATATTGACAGGTAAATCGGTCTCGTTTAAAAACGTTTCGTCGACTGAACGTCACTGAAAGACCAGGCACCCGGTCATATTTCAACAGGGTAATCACTTCTGGGACCCGAAACCGTGATTGACTACTTTGAATTGCCAGTTCATCAGCTTCCGGACTGAATTTGGCCCAATCAGACCAGCTATAGGTTTGGTAATCTGCAGGATCAACGGCGCGCGCTGTTTCATTCCAGATTTTGACAACAGCCCGCGCAACCGTCGTGACACCCACGGGCTGCCAGTTCCGATTCAGAATGAGCGTCGGTCGCTCTAATGTTGATGCTACCATGATGAGAGTCCTGATTTCTAAAAGGCGTGCCCAGGGGGAATCGAACCCACCTCTTTGACAGTCACAGAGTCACGTGCAATACCTTTACACTATGAACACCATATCGAATTTCCATTAAAAGCGGAAGCCGTGGGACTCGAACCCACAAGTGAATTTTTCACCCCCCTGTTTTCAAGACAGGGTCCTGATCCAGCCGGTTGACTTCCAAATCATTCACAAACACAAATATGATTCCTGTATATTACCTTGCGCAGACATTGAACCCGGCGTCTCCAATCGGAAAGGTCAGTGTTTTGTCCACAGCAAATAAAAAAGCCTCGTGTTACAATAACACCAGGCAAAACTGACACGTAGAAGATTTCGACCAGATGCTACATATAAAGCGGTGAACTAATTTCCGCGTTCCTGTCAGAATAAATGTTGCTTTAGGTGATGTTTCTTTAGGTGATGTTTATTTAGGTGATGTTTCTTTAGGTGATGTTTCTTTAGGTGATGTTTCTTTAGGTGATGTTTCTTTAGGTGATGTCCATTTAAAATGCAAATTCACGACAGCACCGGTATGTATTGATGATCTATTCCTGTAAACGACAATCAGTTTGATGCTGATTTGACAAAGCTGGCAGCAACAAAGTTCGATCGTTTTGCAAAAAAATATAGATCTTAATTTAAAGCAGATCTGGTTGAGAGAGCTTCATACGATGGGAAAATTCCCGTTTACTTACTTTCCAGTCGTTCCAGCATCAATTTTTCAACCAGACTGGCAGTATTTCTAATGTGCTTTTCCATTATTTTTTCTGCAGAGTCACAGTCGTTCGACTGTAAGGCGTTAATGATTTCTACATGATCAGAAAGGGCAATCTCCTGCGCCTGGCTTTCATTATCAATGACTTCACGTATCGCCTGAACCAGTGTGTTATAACGGCGCAATTCATCTTGTAGACGAGTGCTTCCACAATGTTCGGCAATCATGGTATGCAATCTGATATCGAGCAGCATCGCTTTTCGAGACCAGTTTTTGTCACGTGTCTCTTTAGCAATAGCAGCAAACTCCGTCTCCAGTTCAGACAAGAGACGCGATTCTATTTTACCACAGGCAGTGCAAACAGCTTCGACTTCTAAAATTCGACGCAGTTGATAAATTTCACGAATCTGAGTCACCCCGAATTCACGCATCACTGCACCACGATTCGGAAGATTTTCCACAATTCCAATCGAGGCCAATTCAACAAGTGCCTCTCTAACAGGGGTAGCACTGACACCGAATTGCTCTGCCAGATTCTGAATCACCAGACGATGCCCCAGCGGAAATTCACCGCGTATCACCGCTGCTAATATCCGTTGAACAACAACCTCACGAATATTCCCTCTGGGAACCATCGAGAATGATCCGGGTAGATTGGTCGTAGACATATTATTACCTTAGGCACATTGATTAAGAGCTTGAAGTGTGACATTTCAGACCGAGTGTATATTATATATAATATCAACAGGCGAGAAAAGAGCGTAAATTTGAATACGAACTCAATCCTGTCGAACTGATGCGGACGTGCACGAGAGCTTTAATATCATGCGATGATATTGTGTACCACTTCGCCAGCGACATCCGTTAATCGAAAATCTCGTCCTGAGTAATGATAGGTCAACTTTTCGTGGTCGATACCCATCAGATGCAGCAATGTCGCATGCAGATCATGCACGTGAACTTTGTCTTGCATGGCACGAAATCCGAATTCATCTGATTCACCATGCACGACTCCACCTTTGATTCCTCCGCCTGCCAGCCACATACAGAATCCAAAGGGATTGTGATCACGGCCATTGATGCCGCCCTGAGCAGTGGGGGTTCTTCCAAATTCCCCACCCCAGACAATCAATGTTTCTTCGAGTAAACCTCGTTGTTTCAAATCAGTCATCAACTGTGCAATTGGCTGATCGATATCGGTACAAAGTCGTTTATTACTTTTATCATGATTACTATGCGTATCCCAGGGTTGTCCACTCCCATAGTAAACTTGTACAAATCGCACTCCTCGCTCACTCAATCGACGGGCCAAGAGACAGGCTTTCGAAAACTGGCTTTTGCCATATGCCTCCTGCAGTTTTTCCGGTTCGCGAGAAATATCAAACGCATCCGTCGCAGCAAATTGCATGCGATAAGCCAGTTCCATTGATTTGATCCGCGTTTCAAGTGCATTGTCGCTGGCTCTGTTCTTCAAGTGTTGTTTGTTGATTGCCAGTACAAGATCAAGTTGCTTTTTCTGTTCCTCGGAACTCAAGGCTTCGTTCTTCAGATAGGGGATCATCTTTTCCGGTGTTAAGTCCTTGTTGTTAATGTGGGTCGCTTGATGTTTACCTGGTAAAAAAGCGCTTCCCCATAATTTGGGACCGACGACAGGTTTTCCCGGACACAGCGCAAGAAAACCGGGAAGGTTCTGGTTTTCGGATCCGAGTCCGTATGTCAACCATGAGCCGAGACTGGGACGAGTCGGCGTCAATGTTCCTAAATTCATCATACACAGTGCAGGAGCATGATTGGGAAAATCTGTGTGCATGGAGCGAATAATCGCCATGTCATCAATGTGTTGAGCAAGATTGGGAAGGTATTCAGATACGGGAATCCCCGATTTTCCGGAATTGATGAATTTGACCGGCGAAGGAAGTAGTCCCATTGTTTTTGAAGCGGTTCTGATGTTAGCCGCTTTAGGACGTTGTCCTGCATATTTAAGTAATGCGGGCTTCGGATCAAATGTATCAACCTGAGAGGGCCCACCACTCATAAACAAAAAAATGACCCGTTTTGCTTTGGGAGCAAAATGGGGAACGTGCTGTTTTACTTTTGTTGAAGCCGCTTCCGAAGCGGAAAGCATACCAGCCAGCCCCATCATTCCGAATCCACCACCGACTTTTTGCAGAATTTCGCGACGGGATAAAATTGACTGTCTGCTTGTATTCATCATTTTCTGAGTCTCTTTTACAGTTTTATTGATATCGATGTATCAACATATATCAGAGGGATTAGTCGACATACATCATTTCATTGCTGCACAACAACGCCTGACAATAACGTTGCCAGGGAGTCAGCTTCGCAGGATCTTTAGCCTGGCGACCTTCATAGATTCCGTTGTTTTTACTATCGGTAATATCAACAGCCTGAGATAAATTCGGATCATCAATCCGGAGCGGCCAGCAGGACAGGGGGTCAGATGCTAAAATTGATGCTAGATATTCTGCATGCGCCAGCTGGTTTTTTTGCAGTCGCGCTGCCCGAAAATGCTTCTGAATTTCCTTCGGATCTAATACACGATTAAATAAAGCAACTGCTGCCAACTGTCCTTGAAAATTAGAGAAATTGTCACTGCGACCAGCCAGTATGAGTTCAGAGACACCCGATTTATAACCCGGCTTTGCTTCCCCTGAAATTTCCGGTTTCAGATTCCCGTTAAGGTATACTTGAATCTGCTGCTGATCACGAATCAAGGCAACATGATTCCAGGTTCCAGGTTGAATGACCGTGTTCCCAAATAGTGACTGCCGTTGTTGATCTCCATTATAGAAAAAGAGTCGTCCTGCTTTATTCGGCTTATACTTCCCTGCGATACCTAAATGGTCTCCGGGTGCTTTCGCGGCAGAGTCTTTCCCTCGTGAAAAGAAATACCCGGTGATAATGCGTTGGTTATTGGGGATTTGATTTTTAAACCAGAGTGCAACAGAATACTGATCTCCCAATTTCTTCACATCCGCTTTCATACGTTTACCAGCAAAAGTGGGAACTTGATGAAGGGATTGAATTGGCTCACTTTGAGGAGAACCGTTTTCCAGAAATTGTAATCCCACTTTTACTTCAGACGGCGTCGGTGCACGCGAGAATAATATCTGATAGACGGCATCAATTCGTTTTTCAGAAGATTCCCCCTCCAGTCGATTTCCTAATGCTTGCGCCTGCTGCCGAACAAACGGCGAGTTTAAAACAAATAACTGCTGCAAAGGTGTCGTTGTATTGGCACGCCGGGCCGCATGGATTGCCGGATCGGGAAAATCGTAAGACTGCAGAAATGTACTGAGTTTGTGACGTGAGACCTTTGCATAAACACCTCGTCGGTGAAATTTGGAGTCGTCAATATCTCCCGATGGCCCTGCTTGAGTCAGATCCAGATTGTTGCCTGCAGCCAACAGGGAATCTCGATAGACTTCTGCTTCCAGCCGTCTGCGATTGAAATACGAAAGCAGACGATTATTGGGGTCTTTGATTTTCAGTTCATTCGATAATGTGACATTCGAATCCTGTTGATACGTGGCAGACAGCATTATCAACCGATGTAACTTTTTCATGGACCAGCCTTGATCCATGAACCAGACAGCAAGATCATCCAATAGCTCCGGGTGACTCGGTAGCGAACCTGTTTTGCCAAAATTACTTGGTGTGTCGACAAGTCCTTCACCAAAATGGTGCTGCCAGACTCGGTTCACCATCACGCGTGCCGTCAATGGATTCTTTCGGCTTGCAATGCTTCGTGCCAGTTCCAACCGGCCACTTCCGTTTTTAAACGGTTTTGGATTTTCATTCGAAAGTACTTGCACAAACCGTCGTGGAACAAGTTTTCCCAGGTTGTTGGCACTTCCACGAATGAAGACATTCAGATCACGCGGCTTGTCTTTGTAATAAACGATCTTCATTCGATCTTCGGTAATTTCTTCGACTCGGACCTGTTCTTCCGTCAGCGCATCTGCCAGCGGCAGATCAAAACCAGGTGTCGTTTTTTTGATTTCAGCGATTTTCGCTTTATTCGCTTTGATTGTTTGATTGGCGTCCGCAATCAATTTAGTCTTCTGCTTCAATTCTTCCGGAGCAACCAGAATTTTGACTGTTTTGTGGTTCTTGATATCGGGCCGCGGCGCTATCAAAGCAGTCTCAGCTTTGGGATTCTGCTTGATAATCTCCTTTAGTAAGGCGTTTCGCTTATTCCAGACTTTGATCTTGTCAGTCAGAGTCTTGTTTTGTTTGGCAAATTGATCTGCTTTATCGCGAGCGGGTTGGGTTTTCGCAACCTCTGCTTCGGGAATGATGGGGCGTGTCGTCTGGCGAACAGATGCAAAAACACCGGCGATGCCATAATAGTCATCAACCGTCAACGGATCATATTTATGATCGTGACAGCGGGCACATGCCATCGTCAGCCCCAGCAAGCCACGGCACAAACTGTCAACACGGTCTTCCCAGTCATCAGCGTAGCGATTTTCCAGAGTGAGTCGAGAAAGTGCCACTTCCTTATGATAGGAAGGCCCTAAACCCATATACCCCAATGCAGGATAATCTTCAGGCCCCGTTTCCGGTAGAAAGTCTGTTGCTAACTGACGAATAATAAATTCATCGTAAGGCACATCATCATTAAACGCTTTGATTACCCAGTCCCGATAGCGGTACGCGTGCGGATAGGGACCATTATGTGGTCCCATATTCGTATTGTCTTCTGCAAAACGAGCAACATCCAGCCAATGCCGCCCCCAGCGCTCTCCGTAGTGTGTGGAATTTAAAAGTCGATCAATCAACTTCTGGTATGCTTCGGGAGAAGAGTCCTTGACAAATCGATTCACATCCTCAGCTGTGGGAGGCAGGCCAATTAAGTCGAAATAGGCGCACGACGAATTAAAGTCTGTTTATCCGCTGCAGGAGCCGGCTTAAAACCTTTCGCTTCCTGGGCAGCCAGAATAAAATAATCCAGCTTCTTTTTCGGCCAATTCTGCTGCTTGACAGCAGGAGCAGCATGGTGCTGCGGAGCCTGAAAAGACCAGAACTCGCGTGCCTTTACAAAATCGATTTCTGCTTTCACTTTTTTCTGATTCGTTTTGTTACGGGGATCAGGAGCACCCATGGCGATCCATTTTTCAAAATTTGCGATCACCTCATCAGAAAGCTTGCCTTTGGGAGGCATCTGATAGCTGTCTTCACCATAGCGTAATGTTTCCAGTAACAGGCTTTCTGCTGGTTTCCCGGGAACAAGGGCGGTTCCGGAGTCGCCTCCTTTTAATAACCCCTGTTTTGAGTCGAGCAGTAAACTGCCTTTCAGATTCTTCGTGTCGGCTGAATGGCATTCATAACAGTGCTGAATCAAAACAGGACGAATCTTCTTTTCGAAGAAATCAAGTCCTGCCTGATCTGGCTGAGGTTCTGCTGCGGAAAGCTCAGGAATCAGTAAACCGAAAAGACTCGTGAATACGATGCCAAATGTCACGTTATGCAAAGTTTTCATGATCATGTCTACGATAGTTGAAGTCAGGTGGGAATAAGCCGTGCTGGCTGAGGAGCTCTCTCATCTATCTTGTTGTATCATAATTAGATACATCAAGTATGCTCTCTATAATATCGGGTGCGACTACGAATCACAATACAATCTTTAAAAACGGACCTGTGAAACGTTTTTTTTCGTTAAAATCTATCGCTTCATACCACTTTTGACGCCATTTTCTGCTGATGTTGAAATATCATCAGACAATATATGACATATATGGAGCAAATTGAGATCAAATCATCGGGTACACATCCTGACGATCCGCAGACAAAATCAAACAGGAAAGAAAGACTTCTTATGTTATTGAAAACCCTCGCTGATACGAGTCGTATTCTGACAATCACTGCGACATTTTTCTGCTGTTTGAGTTCTGCGTTTTCTGTCGAACCGACCAGTTCCAGGTCAAAAACCCGAAAACCCGGATTTACAATCCCTTACATTGATCTCAACGCTCAGGCCCATCGGCAGGTCGTCGTCGATCGTGAAGCAGGTCAATATCTGGGACATCCTACGACCGTTCTGCTGGAAGACAACAAGACCATGCTCTGCGTGTATCCCAAAGGTCATGGTAAGGGGGGCATTGTTTATAAACGCTCCAACGATGCCGGCAAAACTTGGAGCAAACGCCTGCCAACACCCGCTTCCTGGCTGACATCCCGCGAAGTCCCGACTCTGCATCGAGTCGTTGACGCGAGTGGTAAAAAACGAATCATCATGTTCTCCGGCTTATACCCCACGCGCATGGCGGTCACAGAAGATGATGGAGAAACCTGGAGCGAACTGAAACAGGTCGGCGACTGGGGTGGTATCGTTGTCATGGGTTGTGTCGAACCACTCAAAACAGGCAAAGGTCATTATATGGCTCTGTTTCACGATGATGGTCGATTCATCTCTAAAAATTCCGGGCAGGAATCTCCCATCGTGTTTACACTTTTCAAGACGATTTCCAAAGACGGTGGTTTAACCTGGTCCGATCCTGAAGCAATCCACAAGTCCTCGGACTATCACATCTGCGAGCCGGGTATCATTCGCTCGCCTGATGGAAAGCAGCTAGCCGTTTTGCTGAGAGAAAACAGTCGACGGCACAATTCACAAATCATCTTCTCGAACGATGAAGGTACAACCTGGACGAAGCCCCGGGATCTCCCCGGTTCCTTGAATGGAGACCGCCATACCGGCAAATACGATCCTGTCAGTGGTCGCCTTCTTATTTCCTTCCGCAGCAGAACACCCCAAGGTCATACCGCACCCACTGAAGGTGACTGGGTTGCCTGGGTGGGAACTTACAAGGATCTCGTCGGAGGTAATGAAGGGCAGTACCATGTCCGCTTGAAAGACAACACCAAAGGCGCCGACTGTGCCTACCCCGGCGTGGAAGTGCTTCCTGATGGCACGTTCATCGTCACCACATACGGCCACTGGGACAAAGGCAAATCGCCTTATATCCGCAGTGTGCGACTTAAACTTTCCGAACTGGATGAATTAGCGAAAAGTAAGTAACTCTGGTTCCGGGCTAAGTCGTTGCAGGTTCTTCCTCAGACTGTTCTTCAACAATCAGCGTTTGAGACGTATCCACCAATAACGATGCCACACCGGCTATGAAAAATGCGATCGCACAGGTAATGAAAGCCATGTTCCAGTAATGCTCGTCGGCGCCAATCACAAAGATCATCAGGGAAGGGGCTATCGCCGCCCCCAGATTACCCCACATATTACCCCAGCCAAGAACTGAACCCACGTGTTTGCCACCGATATCCTGATTAAAAGCCCACATCGCAGGAGATCCAAAGTCGGTCGAGAAAGCAACCACAGAAAATATCGCCACTGACGTCCAGGGGGAGACATCAAACACGCATAACGAGATATAGGCAGCCATCGCCGTGAATCGCGACACGACAATCGGTAAAACACGACTCCAGCGCAAGCTGATTCGATTTCTCAACCAGTCAGTTGCGCTACCACCAGACTCAGTCCCGAACCAGCCAACGGCAAGTGCGACGGTGATCATTGCTCCTCGCTCTTTTAAGGGCACCTGATACGTCTCATCCAGAAAACGTGGTAACCAGGTGACAAGAAACAACCAACCGATATTCGTACAGAATTGAGACAAAGAAAGCATCCAGAGACTCCGGTTCTTCATGATTGCCTTCAGCGGAATTCCCCCGATCGCTTTTGAATGATCTTTGTCTTCTTCGAGACGACCTGATTCAATTAATTCCAGTTCCTGCTCGGAACAGGCAGGATGCGCACGTGGATAATCGCGGATACTCCACCAGAAGAAGCCGGCAATCACGATACCAAAAACCCCATAGACCATCATTACCGGTCGCCAGCCTTGTCCCTGAACTTTGCGTACTTCGGTATAATATCGGGCCTCAAACAAGAGGCGATTCAAACGTGATTTCTGCTCAATATTCAGTTCAGCCGGGGAGATCTTCAACAATTGTTCTGCCTGCTGATTCAATTTCAGATCCTCAAAATCGGTCGGGTCGTACAGCGTGTCTTTTTGCAGAATCGAATTTAGATTCGTCAGAAACTCTGCTTCGACGGCTGTACCTTTCTCTGTCTCTTTTTCTGAAGCCGTTGTTTTAAGATACTCTTTGCTTCCCTGTGTGAGGTGTTCGTTAACCGCAGTTTCAAATTTCTGTTTATTGTCAAGATTTTCAGTAAACTTGACCGCAAATTGATGCGGCTGCATCAGATCACCGGGGGTCAATTCCGATGACTGTGAGATCGGCACAAATAACACAATCATAAATGCGGTGAGGATCGGGGCAAGCGCTCCACCTAAACGTCCACCGACGGAAACCATACTGCTGGCAATACCCCGGGCAGAAAGTGGCATCCATTTGCTTACCAGATTTGCACTGGTTGGGTACGCGCCCGCCTGTCCGACTCCAAACCCAAGACGGAAAATCAGCAGCATCACAAACCCGGACACAAATCCGGTGAGTGCAGTAAACAGCGACCACATTAAAATGTAGAATGTCAACATCAAGCGGGCACCAAAGCGATCACTCAACCAGCCGGAAGGGACCTGGCACAATGCATAAGAGGCAAAAAAAGAACCAAGAATGATCGCAATCTGTTTGTCACTCAACCCCAGCTCATCTTTGATAAAGACCTCTGCGAACGAGATACAGAATCGATCCAGGTACAGCAGAATCGCCATCAGCATACAGGCAAAAATTACGCGATATCGAACATGTGACGTAGGTGGCTCAACGCTGGACATTCTATTCTCGTCTTTCCATCAAAGTCTGAGATCAATTAGGAGATGCGAAAGTATAACAATAATCTAAAATGAAAACGAGGATCAAATAGTCATGATAATCACTTCAAAATACCAGACTTCAACTAAGTCCGTCCCCTTATTGTGCCTGAAATTGAGTGATCATCATGAAGTGCTGGGATGACAACTTGCTTTTCTGTTGTTTTGAATCAATCAATTTTCATCGTAAATTATTTGTGTCAGGACAAGTGCTCTCCGGATTGAATTTTGCCATAATAGGGACGATGTGACACAATAAAATACCAATAACTAAACACAGACCCTACTTGCTGCCTGAGGAATTCTCATCATGCAAACAAAAGCCGCCGTCTTATATGACATGCAGAAACCGGCGCCTTATGCCGAATCGAAACCTCTGGTCATTGAAGAGCTCACACTCTCTGATCCCGGTCCGGGTGAAGTTCTGGTTGAAATGGCCGGCGCCGGATTGTGTCACTCCGATCTCTCAGTGATAGATGGTTCACGTCCCCGTATTATGCCGATGGTGATGGGACATGAAGCCAGTGGTATTGTCCGTGAAGTCGGGCAGGGAGTGCATGATTTAAAACCGGACGACCATGTGGTCTTCTCGTTCGTTCCACTCTGTGGACATTGCATTCCCTGTGCCACCGGACGTCCCGCTCTCTGTGAACCGGGAGCACACGCCAATACAGCGGGTACTTTGCTTTCCGGTCAGCGACATTTTCGGAATCAATCGGCGCTGGAACTGAATCACCATCTCGGCGTTTCCGCATTTTCCGAGCATACGGTCGTTGCCCAGGAATCATTGATCAAGATCGATTCGCAACTTCCCTTGAGTACAGCTGCTTTGTTCGGCTGCGCCGTGATGACCGGTGTCGGAGCCGTCGTCAACACAGCTAAGGTGGAGCCCGGATCAAGTGTGGCTGTTTTCGGTTTGGGAGGTGTTGGCCTCAGCACCGTCATGGGCGCACGCGCTGCGGGAGCAGAAACCATCTTTGCCATCGACTTGCTGCCCGATAAATTAGAACTCGCTCAAAAAGTCGGTGCCACGCATTTGATCAACGCCAGCGAAGAAGATCCGGTTACATTAATCAAAGACATCCAGAATGGAGTCGATTATTCATTTGAAAGCGTGGGCAATGAACGAGTCCTGCAACAAGCCTACGCCGCCACAAAACGCGGCGGGACGACAATCACAATCGGTCTGCCGCACCCGAACAAAATGTTCTCGATCCCCGCTGTGAGTCTGGTCGCCGAAGAACGCACGGTGAAAGGTTCGTATATGGGTTCCGCTGTCCCGCGTCGCGACCTGCCACGGTTCATCGCCATGTATCAGGCGGGACTTTTACCCGTCGATCTGCTGCTGTCGCGCACAATCCAGCTGGAAGAGATCAACGAAGCCTTCGACGCCCTCGCCACGGGGGCTGCCGTTCGACAGGTTGTCACGTTTGAGAAATGAACGATTTCGATACACACTAATTCAATCAACAGTATAAGCAGGTTTGACAAGTCCCCAAACCACTACTGCCATATTCTGATGTCCCGCCTGTGAGAGATGAATCGAATCCAGCGTCGATTCATTACCGGCGATAATCGACAGAAATACTCTTTTGGGAACCAGCGCGACATGATGCTTCCGCGCCAAATTCCGCTGAATGCGACCATACTCATGGTAAAAGGGAGGCAGCGGCAGTTCCAGCATGATCAGTTGCCGACCCGGTGCCTCTAATTCACTCAGTAATGCCTCCAGATCTTTCGTGAATTGCGCAGTGGTCGTCGAACCCAGGATATCATTCCCGCCAATTTCCAATAAGACGACAGAAGAATTGATCGATTCCTTCTGAACCCGCTTCAATGCCGTCGAGACGGTATCACCCACGTGGGAAATATCTTGTATCAGTAAATTATGCTCGCGCGCTAAAATTCGCGGCCAAGTTTCCACGTTGTCGCTACCTCCCAGACCTGCAGTCACTGAGTCTCCAATCACACTCATCGATTGAGATGCAGCCGGTTTAAGGGTCGGCTTCAGGTGATAAGGCAATTCCAATCCCATCGCGAGAGCCCACACACCGATTACAGCATAAGCTGACCAGCGCCGCCATTTTTTTACAAAACAGGAACACACCCAGACGAGAGTGATCACTCCCGCCGTTCCATTGAACCAGTAAGGCAGGGGAGTCGACGAAACGACAATTGCAACTACACCAAGCAGAAAGACCAATACCATCACTCGCTTCGTAACGTGAATTGTACGCATGGATAACCACGCCGCCAGCATAACTAACACTGCCCCAGTAAAAAACGACTGTCCTGAAACAATGTGAAAGACGACTGGATTCATTTGTGTGTTTTCAAATCAACCTTGGAAATTGTCCAGTTAGATTATCTTTGCCGATTGGTGTTCCGTAGTTTGCAATCGCTTGTCTCGATATCCGCCAATCAGTATCCCGGCAAGGGGGCCGATCACAAATGACGCTGGAATGCCATAAAGCCGCGCGGCATCAATGCAGGTCCGTTCAGATATCTTATTCATATGGAATGGCTGCTCATTTTTGATCACCGCACCAGTTAATGCCAAAACTACGACCAAGCCTATGCAACCTACCAACCCATATACCGCATGCCGCATCCAGCGACCGTACGATGCTGATGCCACGAAAGGTCCGACAACAGAAAAAACGAGCACAAAACTAAGAATGACCGTCGAGTTATATCTCCCCTCCGCATTTTCATAAAAGAGAGGATGCGAGTAGTCAGCTCGTTGAATTACATATCTGGAAGTAAGAACGCAAATATAAAAACCTAATACCAAACCAGATAATGCACCAACACAGATTCCCTTAAGTATCACTCCAACAATATGAATTTTCATTGAGCTGGCTTCCAGATACGAAAAACGGCCGTTGGCTTTACACTAAATTGATCTACGTGAAGTAAACGTAATCTACGCTTGATTTTCGTATTCTAAAGTAAATCTGATGTCAGAACCACAAAAATGTATTCCAGCCGATAACAAAAGCATACAATGGATTAACAATAATAATTGCATTACTGCAAATTGAAACAAAAGGACGAATGCATGCGAATTATCATTCTCTCTTTCACATGTCTTGTATTGTCAGTCTCTCTGTTTATCAGCGGTTCAGAGACTCTTGGCGAATTCAGTCCACCGCAAGCCAACAATTCTTACGTCGATATGCCTTGGCTTGGGTGGTAAACAATTCAGAATGCTCCCAAGATGACAGGCGGCTGTATTTTTCAAATTTTTAAAAAAATGGGGGCAGCTATACAAGGCTGGTAAAAACCTGGATGGGGTGTCTAATCCGGGAACGGAATATGTGACCATGTGAGCATATAAAATCAAACCGACAATCAAAACAGTCAAGGAGAAAACATACTGCTGCCTGGGAGTCATTCCAGTTATCCGATTATCAGCGAAAGTTACTCTATTTATGTTCTACCATAATCTTGTTGCCACTGATTCCGAAAAAACGCAAGACTGGGAGGATGCGTTTTCGAAACGATCCCTCTGTTAATGTCATCTTACTGAGTCTGTTGCTCACCTGCATTTGCGGCAGCACCACACTCAGTCAAGAAAAACGAAATCTACCTTCGATTCAATTCTCTGAGCATCTCATTGCCGACAACTATGCTTACGCTTATGGAATCGCCGCTGCGGATTTTGATCAAGATGGCGACCTCGATCTGTCAAGCGCCGACTACACTCCCCATAACAAACTGTACCTGTTCGAAAACAATGGCAAGGGAATTTTTAAAAAGCACATCATTCAGAAAGACGATCCAGAAAGACTGGAACGCCATATGGTGGGCGACGTCGACAATGACGGCGATTTAGACATCGTCATCGTCAAAAACTTACGTGGGCACTTGTTGTGGTTCGAGAACAGTGGCTCTCCGAACAATGACCAGCTATGGAAGCGCCACGTCATCACCACCAACTTACCGGGCGCCTATGATGTGGCGTTGGCAGACTTCAATCATGACGGTCATCTGGATGTGGCCGCTTCGAGTTGGGTTCTGGGCAATCAATTTGCCTGGTTCGAAAATAGTGGAAAACCTGAATCTGGTGAATGGAAAAAACATCTCATTGATGACAATATTCGTGAAACCCGCACGATGCGCGTTGCCGACTTCGATGGCGATGGTGATCCCGACCTGCTGGGAACAATTCGAGGGATCGATAAAGTCGTCTGGTATGAGAATCAAAAAAGCAATGCAGGAATTAAGTGGTCAAAACATATGATCGACGATCAATCGCGCTGCCCCGCACATGGGAACCCGGTTGATTTGGATGGAGACGGCGATCTGGATGTGGTGATGGCCCTCGGTTTTTACTTCAGACCGGGATCAAAAGACAAGACGAGTTCGCAGCGCCCGGAAGATAACCAGATCGTATGGTACGAGAATAACAATCCCCGAAAAAATCATTGGAAAAAACATGTCGTTCAAGAAAATTTTGATGATGCATTTGAAGCCATCGCTGCTGACCTGGATGCGGATGGTGATATTGACATCGTAGCCACAACCTGGCGCAATCCAGGACGCGTTGCCTGGTTTGAAAACACAGGTGACCCTCGCAAGAAATGGAAAAAACATATTTTGAAAGATAATTGGCGCAGTGCCAATCAAGTCATCATTGCCGACATGAACGGAGACGGAAAACCGGATATCATCGCCTGTGCAGAACGAGGCAGTGTGGAAGTTCGCTGGTGGAGAAACGAGGGGCGACCCAAAAACAGCAATATTCGCTTGTCAAAATGATCAATAGAAATCGGGACGACCGTGGATTTCATTCGATATTTAGGTGACAAAGGCATCGCAGTCTGCTAATATTTAAACTATCTTAAATATTAAGTGTAATCCATCCTGAATCCCTCCATTCCGTTAAGAGCTGACCTATGTTTGACACGGTTCGTAAACTTCGTCTTCCGATTGTTTTCAGCGTTGCCACACTCATTGCTTTCATGCTTTGTTTCACAATAAAGCCGACTCAGGCCGAACCGAAAAAAGGAAAACCGACAAAGCGTATCGAATTCAATCGTGACATTCGTCCGATACTTTCTGAAAAATGTCTGCACTGTCATGGTCCGGATCCCGCAACCCGTGAAGCAGAACTCCGATTAGATGATCAACGCGATGTGCTCAAACGCCGCGATGATTATCACATTATCGATCTTAAGCAGCCAGGGCAGAGTGAATTGCTCAAACGCATTCTGACGACGGACTCAGCAGACAAGATGCCCCCGGAAGATTCCGGGAAAGAACTCTCGCGACAGGAAATGGATCTGATTGAACGTTGGATCGAGCAGGGAGCCCCTTATCAGAAACACTGGTCGTTTATTACACCGCGTCGTTCGGAACTTCCCACAGTAAAAAATAAAAGCTGGTCGAAATCCCCATTGGATCATTTTATTCTTGCGCGATTGGAACAGGAAAAATTAAGTCCCGCACCTCAGGCAGAAAAAACGACTCTCTGTCGACGTCTCTTTCTGGACCTGACTGGTTTACCACCCACTTTGAAAGAACTGGATCTGTTTCTCAAAGACGAATCACCCAAGGCAATCGAAAAACTGGTTGATCGATTACTCAATCCCCCTCATTACGGCGAACACATGGCCCGTTACTGGCTCGATGCTGCCCGCTATGCCGATACCAGCGGCTACTTTACTGATGAGGAATGGTATATGTGGCACTGGCGTGACTGGGTGATCAACGCCTTCAATCAGAACATGCCCTTTGATCAATTCACTGTTGAACAACTGGCGGGTGATTTATTGCCGAAACCGACACAGAGCCAATTGATTGCGACAGGCTTTAACCGTAATCATATGACGACTCGCGAAACGGGTGTTATCGATGAGGAATACCGCGTTGAATACATCGTCGACCGGATCGATACCACTTCCACCGTCTGGATGGGCCTCACCGTCGGCTGTGCCCGCTGCCACGATCACAAATACGATCCGCTCTCCCAGAAAGAATTCTATCAGTTCTTCGCCTTCTTCAATAACAGTCCCGAAACAGGCAACACGAGCACCGCTCGGCAACGCCAAACCGCTTCTCAAGATTCCTGATCCCAAAGACTACCTGGCCCGCGAACAGCAGCTGAAAAACGAACTTGCCGTTCTGGAAAAACAACATCAACAGCGCAACAGCAACTGGCAAAGCACAACTGAAGCAGTGGGAAGGCAGCATCGTCAGCCAAATCGCGCCCCCTGCCTCTGATCAACTGGTCGTTTACGAACCGCTGAACGATATCACCGAAAGCAAGTCGCTCACCTCAATGGGCTCTGTCGAAATCCATAGGTAAACCGGGCGTTTGCTCGGTTCAAGCTAAGGCGTCAAATTCGATGGTAATTCGCTGCTGGAAATCGATGCACCAGTTTCTTTCGATCGGGAAACGCCGTTTTCGCTCGCTGCCTGGATCAACCCCGCATCCGGTGGCCCATCTGCCTGTTCTCGCAGAACGACGACCCAACCACCTGCGCGGCTTCGATATCATGATCCGCAAAGGTAAACTCTCCGTCCACCTGATTCACAAATGGAATTCCAACGCGATTCAGGTCGTCACCGATGCTAATTCCATTCGCACCGGTCGCTGGCAGCATCTGCTCGTCACTTATGATGGCTCATCCAAAGCGAAGGGCATTCGCATTTATTTGAATGGCGAACAGCAAAACACAAAAGCCCCCTTTGACAGTCTGACAGGCAGCATAGCGACCAGCGAACCGTTTCGCATTGGACGTCGCAGTTCCAGTGCCTACTACAAAGGATTTGATCGACGATATGCGAATCTACCGGCGTGCGTTACCCGCCGATGAAGCAGGGCAACTTGCCAACTATCAGTTCTTCAACAGCTCCATCTCGGTCCCTGCCGAAAAACGGACGAGCACGACAAAAGAAGAACTTGCACGCCTTTTTCCTCAAAACGGCCGCTTCTGCCAAATCGCGAGAAGCAGAACGAGAACTCAGAACGATGCGTAGAAAACTGGCCTCGCTACAAAAAAATGTGCCGACAACAATGGTGATGCAGGAAAACAAAAAGAAACGTGACACATTCATTCTATTGCGTGGCGTTTACAATGCACACGGCGACAAAGTCTCCGCCAATGTTCCGAACGCACTACCCGAATTCAAATCTGGTCTGCCATCCAATCGGCTGGGGCTGGCCAGATGGCTGACGAACCCCCAGCATCCACTGACAGCACGTGTCTTTGTCAATCGCGTGTGGCAGCAACTCTTCAGTACAGGCATCGTCAAGACGGTCGAAGATTTTGGCTCACAGGGAGAATGGCCAAGTCATCCGGAATTGCTCGACTGGTTGGCCGTTGACTTTCAGGAGAACGGCTGGGATGTGAAGCGACTCGTGAAACAGATTGTACTCTCGGCCACTTATCAACAAGCATCGCATGTGACTGACGCACTTTATGAGCGTGACCCCGAAAACAGACTGCTGGCACGTGGCCCGCGTTTTCGTCTGGATGCTGAAACCGTGCGCGATAATGCACTTCAAATCAGTGGTTTACTCAAGCACAAACAGGGTGGACCGAGTGTCAAACCGTATCAACCTGCAGGACTATGGAAAGCAGTCTCCTACGATGGAGAAGTCACATACAAGCAAGATAAAGGTGACGCACTGTACCGCAGAAGCATGTATACTTTCTGGAAACGTCAGAGTCCGCCGCCCGCTTTAATGGCCTTTGATGCACCCACACGCGAAACCTGCACAGTTCGTCGACCTCGAACGAACACACCTCTGCAGGCTCTGGTTCTTTTGAACGACCCCACCTATGTGGAAGCGGCCCGAGTACTGGCAGAACAGACAATCAAACAAAACGAGACACAAGCGGCCCGTATCCAGTTCGCCTTTCGTTCGGCGACCAGTCGTCGCCCCAGTGATCGGGAACAACAGATCTTAACTGCGATCCTGAATCAACAGCAACGTGTATTTCAGAATAATAAACCCGCTGCCATGAAACTGATCGGCGTTGGCGAAGCCCCCACCGACAAAACGGTTCCACCTGAAGAACTGGCTGCCTGGACGATCATCACCAGCACGATTTTTAATATGGACGAAACCGTAACCAAAAATTAATCCGAGACCAATATAGTATAAATCAATCAGGAAGTCGTCATGCATTTTGATATTGCAGCACAACAACAGGAACTCACGCGGCGTCATTTCTTTCGTCGCAATGCAACTGGCATTGGCGCTGCCGCATTGGGATCGCTCTTGAATCCCGAATTGTTTGCGAGTGAATCTACAGCTGGCACTGGCGGATTACAAAGCCCTCATTTTCCTGCTAAAGCGAAGCGCGTCATTTATCTCTTCATGCATGGCGGTCCATCCCAGATGGAAACGTTCGACTACAAACCGCGGCTGAAAAAGCTGAATTCTTCACCACTTCCTGATTCCGTGCGCGGCGATCAACGATTAACCGGTATGACATCCGGACAGAAGACGCTGCCGATTGCAGCCCCCAATCAATTCCAGTTCAAACAGTACGGCGAAAGTGGGACCTGGGTCAGCGATGCATTACCGCACTTTTCGAAGGTCGTCGATGATGTCTGCGTGATCAAGTCGATGCATACTGAAGCCATTAACCATGACCCTGCCGTCACACTTATGCAGACCGGCCACCAGCAACCGGGACGCCCCAGCTTTGGTTCCTGGTCGAGTTACGGATTAGGCAGTGAAAACCAGAATCTGCCTGCGTTTGTTGTTCTGATCTCCCGCGGCAGCGCTTCGCGTCCCGCAGATCCTCTCTATGCTCGCTTATGGGGCACCGGTTTTTTACCTTCGAATCACCAGGGAGTCAATTTTCGAAAAAGTGGTGACCCTGTGCTTTACCTTTCGAATCCTCCCGGAGTTGATGCCGGCAGCAGACGCCGCATGCTGGATGGCCTGTCGCAACTCAATCAACGCCAGTTCGAAGAGTACCGTGATCCCGAAATTCGCACGCGGATCGCACAATATGAAATGGCGTATCGCATGCAGACGTCTGTACCCGATCTGATTAATCTTTCTGAAGAGACCGACCAGACTTTTAAATCATACGGAGAAGAGTCCCGCAAACCAGGCACGTACGCCGCCAACTGTCTGTTGGCACGACGCATGGCAGAGCGGGGGGTACGATTTATTCAACTCTATCATCGTGGCTGGGATCAGCACTACAACCTGCCCAGCGATATCCGCCTGCAATGTGGCGACATAGATCAGCCTACCAGCGCATTGATCTCAGACCTGAAACAGCGGGGCATGCTCGATGACACCCTCATCGTCTGGGGTGGCGAATTCGGCAGAACGATTTACAGTCAGGGAAAACTGACATCCACCGATTACGGCAGAGACCATCACGGCCGCTGCTTCTCAATGTGGATGGCAGGTGGTGGCATCAAACCCGGCATCTCCTATG
This sequence comes from uncultured Planctomycetaceae bacterium, assembly GCA_942492165.1. Classification (GTDB taxonomy): domain Bacteria; phylum Planctomycetota; class Planctomycetia; order Planctomycetales; family Planctomycetaceae; genus Gimesia. Next base: position 85,079 of record CALOEF010000069.1, read on the forward strand.
GCGAAACGGACGACTTCTGTTACAACGTCGCCAAAGACCTCGTTCACGTGCATGATCTCAATGCGACGATGTTACACTGCCTGGGATTCAACCACGAACGCCTCGTCTACAAACACCAGGGCCGCGACTATCGTTTGACCGATGTGCACGGGACTGTGCTCGACAAAATCCTGGCGTGATCAGAGCAGATTTTGATCCCCTATCCTATCTCTCTTCGTCTCCTATTTGAAATAATGCATACTTAAAGTAGAAGTGAAGGCTTAAAGATCAGCACCAGCCCCAGCAGAAGGATGATCACGCCGCTGAAGAGCTTGAGCCATCGTCCTTGCTGTTCCTGCAGTTTATGTTTACCGAGTGTGACGACAACGATTGTGACCATAATCGCATCATCGAGCATGTAAGCGAGAATGTAGAGTCCAAGATAGGCGTATCTTTTCCATTCAGGATAGTTTTGCATGGCGAGTACTTCTGTGTACAAAGCCGGCAACCCCGCGGTGCAGAGCAATTCGATGATATTCACCAGCACGGCAAGAATTGAGGCACCAATGATAGCCCCCGTCAGATTTTCGGCCATCACGATCTTGCGTACTCTGGCGTAAAGTCCCGGTTTGGCCCATTCAGGAATTGAAAGCGAAATCCCTTTTTTGAAGGCAAAGAAGTCTTTGATGTGAATCAAACCAATCAACGTCGCAAAGATTCCCAGCGTCAATTGAACTTTTGGCAGATAGCCGATAAATAAGAACACATTCAGCCAGGCTGCCATAAATGCAAAATAAGCCAAACCACTAATGAAGACGAATGTACCAGCCACGGCCACGATTTTTGTGCGACTGCGCAGATTGACCAACACCGATAACAGAAAGAGTAGAACCCACATTGCGCAGGGGTTAAAGCCATCGACCAGGCCGATTAAAAAAGTAAAAGCCGGCATTCCCAACCGGCTTCTGCTTAATTCTCCCAACAGGGGAACTTCGATGGTATCACTCGTCTCGCTCTCCGGAGGAGGAAGTGCTTCTCCATCGACCGGCGGTGGTCTGTCAAACGGAGGAGGTGGGCCGCCTGAACTTCCTCCGGGAACTGGTGGAAGCGTATCGTCGTCTGGATTACCGGGCAGGGGCCCTCCGGGTGGGGCTCCACTCGGAATCGGTGAAAGTGGTTCCTGTTCCGTTTTCGGAGCGGTTGTTGAATTGTTGTTGCTCACATTGTTGTCATCTTCCGAGAAAGAGACAAACTGCAACAACGGAATTTCTGTATTCTGTTGATGCTCATCACTGAAGCAGAGCGTTTGACACTTAGAAGGAGAGAGAATGCTGGTGGAACTTTGATCGGCCTCTTTTTTCTCAGGCTGCGGGCACGATGTGGTCCAATACTTCAATTTCTTTTCCAGTGCTTGCCCCGTAGATTGTTCACTGTTCCAGCCTATCATCAGTTGATTGCAAAAATGAAAAACAGGAACACTGACGGCTTGTTTTCCGTAGCGGCTGGATAACTCCTGGACCTTGTCAACTGCATTGGCGTCGCTGACGAGGTCGTGTAGTACAAATTTAAACTTGGGATAGCGCTGCTTGAGTCCCGCCAGGAACACCTTTGCCGCTGCACACCGGGAACATCCTGAGCGGACATAAACGTTCACAGTCAGCAGCGATTCCAACTTGCGATCCGTCGATTCATCCGGCTTGAGCTTCAGCAGCAGGCTGTTACAGCCATAGGCGACAGGTGCTTCTGCATTGTTGATCTTAAAATACTTCAGAATTTTTCGATAGCGATCAACGTGCTTTCCCGGTTCATCAATATTATAGATATGTAGTTGTGCTCGACCTCGAGTTTCGGCAAAATTCTTCAACTTGCTGACGACGACAGGACAATCCTTGCAGTCGTTCTGTATGAACAATTCAAGAACAGCACAACGTGCCTCCGCGTTTTCCGCATCCTGTGCGGAGCAGGGAAGAACATCAGTGCCGCAAAGAATGAGTACCCACGCAAGAATTGCAGGACCGCGTGCGCGACGACAAAATGGATCGAATATTTGTAACAACGAATTCTGCATATTGACCTGGTCCCCAGACTGTTACACCACGCATTCGACAGGCCTGCTTTCCAGAAATCCGCAAGTGACAATCTTTGCGTTTCCTGTATGGAAGTATCGAAAACGAGCGAAGGTATTTTGGGGTATACTGTAAAACAAAAATGCAAAATATCCAGTATTTTTTTCAACGTTTTGCACATGACAAAGTGACGTGCAACGTCTTCGGCAAGTTCGCTCTACCCAACCATTGGTTACAATAGTGAACGAAACACTGCGAGCTGACATTTGACAATACTGTCCTGAACTTGAAAACAGATCGAACGTCAGGAATTGTGTTGTGACATCGTTCTACAATCTGTGAATACTCTGGAGACTGCGAATCTGTTGCGATCTCTCCTACGAGCAAAGTTTCTGTTACTTCGCTTTTCTTTTTTTCTTGTGCTTTTACCGCAATCGGGATATTACGAATTCTCAGCAGTCCTGAATAAAACGAGACCAGCGCCATTAGTTAAACACCAACAGGTCCAAGCTCATAAAAACAAAGCATGGGAACAAGACTTACGACAGATCTATCGTTCGTTATGCCTGATCATTAAGGCAAAACTGGAATATGTCGAATCGGGCAATGCAATTTTCGAACATGAATTCATGGCCAATATTACAGATCCAGTTACAGGCAAAACGATGGGCGAAATGGTCACGCCAATGATTGAGAAGAGATATCATGGCATTGATACTAAGCCCACATTATTTATTTCAGGCCCAACAAAATGACCGGGCAAGGGTAATTACCCGGTCACTTTTTGAGAGTTCCGGAAAGGAAATCATGAGAGAAATATATAGATCTATCTATAAATCCAGAGCAAATAAAATAGATTAGAAGCAAGAGTGATGAGGCTTCTTTATGCGCGATGTGTTTTGCCGGAATGGTCTGAAGTCAATTAAGAGGCAAGGTCTATTCGCCTGAAAGGAAACATCATGATGGAGATGGAAATCCATCGAGAATGACTAATATCCATGGAATTAGAAAGGCTGTAATAACAGTCAGAAATATTCCTATAGATGTAGTCCAGATCAAATGGAAAATTTTTTCTACAAGACATAAATTCTCAATAATACTTAGATAAAACAAAACCATCAGGAACATGAAGATGCTGGTGACGTGCAGCTTGGTCAATTTCAGATAATAGATCAACGTTTAAATCTCTTAATTCATAGTATTGCTCTTTCGAATTATCCCATGATGAAACTTGTCTAGCAACGAGACGGGGATGCGATTTTATCGTTGAGTAAGTTTGCAATAGTTCTTTGTTGATGTCACCCAGAACTGCAGACTTTGGATGAAGTGCAAAAAAAAGACAAGCAGATCCGACAAATGGCTCAATATATCGATCGATAGTCTGTGGGAATTGTGCCATTAAAATTGGAAGCAACTTACGTTTACTTCCAGCCCACCTTAACAAAGGAGGAGCCCATGGCTTGTCTTCAGACGACATGAGATTATTTTGCTGTATCATGGATTTATAAGCACATAATGCCCTATTGCATCCATGACTATTGGGGCTTGGTTTATGCTGATTTACATCTACCCTACATACAAATTATTTAAAATTCTACCGATAAGCATATTTTTAGTAATACATTGTCTTTGGTGTCCCAACTAAATCGAAATTCCTCTTCTTAATCGACAATGTTAGGGTAATCGATATTACCCGAACAAAACCTCTGGTATCATAATTGTCTTAATGTCGCGGTAAATATTGTTACCCGGTCATCATCTAACTTTCTGTTGACGGATGGGGTAGGGATAATGTTTCGTCCTCAACTGCTGTTGCATCTGCTCAATGAGTTTGGGGCATCGTTCAGAATTCTGCTTTTCCCGATTTGAATTATTCAACCTGATTTCTCTGTTCATTGCAGCTTCCTCAAATTTCTCTTGACTATTCATCCTTGATTAAACAGAATTCTTGAAACCCTACCCATAATGGGTTGGACTGAAATAAATTCTAATTCAAGTTCGCCATTAGGCAACCACTCGATGAGGAGCTGATGAGCACTACTTCCGATGCGTTCCTCCTCGCTGCCTGCAACTCGCTATCGTTTCTTGAAGACGATCATGGCTTCACCCTTACTGAGACCATAGCGCTTACGAAGTCCGCAGCAACCACTCGTTCTACAAAGTGGCATACCGTAAGATAGCGTCACGTCCTCCAGAACTGTTCGTCTTTCTGTCGACCGTGCCGGTGCAACTCGAACAAGACTTCGAATTCGGGCGCGGTTGGCCGCCTGAATTCCACAACACAATCAACGTGTTTGAATTGCTCGCAATCGAATCGCCCAACACTCAGATCACATTCACATCGGGCGTGTATGATGGGTTTGGCGACCTGGATAAAATGTTCGATCAATATACGGCGTTGGCCAATATCCTTCAGATATATGGCACGCGGTTCTTCGCGAACGAACAGTCGCTATGGGATGATGTTCAGCAACTTCGAGAATTCAACAATCGACAACGAGAATACCGTGAGATATCTCGAATGGCTGAATTGGCGTTCAAAGAAGACGATTGGCGATTGGCGATTGAATTGCTCGAAAGCCTGGGAGAAAACCGATCAAAGCTACAGACGGCGCTTCTTGCGTTTGCTCGCAAACGTATACGGAAATAATAGCGAACCAGTGGATGCACGCGAGCGGCAGATTGCGCGCTTTTGCAGTGGATTCTCGTTGGCCGCCGCCGCGTGATCCCAGTAGTTTTCCCGCATGGCACAACTTGTCACTCGCACAAGGTTTTTAGCAACACGAGATACTCATGACCCACCAAACGGTTAAACTCTCGACTTTCGACGCATACCTCGAAACAGATGACGGCACAGCCGCAGAACAACTTGACCAGCAAACGGAACGTCAACAGATCCTTGATCGTTTCCCTTATCCTGTGATGCTCGAATTGGCATTCCCAGAACTCGATTTCGCAAATCGTTGGTGTTGGCAACACTTCGGTCCCAGCCACGGTCAATGTTTCGAAAAAGAATCACAATACCGAATGTGTAAGACGGACTTTCCGCATTGCCACATCGGATCGTGGACCAACCGTTGGTTCGTAAAAACAGATTACGACTTTGGGTTTAACGAATGGTATTTTTCAAATGCTTCCGTGCGTGACCTATTCTTGGAATTTGTCCCCTGTATAAACTGGGGTGAGAACTTCCCAAAATAGAATTGAATCAGGTAAACCCTGCTATTGAGCAGCGAGAACAAAATCACTGTTAATGACCGGGTAATACACATTTCCCGGACACTTTTCATTATGAGATCGTAAGCACTACAAAGTTTGAATGACCGGGTAACGTGCGTTACCCGGACATTATTTTAGAGGGTGTCTTTTAAAACGGTCGATTAACGGTGTGTCCACGATTTGACGAGTTTCGCGGACAAATTTTAGTGGATAGCCTACCTCAGAGTAGTATCAAAACTGACCGCCCAGGCGAGTTCGATAAAACTGTGATTAAATGAAAAAATTATTCTTCATTTTGATTTACACTTACGGACCGCCATGCCATACGCGAATTTCTCCATCATGTGACCACGAATAGAGTCGAGGGGGATTATTAGCAGTAGCGAGCCTGGTTACTGGAGTTTTATGATCGAGAAGCATTCCAACAGGCTGATGCGTTCTTACGTCCCAGAGCTTTATCTCTTTTGTTTTATCGGCTACTGCCAGTGTTCGGCCATCTGGCAGGAAGGCGAGGTCAAGTATCAAGCCACCCATTGACGTAAACTTAGCAACTTCTTTCAGCGGATCTGTCTGGTATAGCAGAATATAATTGCTTCCAGTTTTTACTGCCATCAAATCTTTGGCTGGTGAAATCCTGATATGATTTCCGCTAATTGGCGGATTGATAGACGCTTTGATTGCTCTCGCTTTCAAGCTCCAGATTTCAATATTTCCTTTTCCCCCTTGACTTATCGTGACGAATCGATCGGGGTCCAGAAATGCAATTCCAGTAATTGCACTTTGCTTGTGTTCGATTCTCCACTGTTTTTTTGATGCAATATCGACGAACAATAGAAATCCATCGGAATCACTTTGCTGACGATGACCGCCACCAGCAACAAGCCAGCCACTATCAGGTGAGATCGCTTGCGCAGGAGAGGTGGTCCCGGCACCTCAATCTGACTCTGTGGTGTATCGGTCATTGGATTCCACAACTTAATATTACTACTTCCAGTAGAAACGAACCATTTTCCATTGGGGCTGAACATACCACAAAACGCCTGTCCACCATGGTTGAAAGAGGATTTTTTAGATGTATTTTCCATGTCGAGTACGTGCACTAAGGGAGCCAGTATTTACTGCCAGGTTCTGGTTATCGGTAGACATATTCAGGTCCTCAACAGGTCCTTGTACGGTTGCGAATAATGTTGGGTCTTTTTTCCGTGTAAGATCCCATTTCATCAGTTCTTTGTTTGATCCTGTGTAGAGAAATCGTCCGTCTTTAGAAAATGTAACACTAAGGACAAGTGATGTATGTCCTCGGAATGCTGCCCGTTTGTCTAGCGTCTCACTGTTCCACACGTAAACGTACTGGTCACTACCACCGGTAACACGAGACTTCGATCTTTAGAAACCGCAAGACCTGGTATCTGACTTTTGTGTGCTTGCACCGGCTAGCCAAAACCTTAGGGCCGGCCAGGTCCCAAAGCCGCAGCAAGCCGCGACTGTTGGTTGTAACTATCCGGTCTTCGCTATTTGTAAACACAACGGTAGCTACCGAGTCTGAACTAATTGTCGTTTTCAGTTTTCCGGTAGCAACGTCGTGAATTGCAACCGGAACTAACCCGATGCTGCTAACTGCAAGCAATTTACCGATGACGAGAATGCCAATCGCCACGGGCAGGAACCAATTGCGGTGCCGCGCGTGACTTAGTCACCTGAACCTGGAATGAGCTGACCTGTTTGTCATTTTCAACATCATAAATTTGTACCGTCCCATCATCTAAACAGAAAGCAAACAATTTTGCATCATCCGAGAAGCAGGCTGCTGTCACCTCACTGGCTGTTTCTTTGAAAGTCTTGCGAATGATATTCCTGACAGGATCAAATAGGAGCAGACGATTGTCGCTGGAAACTACGCTCAATAACATTTGATCTTTTGAGTTACCAACGCTCGTGATTTTATGATGCACGCCAGCCACGGTCGGGAATTTGATTGCTCTTATGAATTGACCAGTCTCGCTGTCGCGAAGTGCCATACGATGAGATGCATTGGGATATTCATGAAAGATAACCATCGATTTGTCATGAGGCATAAATGCGAGCTGATTAGGTATTCGAACGTATTTTCTAGTTGTAACGTATTTTTCAGAACGTGATTTTTCCAGGATCAGCTTTCGTTGGTTTAAGAGACCAGAGTGACTCTTTGCTTCGTTTCCGCCAGTAGTACCACTCAAAACTACGATTGTCAGGCTCGCCTGTCTGCGGAATGTGTCGATTGAGTGACACCTGCAAGAGTTCATCTGCACCGGAACTCAATGGTATGGGGGCTGAATTCATGTCCGAGACATACGACTGTAAGCGTGATGCTTCACTTTGTTTGATTGCAGCATTTTTTGGGCATCGACTGCCCGCTTTTGTGATACTTCAGCAACCGTTTGTGCTTGCTTTGCTTCGCCGAGAGCATTCTCAATCTCATTACGGAAACCGACTTCACGGAAATAGGCAACTGTTGTGATACCTGCAATACCTGACAGCAAAGAGAGACCAAGAAACATCAGGATTGAAACGGCGACATGTCGGCGACACCAGAGCATTGATCGCTCGATTCGTCCTACCGGTCTGGCGGTAATTGGTTCGCATTTCAACCAGTGGCGCAAATCGGAGGCGACATCGTCTGCTGTCTGATAACGCCGGTTTGGATTTTTCTGAATACAGCGGAGGCAGATCGTTTCCAGGTCTTTTGGGATATTGGTGTTAAACTTCCGTGGGCTGGCTGGTTCTTCGTTGATGATTTGATGGATCAGCATTCGGATGTTACCACGAAACGGAACTTCGCCTGTCAGCAATTGAAACAGTACAACGCCCAGTGAATAGACATCAGCCCGCCGATCAGCGGCGTAGCCTTCCCCTTTGGCTGTTCCGGTGACATATGCGCAAGGGTGCCAAGAATGCGACCTTCTATTGTGAGTGTGACTTCAGTCGTATCCCGTTTGGCCAAACCGAAATCGAGAAGATGTGGTTCACCGTCAACATCCATCATGATGTTTCCAGGTTTACTCACCATGAACAATGCCCGACTCATGGGCATAATGTAATGCCTCGGCAATTTTAGCACAGAGTTCCGCTGATTTCAAGTGCCGTTAACTGCTGATCTGTTAGCCACTCAGAAAGGCTCATTCCCTCGATGTAATCACTAACGACATAGACAAGGTCACCCTCTTTTCCAACTTCATGCACATTGACTATATTTGGGTGTTTTAACTGAGCAACCGCACGCCTTCCTCGCGTAGAAAGCGTTCCTGCTCTTCTGATTTCAGCCCACTACCACGTGGTATCTTAATGGCCACGTCACGGTCAAGTTCTGTATCGCGTGCCAGCCAAACCGTCCCAAACCCTCCCTGCCCTAGACCCTTTATCAATTTGAATTGAGCAATTGTCGAATTCTCTTCCCGTGAAATTTTGAGTCTCGTCGCCTACGAGATCGAACTCACTGCCACAGGAAGGACAATCAATTTCACGAAAAGTTGTATCAGCAGACAACTCAATTGATTCCAGGCATTCAGGACAACGAACTAGCATTAAATAATTGGCCCCTGAAGAAGGAAAGCGGTCGAAAAGATACTTCGAATTATTTAGGTTAAGATCAAAACCAATCCAGGCTCGCAATAGTGCACATTATGGTCATGGCATACCTGGAATGTCTAGCGATTAGAGTTAGTAAATATTACGAGGAGACTTCGTAATCATCCCGTTAAACGTTCGATTTTCGAAAAGCTTACACCTACTCTGATTTTTACCCGAACTTGGGACTAATGTGTCTGATAAACTTATCTCGAAAATCAAAATTCACTTAACTCATTTATTCAGTCGTTTTTAGTACAATTGAGACGATTAGATGAAAAGTGTCCGGGTAATAAGTGTTACCCGGTCACTTTTGAATTGAAAGAGATCACGCGATCGGTTTCGAACCTGATCGGTTGGATTCTTTAATTCGTTTGATACTTGGCTCCAGGAGTTCTCTCACCAAACCTCGAAGCGACTTTTTGTTTCGAGCTGCGTAAATACTTAGAGGTCGCCACTCTTCGTCGATTTCCAGATCGACTGTCACCCGTTTTTTTCTTCTCTTCATCATTTGCCCTTGACATTTTTCCGTGAGTCAACGCGAAATGAAACACTGAAACGAAAAGCCGGAACTGAACCAGGGAGCGGGAACGCGACGGAAATATTCACAGGGCGGTAGAGCATGGATGCAATTCTGCCCCCTGTTCGGATCCGGCTATCCAGGTGGATGCAATGCAGGACCGGCAATTCAAGTTGATTTGAGCACAGTCGTCTTGTGGCAAATTGTCTCATCGATCAGGATATTTTATCTCCAGGTGATTTTAGTACCAGGCCGCACTACTGCCGGTTTTTCATCTCTGAGTCGATCGTTGTTATCAAATAGAATGTGATGTTCTGAGCCAGATACATTTGATCTGGAATCGGTTCATTCTGCTTGCATTGTGATCCTGCATTACCTGTTTTTCATTGGAGGCTGTCGGTCATTGTGGTCTGGTATATCTATTGTTTGAAACCGCTTATGGATTGTTTTGTGACTTCGAACCATCTTCGCCAACGGCGGGAAAGAGTCAAGCAAAGATTTCTGCGGTGTTTTGTCGCCGTCAGTGACGATCCAGCAGGTAAACTGTGTCATTTTGCACGCCAAAGCGGTTTTCCGAGGTGTGAATCATGGTGCTCAAGTGGAACTGCCGCCGCCGTTCAAACTCAAAAAGCTCTCAACACAGGGGGTTTTATAGTGCTCGCTTCAGCAGGTGCCCAGGTATTGACTGAAAAGAATCCACATCCCTCGCGCGCGACGCAGATTACGCAGTTTCGACAAAGACGCGGCTGTGTCAAGCTGCAGTTCTGAGCAGGGATTCGCGCTTTCAAAGTAGAATTTTAACCGCTACGGAGAGCCGAACTCCCGACCAACGCATTACGAATGTGTTACTTATCATTACGCCCTCTATTTACATTGTCACCAATATCATATATGATTCTTTCACAAAAGCATTGAGGGGGCGCACATGCAGATTTTGACTCTGACGAATTATATCAAAGAAGACTTGATTTCCCGGCTGTCGCGGGATGAACTGTCTCCCGATGCGCTAACACTGGCGGCACTCTCAGACCATTATCAGGTGAGTGTTACCCCAATCTATCATGCGATCAATGAATTGATTGAAGAAGGGTATCTCTATCGGGAAAAGAATCGGCGGCTGTGCGTCAATCAGGAGAAAATGAGCGATGCCCAGACCGCGGCGAAGTCCCACCAACCGGCGCCTCCCGAAGATCATTTCAAACGTATCACCGATGACCTGCTCACGATGAGCCTGAATGGCGAATCCGTGTTTCTGCGGGAAATGGCATCGGCGAAAAAGTATGACATCAGCCGCACCAGTCTGCGGAATATCTTCAATCGGCTGGCCGGTGACGGAATGCTGGAGCATGTCCCTCGCAGAGGCTGGAAGCTGCGTTCATTCAATCAGCACGATCTCGATGCCTTCATCGAAGTTCGAGTGGTCCTCGAACTCCAAGGCTGGATCTGGCGAAAGGGAGCCTCGATAAAGGGGTGCTGCAGAAAATACTGGACGGCAACCAGGTTCCCGGGACTGATGAGGAACCGCTGCAGATCGACAACAGTCTGCACGAATATCTGATCAAACAGTCGGACAACTATTACATTATCAGCTTTTTTGATCGACACGGTCGCTATTTCGACCTGCTGTTCCTCTGGGAATCCAACGACCGCGACGCAGCCATCCAGGAGATCCAGCAACATCAGCGAATCTTGACCGCACTCATCAATGAAGACTGGACGACCGCCCGCGAAGAACTGGAATTGCACCTCCGCAGCAATCACCCGGTCTTATCGCAGCTCAAACGCTGACGCTTATCGTGTCCGCTACCTGCTTTGTGGTGTGACACGGTGATGGTACTGCTGATCCCGCCCCGGGGAGTAAATTCTGCTCGCAGTTCGAGCCAACGCGGATCGGTGACTGCAACCAGGTCATCCATAATGCGGTTGGTCACGTCTTCGTAAAAGGCACCTACGTTGCGATAGCTCTGCAGGTAAAGCTTGAGTGATTTCAGTTCGAAACAGACCTGATCGGGGATATAAGTGATGATCAGTGTGCCGAAGTCAGGCTGACCGGTTTTGGGGCAGACCGAGGTGAATTCGGGACAGACCGTTTCCATGACATAGTCACGGTTGGAGTAGGGATTTTCGAACGTTTCCAGCAGGCTGCGGGGGGAATCGGTTTCACTCATGGTCGTATGTTTCTCTATCGATGGATTCGGGATGACGTATCACAAATGTGATCGTGTTCTATAGCGATTCTCCGAGGCGTGCAAGCAAATCGCACGAATTTTCACGCAAATCGGTTCAAATCTTGATAAAGATCCGCTGCAGATACATCCAGAGACAGATCAGCCAAAGTATAAACAGAACCGTCGCAGATACAGCGATCGGGGCGTAGGGACAATCAGAGCTGAACAGTGAACCGGCCACAGACCAGCCGGTCATTTTATCGACCGTGGTCAGATGCATCTCGAGCGACTTTTGAATCCAGGGACGGATCAACTGCGCCATAATGTACATGGCAATCGAATTCATGCCGACCACCACAAAGGGGAAGGCCCACTTTTTATAACCTTTGACGTCGATAATCCAGTAGAATACCGCCAGGAACCAGAAGGCCCAGCCGGCGCTGAAAATGGCCCAGCCCGGAGACCAGATCCGTTTGACAATCGGTGACCAGATGCCACTCCCATTGCGATATTCACCGGCCAGATTGAAGTATCCAGCAACATCGATATCACGAAACAGATTAAGCCCGCCTGCAGCAGCCATTTCACTTTCATTTTATCCAGGCGGTTGGACATCAGCAGTTGTCCGGCCATCAGGCCAAACAACATGGTCGCGATGGACGGAATAAAATTGAGCGTCTGATATCCGCCGTGGTTTACCCAGAACTTCTGCTCCTGATAGGGCTCTTCGTAGCGGGGGAACTGGTTCAGCAACTGACGATCTACAGAAGCAGCCGCATTTGTGTGTTTATTCCACGGTTCTCCAATGCCGGAAAACTGTGACCACTCCGATTCGTCCATATGTTTGACTTCCTTCAGGTAGGTTCTTGACGGCAGTCAACTCTGCCTCGGGAGGCATGTATTGATAGAAAAAGAACCAGTAGCCGCCCAGAATGGTGACGACGCCAATCATCTGCGTCACAAACGACCGGTTCACATAAAAGAAGACCACCAGGTAACCCAGGCCGATCTGACATAAGACATTCGCAAACGTGAAATTCGTCTGCGGGCCGGATTGTGACGAGAGAAAGACCCCCAGTGCCACCAGCAGCACGGCACGAAAGATCGCGTGCATCCAGATCCGGAACGTGGAATCTCCTTTCTGCTTGCGTTTGCGTACCGAGAAGGGCATCGAAACGCCAACCATGAACATGAAGGACGGCTGAATCAGGTCCCAGAAACCGGCACCGGTCCACTCCACATGACTTAACTGGTAGGAGAGGGTCTGCCAGAGATACTTCCACGAGCTCTCCCACTGGGTGCCGTTATACTGGTGCAGAATTTCAGGTGAATTTCGCACCACACTGGCGATGGCGAGCCCTCCTGAGGCCATCGCCAGCATGACAAATCCACGGTACGCATCCAGAGACGTCAGACGCTGACTGACCGGAGGTGTTTTTCCCTGCTTCTGTTCCTGCTGTTCTTTTTCAGCGGTTTCAGGAGGAATCGCCGGTGGTGTGACAGACTCTGTTTCGGGAGCAGTTTTCTGCAGAGGAATGGTTTCGGGTTCATGTGACTCTGAATTCGGAGTATTTTGTGACATCTGATTTACCGATGAAGAAAGAAAAGCTAAGGTATGACTACAGTCATTCAACTGGTTCTGCCAGTCGCTGAAAGACTGCTTTTATCGTACCGTGTCTGGCTGGCAGTGTAAAACATCAAACAAAGTCGATCTTTCCTTATTTTAAGCAGAGTTTCATGACCATCCTGGTGACCGGCGGTGCCGGCTATATTGGCTCGCATTGTGTCCGGCAGTTAATTCAGTCCGGCAAAAAAGTCTGCGTGATAGACAATCTATCACGGGGACATCGTGCAGCAGTCCCTGCTGAAGCCTCTTTCTTTCAGTTCGATCTGCTGGAGACCGAGCCACTCACCGAAATCATGAAATCCCAGCGGATTGAAAAGGTCATCCATTTTGCAGCCCTGGCCTATGTTGGGGAATCGGTTGCGGATCATTTGCCCTATTATACCAACAATACTGCAGGTACGCTCTCGCTGTTACGGGCCATGCGTCAGGCACGTGTCAGTCAGCTTGTTTTCAGTTCGTCCTGTGCAACCTACGGTATTCCGGATCAATTCCCATAACAGAAGCATAGCCCTCAACGCCCCATCAACCCTTATGGCTGGTCAAACTGTTTGTCGAACAGATTCTGAAAGACTGTGCCCAGCAGTTACCCGAACTTCGGTTTTATCGGTTTGCGTTACTTCAACGTTGCAGGTTGCTCGAAAGATGGTTCTCTTGGCGAAGACCACAGTCCGGAAACACATCTGATTCCGAACTGCCTGAATACCGCCCTCGGGACAACAATCGCAGATGACAGTACTGGGGAATGATTATCCGACTACATGATGGAACCTGTATCCGCGACTATATTCACGTGGAAGATATCTGCTCTGCCCATCTACTGGCTTTAAACGCGCTTCAAAACCAGATATGGGTCGTTTTTATAATATCGGACTTGGTCACGGCTATTCGGTTATGGATGTCGTACGAACATCAGAAAAAGTAACCGGCTGTGAAATCCCGATTGAATATTCTCCGCGCCGCCCTGGAGATCCCCCCATCTTGTCAGCATCGAATGAAAAAATTTGTAGCGAGTTGAACTGGTCTCCGAAATACTCAACTCTGGAAGAAATTATTCAAACGGCCTGGAACTGGTTTCAACAACATCCCAATGGGTATTAATGTTGATTCAACTGCGATCATATTTAAATATAAAAACCGACAAGCCACGCAAAACGGCATGACTTGCCGGTTTTCTACCAGATGAAACGAACGTCAGATTAAACTGCCGTTGTTGATCGCTTTTTTCGATGTGTGAGCGATTTCTCGCTGATTTGATCACCGGCAACAGTCGAAGTCATACAGGTCTCTGCAGCGGATTCCTGCTTCCGTTCAAAGCGAACGACAACTCGTTTATCCTCGAAAGTTAAATATAAAGTTGCCCCTTTTTCCGGAGCAAACGCATTGATGGCATCGGCAATCACCGGTGTCACAAAACGTTCAATGGTACGTCGTAAAAAACGTGCTCCAAAACAGGGGTCATAACCTTTCGAAGCCAACCAGTCGAGAATAGCCCGATCTGGTTGAATCTTCAGCTGGTTTCGTTTCAATCCAATCCGATCCTGCAGCAGTTTCAATTCACATGCCGCAATCGAACGAATATCGTCGGCATTCAATGAATGAAAATACACTATTTCATCGAAGCGATTCAAAAATTCAAACCGGAAATATTCCACCAGACGACGATGGACTGCCTGTTCCACTTCCTGTCTGGAGGAAAAACCTTCCGAAAAACCAATCAGATTTCTGCGGTACAATTCTGCTCCGGCATTTGTCGTTGCAATGATCACTGTCGAACGGCAGGAAACCGATTCACCTGTTCCATTAATGAAACAGCCTTCATCTACCAGTTGCATAAAACGGTCCAGTACTTGTGAAGAACATTTCTCGAATTCGTCCAGCAACAAGACTGTAAATGACTGTCCCTGCAAACGCTGTGTCAGTAACCCCTGTTTTTTTGACAGGCTGTATTCTTCGGGATCGCCAAATAAGGTATTCGCAGCACAGTTGTTTTGATAATCAGCCATATTCAAACGGACCATGCTGTCAGAACGTCCCAAAAGATACTGAGACAGCTTCTGTGCAATGTGTGTTTTACCAACTCCCGTTGGCCCTGCGAACAGAAATGCTCCCAGAGGACGCCGCACATCGCTCAGCCCGGCTTTAATAAGCCCGATCATACGCACGACTGCCTCTACTGCCAGCTCCTGACCTAAAACAACAGAAGAGAACTCATCACGAACCTCATTCAAATTCAATGAAACATCAGGATCGATCAACGACAGTGGAACCTTATGCATTCGATGAAAACGTCCGATCACATCGGCCTCATTCACAGAATGACTGTCGCTGCGAACGGCTTTTACCTGTTTCAACAGATCCAGTACCTTACGCGGCATTAATAAACGAGACAGAAAGCGATGTGTTAACAATAATGCTTCTTCCTGTGCGGAATCCGTGATTCTCACAGCCTCTGTCTGGTATTCATTTTCGGACCAGAGACTGACAATCTTTCGCGCTGTCGACAGATCCGGTTCATCAACTTTCAAAGCAACAAAATGACTTTCCATTTCAGGGCAGTTTTCAAACATCGCTTCAACACTGACACGACTCCCCTCAGCGAGGAATGGACGTTCCGTCTGATAGGCAAAGGCCTGCAGCAAAGGTTGCAGAGAGTAATCGTTCATTATTTCCAGGTCACTGAAGAAAGGAATGATTAACTCATCCGTTTCCAGGAGTGCATCCAACAGCTTCTGAAATTCCCCACGCAACTGATGATCTTTTTTCAAGCTTGCCATGGCTCGTCTGAATGAAAGTTTCAATACGCGCGCATTTTCAAACGCAGCGGGACCTTTACCTGCGACTGACAAGGTGACCAGCTTGTAAACGACCGAAGATTTTCCAACTCCTGAACTTCCAAATAAAATCGGCAACCGACCTGCATTCAGGACTTCAATGACATCACCGACCAGTTCATCCATCAGAAAAACGGGCGCTAACTTGCCTTTGCTCGCTTCATCGGTAAGATCTCTCTCCAGCCATTTATTGAGGATCAACTGCAGCTTTTTCGCATTTCTCGACATTTGAGTTCTCTTCATTTCCGATTCTCGAACTGGGTAAATTTCACTTCTTAAAAACTGGTTCTGACTCTGTAAAATAAGTGAATACGATACCCTGAAGACGAATTCATGCCGGTATTGGTTCGCGAAGTGAGATCATTTTCTCTATTTAAGCAGAGAATTTTAGTTCCCGGGAAAACATCGATATCGAAACTTAACTGAAGGTTCACAGATTCGTATCTCATCTGCTGACACCCGGAAATCGATCTGATACAATAGGCTCAGCTTGTCGATGAATCACAATCTCCACTGAATCCCACCTCTGAATACGTTAGGTTTACGATGACTCAGAAACGATTCCCGCGAATCTTTTTCTTCCTGACATTAGTCGGACTCTTGTCTCAGGTCCTTCCGGCACTTGCAGCAAATCCGGTACAAAACCGCCGCAAGACCATAGGTACGACTCCAGCAGATCAACAATTGAGTGACTATTTCCGCTATCAGACTCAGCGGTTAGCCGATCAAAGCTTGAAAAATATCACTGATTTGGAGATCTGGAAAAAGAAACGAGTCACTTATCGTAAACAGCTTTTTGAAATGCTCGGACTTTCTCCCTTACCACCCAAAACCGATCTCAAACCGGAAATTACGAATACGATTACCAGTAAAGGATTCATTGTCGAGAACCTCACATTTCAATCTCGACCTGGATTATATGTCACTGGAAATCTCTATCGCCCGCTCAAACAAGATAAAAAACTACCTGCAATTCTGTATGTCTGCGGTCATGGCGGCGTCAAGAAAAATGGCATCATTTACGGCAATAAGGTGTATTACCAGCATCATGGCGAGTGGTTCGCACGAAATGGGTATGTTTGCCTGACAATTGACACTTTACAACTGGGAGAAATTGAAGGTCTGCACCATGGAACCTACAGAGAAGGCATGTGGTGGTGGCTTTCGCGTGGATATACGCCAGCGGGGGTGGAAGCCTGGAACTGCATTCGTGCTTTGGATTATCTGCAATCGCGTCCTGAGGTTGATGGCGAAAAACTTGGTGTCACCGGTCGCTCCGGTGGAGGAGCCTACAGCTGGTGGATTGCCGCTCTGGATGAACGCATCAAAGCCGCTGTACCGGTCGCTGGAATTACCAGCCTCAAAAATCATGTCATCGACGGAGTCGTCGAAGGGCATTGCGACTGTATGTTTATTGTCAATACCTATCAGTGGGATTACGCTCAAGTCGCCGCATTAGTCGCACCGCGTCCCTTGTTGATATCCAATACAGACAAGGACAGCATCTTTCCACTCGACGGTGTTGTTGATGTCTACCGCAACACAATGAAAATCTATAATTTGTATGGAGTCCCTGAAAACCTGGGCCTGCAGATTACAGAAGGGCCGCACAAGGACACTCAAGAACTACGGATCCATGCCTTCCGTTGGTTTAACCATTTCCTGAAAGGCGATGATTCGTTGATCGAAATGGCAGCGACGAAATTTCACACGCCCGAAGAATTAAAGGTTTCCAGAAACTGCCTCAAGATCAGAATAATGCAAAGATCCAGGAAACATTTGTGAAGCAGGCATCCAGAATGCCTGCGATTCCAGAAGACACGCAACAATGGGAACAACAGACTGCAAAATGGAAAAAACAACTCATGCAAAAGTCGTTTCGTGCCTGGCCTCAACAACACAAGCAGGTTGAATCCCAAGTTGAGACGAGTACCAAAGATGGCCTGACTCTTAAAACCATTTCGTTTGAAAGTCAGAAACATGTTCCTTTAAAACTCTTCATATTGCTCCCTGAGAACAGTAGTTCACAGCCAATCGAACAAATTACCCTGAATGTTTTGGATCAACGGGAGTGGGAGACGATTTCAACGGCTCTGTCACCTCTGTTCCCGAAATTGTTACCTTCAAGCCCTGTTAAGGAAGATGTGACAAAAATTTACCAGCAAATTCGAACAAAGGTGTTGAATCAGAAATCGGTATTTGCGTTTGTTGCACCTCGTGGTGTCGGATTGAATTCCTGGAATCCGGACAAACGTAAACAGGTTCAGATCCGTCGTCGATTTTATCTGTTAGGCCAATCCCTGGAAGGAATGCAGGTGTGGGATGTCCGCCGCGCCATTCAAGTATTAAAATCGCAACCCGATTTTGCGAATGCAAAGTTAAGACTTCAGGCAACAGGGGATTCCGGCGTACTCTGTCTGTACGCATCACTCTTTGAATCGGGAATCAGCGAAATTGATCTGCGAGGTCTTCCCGTTTCCCATCAATCGGGGCCCGCCCTCCTCAATGTATTGCGATTCCTTGACCTTCCTCAGGCCGTTGCGATGGCTGCCACTCGCAGTCGTGTTAAATTGAGTCATGTGGCGAAACATGACGACTGGAATTACCCTTCGAAAGTCAGTCAGCAGCTGGGATGGGATAAAAACCGCCTGCAGATTAAGAGAAAATAACAAGAGAAGAGGGGGGCTGGTGAATATTGAACAACACTGCAACGATTGCTCATTTCTCATTCCCGGCTATAATCGTAGTCATGCAAACGATCCGGCATCTGGTTTGCATGAGTTGAGTTTCAACATTTAAGACTTACAGAATTCTCATAATAAGGTAATCTGACGTGAATCGTCCTCCTCATACTTCTGCCCCACTTCCTGATCCGACACCCAACATGACGGAGGGGTGGCATTGTCTGCATATGTATTACCGTGTCGATCCTGGCCAATTGCAACAGATTGATCAGTCCACCCGTGCAGCAGGTCGCGAAGCACTTCTGACTCTACTCAATCCAGAGCGTGAAGATGCACCGATCCGGATTCAAACATCCATCGTTTCCGGTCATAAAGCTGATCTCCAGGTTCTGGTGATGGATCCGGACCCACTCAAAATTGACGGCATTAAACAGGCCATTCGTGACTGTGGACTTGGACCAGCGTTGATTCCTGTCTATTCTTTTGTTTCCATTACAGAAATATCGGAATACGTTCCTACTCTGGACCAATTTACTGATAAATTAAAGCAGGAAGGTAAAGACCCTGAAAGTCCCGCATTTCAGGCGAGAGTCAAAGCCTACAAAGATCGTTTGCCTGCCATGAATCAGCAACGTGTCTACCCGGAGTTCCCTGATTTTCCGGTCTGCACTTTTTATCCAATGAATAAGTCACGTGTCCCCGGGGCGAACTGGTATATGGAACAGTTCAGTAACCGGTACAGCATGATGGCTGAGCATGGTACCAGTGGGATGAAATTCGCTGGTCGTGTTGTGCAGGTGATTACAGCATCAACGGGATTTGATGACTGGGAATGGGGTGTCACTTTATGGGGCAGGGCACCAGAACCGATTAAGGAAATCGTTTATACGATGCGATTTGATAAAGCCTCTGCCAAGTATGCTGAATTTGGGCCCTTTTACTTGAGCTATATCATGTCTCCGGAAGAAGCAATCGCCCATCTCAAACTTTAATAAGTTCGAGACAGGCGATTTTCGCTGATATCATTTATTAAAAACGCTTTTGATTATCTACGAAAGCGATAATTTTTGTTGGCCTTGCTGAATTCAGCAGTTGCCAGTTCAGACTTCATATTGATATCCGTGAACGAATAAGATTCGATCATCGTTTTCTTGTCCAGTTCTTCCGGTGAAGCAGACGCCAGTCCATCTTGAGGCCAGCCAAATCCTTGAACAAAAATTGGCAGGCATGTTTTATTATCAATATAAATGATTGACTTGCGATACGTTTCTGATTCGTTTGCGTTTGCAAAATGAGCAATGAAACAGTAGCAGTCTTTGCCATCAAACTTCTGATTGGGCAACATGATACATTGAGTATTCAGGTTTTCATCAAGATCTTTTTTTCGATAATCGATGATTGTTTCAGCAAGTGCTTTAATACCAGCTTTGGTGATGGGATAACGGGACTCTTTCATGGCCAGTGAACCATGAGGATCCAGTTTCAGCGTGGGAACCAGACGTCCTTTCAATCCACCCATTTTTACCAGCATCTTGTCTTCGTTTTCACCATTGACATACAACAATTCCTGACCTTTATCTCCGACAACCCATTTCATATACACACTGAACGGTTTGTGACGACATTTCAAATTAATGACCTGATTTTCTGACAATTCACCACTGACAAATTCCTGTTTTGAAAAAGTCGCAGTGTAGTCCGGAATCGTATCCAGATAATGACACCCCTTTTCCAGCAACAACATATTCATCAATAATGCCATGCGACCATTCAAAGTCCCATTTTGCTGAGGCTTCTCGTTTTTTTCACTCGAAGTGGCTGGCGATCCCGGTTCCGTCACATTCGTTGGTTTATAGGCAATCACTGGAATCGCAACAGGCTTCACAGCAGCAATCGCCATGTCGTTCGGATCAGCGTCTGCAGGTGAGGGGTCGTAACTGAAATAGAGGATCCCAATTGCAGCTGAAAAGATGGCTGATGCCAACATATTTGAAAAATGGTGCTCTGATCTGAATTTTAGCATGCGCATCATGCGGTACCGTTCCTTTGCAATAAGAAAATGCAAGGCACCGTCTTGTCCGAAATCAATCCTCGTAAGAGGATCCGTTCATCCATGAAAAGACGTAAACCGGGCTTGCCCGTCGTTGTGATATGATGTGGCCAGAACACGGTGATCCTGTCGTGTCTCTGATCGATATTAATTTCCATAAGGCTTCTTTGCTTTGATCAATCTGAAAAGGGCGTTATCGATAATTGATCATTCCCGAATTTGCAGTCAACTGAATATGAAATGCTGACTACCTGTTTCAGATCCATCCAAAACCGGAGTCGTATTCTGCCTCACGACTGAACATTTTTTCCAAATAAAACCGGGATGGCTATGCCTAAAAATTCGTCATTTACAGCATCTTGGTATGAGAGAAATTGATGCTGCTTTGAAATCAGATCACTTCCCAATTCGCAATGGGTTCAGATTAGATGAAACCCGAATTCTCAACCTAGATTGCCACATTTCGCAAAACTCTTTTATTTCAAATTTGAATTCCGAATTCCGTACCCACCTTGAAAATTCCGGTACTGCATTCTTATTTGTAAAGCTTTTACATATAATCACTTAAGAAACCTGGTCCAATTTGTTTCATTCAACGCATCAACATGCTTTCATTTCGTGTTTGCAATTTTCTGAATCAAAATAAAAGGGGATGCAACAATGTCCTTACATCGGCGTTCATTTATCAAATATGGAACAACGGCCTTCGTAGCGGGTTCCATTTCTAAATTTGCCTGTTCAGCTCCCTCTCAACCACGGCTGATGAAACGGGACCTCTCCTGTGGTCGGATTGGCGTTAAGGCCGACCAAAATCAGGCAATTGATTATGCCGTAAAATATGGATTTGAAGCTGTTGTCCCACAGGCAAGCTTTTTGAAACGTCTGTCTGACAGTCATTTGTCCGACCTGAAATCGAAAATGCAGAGCAAAAATCTGGTATTCAGTGCTGCAGGTATACCTGTTGATTTTCGTAAGGATGAATCCCTCTTCAAACAGGGGCTGGAATCGCTTCCCGCTTTTGCTCTTGCACTTCAACGAGCTGGAGTGACACGGACAGGAACCTGGTTGATGCCGACTCATGCAGAACAAACCTACCGTATGAATTTTCAGAGGCATGTACGTCGGTTAAAAGCAATCGCCCAGATTTTATCAGATCATGGCCTGCGTTTTGGTCTCGAATATGTCGGCCCCAAAACTCTTTGGACAAGTCAAAAATATCCTTTTATTCACAGTCTACCTGAAACGAAAGAACTGATAGCAGAAATTAATGTGAAAGGCGTGGGACTGATCATGGACAGCTGGCACTGGTATACTGCACATGAAACCAAAGATGATTTACTCACTTTAACAAATACCGATATCGTTGCCGTAGATTTGAATGATGCGCCACGGGGTCGAAAAGTAGACGAGCAGATCGATCAGCAACGTGAATTGCCAATGGCAACGGGTGTGATTGACCTGTCTACTTTTATGAATACGCTTAACGAGCTGGGGTATGATGGCCCTGTTCGAGCTGAACCATTCAATGCAGCACTTCGAAAAATGCCTGCAGAGAAAGCAGTCGCTGCAACCGCGACCGCAATGAAGAAGGCATTTGCATTAATCACTTGACTTGTTTTTTGCCAGAAACAGTTCAATTGTGACGGGCGTACCTCGTGGTGGAATTTTTTTCTGATTGGCTTCAAACAAAAGGTTACCTTCCCCTTGTGATGAACTTGGAATATTAATATCGACGATGGCCGTGGGAAAGTTTGCCACACAAATCAAATCACCACTTTCTGCATGGTAATATTTTTTTCCGGTCACTTCATCCTTTGAAAAACCGCTGCCAGTGAAGATCCAGCCTGCTTTCATTATATGAGGCTGACTTTCGTCATAAAATTTATTTATCGCTGCCTGAAATTGTTTCTCTTTTGATTTGGAAAGAAAGTCATCCCGTATTTTCACAGACATCTGGCCAAACCAGATCAGTTCTTTATATTTTGCGTCATACCGTAATTCGCTTTTTTTATCGATGATAAATCCTTCAGGAAGCTGATCCAGCTTCGCAGAGAAATAGCGATTGGTCGCTGTCCGGACCCAATTCTGGGCTGGCTCTCTGTGTAATTTGCCCTGCTGATCCTTCCATTGGAGATAGATATCCAGCTTTTGTCCCCGTGGCGGTTGATATTTGGGAGTATATCTCACCGGTGATCCCACTTTGGCACCAATTGCAAGCAAACCAGCATGAATGGCTGTTGCCTGCGAATCGATGGCGAGTATCGATTCGTGTTCTTTTGTCTGCGTTTTACAACACAACATTTCCAGTACCCCCTCCTGCAGACAGACCTTTGTCATTAACAACAGCCGCTTACCTTCCAGATCCAGTAAAACGGTCTTCTGTTTATTAAGCGGTACCAGGTCATTCGCAGCCTTTTTCGCTTTTGATTTTGAGCTGTCGGCTACGTTTTCATTGCTTTGCGGTTTCTCTTTTTTGGGTTCTTCAGCGTTGAGGTGTTGTCCGATCAAAAATACAGACGTCAGAATGAGGGTTAGCGACCACGTGAAATTCCAGAAATTCATTAATAAATCCAACATGATTAGAGGTCAGTTAAAACTATCTTCAGGTGCACCGTCATTCTATGCGGTAGAGCATGAAAGTCTGCACAGAATCAGTAAAAATTGGAGATTCTTTTACCAGGAAACCAGATCTCGCGATGGATTTAACTGATCCGTTATCAGTTACTCCCAGTTCATTGCAATAAAAAGACCTTCGCGAGGTACGGTAGAATCAGATCAGCATCGTTTCCAGGACGCGTGCATAACCGCCAAATGTCCCCTGATCAAACAAAACAAACCGGACCAGTTTCAACTGGTTTGATGTTTCGAGCTTCTTCGCAACAGTTCGTAATGCCACTTCAGCCGCCAGGTCGACAGGATACTGATAAGTTCCGGTACTGATCGACGGGAAAGCCAGTGATTCATTTTGAAGTTTTTCGGCTAACGACAGACACGCCTGGTAAGCTGATTCTAATAATACGCTTTCTTTTTTTCCACCTCCCTGCCAGACAGGACCAACAGCATGAAAAATGTATTGGGCTGAAAGATGCCCAGCTGAAGTGGGGACTGCACTTCCTGCAGGACAACCAGCGGGGTACCGTCGCTTTAGTTCTTCCATTATTTCAGGACCGGCTGCATCATGAATAGCTCCATCAACGCCTCCCCCTCCGGCTAATAACGAATTGGCGGCATTCACAATGATATCAATTTTTTGAGTTGTAATATCTCCCAGAACTAATTCAATACGGGCAGATCCAAACTGTACGATCATTGGTTCTCAATCTATGATACAGGTTAATTATTGACTAAAATCAGATCTTGATCTTTTTATTTCAGTAATAAATACTCCAGACAGTATAAAATACGACAGGCTCTGGTCAAAGAGCGAACTCGAAAACAAATCCCAGCAACGATTGTGAATCATCCCATTGTGATAAAAGTCAGCCTTCTCATTCCCACTCTGGATCAATCTGGCGCAGAAAAACAATTGACATTGCTTGCATGCTCCTTACCACGCGATGAATTTGATGTACAGGTTATCGCTCTTACACGAGGTGGCCCGTACGAAACTGTACTCAAAGAAAATCAGATTCCCGTAACAATTTTAAATAAGCGGTTCAAATTCGATCCGTTTGCTTATCGTGAACTGAAAAAAACATTACAGCAACAACAACCCGACATCCTGCATACATGGCTGTTTGCTGCGAACTCCTATGGAAGAATGGTAGTCAAACGCTTAAATCCTTCACAAAAACGTCCCAAAGTGATTGTTTCTGAACGCTGTGTTGACTCCTGGAAAAGTAACTGGCAACACAGCGTCGATCGCAAATTACTCCCTCAAACTTCATTACTGGTTGGTAATTCACAAGCTGTCGTTGATTATTACCGTGAGAAAGGAGTTCCCGAATCGATACTGCGTGTTGTCTGCAATGGTATTCCTACTGCGGATTCCACCGTATCAGAAACAATTCGAAGTCAACTATTCCAGGAACTGGACCTGCCTGCAAACACACAGCTGGTTGCTTTTGTCGGTCGGCTGGCCAGACAAAAACGGATTGGTGACCTGCTGTGGGCCGTTCAACTGTTACGTCAGATGAATGAAAATATCGTTCTGCTCGTGATCGGGGATGGCCCCGAACGTGAAAAACTCGAACAACTGGCACAGCAATATACGATGGCTTCCCATGTTCGCTTTTTAGGACACCGTACGGATGTCAAACAATTATTCCCCTTGTTCAACGTATTCATGCTTGCCAGTGATTTTGAAGGTCAGTCAAACAGTATCATGGAGGCCATGACGTTTGGTATTCCCGTTGTCGCCAGTGATATTCCACCGAACCGGGAACTGGTAGTCCATGGAAAAACGGGTTTTTTATCAGCCGTCGGTGATTGCACGGGATTTGCTCAATATGCGGAACGCATTCTCGCTGACACGCAACTGGCTGCAGAAATGAAGGCTGCATCTCAAAAAAAGATGCAAGAAGAATTTAATGTCGATAAAATGGTTAATGAGTACGCGACGCTTTATCGTGAAGTCATCGATTCATCATTACCACTCTTTTCTCCTCTCTGAACTTAGAATTATTTTATGTGTGGAATCACTGGAATCTCGTGGATGACGCGGGAAAAGCATATATCTCCGGATGTGCTGCGACGCATGACTGATGTGCTTGAACATCGTGGTCCTGATGATGCTGGCGGATATCATTCTGATATTCCCCGTAAATCGTTCCTGTTCACTGAAGAGAGTTGCTTAGCTGATTTAAATTCAGTATCAGAAATCGGAGCTGCTTTAGGACATCGACGACTCTCAATCATCGATTTAGGAACCGGCCATCAGCCACTGTCAAATGAAGATGGATCCATCTGGATCGTATTCAATGGTGAAATTTACAACTATCAGGAACTCAGAAAAGAACTGATTCAACAAGGACACCAGTTCCGTACCGAAACCGATACCGAAGTCATCGTCCACCTGTATGAAGAGCAGGGGACCTCTTGCGTAGAACGCCTGCGGGGAATGTTCGCATTTGCCATTTGGGATGAACGCCGTCAGCGCCTCTTTCTGGCACGCGATCGCATCGGACAGAAGCCATTGTTTTACCAGGAACAGGCAGGCAGTCTCAGCTTCGCCAGCGAACTGAAATCATTATTACAACTACCTGGTGCAAGTCGAACCGTCGATCCCCATGCAATCGACCTCTTCCTCGCTTATCAGTACGTGCCTCACCCCTGGTCGATTCTCAAAGGATATCGAAAACTCCCCCCGGCACATCGTGCTGTCTACGAGCAGGGAAAATTAACCGTCGAACGATATTGGACGCCCCCTTATCAAAATCCAGAGTCCAATTCACAGTTCCCGTTTCAAACACAACAAGAATGGTCAGAGGCTCTGCGAAGTACATTGACGGAGTCTGTCGAAATTCGCATGCGCAGTGATGTTCCTCTAGGGGCTTTTCTCTCGGGAGGCATTGATTCAACTATCATAGCCGGGTTAATGCAGAGCATGTCCGAGCGACCCGTACATACATTCTCCATCGGCTTTCCTGTAAAACAATTCGACGAACGAATCTATGCGCGTGAGGCGGCCCGCTTGTTAGGAACCGAACATCATGAATATGTCGTCGAACCAGAGGCTCTGGAAATGCTCCCGCGGCTGGCCTGGCATTATGATGAACCCTTTGCAGACAGCAGTGCCATTCCCACCATGTATTTATCTCAGGTGACACGTCAGGAAGTCACAGTTGCATTATCAGGAGATGGAGGCGACGAACTCTTTGCCGGATATGATCGCTATCGCGCAGTTTCACTCGCCCAATGGTTTGATCGCCTGCCTGCCATAGTCAAAAAAATGATGACAGCTTCAGTGTGGCAAAAAATTCCCGCATCTGTAGAACAAAAATCGTTTCGGCGGCGCGTCAAGCGGTTTCTTGCAGGCCTGGCAGTTCCACCTGAACGTCGCTATCTGAAATGGGTTGGAATATTTGATACCGATCGACGCTATGAAATGTATTCGCCTGAATTCAGGGAGCAACTGGGAACATTCGATTCCGATCAGTTCTTACTTGAAGCATATCAGCTTTGCCCCGATCGTGATTTTGTTACACGTACTACGGCGACTGACGTACTGAGCTACCTGCCTTGTGATATTTTGACAAAAGTCGACATCGCCAGTATGGCGCACAGTCTGGAGTGCCGCAGTCCGTTTCTGGATCATCGTGTTGCGGAACTTGCCGCCGCGATGCCTCTGAACCTGAAGATGAAAAAAGGCCGGGGAAAACATATTCTGACTGATACATTTTCTGATCTGTTACCAGAATCGATTCAAACACGCAAAAAAATGGGGTTTGGAGTTCCACTCAATTCCTGGTTTCGCAATGAGTTAAAACCGCTTTTGTTTGATGTATTACTCGATCAACGCGCCACAGATCGTCAGATTTTCAATCCTGCTGCAGTGGAACAACTGATCAATGAACATCAGAATCTGCAATGGGATCACAGCGCCCGTCTGTGGTCTTTACTCGTTCTGGAAATGTGGTTCCAAACCTTTATTGACCCGGTTTCGATTCCCAGCCACTTTTCCGAATCGGTAATGACGTAATCGACAGTGAATCATGATTGATCATACTGATTTGTGCTTCGTAAGAGTCCACTTCAATCTGATGATTAAAATTGATCGTTCTTTTTCTGATTGTATTAATATCCACTGGACTCCTTACGGTTCAGCAGCATAAAATGATAGAAATCAAGGTTCGAATAAATACAAGAACCGTCCCGCCCGCTGTTCTTCCTGCCTCAAACGAGACCATGATGCGCTACTTACTCATTCTTCTCACATTTGCATTGACCATGGATTCCGCCATCGCGCAAAGCGATCAATCAGCTGAAGTCTCTCGAAAGATCGATTTGCAATATGATGAATGGCCGCAATGGCGTGGCCCACGGGGTGATGGAACCTGGAACGGTCCCTCCATTAAAACGACCTGGCCGGAAAATGGTTTCAAGAAATTGTGGGAACATGAAATTGGCGGCGGTTATGGTGGGATCAGCGTCTCCCAGAGACGACTCTATCTAATGGATCGTCCGGCAGACTCTGCTGCAGAACAAAAAAAAGCAGAAGGCATTCACAGTCACCAAATCCGCCGCAAAAATGAGGAGCGGGTATTATGTTACGATGCCCTCACAGGACAGAATATCTGGACGCATACTTATCCCTGTGAATACAATAAACTTGAGTATGGAAATGGGCCCCGGGCTGCTCCAACTGTTGTTGATGGACTGGTTTATACTTTGGGAACCATGGGCGATGTGTACTGCCTTTCTGCTCAAACCGGCAGCGTTGTCTGGAAAACAGAGCTCGTCAAAACGTTTGGGGGAAAAGTTCCTCAATGGGGTTATGCAGCAGCGCCATACGTCATTGGTGATCAGGTCATTCTGATGCCCGGTGGGGAAAAGCAGGGGACTGCAATTGTTTCCCTGGATCGTAAGACAGGGAAAGAGCTCTGGCGATCGCTGTCTGATCAGGCCGGCTATGCTACGCCACTTTTAATCAGTCATCAAGATAAAAATCAGTTGATCGTCTGGTCTCCCAATCATATTCACAGCGTCAATCCGCAGACAGGCAAGCACTTCTGGTCAATCCCCTATAAAGTGACTTATGGTGTTGCTATCGCAAGTCCTATTGAACAGGCAGGACAGGTTTTTGTTACCGGCTATTGGGAGGGATCGAAGGCGATCCAGCTTGGCAATCAGCCTGATGAGGCTAAGTTAAAGTGGGAGGATCGTCGCAAGTTACGTGGTTTGATGTCACAACCCCTTTACCGCGATGGCTATGGTTATGTGCTGGACAAACAATTCGGTTTAACCTGTTTTGAATATGAGACGGGAAAAAAAGTCTGGGATGATGGTAACAAAATGACTCCCAGTAACAGCAGAAACCCTCAAGCGACTCTAATCTGGCTCAATCAGTCAGCACAATCGCTTATACTTAATTCTGATGGTGATTTTATTCTGGCTGAGTTAACACCCTCCGGGTACAGGGAATTGGCACGTACCAAACTGATAGGAGAGACATGGGCACATCCCGCGTATGCAGAAACGCGGATTTATGCACGAACTAACACCAAATTAGTCGCTTTTGAACTGCCGATTAATAAATCTGTTTCTGAATCCCCATAAAAGCAAATCGGCGGACCTGTAAAATTCTTGAGCAAGTCGATAAACTAAGTGACATACTTATAATAAAGCGACGAGAAAATCAGGAAGTGATTCTATCATTCGTGAATCAGTTGTTTTTAACTGTATCCCATTCTCTTTCAAAAGTTTAGCGTTGCATGAATCCACATTCGGAAACTCATTCCGAGAAGTCCAGTTCTGGTACTGAGTTATTAGGACCAGAAGTCTGGAATTTACCTAATATGATCACCATCATACGTCTGGTGCTGTCATTGGTTCTCTTTGTGATGATCTATCTCGAAGGTTGGTGGAAAATGTCTGCAGCAATCTTTATTATCGCCGCGGCAACAGATTTTCTCGATGGCTATTTCGCTCGAAAGTATAATCAAGTCACTACACTGGGGCGTATCCTTGACCCCTTTGTTGACAAAATTATCATCTGTGGTGCGTTCATCTTTCTGCTGGAACTCAGGCCTGAATCTGGAATTAATTCCTGGTTTGTATTGATTATCATCGGACGGGAAATGTTTATCACCAGTCTACGTGGTTTTCTCGAACAACATGGACGCGATTTTTCCGCCAGCTGGAGTGGAAAAATCAAAATGGGAGTCCAATGTGTGGCAGTCGTACTCTGCCTGTTGTCAATGAGCCCTGAATCGCCGTTTAATACACCCGGGTTTCAGCTTCTCCGTGATATTTCAATCTGGTCTGCCGCTCTCATTACCATCTATAGTGGGATTGATTACGTTTTGAGAGCAGCCAGAATGCTTCGTCAGGCACCTCTACAGTAAAATACAGTAAACATTCTGATATCTGGTATTGACCATGTATTAATTCTCAACATTTTGGCTGTTTCAATGTCTTCATATTCAGTGTTGCCGTTCTAAAATTCCCAAAATCGAAGTAAGTTACTACTCTCCTATACTTGACTCTGCAGTATAAAACAGGAAATATTAAGTTTCGACTTTCCAGTATTTAGACTTGGTCTTATGTCTGACGCAAAAAAAACACAGACTCCATTAGACAATGTTATCATTGTTCAACCGAGCGACTATCAAACTGAAATCAAGGATTATGTGCCTCGACGTCCCCCCCAGCCACCTCATGCTCCCGCCGTACGCAGTAATTTACCGCTCATACTTTTTATTCTGACATGCTTGAGCACGTTTATTGTGGGTGGTTATGGTCACAGACCTTTTTTACCAACTCCCGATCAATTCGTTTATTTATACAAATACATACAGTTTATCGGCTGGACTCAGTTTCTATCAGATGGATTTTATTACGCAGGCCCTGTGATGCTTATTTTGCTTTCGCATGAAATGGGTCACTACCTGCAATCAAGACGATATCATATTCCTGCGACCCGTCCACTTTTCATTCCAATGCCTGTCAGCCCGTTTGGCACCATGGGCGCTGTTATCTTGCAACAAGGGGGTGTAGCCAATCGCAAACAGATGTTTGACATTGCAGTTTCAGGCCCACTCGCAGGCCTCGTGTTCGCCATCCCGTTTGCCTTTTGGGGTACTCTCAATTCCACAGTAGTAACAGATTCGATACAGCCTGGATCTGTCAGTTTTGGTGAACCTTTAATCCTGCAATGGATGATTTATATCGTGCATGGGCCGCTTGCAGAAAACCAGGAAGTCATAAATAATCCCATGTTTTTTGCCGGTTGGGTCGGCATTTTCATCACGGCTTTGAATTTGCTGCCCATTGGCCAACTTGATGGTGGTCATATTCTTTATACCATGATTGGTAAAAAGGCGAACTTCGTCGCTCGATTATTCGTGCTTTCTGCAGTCTTTTATATGGTCTATAATCAGGAGTATGGTTACTCACTCCTCATTTTGCTGCTTATCATATTTGGGATCCGGCACCCTCCCACAGCTGACGATACAGTTCCCCTGGGAACAATGCGACTTGTGATCGGCTGGTTGACTCTGGCATTCTTTATTATCGGCTTTACAGTCACCCCATTGATTTTCCATTGATAGAGATCAAACCGATGTGAACCATCACGCTCGTTCCACATCGACAGCGCTCTCAGAGTCATCGGGTTAAAGAATTGATGTGATTAAACCGGGCAGGTACGGTCAGGAATTTTAAGTAGTACTCCGGCTCTATGCCGGCTCTATGCAAGATGTGCTATCAAAAGAACAGAACTCAAACGAGCATAACTGAAACTGCGGAAACAAAAAAAGCCAACCATTCAGATTGAATGGTTGGCTTATTCACTTTATCACAATAGAGAATCATCCCATCAATTTCGTAACCGCCTGTGCTTTTACTAATTCTCGAGGTTGGTTCAGATGATTGTAGACGATCGTTTCAGGATTGATTCCAAACGAATGGTAGATCGTTGCTAACAATTCACGCGGATGAACGGGATCTTTGCGTGGACTGGAACCGGTCTTATCGGATTCTCCGTGTACATAACCCCGTTTGAGACCGGCACCCGCCATGAGCGATGTATAGCAGTAAGGCCAGTGATCGCGGCCATCGTCACTGTTCGAGTTACCTGATGTACTCACACCACGCTGTGGACTTCGTCCAAATTCACCAACGGCAACAACCAGAGTCTCATCTAAAGTGCCACGGTCGTATAAATCAGAGATCAAGCTGGCTAACCCCTGGTCGAACATAGGCGCCGATTGATTTTTAAGACGACTGGACAGTCCAGTGTGCACATCCCACGAATGGTTATTGGAATTGGCAACTTTCGGCCAAACGACTTCAACAACCCGCGTTCCCGCTTCGACCAGACGGCGTGCAAGCAATAAACTTTGTCCAAATGTATTTCGACCATATTGATCACGGACCGTATCTGATTCCTGCTCGAGAGCAAATGCATCGCGTGCACGACCGGAAATGACAAGATCAAGAGCACGCGAATAATATTTATCGAGTTTATAATCAGCCACAGCCTTATTTAGCTGTGGCATTCCTTTGTTGATTGTTTCCCGCAGACTGGCACGACGCTGCAACCGGGAAGTGTAGACATCCGGACGCAACTTCAGATCATCGACGCTGATCCGGTCCATCTTGTTCATATCCATATCGTCTCCCGGCGGATAGAGATAGTACGGATCGTAGGCACGTCCCAGGAATCCGGCTGTCCCGGCTTTCCCGACCACGTTACTCTCCTGCAGTGGCCGCGGAAGCATCACGAACGGCAACATGGAAACTTGTGGGGGCTGCAGATCGAATAATATTGGAACCAAAGTTGGGAAAGTCCTTGGGACTGGGTGGTTCCAGTTGGCCGGAAGGGCTCACCTTGTCGGTCGTGTAACCGGTTAACATCTGGTAGATGGCGGCTGTATGATTGAACAGCCCTTTGGGAGTATAGCTCATGGAACGGATCATTGTGAACTTGTCGTTATTCTGAGCCAGAGTTGGGAAGTAGTTCTGTAAATTGCACACCAGGTAACTTCGTCGATATTGGTTTAAATACACTGCGAACGTTATCGGGAACATTCTCCTTGGGATCCCACAGATCAAGATGACTCGGTCCGCCCTGCAGGAAGATCAGGATGACACTTTTTGCCTTTCCCCATCCTGGCCCCCCACCTTCATTGTTCTTGGCAGCCGCTTCCTGAAGCTGGAGCATGGAACCCAGCCCCATACCCATCATGCCAGATCCTCCGACTCGCAGAAGATCGCGTCGTGATATTTTATCTCGGGACTCACACACTTCCTTGCCTGGTTGACCTGGGAATGATCAGCATTTGGACATCTCCTCAATTCTGTAAGTGACCAGTTTCAGTATTATTTCAATTCGCTTACTTCAACAAATCAGACATCATATTCTAATGATTAAATAAAAACGCAGGGCTGTTGATTAATGCCCAGGTTAAATCCTGGGCTGCAATCAAGCGATTCTTTTTCACTTGTTGTGTACTTAACAGCACATCATTTCGTAAACGGGTTAACTTTCGATCGACGGGAAGAACTTTTTGCATCTCTAATAGGTTATTTCGTAATTCTACCAGTTTCGGATCAGTCGATCGTGGTTTTTTGCTGGCAGTAACAGCATTTATCCGTTGTTGTAACTCACGATCAGCTTTGCTGTAATAGTCGAGTAGCTTCTTATTCTCGGCTGCATTTCGATCTTTTGTTTTTTTAGCCAGTATTTTCTGTATCTCCTGCGGATGATTATCTAATATCGTTGGTCCTGTCCTATTCGTAATAGAAAGCCGGAAACGACCGATAGAATGCGTATTACTACTAAACTGCTGCTTCATCACAAATGTAAAGACGATTCCCTGATCGTCGACAGGCAGTTATGACTGGATATCGAAACTTGCTTTATGTGGCTTGCCTATTTGAGGTGAAAGTGCCCAACCATCGCCAGAAGCTGCTACTTTCCCATCAATGGCTGATGTCACATTATAAGACGCCTGGCTAAAATCGGCTTGTGCATTGAACAGTTTTAACTTTGTTTTCTGTTCTGGTTTCGATTGAGGAGCTGCATATACCTCAAATTCATTCAAGACAAGATTACCATCGGCAGCACGACCAGGTCCCTTTTTTGGCAGTGAATCATGCGTTAATACTTCAAGGCGGATCGCGGAAACACCTTTGAGAGGCGTATGCTGCAACAATTTGATAATCACGTTTTGCCATTGGTACCTTTAGCCAGTATTGACAGATCTTTCTGTAATTCCAAAGTTGCTTCATTCGTCGAAGTAAACTTCTCCGGCTTCAGAGGCACCCAAGTGGGCGCCTTTCGAACTTTCGGCAGCCCATTTCTCCAACTTCGCTGGTAGTGTCTGTCTGATATGCGGCTAATCCAGCCTGCAGTTTGGCTGTTCGTGCATTTGCTTCCTGAGTTAACCAGGCTTCGCGCGGTGCAATTGCTTTCGAAAACTCAGCAATTTTTTGTTGTGCAACCTGAATATTTTTGATGCGCTGATTTTCTTGTTGAACAATTTTTGCAGGTAGACTCTTTTCGTAAGCAGCAAGTTGTTCATTCAGTTTCTGATGTTCACTCTGGATCTGTTGTTGAATTAATTGGAGGCCTGCCTGTTTTTCAGTCTTGGTTGCAGGACGATTTAATACCCGCAGAAAGATTGACTCAATCAGCGTTTGATCGTCTTTTTCCTTCTGAACCAGATTACGGCAAGAGCATTATTGGGATCACTGATCGCATTTCCTACGGTCGGACCACTGATCAAAGCCATCACCGGCCCCAGTTCAACACTGGAAGACCTTTCACATTCACAAGGGCTTTCACGTTGAGCACGTCCGAATTTTGCGAGAAAGTCGCCTTTCAATTTGAAACCGACATCAGGAAGTTCCGCGGCACGCGTTCCTGGCTTCACGCCGGGAATATTCGACATCGATCCCGTGACCAGACAAAGTGAGTCGTACAGAACTTCTGCCGGCAATCGTCGTGCTTTCGCATGCGAATAGTTAATTGTGTCGTCTTCATTCCATTTGTTGGACTTGATTGATAACTGGTACGTTCTGGATCGGCAGATGACGCGCATTAAGTGTCGAACATCAAAATCATGCTTCAAAAAGTCTGCTGTGAGCTGATTTAACAGTTCCGGATTAGACGGAGGGTTACCAGCACGAATATCATCAATCGGTTCAATCAAACCAGTTCCCGTCAGATAACCCCAGACCCGGTTTGCATAGGCTTTGGCAAAATATTGATTATCCCGTGAAGTAATCCAGCGGGCCAATTTTTCACGGCGTGAAGTTCCTCTTTTCGGAGCAAATTTGAACTCAGCAGGGTAGGGGAATTCCGGCGGTGTTTTTGCACCGGTCCGTTCATGAATCATTTCCCCTTCTTTTTTGTCGAAGACGACTTCGAACAGAGGCTTGCCACTTTCAACAGCAGTTCGACCAATGGTTTTCCCTTTACTCTCAGGTGCATTTTTCAAACCAACCTGCGCAAAGAATGCCGAGGTTTCATAGTACTGATCCTGAGTCCAACGTTCGAAAGGATGATCATGGCACTTATTGCAATTGAATCGAATCGACAGGAATAAATGTGTTGTGTTTTCCATCGTGTCGGCAGGAGTTCGGTGAATTTTGAAGTAGGATGCTGCAGGAACTGCCTTGTTGGAGCCTGACGCAGACAGAATCTGGTAAACAAACTTGATCGTAAGGCACATTCTCGGCAACTGATTTTCGAATCCAGTCACGGAACAGTCTCTGCCCCTTCTGTCCCCAGATATTTCCGATTGACCTGCAGCAGATCAGCCCATTTGTTCGTCCAGTGTTCTACAAATTCTGGAGTGCCGAGCAGACGGTCAATCAAATCATTGCGTTTGATGCGTGATTCGCGTTTATCAGCTAAAAATGCTTTCACATTATCAATCGTGGGAGGCAATCCCGTTAAATCAATGTATATCCGTCGTATAAATTCCGCATCAGTGCACAATTCAGAAGGAAGCGTTTTGGTTTTCTTTAGTTTTACATCGACCAGTTGATCAATATAGTTATGCACGGGAATCTGCTTCCAGGCAAATTCAGATCGATCTCCCATGACCGTCACGGTCGTTGCAGCATACTTACCCTGATAGCGCGCGAGTAAGGGAGCTTCACCCCGTCGAAGCATTTCTGCAACGGCACCCGGATACATCTTTACGATCTCAATATTACTGGTATCAACGAATGAGTCTGAAGTCACATCGCGCACTTCACCATTGTCGTAAGTTGCCAGTATTCGGAACTGTTGTAACATTCCAGCGCGAGGAATCACTGGATTTTCAGGTGAAATTTTAATACCGGTCACCTTTGCTGAACCCTTCTGCAAAGGAGTTCCCTGCTGAATCCAGGAAGAGACTATTTCATAATGTGCATCACCGGCGATCGCCACCTGACCACCTTTATGCGGAACTTCTGCAATTGCTTTGAGTAAGATCAGGCTTTTTTCTGGTGATGCCAGATTGACGCGGCGTGACTTGAGGTCATCCGTGAAAGCCCGTAAATCAAACAGATCATCGGTTCCTCTCAATGATAATTTAAATCCATCTTTGCCTTTATTGGCACCGTGACATAATCCCGAATTACACCCCATTTTCGTAAATGCAGGAGCGACATCTCTCCAGTAATCCGGGCTGTAATCAGCCGGGAATTTCGCGACAGATATTTTCGATGTCGCCTGAACTCCCTGCAGACTGAATTGAACATCAACCGTACCAGGCTGAA
Source organism: uncultured Planctomycetaceae bacterium (assembly GCA_942492165.1). GTDB lineage: Bacteria > Planctomycetota > Planctomycetia > Planctomycetales > Planctomycetaceae > Gimesia. Next base: position 121,204 of record CALOEF010000069.1, read on the forward strand.
ATGCCCGCACCAGGCCTTTTGAGGAGACATCAACAACTCCCGACTTGCTCAGCTTTACGTTGACTAAACGGGTGAGATCTGTCTTTGCACCCGATTTCAAATGACCAGTAACAATAAATTGCACAGTGTCATATTTCTGAGCGATCTTTGCAGCAGGTGGCTGTACTTCCAGCTTGATTAACGGATCCGAATTGGAAAACACTTCTTCCGGTAAATTCGCCGGGACCACATCTTGAACGACCAGCCTCCTATTTGTATTTGATGTTTTTTTCCGGGCAAGTTGTGTTTGGCTGGATTGCAACGGAACTGGCACGAATGATTTTTTCAGTTTGCCGGTTTTTGCTTCGTACAACCGGATCTGCCCATCCTGACCTGCTGTTGCAATTATATCACCTTTTGGATGATAGCTGACGGTATACAAACCCGATTCGGGTACCTTAACTTCGCTGACCACTTTAACGGACTTGGTTCGATTCGCTTCGACCTGTTTTTTCTCAGCCGCAGTCCGTGACACAACCCGTTTATTGAGTATCTTGACCAGTTCCGGAGAAAACTTTTTCTCGATCAAAAAATCGAATACTTTGAGTTCGCCAGTATGATTCAGGCTGCTGACAGCAACAAGTTGTTTCCCGTTCGGATGGATGTCGACGCCAAAGATTCTTCCATTCAGAGCAGGGAAGCGCGATACCAGATTGGCATCATCGCCGATAACGCGTACCGATTGCCGAAACATGTGATAGAGCTTGGGGACACCATCTGCGCCACCTACGAGAACAGTATCCTGAGTTGGATGACGTGCAATAGCAGCTAAACCTCCCGTCAATGCCTTGGGAGTAATCGATGTGATGTTATCAATAAATCGTTGAGTCTTTATTTCCGCCAGTTTCGTAGTTCGGTCACGGCTTACTGAAACAATGTGGCTGCCATCAGTTGAAAAGACTGTATCTAATACCCAATCGTAATGGGCATTCTGATACAGAATCTCTTTTGCGGTTTCAACATCGATAACGCGTACCGTGTTATCGGAACAACCAAAGGCAAGCCGCTTACTGTCAGGTGACCAACTGGCGCCATAGATCGTATCGTAAGTTAAGGGAATCGATTTCTTGAGCGTTTGATTTGCGACATCCCAGATCTGAATTTCCCCGCGTTCAGCCGGTGTGCCTCCCGTGGCTGCCAGGAATTTTCCATTTGGAGAAAATTGAACTGATTCAATTCGCTGTGACTTTCCAATTAATCGCCCGACAAGCTTGTCACCTTCAGCCGCATGCAACAGGACTTCATGAAATCCAGCAACGGCAAGCAGTTTTCCATCTGGAGAATAGTCGAGCGAAGTAATCACAGGGGCAGAGGAATAAGTCGGCGGATTTTTCGAATTGAATTTGTATTCTACTTTCTTCGGCGAATCATCAATGGCACCTTGTTGAATCCAGGTTCGAATCAAAGCAATTGCCGCTTTGGGAAGGGGAGTCTTTCCTTTAGGCATTGCAGCTTCGTTGCCTTCAGGGGTGATCAGCTTTAGCAGATTACTCTGTTCCGGTTTACCAGAAATAACGGCCAGTGATTCACTTTCCCCTCCCTTAAGCAGGTGGGTAAAGTCTGTCACCACGTATTCCCCTTCCGGGTTACGAGGATGATGACAGCCAGCACAATGCGCCTGGAGTAAGGGGCGAATTTGCTGATAAAAACTGACTTTCACATCTGCCACAGGTGGTTTCGCTGCGTAGACGCTGGAAATCGAAAATGTAGCGAAGATAATGGAATAGATAGCAAGAAAACGGAACTTGTCTGAAGACATGAACCTCAACCCCCTTTTGGCAGACCTAAGTTAAAATAACTCTGGTGATGAAAAGAGGTAATCTCTTCTCATTGCCCCTGTTTGATCCTGAGAAGGCTCTGATGGCAGAGTGTAAGATCAAGCAGGGTGAGAGCAACGGCAGGATAAGTTTTTGACTGACTGTTCCCAGTCAGCAACTTAATTCTCTAATGCAATGATATCTATGTGATATTATGAATGAAACGTAATTCATCGTCGATGATTTTTTCTACTTTTTTGCATTTTTTTGAATATTCTTTGACCAGGCTTTGTGGAAACTCAATACAGACAAAACACTCTGGTTTTGCTGGTCTGACACGACATTACTGAAGTCAATCAATTCGCTCAGGACATTCATTCTGCTCAAAACGATTATGGTCCTGTAATTTAACAATATAACTAAAAAACACCCTGTATCAAAAAAAGAGGTGGTTGTTTCCAACCACCTCTCTCACTCGGGCAGAATGTCAACCCAAGCAGGCACGAATCAGTAAAGATTCGTCGTGTTAAAAATCATTTTCCGGATCGGCCAGTAATTTGGCAGGTGGCACATTCGCTGCGATCTTACCGAATGCAACCAGTAATTGTGCCTGCATGTCGGCAATGGTTGCACCACCGGGGGCATCAATCCACGTCCCGTTGCAAGCTTTTGCGATTGCCTGCATCAAGTTACGATCCGCTCCTTTACCAACGGTCATAGTATGAACGGTATATCCCAGATTGGCAGCTTCCACAGCTTGCCAGAAGGCATACTGTTTATCTTTGCTGCTGGTCGAATAGTCTGCAGAACCATCACCATCGAAGTCGGTGACATTGTCCCAGTTCCAACTGCCGGGAAGTGACCAGTTAGATGGAGAACGGTTCGCATTCCCGTCTGTCATTACCAGCATTGTCGGACGTGCACCGGGACGACCATGTGACTGTAACAGTTCTCTCGCATCACGAATTCCATAGCCCATACCGGTATACGGAGCATAGTGTGATGCCTGTTTGTGTCTCTGAATCAAATCGATATCAGTATATCGATTCGTGATCAGATCATTTCCCAAATCAACCGTTTCGTTGACACCATCGTCATTCAGAACCGATTCCACTCGAGAAGAATCATCATACGTGACAAGTCCGATAAAGTCACCAAACTGCAGACCACCGAGAAACTCAGTGAACAACGTCACGCCTTCTTTCATCGCATGGAATGGATAAATGGGAGCGCGCCATAAATCTTCAGACTGATTATTTTTCTTTCGTTTTTCAATCAGATACCCCATGAGAGTTCGGTATCCGTATTTTTTGCGATAGCCATAATTGTTAACACTGCTGTCACTTTTCACCCAGCTGATATAGTTCTTCCAGGCACTCTTGTGTGACGACCCTGTGGCTTGTCCTTTTAAGTTCCCGTTGGAATATCGTCCTTCTTGCGGGAATGGATATTTAAGCTTACCTGAAGAATCGACTTCATCCAGATCAAGTGCATAATATACGGTTTCACTATCACTAGAACTGTGATACGTTCCCACCGCGGAGTTAATTTTCCCATACCCTGCTGCCGGAAATTTGAGTTTGCTTGTATCTGAGTAGGTAACACCAGAAGCGACCAGAGTATCCCAGATATCGTCCAGGTTCGCTTCAACTGCTGATTTGCCTAATTTGGATGAAGACATTGCGTCATATTGACTGTCGTAACTCATTGACCCTGAATAGTCGAGTACAAGTACAATGTCACGTGCTTCAATAAAGGCAATTGCTGAAGTGGTCACTGCAGCGGTTTTTTCATTCATGAAGCCAGCGAAAAACAATTTCAGCTTCGAATCAGATTGACCTTCTGTCTCATTATCTCGCCTGGCAGTGACTCGAACGACATTAAATGGTTTTGCACCAGCCCCCCATTCCATATGGTCATTACCCTGGCTGTCCGTGTAATGTTTTCCAAATTCAACATCTGTTTCCGGATCGATGTACACACCATTTAATCGTGCCACCTTTTCAGCCATGGCTTTGGCAGCATCAACGGCAATCGCATTGGCGTCCTGAACTGCACTTCCCACATCCTGATCTGCTTCAATATCATTGGCCGCATTTTGAATGGTATTCGTAATTTGTTGCGCAGCGGCGAGAGCGGCAGCATCAACGGCATTCCGCATCCTGGTCTTGGTCATCGTAATCACTGCGATATCAATGCCAAATGCCAGGAATCCCATTGTGGCAATTAAAAACGGGACCGCCATTACCATGAACGCACCGCGACGACTTTGGTCGCCCGACAAGTTCTTCTTTTCGTTTTCAGTAAATTGTATCGATTTCATGTTACCCCCTCATGCTCACCTGAAGACTGAGTCAGACGCTAAAAGTTATTATTCAGTTGACGATTTTTGTCGTGCCATTATTTAGAATTAAGTCCCAAACCGGATCACCATTCAGTGGTTTGGCTGCTGTACCTTCCAGATTCATGATGTCAGTCAGTTTCGAATTCATTGCCCCTTCGGGTATTTCAATTCCGATTCTGAATAACCGGTTACGATTTCCGACATCACTCAAGTCAAAATCGGATCCTGCACTCGGAGGATTCGGCATAGGATCAAGAGGATTACCGTCGGCATCATCTGCATGCGTAATCGAAATCGTCAGATTTGTTTCATCATTTTCAATTCCAGATGCTCGTAAAAAATTACGAACGTCAAGAATGATTTTGTCATTCAAATTCATACCGTTTGGTAATTGCAGTCCGGCATCCATCGAAGCCAGTCGTCCCGCTTGAGCTAACGCCGCGTCCATAATTGTTGTGCTGTGTACTGCGCGGCGGACAGCAACCATGCCAAGCAACAAGGCCAGAAACACTGGCGCAATTACAGCAAATTCCATGGCCGCTACACCCTTACGGTTTTGGTTTTGCATTTCTGAGTTGATTTGATTCTGCTGTTTCTTATGCATGAGATTACTCCTGCTAACAATGGCTTACCGAATGCGGTAAAATCTATTTCTGCGAAATTCGAGTCAGGTTATTTATTCATGACGTCTGACTGTTTGCCCGGATAAAGTCATGCTTTCTTCGCGGGCTGCTGCATCGGCAGCTTTAACCGGGTCGACAAAAAACGAGCTTAATAATCGAACATCTTTGTAAGGAACTTCTACGCGTACGATAAACAACTGTGCTTTATCCGCATTTGCTAATTCAATATCTGGTAAGGAAGAGTATTGGATCTGTGAAACATCGACGCCTTCGGTGTCGAACTGACTCGCATTTTTAACCATGATCGTCGCCAGGTTTGAATCAAAGACGGAATCCAGGAGTGCTTTGACCTTGGTCTCTACCTGAGCCGTTGTCACATTCTCAAATCGTCCCAGCTTTGCTCCTTCTTGCGTTGCTTCCTGAATAATATTTGATACCAGATAAGCATAGCTAAATTCAAAGATAGCAAAGACAAACGCCAGGAAAACCGGAGTGACGAATGCCAGCTCGACTAAGGTGGCACCAGAACGTTTTTGAGTTGCTTTTTTATGCAATGCCTGTCGGCTGTGCCGCGTCAACATTTCATCCCTCGTAAAATTAAACAGTCAATCCATCCGTGGTGATTTATGGTTTTATGTCATTCTGTAAAATGCCGGGAAATCTTTTTTAGAGGGGAGGGTTTCATCCATTAAAACAATAGCTCAAAAATACGAGTGAGAAGGAATAAATCTGCAAAATAATCGAATAATATCTGTGGTGAAATACGTCGACAGGTTGCGAAATAAAAACCCGGACACCTTGCAAGATGATGCCAAAAAGCGACATCCTGACGCTCTTTTGGGAAAAATTGTTAAATTCTTGCATTGGAGTGATGGTTATGGTTCGACTTCAATTGAAATTTATGAGGCATTGGCGATACACTACCGACTGACGTGCCAATTGGTTTTCCAAATAATAAAAAATAAATATGTTTCGGCAGAAATAAAATATGGGTAAAAAGGCATCTTCAGCTATCAAAGCGGGCTCAAACATACAGGTCAAAGAGGGGGTCTACGTTCCAGAATTCCCCGAAATCTGTTGTGAAGGCTGGAAAGGCATGGTGGTCGAAGTGCGCGGCAAGAAAGTCGCAGAACGGACATATATTCTGGAATGGGACGACGAAACCGAGTCGAAAATGCCGGCAGCATATAAAGCACAATGTGAAGAGCAGGGGTTGTTCTTCAAAATGGCCTGCCTGCCGGGTGACGCTTTGATCCTGTGTGATTCTTAAAGCTGCACATCCGAACGCAGAACCATCTGATTTTCAGCTGTTGGATCGAAATTACTGGCGATTTGAGACAGAGTTTTTTTCTGACCGGGTACGCAATAATCCGGGGCCAGTTCTGCCAGCGGTATCGCTAAAAAGATTCGGTCAGCGATTTCCGGATCGGGAATCATTCGATGCTCAACCTGCAGCTGTTCTTCATTGAATAACACAAGATCAATATCAATTGTTCTGGGGCCATTTTTATTGTCGGGATCCCGAACTCGATCGAGTTGTTGTTCAATCTCAGCAATGACCTCCCGGCAAAATGTGATGGCGCTGAGTGAAGTTTCCATCAAAACGGCAGCATTTAAAAAATCTGCCTGATCTGATGCATCTACAGGCTTACTTTGCCAGACTGATGATTTCCCCAGAATCGGTCCCTGCTCAGCCAGTAATTCGACCGCACGTGGTAAATTAGATGCAGGGTTGATATTACTGCCTAATGCGAGAAATATCTGGTTCTTTTCAGACTTCGGAAAAATCGTCACGTGTTCTTTCAACAGTAACCCCTACGGAGCGAGCAAATCGAAGTGCTCCTGGTTTTTCAATTTTGACCTGCACATGCTGTACACGTTCATCTTTCAAACAGATCCTGGCAACTTCATTTGCCATTTTTTCCACTAATTGAAACTGCGAATTTTCAATCAATTCGATAATTTCTTTGGTAATCGTTCGATAATTGACGGCATCACAAATTTCGTCTGACTGACCGGCGTCTTTTAAATCGACCAGCATCGTCAAATTTATTAGCACATCCTGTTTTTTGTCTCTTTCTTCCTCGTTAATGCCAATAATCGTACGTAACAGTAAATCGGTAATATTGATTTGATCAGGCATATTCGTAAGAGAAACTAAGAATAGAGGAGACTGGAATCAGACAAACGATACAATTCTCATTCCTAATATAGTATGAGGCAGGCTGTTTTCACAGGAAAGAATACAAGTCTAAAACTGTAATTGATTGATTATTGGCATTATTCACAGAACAAAATAAGTGAAGGATCTCATTTTCATGTTAATTCAATACCAGCTCACAACTCAGGGTAGCTGGCAAAATAAGACCTCCTCATAATTCAATTATCCGGCTGAAAGCTGTTCTCCTCCGGCAACAGTCAGAATTTCGCCAGTCACAAAATTGGATCGCAATAGATACAGTAACGCCTCGCAGATATCGTTCGGACTCCCAGCGCGTCGCAGCGGTATTTGTTCTGCACGTTTTTCGAGATAGCTTGTGTCCTGGTCAGGGGGCGGCAATATCGCACCGGGGGCAATTGCATTGACCTGAATTTGAGGTGATAGCTCGAGTGCCAGACATTCTGTTAATGTAACAAGACCCGCCTTCGAAATTCGGTAGGGCAAATGCCCAATTCCTGCCCGGCAGCCCTCCAGTCGACGAGATTGATGATGTGACCGGCTTGGTCCGATTTTAAAGCTTTTGCAAAATTCTGGCACAAAAAGTAGGGTGCTTTCAAATTAATGTCCAGATGCGCGTCCCAGTCGAGCTCTGCTGAATCTAACAATTGATTATTTTCGAAAACTGAAGCGCTATTTATCAAAATATCAACATTGCCAAACTCAGTGACAGCGAAATCGATAATCTGGTCGGCAGCATGAGTCGGATCTGAAAGGTCAGCTGAAACAGTAATTGCTTTTCTACCAAGTTGTTGAATTTCCAGACATGTTTGTTCTGCCTTTTGCTGTGACGAACCATAATGGATACAAATATCAACACCGGCTTCAGCCAGCGCCAGGGCCATACTGCGGCCAATTCGAATGGCAGCCCCTGTAATGACTGCCACCTTTCCTTCCAGATTCAACCGCCCGCTCCTCATTAAAAAACAATCGACAAATAAAAAAACCTCGGTACTTGAACCGAGGTTATGAACAGATTCTATTATCGAAAGCAGTAAGTTAACTGACCGAAACCACTTCTTGATTAATAACCGGAGTTCTTCCGAATGCACGTTCTATTTTGCCAACAAGAATTTGTTTTGTGAAGTCAGTTTTGAGAATATAATCACTGGCTCCATGATTAAAAGCCTGGATGATGGCGGTCGTTGAACGATTTTCAGTCATAATGAGAACTTCAACAGAGCCGAGAAACGGCGATTGTTTAATATATTTTACTGATTCCGCATGATTTCCATCATACGAATCAATGTCGAGTAGAATGAGTTCCGGAGCATTAATCGCGGCATCCATAAATGCTTCTTCAACTGAAGCTGCACTTTTGACGATGTATCGTTCGTGTAACAATCCTGCAAACAGAGCACAATTTTTCTCGTCAGAATCAATGATCATGATACGCTTTTTTTCAACCTGCTCATGTTCATAATCAACAATATCTCCAAGTTGCCCCACAAATCCGAAGTAAACAACAATTGGGCCAATACCAGTATTAAAGATACCGCATCGCGAACCGGCTTCAGGAGGATATAATGTATCAATCGATTTTGTTTCGATCACAGTAGGATGACCTAACAGGAATCCCATGTGGTCGACCGCTTTTTTGGCCTGACCGGCAATCATATTTGATAATTCACACGAGAAGTCGGTCAAAACATGATTATCGTCACTCATAGACTCGTCAATCAGCAGAGAAACTGCCCTGGATAAGAGTTCGCGAGGTAAATTGACAACCACGATACCTTTTCCGGGACCATTGACTTCGATGGCAGAACTAATTTCATATCGTGGAGCCTGATCTACATCGACGAGTTTCTCAAATTCGCACGTTGTACCAACAAAGTGTTTCAAAACATCGGAAACAGAATTGATGACTGGTCTGGCAAACCGTTCGGTCAATGTTTCTGTTGTATGTGTAGCAGGAATTAAAGACATAACAGGGTTACTTCTCTATCAATGAATCCACTCTTGAGTGAACTTAAATTTCTAATTTTCACACAACCCCAGCTGTCAGGATTGCGTATCAGTTTCATATTAGTAATTGATTGCATAAACTATATGTCAGAAATCTCTTTTCGTTGTAAACCTTTAATTGAGATCAACTGATTCACAATTTTCCAAAAGCGTAAAGTAGGGATAATCAGTGCAATCCAACAATCCTGAAATAATGACTCTTTGTACAAGGTTGATTTCTGTTTGCCGCTGTCATCTAGAATTATCACTATATTGAGTCATTGAAAGTGGAACTGCTTTTCAACCTGTACAGGAATCGAATATGAAATTACACCCTGTTTTCATTCCCTTTTTTTTCGTTGCTTTTACTGCATCACTCATTTCTTCACGGAATTTTGAAGCAAATGCCTCCACAAAAGAACCAGGTAAATCCAGCTGGACGGGAAAACAGGACATCTGGCATGGTTTCAAGCGATTTCACTTTCAGACAGACGGACGCAAATGTTATGTTGTCACCCCAACAGAAAGTGCGCCCGGTAAACCCTGGGTATGGCGTGCCCGGTTTCCCGATTATCACTCTGAAATGGATGTGGAATTACTGAAACGAGGGTTCCACATCGCCTATATCGATGTCGCGGGTCTGTTCGGATCACCCCAGGCAGTAAAACATGGCAACAAATTTTATGAGTACTTGACTGAGAAACATGAGTTTCAGTCCCAAGTCGCTCTGGAAGGAGTCAGTCGGGGAGGATTATTTATCTATAACTGGGCATTCGAAAATCCAGATAAAGTCAGTTGCATCTATGCAGACACACCTGTCTGCGATTTCAAAAGCTGGCCGGGTGGCAAGGGAAAAGGCCTGGGTTCAAAATCAAGCTGGAACGTCTGCCTGAAAGCTTACGGACTGACCGATTCAGAAGCGTTAGAGTATAAAAATAATCCTGTGGACCGAATTTCAATTATTGCCAAAGCGGGTATCCCGGTTTTACATGCCGTCTCAGAAAATGATCGTGTTGTTCCCCCTGATGAGAACACCTATCTCATGTTCCATCGGGTTTTGAAGAAAGAGCACAAACAAAAATTTGAAGTGATCTCAATTAAAAAAGGGACTGAGAAATCCAACGGCCACCATTTCCAGCACCCAGACCCAAAGCGTGTTGTCTCGTTTATCGTGAAGAACACCAATCGCTAGAAACAGTTATCCAGACGTCACTTAAAGCGATAGCAAATCAAGCTTCAAAGTGGAACTGATTCCAGGAATGGCTCCCGTCTGAGATCTCACTCCCAAACAGTATTTTACCAGTTCCATCAAAAAAACGGCCGCGTTCGCTTTTCATCACAGGCTGACATCAGAACAATATTAATAGCATGGATCGCTATGAGTCCAGAAAAATATAACCTGTGCTGACAAGAGTAACTCAAGTGACATTACCTCGGGCATCCGAAAAAACAAGACAACGCAGAGCAGAAAGCCGCAGGTATATCTTGCACAGCCCAGGTTACTTTACTCAGTTTTCTTTTTCTGACCTCTAACACGAATATTGTTCCCAGTCTTAACCAGGCTTCAAATTGCCGTTGTGCAGACCAATTGAAGTCGGTTTCCAGCTGCTGCTGTTTCAACAGCTCCCTGGCAAAAAAAACGACCGAAACCAGATCTTGCTGTTCAAAGGAAAAAGTATCAATTCCTAATTGCTGTTCTTCACAGAATAAACAGTCCTCGGTGGCACAGGCGGAATCCCCTGACAGTCAGGTTTCTTCCAGTTGCAGTTGTGGAAATTCTTCGCACAAAGGGATGTACATCGCGAGTCCCCGTGATTTAAATCCGAGCCCGGTTTTGATCTCCACCGGAAGCCTGAAAGTCTCGCTCAAGATTGTCAATGACTTACCGATCACACTGGCAATTGCTCCCGACACACCACCTCCCCAATGGAACACGCTGTAATCAAATTCGCGTTTCCAGCCTGCCGAGCGGTATCATTTCCCTTTGATCCCCTCAAAAGCAGCCTGCCAGATTTTCACCGTTGAAATCAACCAGCGCCAGATCCTACTGCGCTGATGATTTATAAACTCATAAGGTTAACCTACCATGAATTCGATAAGACTTTTCAATTCCCGACCTAAACGTGGCTTTACACTCATTGAATTATTAGTCGTGATAGCAATCATCGCAATCTTGATTGCCTTACTGCTCCCCGCTGTCCAACAAGCGAGAGAAGCCGCCCGACGCTCAACCTGCAAAAACAGTCTCAAGCAAATCGGGCTGGCTCTACATAATTATCACGACTCCCATCAAGTCTATCCACCCGGCTATATCGCCAGAGGCGTTACCAGTACTGCGATGAGTGCAGCTGAAACAGGTTCTGGCTTTTCCTGGGGGGTGATGATCCTGCCATTTCTGGATCAGGCGCCGCTCTATAATCAACTTGATCTGAATCTGGATTGTACGGTGAGCCCGAATATCGGTCTTGCAGCCGAACCAGTTCCTGTTTTCCGCTGTGCGAGCGATCCGAATCAGGGAGTCTTTTCTGCATCAGATGGAACAAATACGTATCAACTTTCCTCAGCAAACTATGTCGGGATCTATGGGTACGGCAGTTTAACCGCTGCCCCTGGAAATCCAACCGATAAAGGTGTTCTCTATCGTAACAGCAAAATCAAGATCCGTGATATGACCGATGGTAGTTCCAATAGTATTGTTGTTGGCGAGCGCTCTTATCAACACCAGTTTGGTGGCGTCGCTACAGCAGTTCAAGCAGATTCCACCTGGTATGCTTCCATCCCGGGAGTGACAAGGCCTGCCGGAATGGGAACGATGATGGAAGGTCCTGCATCCTTGATTTTGGGACATGTCGGGCAGGACGCTGCAACAACTCCGATGGTGATGATGGCGATGCAGCACCCGCCTAACACCACAAACCATATTGGAAATTTTTCCAGTAAACATGTTGGTGGAGCCCATTTTCTGTTAGGAGATGGCGCTGTTCGATTTCTCAGCGAAAATATGAATTATGAAACGTTTCGCCATCTGGGTACAATCAGTGATGGAAACACACTTGGTGAATTCTAAGTACAAGAAACCATCTGATATTGCAGTCCCTTGTTTCAGGGCCGAAGTATTCCTTCGGTCCTGATTCATTTTTCAGCTTAATAAATGCACTCAACAATCTTATTTTTTAATCAAGAGCAGGGGGCTTTCGCGGGTCTGTTCGTAAATATCTCGAAATCCCTGACCCCAATTGTTGCCCCACTGCCATATAACCTGTGGTATTACTATCCGGTGTATTCCAGCACGTTTCCAGCGTAATCCCGATCACATGGTCCTGGGTCTCACTTCGAATCCAGTTGCCGGAGATTTCTTTCCAGAGTTTGTCATATTTCGGTCCCGTTGATGGCGTTTTCTTTTCCAGTTGAAACGGTTTTTTCATCTCCGCACGACAAGCAGCAATAAACGCCGCTTGCAACTGACTGTTACTACTCGATGCGAGTTCTGGTGGTGACACATAAAAGTAAGGGCGTTTTGAATTCGACCCTGGATTATGTAAATCAACAAAGAGCACCAGTCGATTCGATTGATCAAACTCTTTCAAGTACTGCATTGCAGTTTTAACTGGATTCCATTTTGCGTTATGCGACCAGTCTCTATTCAGGTCATGAGGCACTTGTCCCTTTCCACCATTGCCAGTGGCAACATTGTCGATATCCATGATGGGTACAAAATAAATGTCTGTCTTTTCTCTTAACTGAATTGCTTTGGGGTCCCTGCCAACAGCCCATTCAATAAACCCACGTCCAACCCAGCTGCCACCCGATTCCCACGCATGCTGACGCGCCTGTACCCAAATTACCATTCGAGGCTCTTTTGCTTGATCTGGTTGCGAGATGATCAAAGCCGGAACCGAACGACCGGCTCTGGTCTTACAGAGTTCAAAACGAGTCGCATAGGAATACTTCTGGCTTAACCGTTTCACTAATTCGAGCGCGTCAGCAGGAACAAAAGCAGGTCCCCAGGCAAACCATGCTTGTTGTGCAGCGACTTTGACCTTCCATTGTCCAACCCCAGCAGAGCGAATACCGGATGGAGTCTGGAGCCATGTTTTCTGATCTATGCTGTATGCGACCTGATCAGGCAGGGCCCAGTTAGCTGATAATCGGCGACCATTGGCTTGTTTCATTTGATTCGCATCGACGATCACTGAGATGACTTCGCCAGGCGTAGTTCCTGTCACTTTAAAATACCACCAGCAAGGCCAACCAAATTGAGGATCACCCCCAGGACGAATTTTGATAGATCGTTTTGCTTGATCAATTTCAAGAACTTGAGCGGATCCCCCTTCAAAAGCAGACGAAACAACAAGTTCTCCCGCTATGGAATTATTGCTGAAAATGATGTATGTAAAAATTGTCAAAAGAATATTGAACTGGATCCCTTGCATACTTCTGCCTTTTTGGAACGGATTATTTGAGGATTCCCGCCACAACTTTTCCTCGATCAGGTTCTACGAATCGACGCGTCTGGACACAGTTATTTGTAAATATCTCGTCACAGGATTTACTGCATTTTACCTGTTAATCGTTGCTACGGATTCTTTCATCAAATCCAACGCTAATGAAAACCGACGGACAAATGGCTTAGTATCTTCTTGTGAAATGCGTTATTCCGTTACTAAAGTTTCCGCAATCGATTGTTTGGGGTTCTCATCAGAATCTCCAATCGCTGGAACCTGAGACCGTTTTGCATATTGTGCCAGTAAAGCTGGCAAGAAAACCAGATCCCCAAACAGAGCAGACGAAATCGTCAAACCGCTCATGACAGCAAAAATGCGTTGGTCGCGCATATCACTGAACATCACGGTTGAAAAGCCAGCGACTAATACAATCGTTGTCATGATGAGTGCTGTCCCGACTCCTGTAAATGCGCGGCGGATGGCTTCATGATCATTTTCCACATGCATTTGTTCTTCTCGAAAACGGGTTAGAAAATGAATCGTATCATCGACGGCAATTCCAAGGCAAACGGTAAATGCACACACACTGACTACTTCGAGTGCCTGACCTGTAAAGACAAGAAATGCCCCGGTCACAGCCAACGGAAACATGTTTGGAATAATTGAAATCAAACCCAGTCGCAATGACTGAAATGCGAATGCCAGCACAATGAAAATAATGACAGCCGCACTTCCCAGACTGGTCGCTAAATCAACCACAATTTGATAGAGGTTTTTCCAACGCCAGACGGCAGATCCAGTCATTCTAAACCGAAAATCTGGATGCGCTTCCTTGATCTTTTCTAAACCTTCTTCAATTCGGGTAAAAGTCGGACCATACCTGGCAATCCCCAAATCCTGAACATGAAAACTGACATCCGCATAATGACTTTCTGGCGTATAGAATGCACGTTTCAACGGAGGTGGCAGCAAGTCCAGCATTGACATTCGCTCTTCGGGTTCTCCTTCACCGGGCAACGCTCCCAGGATATTGCGAATCGAAATGGGATGTCCAATCAATGGTTCAACCTGTAACAGGTCATCGACCTTACTGATGGCGATTAATACCTCTGGAGAGTCAGAGGCAACATTATCATTCCAGCGAACACGAACCAGTGAATGCTCTAATCCTCCCAATGCCTTGTCCATATGGTTGAGTGCTAAAACGGCTTCTGACCCCTCAGGCAGCATATTGGCGCGACGTTCATCGGGCCGTAGTGTCGATGAAATGAGAATTAAAACAACTGTGATACCAATTCCGAGTGAACTGATCAGTTTTGTCCGTTTGAGTACCAGATCAATGATCACGCTGATTCGTCCCAAATGTCGGTCAATTATCCCTTTATCATGTCCCACATGGATCGTGCGTCCGAGCCAGGTACGGCATGCCAGAGGAATTACGGTGATCACAGCAACAAACGTTAATAACACTCCAATCACACAACTATAACCAAACTCGCGGACCGTTTCATGATGTGCCAGTGAAAGGGAACCGAAACCGATTGCCGTCGTCAATGAAGTCAAGGCACAGGCAAGACCGACTTCCTGAACACCACGGCGCGCCGCATCACGCGCACCCAAACCTGCTGCACGGTGTCGCCTGATTTGTACCATAAGATGCACACCATCAGTAAAACCAACCAGACTCAGCAATACTGGCAATACAACATCATTAAAAGGATTATCCTGAAAGTCAAAAAACTGGATGACTCCCAGTGTCAAAAACACACCAAACATCGGAGCCAGTGCCACAATGATCACAGCAGAAATTCCGCGAAAAAGAATGATTGCCATGATCATTATCATGCCATAGCCAATCACCTGGTACTTCACTTTATTCGCATTATGCGTACGAATCGCAGTCAAATAAGTCGGAATATGCCCCGTCGCCATAAAAGAAAAATTGACACTGGGGTATTCTGATGCAATTTGTTGTGCAACCTGCTTCAGACCTGTCGTACAGTCTTCGTCATCATCGACATAAAACCAGTCAAATTTGACCATCAACAATAACGTTCGACCATCCTCGGAAAGCAACTGCCCGCCTACCAGAGGGTGAGCAATCGCTTTTTCTTTAGCAGCCAGTAATCGTTTTTCAGAAGCCCGTTCATTGGGTACAATCGGTTCTCGCAATCCAAATATATTGAGATTGGGAACATCATCCAGCCAAAAAACACTTTTCACATAATCTAACGATTCTAATTTTTCAACAATGGCCCTCAGTGCTTTAATACCATCGGTTGTAAAGAACTCATCAGAATCAACAACCAGAATTGTGTGGGCATCGGTCAGACTGATCGGATCGACATCAGGGGGCGTTTCCCGTTTCCGTTCCGGTTTCGATGAATCAGCTGGTTTCTGCTCTTTTTGTACTACAGGAGCGGGAGTTAACCAGTTTCGAACCTGATCCGGCATCGTATAGCCCAACATTGCGATCCCGCTCAAAATCAGGATCAAAACCGTTACAATACCTGGATGATCTACTAGCCATATCGAACATCGATTAAACGTGCGAAACACTCTATATTTACTTTCTGACAGACAGGATATTCAAGAATTGCGAGATTGAACGCTCCCGGCATGGTGGCGCTCTGAGAACCGGTTTGAATTGTTTATCTGGCTGCGCTTTCGATTTCATTTTTTTGCAGCCGCTCATCACCATTTTGATCCAGCCTTCGAAAACCAAACCGCTTCGTTGAAAGAGGGAGTTCTTCAAGATCAACGTGACCATCCCTGTTTTTATCAAAACGCTGGATAAATTCCGCAACAAATTTTTCAACCCGTTGCTTTCGCTGTGCTTCGCTTTCTGTTTTCTTCTTGTCTGGTTTAGCCTTTACTGTCTTTTTCACGCGTGGTTCTGCAATCTCAAAAAAAGCAATTGCCATTTCTTCCCACGTCTGGTCACCCCATGTAACATATTCACTCGGATCGGGATTAAAAGGATTTTGCTCCGAATTGTCAAACTTGACGGTGAATTTCAGTTCATCGATTTTATCCAGTTTCATAGGCTGACTTAATTCGTAAATATGCTGCCAGTTGAAATCATAATGTGGGACATCGAGCAAAATTTCGATTCGTCCTTTCTGCTTCATAAACAGACGAAACGATTTCCCCGCAAATGCATGTGTGGGGCAATCGCCAGCAGTTCTGCCTCTGGTGGAATGTGACGCACTTTCGCCGTTACAGGGAAGTCTTTTTTGCATGGGGGGGAATTTCAAACTCCTGATCAATGCCTATCAGAGTAAACACTTCGTGGGTAATCTCTTCTTCCTTGCCGAATAACAGCCCGACTTTGGAAATATCCTCTTCAACCGATCCCTGTTGGTGTGTAATGCATCTGAAAAACGAGTTTGGAGCCCGCGGGAATTCGACGGCCACGGCCTGCAGGTAACATATTGATGCGCTGCCCTGGTACGTATGCTGTCAACCAACCAATACCCCGGAAGTCAGAGCCATCAGGTGGACGAATGAAGACAATTGCATGATGCACCACAGATCGATTTCCAGGCAGGACCTGCGCTCCGGTGACCCACTTGTCTTCCTTAAAACCCGGATCAACGACGAAGTACTGATACTCGACGACACCTTCTTTCGGAACGATAAACGGTCGCTTTCGCATTTCATATACTGCCTCTGGTACCTGCGGCAGATGCCAGCCGTCCCGAAATTCAGGAGGTTTTGGTAAATCATTTACATCGCCGAATGGCATCCCGCCACCAACCCAGTCGCGCAGAATTTTTTTATCAGCGTCTGACATAAACCGTGCGTTCGCATATTTCCCATATTTAGGACTGGCGTGCCAGGGAGGCATGCGACCATCATCAATTGTTTCCAGTATGGTGTCAGCCCATCCACGCACTTCATCATAATCGGTCAAACTGAATGGGCCAATTTCGCCTTTGCGATGGCATTCAACACAGTGCCGATTTAATACATCAGAGACTTCTTTACAAAATGTCAGGCTGGTTTTTCCAACGGATTTTTTTACACGACCAATAAAGCAGCCATTTGGCTCTGTGCGGGATACTTTCACTGGTTTCCCGGAGAGCACCTGATCAAGCGCGTTCGTCAGGTCATGAGACGTCGTTTCTGCACGCGAAATTCCGGGTAGGTATTGATTATCAATGCGGCCCCGATAACAAATTTTCAAGCTCTTATCGAGAACAAACACTTCAGGAGTGCGGAGAGCCTGAAACTGATCTGCTACCGCATTGCCGTAATCTTTTGCGACGGGAAACTGGATCTCATAGCGTTTGACGTAGTCCTTAACGTCTTCCAGCGAATCCTGCCGGTTGCTGTTCACCCCGATCAATCGAACTCCCTTTGACTGATATGCAGCCTGTAATTGATTCAGTTTGGGCCCATACAATCGGGCCAGAGGACATTCAGCTCCCAGAAAACAGACGACTGTTGCTTTGTGTTCCGGCTTTTGAGTGAGTTCAACAATCTCGCCTGTGGTCGTCGGTAAGCGAAACGTGATTGAGCCAGATTGCTCTGGTTTTGTTTTTTCTCCCGCAAACAGGGCGCTGTTACAAACGAAAAATAATGAAAACAGGCTTATAAAAAAGATACGCAGCATGAAGTGATCTTTCCCTCAATATCAATTAAAAAGTGTCCAGTCTTATTTTATCAACGTGCGCGAAACTCACGCAACCCCCATTCAGATGATTGCAGGTCTCCCACGTTGATTGCACTCTTTCAATTGGATATACTTGATGTAGCTTGAATTGGTTGCACATTTTGTCAATAGATTTAAAAAAATATCATTATAAGAAATGAACATAGCTCACTTCAGTGTGAAAACGAATATCGATCACGAAAGGCAGAAAAGTGAAAGCTCCTCGTAGTGGTGGCGGTTGGCACGCAATTCATTATAGCCTGAGATTGGCAAATCGGGTCGGTTGGTGGAAGCTCTGGAAATCAATGCGATCCAAAAACACCTGCAAAACCTGTGCAGTTGGTATGGGGGGACAAAAGGGGGGCATGGTCAATGAAGCAAGCCCTCTCCTCCCGGAAGTCTGTAAAAAGTCATTTCAGGCGATGGCTTCCGACATGCAGCCATCGATTTCATCAGATTTCTTCGCTCAACATAACCTCAGCCAGTTACGATCATTTTCGTCTCTCAAGCTGGAATACAGTGGCCGACTGATTGAACCCCTTTACTTTCACCGGGTGGGGAACATTATCAACCTGTTTCCTGGGAAAAAGCGATTGATCTGGTTGTTGATCGTCTAAAAGCTGCCGGCGCTGAACGTACTTTCTTCTACGCCAGTGGTCGTTCCTCTAATGAAGCGGGTTTTCTGTTCCAGATGCTCTCCCGTTTAATGGGTACAAACTACGTTAATAATTGCTCGTATTATTGTCATCAGGCCAGTGGTGTCGGCCTTGGTTCCAGCATTGGAACGGGAGCGGGAACCATTCAACTGGAAGATCTGGATCACACCGATCTCTATATTCTGGTCGGTGCCAATCCTTCGTCCAATCATCCACGTTTGATGAAAACGTTCATGGAAATGCGTCGTCGTGGCGGAAAAGTGATTGTGATCAATCCGGTCAAAGAAGTAGGGCTCGTCAATTTCAAAGTCCCCAGTGATGTGCGCAGTCTGCTGTTTGGCTCAAGCATTGCCACCACGTATGTGCAACCTCATATCGGAGGTGACCTGGCATTAATGACCGGCATCGCTAAAGAAGTTCTGGAACAGGGGGGGCACGATTCGGATTTCATTGCCAAACATACGGAAAATTTCGAAGCATTCCAGGAACAGGTCAAAAATACCAGTTGGGACGATATCATTAAACAGAGCGGCGTGGACCGACAAACAATTCAAGATATTGCGCAACAATATATCGCTGCTGAGAATGTCGTGATCGGCTGGTGTATGGGAATTACTCATCATCTACATGGCACAAATAACGTGCAAACGATTGCCAATCTCTCTCTATTAAGAGGCATGGTCGGACGCCGCAAAGCAGGTTTAATGCCAATCCGCGGGCATAGTAATGTGCAAGGTCTGGGGTCTGTCGGTGTCACTCCCGGCATGAAACAGGCAATGCTGGAACGCTTTGAAAGTCACCACTTGAATATTAAAGTACCCACCACACCTGGGTATGACACGATGGCATGTATGGAAGCCTCGCATCGTGGAGAAATCGATTTTGCATTCTGCCTGGGAGGCAATCTGTTTGGTAGTAATCCGGATACAAAACATGCTCTGGAAGCAATGAATCGTATTAAGACCGTTTTCTACCTTTCAACCACATTAAATACCGGTCATGTCTGGGGGACTGGCGAAGAGACGTTAATCCTCCCCGTTCTGCCACGTGATGAAGAACCGCAGCCGACAACACAAGAATCGATGTTCAGCTACGTTCGTATGAGCGATGGTGGCGCATCGCGTTATGACGGACCACGGAGCGAAGTCTCGATCCTGGCCGCCATCGGTCAAAAATTATTTGCCGGCGATGACCGGATCGACTGGAAAAAACTGGAAAGCCATACTGCCATCCGGGAACTCATTTCCGAACTCGTTCCCGGTTATGAAGGTATGAAAGAGACAATTCAATCCAAGAAAGAATTTCATGTTTCTGGTCGCGCTTTTGAAGAACATCAGTTTCCCACAGAAAGCGGTAAAGCCAAATTCCATGCGATTCCCTTACCCAACACTCCACATAATGAAAATCAATTACGCTTAATGACCATTCGCTCGGAAGGGCAATTCAACAGCGTTGTCTATGACGATGAAGACCTCTACCGTGGTCAGGAACGACGCGATGTGATCCTCATGAACAAAGCCGACATCGACCGACTCGGTCTCAAGCCGGATCAACGCGTGCATATCAAAAGCGAGGCAGGGGAGATGCAATATATTCTCGTCAGAGAATTCGACATCCGCGCCGGTAACACCATGATGTATTACCCCGAAGCCAACGTTCTTGTACCACACACGGTGGACCCGCTTTCGAAAACGCCTGGATTCAAGTCTGTGTGGATCACGATTGAAGCGGAAGAACCAGCAGTTACTTGAATTTTCAATGAAATTTGACCGTGAATACTTAATCCTTATTTTCAAGTACGCGTTGAATAAACGGCCATTTCATTTCCGTATACGCTTCGCGGTCTTCCTTGAAACGGGCAGCAAGTTCTTTTTTTAAAGCCGCATATTCATTTGCGATTTCTGGATTCGTAAGCAGGGTGTCCCGAAACTGGATGCGTTCTTTCCAGAGTGGACTCTGATATGGTATTAAATGCAGATGATGGGTCCGAAACGCATCAGATGGTTTGCAGAACCAGTGCATGACATCTGCTTTGTAGGGAAAATATTCATAGCCATTCTTTACCAGTACAGCAATTGCCGACTGTGATTCTTCAAGCGACCGAACCCCAAACATCACATCGATCACAGGCTTGGCAACGAGACCGGGTACAGCAGTACTGCCTACATGCTCAACACTTCCGCAGAACCATTGACCAATGATCTCCATTAAGAATTCCCGTTCGGCTTCAAAAAGGGAAGGCCATTCTGGATCGTATTCGGACAACTCAACCGATGCGCGTTTCATAGATTATCTATCCGCGTCTGCTCGATCTCTGAATTTTGGCGCTCGCAATCGAGTGAGCAGTCCACTGAGACCCTTTGAACCGAACACGAGGAAAAAACCGATGATCAACCGCAAGCCTAATAAAAACATTTGCCCCATCATCTCTGTCGAGACCGGGGCCGAGTTGTTGATTTTTTTAATCTCGATAATTCGAAACAGTGTCCTTCCAATTTCGGGAAAAGTTAATCCCAAAATCAATACTCCCACCGCAGCGAAGGCAACCGTCTGTAATTGATTCGCGGAAATTGCACTGCGGTCAATCGAAATGTCCGTTTCGGACAGGAGAAAATGAACAATTCGTTCTGCGGCAAACCACAACAGAAAAGCGAGAAGAATATTCAAACAGAGAGGGAATGAGTTGCATATACATCATCCCCAGTGAAACCTGCGAAGAGGGAAACAGGCCTGAATTCCAGCTTACAAACACCGTCACAAAGGACGACACATCAAACAGTGCTTTCACGCCATAGAACAGCGCCAGCAATCGACACCCAATATAGGCAAATTCGTCTTTTTTCATTTCGCTGCATTTCTGACTAGTACAGAGTAATTGACTTAATATTAAGATTTATCAGGACAAAATCTAATTGCATAACGGAATCAATACAATGTTGGATCAAAAAAATCACAGATTGATCTCAGCCAATGCAACAATGCCAATATTGACGCTAAGCCGGGCTGACAGAGGCATGCTTTGCAATGAGCTCTGATAAATCGCGAAACGTTTTCAGATTGCCAAATTGGACACTCATAGGTACTCGCGGTAAAGTTATCCAGGTTAACAACCAGGAAAGCATACAGAGGAAACCGATATAGGCGAGAAGTACTGGCGGGGAACCAGTGCCTGCTGCACAGTTTAATATGATATATAAAAACACCGTTAAAGATTCGATTGAATTAAAATTCCAAAAATATTTTTTTACATATATTTTTGGTAATCCAGTCGGTGCCAAATGCGAAATCGGACCAAGAAACGTCTCCTGGTGTTTGCGCGTGAATTCATGCAAGAGTGTCGATGGCCCGATTGATGTCGTATCGACTCCAGCGTCATGCAGAATTGATCGAATGGTGAGAAATGCAGAGGCAGGACGACAAGTACGCCCGCAAAATGTAGATAACTGAATTGTCGGTATAGTCGCATAGGCGGCAATCAGATCACAAAGGTCACCGACCGTACGGAGATCGGAGTGCATAAGAAGGTCTTTCCATTCCTGATAATCGCAATCCATCTCAAACCACGCATGTATTTCGAATACAATGTCATACCAATCCCAAAAACCGCATGCTTCAATCAAGTCATCAATCGTTGAATCGAAAGTGAGTGGAGCGATATCATCGGGAACCGAGAGAGAATCATCAAGCCACTCTCGACGTTGCCGATCGATCATCACACTCAATACATATTCGGGTGTCGCCGGAACGTTAACTGCAGGATAATGCGTTTCCATTAGAAGACTCTCCAATATTTTAGATTCGCAGTAGAAAATAGTCATCTCGGCTTGAGTAGCTCACTCCCACTCCAGCTGTGCTTCTTGAAATTCATCTTCTGTAAATTGATCAGTGCAGGCTTTGCTGACGGTGATAACGACCAATATCGCCATGCCAGTCAGAAAAACATCAAAAGCATCGATTCCCATTGCGATGACAGAAACTCGAATCAGTTCATCAAGTGTCTCCGCATCCATGATAATTCGGAATGCAAATTGTCCAATAATATTGGCCATAATCCAGGCAAACCACCAGAGCGGTAATACGAGGTTGCTGCCTGAACGTCCACGAAACGCGTCATAAGTTTCTTTTAAAGCTTGATATGGTTTCCAAAGATTGAGCACAGGTATAAAGAAATAGCCAACGGCCCACCCCGGAGTTGTTTCAAGAGAATTATTCTCAATACTGTTGGCATTACGATTCATTCGATAAACCCACATACAAAAAAAGATGACCGTAACAAGGAAAATGATCACTTGTAAAATCCCAATAACACCCTGTCTTGCATCGTTTGCCAGTGCTTGATCCTCCGTGATATCAAGTCCATCGCGCACTGATATGAGCAGATTATATTCGAGAAAACTACTGAAGACAGCAATCGCAGACAAACCGCCCGACATGACGAGTAACACAATCAGAAACTTCGAAAGAAACGAGGCACTCTTGTAGGTATATTTTTTCACGCTTAACCTTTCAATTTTTATTTGAGACTGGAAATAGAAATTATACCAATCTTAATGACAGTACAATATCATATTGATCTCATATCAATTTAATTGACTCAAGAAATGATTGGATCCTACACAAAGCGGAATATTGAACAGGATCAGGAAGTCGTCTCTGATTGAGTCGACTTTCGCATGAGTCGCCTGACAAGCCAAATACTGATGATTGTCATAACCATGACACCACCGGCCAGCGTCCACAAGATGATTTTGATGATCTCGTCTGGTGATCTGGGAGCCCAATTCGGTTCCTTTAATTGTAGTGCAGGATCTTCATAGTATTTGCGAGCATATTCCTGATCGAGATTCTTGCCGACTGCTGACCACGATGTTTCGTCTGCTAAGATTTGATCGAACAACTCATTCCCTTGAGCGATCTCCAATTTTAAATCTGGTTCAATATCTTTCACACTACGTTCGTACTGCATTGAAAGTACTTGAGCGGCTTTTTCACGATATGCTGTTGCTATATTTTGATCATTCACTTCATACGAGGCTTTCAAATATGCCCGCGCGGCCAGCATCTTCGAATCTTCACTATAACCATTCATCAACAGTAAATCACCTAAAGCTTCGAGTAGAACAGGGGACTGATAGTCACCAAATCGCATCATTCCCATAATGCCTTTCGCCGCCTTTTTAATTTCAGCCTTTTCCTTTTCCCGTTTTGCTTTGTCATTTTTCTCATTTACCGGATGTGCATTGAGGACAAACTCAGTGAATCCGCCTCTTCCCCAATTATGTTTTTTGTTTAAGGGCAGATGTGTGCCGTCAGCTCTTTGTGCAATCACGTATTCCACCAGAAGTTTCTGATAAACATCACGTCCGAAATGCGCTTCCGGATTGATTTCGATTGCTTTGTTGATATGCAGCAAGCCTTCCTGGAATCGGCCTGCATGAATCAGAAACGTTCCTATATTTGCTTCTGACTCATAGCGTCCCTTATCAGGCCAGCGTTTCATCTTAGAGTGGATCGTCTCTATCGCTTTGTCATGCTGTCCCAGCTTATCGTAGGCAACAGCAATATCATCATAATCGCGGGGAGTTCGGTTGACTGGATCCTTTGCACTTCGGTCTGTAATGCGCCATTCGTAGTAAGCATCTGAATGTCGCGGAAAATTCCCGACAATCAGTTCCTGAGCTTGAGGAAACCTTTGGCGTTCCATCGCAAGGGTGTCATAATCCCAAAGACAGCCGAAACAGTATTCGGGAAGGATGATCGAGAACCCAAGGACTAAGACCACAAATTTCTGCATGTATTATTGACCTCATGGCAACAACTGGATTGATCGCTTCAGCTTTCAAGAAAACCAATATTTCTATCGATAAATTGTATACAAACAGGCACGCGCGTCCATTCGAAAGTCGATTGTCGAAGTTCTCGTGAAAATAAAACGATATGAAATCACTTCGAAGCACTCGATAAATATACTCAATTCTCCAAACAAAAAACGCACCGGTCAACGAAAACCGATGCGTTTATGATTCGAGGTCACTGTTTACTTCACCCGCACCAGTTTCATCAGGCGGCCTGAAACGTTCCAGTCCTGAACGTACAGATTGCCGTCTTTATCCCAGTACGAACCGTGCGTGCCGTTGAAGATGCCTTCGATCCACTTGTCCTGGGGAACATTGAAGTTCCTTCTCGTTTCCGGATCAGGATTATGGCCGAGGACTGCCATGATGGTGTTGCTCTTGTCGAGAATCACGACTCGACCATGCAGGTCTGGAACAGAAACGTAGTCTCCCTGGACGGCCACTGACGTTGGCATTCCCAGGCCGGTAATCACTTCTTCAATGAAATTGCCATCCAGGTCGTAATGCAGCAATCGGCCTTTAGGCTGATGATTGCGGTCACAGATTAACAGTCGTGGAGGATCGTAGCGTGTATCCAGTGTCATGCCATGCGCGGTATTGAATTGTTTCAGATCGTTTCCTTTTTTCCCGAAATGCTTCAGGTACTTCCCTGTCTTGTCGAACTTGAAAATGTGGTTACTCGCATAACCGTCGGACAGGAAGATATCGCCGTTCGGAGCTACTGTGATCGCAGTTGGGCTGAACTTCTTCAGTTTGAGTCCCGATTCTTCGGGAAAGGGCAACTTCATTACGACGTCACCCGTTTCAGCATTGAACTTGATTCCTTCGGCTTTGGCGTTGCGCGCACCGTAGATAAATTCGCCGTCCTTCTCATCGCGTATTTCCATATCGTGCAGCATTGTGAAATCATCACCCAGGAAACGACGGATCACTTTCCCTTCAGGAGAAAAAACGAAGACCCCGATATTCGAACTCGTATAAATATTGCCCGCTTTGTCAATGACGACACCGCCGTGAGTCGGGCCGATAATCGACTTTCCATCTTCACTCAACCCCCAGCCTGGTACCGTATCAAAGGTCATCAGACCGCAACCCATTCTGACCGGCTTCACTTTTTCCCCCGCAAATGCGGGCAGTGAAATACAAAGCATGACTGCTAACGTAATAGAAAGCGAACTCTTTTTCATAATCTGGTTTCCTGTTTATTGGCGGTCGTCATGGAACGATCAGCCATGCACTGAAGTTCGTAATAATAACAAACAGCAATAGAGTGAAATCTACTGCGGGTATCTCCAGTATCCTAAGACCATCCATGGATTTCAACCACAGGGAGCAAAAAGCCGCTTTGATCCGCTGAGGGTAAACCTTTCGAACCATACTGGATGGAACTGGATGCGAAGGCACACAACTCAATTCTTTGGTTCAGGCCAGTTGAGGTGTTTATGCAGGAACTCGTATGACCCTTGTTCATGAATCGCATGTGGACCGGCGATGTATTCGATGCGGGCGCGGTCCCCGATCTTCAATTGGGCTTGATACAAAAATTGAACCTTCGCATATTCCTGGGCGACACGGTCATCGGGCTGTACGCCGTCAAAGTGGCCTCGTTCCACCATAAATGGTCGCGGGCAGATGAGAGCCGCCATTTCCGCGTAGTTGAAGGTACTGCCCAGATTCCATTCAAATATTTCATATTCACCTTTGTTGGCGTAGCTGTAACGCAGTGAGCGTTTATCTGTCGCTGCGTTTTTCCAAACCCATTCACCAAAATCAGCTGAGCAGATCGAGAGCGCATAGTTCTGTACCAGTGCTGGAATTCGCATTGCAGATTTACCGCCATACGAGATGCCGTAAAAACCAATACGTTTACCATCCACAAATGGCTGCCTGGTTAACCAGTCTGTAATCTGTTGATGTTGTGGCACCGCAATCGAGAACAGGGTACGGCCAATCGACTGGGCCTTGAATTGCAGGGTACGAAAACGATCAAAGAATATATAAGGATTTTGCGGAGCAAATGTGATAAAACCGCGTTCCGCCAGGTGCGTTGAGAATGATTTATAAGCGCGGTAACCTTCCTCAGCCACAGTATGTTGCGGACGACCTTCCAGTCCGTGTTGACAAACAACGACCGGACGTTTTTCGGAACCGTCCAGTTTTAAATCTTTGGGAAGCGTCAGAATCCCATAAGCGGTCACATCGGGAAAAACATCAAGTTCCACCTCATAGCTGATTGTTTTGGGGCCTTCTTCGTATTTTCGTGATCGGGCATTGGCAGGCAGTAGATCATGAACAAACTCACCAATGACGTCTTCACGAAATATTTTTCGATAGGCCTCAGTTGATTTTTCATAATTCTCTACAGAATTTGTTTTCAGATTCTTCATGAATGCCATTCGGGTTTCGTAGGCAAGTTGCAACACACGTTGGTTATGTCGCTCTATTTCTGCGAGTTGATCTGCATGGCGCTGATTCGCGTGATTACGCGATTTCAGTTCCAAGCTTTTAATTCCTGTTACTAAAGAGGTCTTGGGGGCCAAAGTATTCACAAATGACTGAAGCGTTTCATTGCCTACAGCAGAGTCTGACTCGATCAGCGTCACCGTTGGTGCTTTGGGTTTCATTTTGGCAACAAAACTCTGTACTTTTACAACTTCAGCTGCGACTTCT
The DNA here is from genome assembly GCA_942492165.1 of uncultured Planctomycetaceae bacterium. Lineage (GTDB taxonomy): Bacteria > Planctomycetota > Planctomycetia > Planctomycetales > Planctomycetaceae > Gimesia. The sequence continues at coordinate 148,415 of CALOEF010000069.1, forward strand.
TTTTTTCCGGGAACGATTAATTTCCCCGGTTTCCCTTTGAATTTTGTGTATCCATTTTCATTAACGTCCAATCCATTCTCAGCGCTCGCTCGAAAGAAATAAACAGGATACTTGCCAGATTCCACAATCAAAGTACGTGGTGCAACAAGACTGGCAATTTCAGCATCACCAAACGAGTTGAGTAATCCAAACACATTATGATCAGCCGGTTCCTGCCATAGATTTTGTCGTGATGTAAAGTAACCACAGACAGCAGCACTGTTAATGCGTGAATCCAGGGCGGCAGCATACAGAGCCAGTCGACCGCCTTCGCCCCAACCGATTACACCCAGCGGCCTCTTTTCTGCACCACTGGCAGTCTGGAGGCTGCTGATGCCAGCCATGATTTTTTGAACTTCATATCCGGCTAACGTCCGGCCCAGCTCAAAAGAGGGACGATGTGCCCACTCCCGGTTGCTCATCCTCCATTGATTGTTCTCACGATTAATCAGGGTCGGAATGAGTACTCGGAAACCAGAGCGAACCAGTTGCTGTGCGTAAGCTGCAGACGGATTCTCAGATGACACAAGATCTTCTGCAAGCTGGTCCGCATCGGGAACAGCGATGATATCGCCGCGAATTTTTCCCTCCGGAACAAGCAACAGACCCGCTCCCTGCATATCGTCTAAAGTCGGCCAGGTCACTTCATGGATTGTAAAACCGTGTGACGAATTCGGAGCTGAACCGCCGACATACGAGAATCTTCCCACAACAAGTGGATCAGTCAGTCCCAGCATCGCAGACAGTTCCTGTTTTTTTCCGGCAATGGAACGCTCGTAGGCTTCAGGAGAAGACAGGTCACGTTGCCAGGATTGCGAACGGTCTTTTTCCGCCTGTGTAATTTGCTTGAGCAGAAAACGGTCTATGCCCGCAATCATTTTCGAACTGAGATCTGAAGTATCCGTTAAAGGTTGAGTACCAGGCAGCGGTTTTTGGTCGGCCGCCTTTTTTAAGACCGCCCATGGTGGATTCGCTTTGCTCTGATCCTGAGCCAATACAGCCTGCAGCTGCAGGCTGACAATGCAGAACGAGAAGACAACGAGAGAAGCGGAGCGGAGTATAATCATGACGTCCCTTAATCTTTTTCTGATAAATACTATTCAGACCGACCGTGCGATCAGTTCATTCGATGATACTCATCCCATGTACTGTCGGCAACGTCTTAGGGTTATTTTTAATCGACTGGAGGTACCTCTAATTATATTTTTTGCACTAATACCAGCTACGACAAGCTCTTAACCAGGCTATTGTCATACGATTTGCTTAAGACTAATCCATTCAGGTAACATCTCGAATTCAATTTCAAATTCAGCCGAAATCGTAAATTGTCCGGGCGTTATTAAAACTTTGGCAATATCGTTTCTATCTTTTTCTGGCATCGCTTAATTGAACCGTGCTATAATCATCGACTCGCTTTCGTCTCTATTCTGATCAGGGCAGGAATCAATATGCATAAGTCGCGTTTTCCGGCAATGGTGTTAACCTTACTGATTCTGGTTACCTGTCTGATTCTATCAGCAGGGTGTGGGTCAGATGTAAAGACTGACAACACCGTAGATGAAACCACGGCAAATGTTGAGACGAATCGCACTGTCGATGAATTTCAGGCATATGCGGCAACAGCCTTGCCCCACTTCAGTAAGCCGGATTTGAAAACATTTGCGGAAGCCGTTGATCAGGATAATAACGGAATCGTTTCTGATACAGAGTTTGCCAATCGGTTTACTGTTCTTCGTCAAGTTGAAGCGGATCGATTTTCCAGACCAGATTCGTCAAACAGTTTCACACCAGACAGCACTGAGGATTTGAATGGCGTGCCGACAATAATTCCAGCGTTTATAAATTCCGAAACTGCTACAGTGTTGCTGATTACGGCAGACGAGTTGGCTGCAGCCTGGAAGCCATTTGCAGAGTGGAAAACACAAGGCGGCAAAGCGACAAAGATTGTCACCGTTAGACAGATTTCGGATCAATACAAAGCAGAGAGCATCCAGGAAAAAATCCGACTCTGCGTGCGTGAACATATCGACCAATTCGGTACACAGTGGGTGGTATTGGGAGGCGATAGCCTGTCAGGATCTGATGGCCTGGTTCCTGGGGGACACTTGACAATACATGCACAGGAACCAGAGGGTATTCCGACTGACATTGTCTATTTAAGCAAGACGAACTGGGATGCCGACGGAGACGGAACCTGTGGTGAATGGGAAGAAGACAGAAAAGCAATTTCCTATCCAGATGGCAGTGTGGGATTGGGACGCATTCCAGTCAGAACAGCAGACGATGTGAAGGCCTTTACCGACAAAGTCATTGCGTATGAGTCACAATATCCAACCAACGACTTTGCCCGACAGATGATCTACACTTGCACTGATAATCCCGCGTATCCCAAACTGCGCAAGAGCTGGGACAGCTACATCTCCAAAGTCTGGCAAGAGGGTAAAGCTGGCCGCTTCTTTTCTGAAGAAACGCCGTGGGACAAGCAGGATCAGCCGGGCAGTCACGACCTCACTGCCGAAAATCTGATTTCCCTCATCAATGGAAAAACAACAGGCAAGCTGCATATCCATGGACACGGTCACTTGCCGGCATGGGTTCTTGAACACTCCCTGTTTTCTTCGAAGCATGTTAGCCAGTTAAAAAATGACGGAGCTTACCCACTGATGACGACGGTCTCCTGTAACACCGGCGAGTATGATTCCGAGAATGATCCCTCGATCGTCAAATCGATGATTCGCCAGCCAAAGGGGGGACGGTAGCAATTGTTGCCCCCATTCGGACAGGCAAACCACACTTCCATAAACCCTCAGACTTTCGCCTGATGGTTCTGGAAGGAAAACTCGATGGAACCACAATGACGATGACGAGATACTGGTCTCACGGTCTGGGCAGCGGATTGACAACGGGTAAAGCTTTGATGAATGCCAAGGCTGACATGATAGACGATGCTGTGAAGACGGCAGGTTTCCATCTTTGTATTTGCGAATTGAACTTGCTGGGTGATCCAACTCTGGACATGCGCGCAAACACACCGCGCACACCCGGTTTGATGTCGCCGAAAACAGTTGGTCTGGGTAAGCAGATTGTGGAGATCACAACTGATGCCCCTGGAAGTACGATCTGTCTGTGGAAAGGGAAAGAAATTTACGCAGTGCACACAGCTGATTCAAATGGAAAAACGACATTTCAAATTGCAGCAAAAACGACAGGGACATTACTGGCGACCGTGAGCGGGGCCAGCCTGAATCGGGTCACTGCACAAATCACGGTAAAGTAATATTTGTTATACCGATGTGGGTGGTATCAACAATTTCTGTTTAGTCTGTATCCATTTTTTTAACGGCTCGATGACTATTTGTATCTCGCAGCAGATACCACACGGACGGATGGGCGCAATCAGTGGATCGAGGCTCAAACCTGATTCTCAGAGGATACCCTGTTCATTGATGTTCAAAGAAATGTTTCCAACTTCGCTACCATGCGGTATCGAATGCAGAGCCAATACTACTTCAGATCAAAATCGAGTGTGTTCTGTCCTTCTTTGACGGTAGCAGTCAGATCGGTACTAGCCTGGGACTGGTATTTTTTGGGTACGCCCTTCAGCTTCGTCTCAACGCGCCTGACCGGGAGGGGGAGTCGCATCCAGGTCAATGAATGGTGTAATAAAGACACGATAACTGCCCACTGGAATTGCGCCGTCTATTTTGTAGGTTCCATCTTCTTTCAAATTACCAAACGCACCTGCTCCCGTTTTCTCAGAGGAAAAGTTCACTTGCCCTGCTGTCAACGCCTTGCCCTTATTCGTGATTTTTCCGGAAATTGTGCCCGTTATCACGGCGTCCGAGCCGCCACCGCAGCCGGCAGCAAAGCAACAGAGCAAGCAGGCAGCCAGATAACTTGTTGGTCTCAATCCTCGCGACATGTGAGTCTCTCCAGTTCGTCATGTGAAAAAGGCAGCCGATGCGCTGATAACAGTGAATCGGCTGCCAGATTATTCAGGTTGTGATTTCAGGTCACTCGCGAATCTGATTCTTCCGGACCAAATTCATATCAGCTCAAGCAGCGTGTGGCGATTTCCGGCTAGAATTCGCCGAGCACCTGGCCATCGCTTGCTGCACCCAACTGGTTCAGAGTTCCCAGGTTGATGTTATCTGAAATGAACCGTACGGAACCATCAGCCAGCAAGCCATGTACTCCCCCAACATGATATGAGGTTAATGGCGTGTTGTTTGAATATGAAAAAGTGTAAGAAGGGACAGTTTTGGGATTGGGGTTATACCGAATTGTATTCACGCCGCCACCCCATCCGCCGGTTCCGAGAGGCTCGTGCCCCGTGAAGCCGCCGCATGGATTAGCACGATAATCATTGCCGGAAATCGTGCCCGAATCTTCGGCAACAATCAGCGTGTTCGATGATCCATCGGTACAGTCGCGCAGTTGGGTTGAATCTGCAACCAGTAGCAGTCCGTTCGTTCCACACCAGCCGTAGCCAGCACAATCAACACCAACGTTAAACGGTGCGGTGCCGCTATAAGATCCTGCGATGCCGACATAATCCATAGTCATCCCCGTTTCAGGTGCCGACTGACGCTGGTAACTGAGATCTGTCGAAAAGGCGGGCAGGACACTCGAGGGGCACTTGTAGCTTGGAATGAGCGCGCTGATTAACGCAGCATTTGCGGTCCCGTATCCAGAGCCACTGGACGTGTATGCTGTCCCTGATGCATAACCGGCAGTTGGAACCGGGTTCTGCGTGATGTTGTTATAGAGAGGGGCCTGATCGACATAAGGCAAGATGGAGGCGCGCCAGTTTGCACGCCAGATCTCCGATTGAGCCCCAATCGGAAAGCTTCGGAAGGTGTCGTGATAGTTATGCAGTGCCAAACCGATTTGTTTCATATTGTTTTTGCAGGTTGATCGACGTGCTGCTTCGCGCGCCTGTTGAACTGCGGGAAGCAATAATGCAATGAGAATGGCGATGATTGCAATCACCACCAGTAACTCAATCAATGTGAATCCACGTGAATGTAATTTTTTCATATCAGGCTTTCTTAAAACAGGAAATGAAGAACAATAGCTGAATATTCAACATGACAATATTCAGTAACTTGATCTGAGTTTGAGCTGCCAAATGGAAATGGCCACACGACTATTAAGCAAAGTATAGAAATTAATTCATTATTTATTTTATATATATAAAAAACAAATTACAAATTCGAAGTCAATAAAATTTTTCAGTTAGTGAAACAAACAAGCTCACAGAAATACACATGTTTTCAACATCTGTATTTCTATGATGCAAAACATGAAGATTGAGATGAATCCCGTATCAAGCTGAATATTGCCCTGCCAAAACGAATCGCATCTCCATTAAAGTATCACCATCTAACTGATCATTTCGAAAGAACCTCTGATGGAGATTGCGGCAATCGAACATGATTCGAAAAAATCAATACCGATATTGTTAATTACCGCATTCCCCATGTATCTAATGTCATTAAGAGCAACAGAGAACTACAATCGATGTCGTGTCATTATTTTTTCCATTCCGAATATTTGAAAGCACGAAGATGACCATCGTCTTAAGCTCCCTTTTACTGGCTTTACTACCTGGTGCGTTACCAGAGGAAAAACCAACTGATATTCAAATCAGGGAAACCATTCAACGTAGCATTCCTTATATTGAAGAGAAGGGTGTCTGGTGGATCGAGCGCAAGAAATGTGTTACCTGCCACCGGATCGGAACAATGGTCTGGAGCCTTCAAGCAGCAAAACAAAATGGATTTAAAGTGAGCGATCAACTTGAGGAATGGCTTACCTGGGCTGTTGATAAATCGCTATCAAAAAATGACAAAGGGAAACTGATTGGACTGGGAAACAAAGAAGGTGTAGCCCAGATTATTTTGACTCTGAATCGTAGAAAAATCAACGATCAGGCGCGAATCACAACTCGCAATAAGCTTGTTGCACTACTCCGTGAAGGACAAAACCCAGACGGCTCATGGAAACCGGGCGGACAACTGCCGTTTCAAAAACGATCAAAGTCGGAAACAGCAAGTGTCTCTGCCATGTGGTTGACACTGACACTGCTTTCAGAGGTAACAAACGACAAAAACACGCACGCGATTAAACGGGCAATGAAATACATAGAAAAAAGTCATCCCGGTCGGAGTACTGAATGGTATCTACTTAAGCTATTGCTGGCGGTTCAGAGCCAAGACAAGAACGCGCGCGATCAATTTACGAACCAGCTTCGTAATCAACAAAATGCTGATGGCGGCTGGGGTTGGATCGTCGGTGAAAAAAGTGATGCCTTAGGAACGGGCATGGCCCTTTATGCATTACTGAGAGCAGGGCAGGAGAAGCAAGGTTCCTCTATCAAACGTGCTCAACAGTTTCTTATCAGCACGCAACGCAAAGACGGTTCATGGCCTGTAAATGGCACGAAAGAAAAGAAAAAGGACGGTATTGAAGAAACAGCCGTCTTCTGGGGCACAACGTGGGCAGTGATCGGACTGATTGAAGGTCTTCCGAATGCAGCAAATTAATCCGTATAGAGACACAATCCTTTTTTTAATCACAGTTAGTTGCCTCTGCCACATTGAACATGACTGAAAGGCAACACGCTTATAACCTGTTTTTCTCTTACCATATTAAGCGTGCATTCTCACTTTTCATTGCGATTTTATATTTCGTGAGCGATCTGCTCTCATTGGAGTTTTTGGTTCCTGTTGGGTGGCGCAGTGAATGCTTCCACCACCTGACGCGATACCATCGATGGCGATCTGTTCGATGACTCGCTCGGGAAATGTTTTTTTGAGAATCGTTTTTGCTGCGAGATCTGCTTTTTTATCGCCGAAGCTTTGGAGAATTACCGCATCGTTGCACAGATAGTACCCGATATATCCTGCTGCAAAATCGTCGACTCCAAACTTTTCGTTGATGGTTGTCGGCGTATCCATGACGATTACTTTGAGTTTGTTACCATCCGCATCGGTAGCATTTTTTAAAGCTTTGATATTTTGCCTTGTGACCTGGTAGTCATAAGAATTCCTGTCCATATCACGACTGGCCAGAACGACTCCCTTTCGCGCAAATCGCACATAAAAATCAGTATGTCCGTCTGTAATGTCTTTACCTTTAATCCCTTCAAGCCAGATTACTTTTTTAATGCCAAGCAGTGCTTTGAGCTCTGCTTCTATTTGAGTCTGATTCATCTCTGGATTTCGGTTTTTATTTAACACACAACTCCGGGTTAGTATTGCAGTCCCATGGCCGTCGACTTCGAAACACCCACCTTCCAGGATTAAGTCAGTCCGTTGCACAATCGCATTGGCCTGCTTTGTGATGAATCTTGCCACTCGGGAATCGGAGAGATGCTCTTGCTTTTCTCCCCAACCATTAAAATTAAAATCGATACCATACTTTTTTCCAGAGCGATCAAACACAAAAGTGGGAGCGGTATCGCGAAGCCAGAGATCATCTGTCGTAAATTTGATTAACCTGACAGGGTGCTTGTGTCTGCCTTGATTTCCCAGAATGCGCACTGCTTCAGGATAATTTTCAGGACTCACCAGCACTGATACAGGCTCATACCTGGCAATGGTTTTTGCAATCAACGCCAGGTTTCTTTTTACTTCTGGAATCTGTTGCTTTGACCAGATGTAATCATTTGCCACAAACGACATCCAGGTTTGTTCATGCGGGTGACTTTCATCAGGCATCATTAATGATTCGGTCACGTTTGAGCTGGCTTTGCTTGAGTTCCTGCCTGACAGATATCTACTCATTATCACTGACGCGATTTTTAAATAGTTTCTTCTGGTAAGCATGGGGTCAATCCATTTAAGACTGATTAATTACAATCAGGTCATGAGACATTATTTTCGCAGCGACTACCTGTTTTGAGTGGTGCCAAAAATCGTAACATACCAGATACGACTGTCAAATAAACGATTCAACCTGGTATTTGAGTGGATTCAGCATTTTGCGATTACTGTTCGCTCGCCACAGAACTCGCCACGAGCTGTTATCTGTTCTCACTACCAGATCCATCGGCTTCACAATGACGTCTCTGTGACCGGCTTTGAGGGAGTCAACTTTCAATGGCAGTCAGATGACTATTATTTATCGAAATCCAGCGACGATTGAATTCGCCTGGCACCTCACTGCAGACCAGCATGAAATTCGGTTTGTTCCCGACGATGGTCAAATGAAGAGAGTAAAAACGCCAAAAAAGGCCTGAGCAGGGGCTTTCATTTGCCAGTCTGCCAGACCTTTGTGTTCAAAACCGATTGCCGACAGCAACCAGTTTCGACTCGACTTTGATGTCCCAAAAAATGCCTGCTTTTTAAGGAGCAATGGGCACGGGCGGGATCGAACCGCCGACACCAGGATTTTCAGTCCTGTGCTCTACCAACTGAGCTACATGCCCTTTCGATTCCATGGGTAATTTCAAAGGTGTTAACCCCCTGTGAAACCATTGCTTAATGGAAGCGAGATGGAAATATAAGTCATTACCCTCTGAGTTTCAAGCAAAACCAGCATTTCCTGAAAAGGATTCGGCAGTTTTCCTGAGACTGCGTCCCATCCTCTACATATACAGGACAAACGTTGAAAATGGACTCAAACGAATCTACCAGTTATAACGATCATTTCTGCTTAAATCTGACCCGTGAAGAGTTCGGATGAAAGATCAATCTCGTCTTTTCCTGGAGTTGGTAATGCCTGATCAATTGAAAGTTCACTCTGATTCAAATCGATGATATTCGCTGAGTCCAGAGGATCTGCATTTTTTCCATCAACGGTCTGGATGATTTGTACAATCGGACTGGTATAAAATTCCTGATTTCGACGAATCACGCGAGCAGCACTGCCATCGGTTAATGTCACAAAACTGCCTACGGGAAACAGAGACAACAGGTTTAACAAGGCGCGCATTGCAGCAGAATCAATTGATTTGTCGTTTGTTTGTCGAATTAAATATTCCATTGCTGCATAAGGCATCAGAGCAGGGCGGTCCTCTGTGGATGTTGTCAACGAGACATAAGAATGCGCAACATTCAAAACACGAGCAAACAGATGAATCATTTTATTGGACCGTCCACGTGGATAGCCCAAACCATTGGGCTGTTCATGAACCTGATAACAAACGACGGGAACGACGCTTGGAATTCCAGCGATATTTTCCAGAAGCTCCAGTGAAAATATTGGGTGCTTCTGCATTTCCATTCGCTCTATCGGAGAGAGGTTCCCACGCCATTTTGTGAGTTTGTCCATTACCTTAACCATACCCCAGTCATGCACAAGTCCTGCCAGACCAATATTTCGTACATTGTTTTCATCAAGATTTAATTCAGTTCCAATTGCCATTCCCAGTAATGACATCTGCAAACAATGTTGCGATAACGTTTCATCCTGACCCGCTTCTGCTGCTGCAGAAATCACACAATCTGCATCTGCAGTTAACTGAGTCAGATAATTCGCGGCAATGCCAGCAATTTCAGACCCTTTCGGAGTTTGCCCGCTGAGTGCGCCTCGCATCATATTATCGAGCGACTCGCCAAAAGCCTGTTGTTGAGCGAACAAATTATCGCGGTTTTCCTGGTCATAACCTTTACAGCCATGCACAACCATCCTGTCTCGAACAGCGGGACCGGTATTGGCAACAAACATCGATCCCGACTCGATGAGTTTATCCAGTTTCTCGGTTAACTCAGTCGAAAAAATGCCACTTTGGGATTCTCCCGGCAAAGTACTGTCTGAAAAAGCATTCAGACTGATTAAAGCAGCATCCTGACTGTTCACTTCGACTTCCGGCATATTCCGGTCACGTAATAATTGCTTAAAACGTGAATTAATAACAGAACCCGCTGCCAATAGTAATACGCCATTTGTATCGTGAATTGAATGATTAATCGTTCTGCCTTCAATCAAGTCTTCAATCCGTATTAATACCGTCTGCTGTTCCTGATCGTCAGGTGTCGAGGTCTGTTCCAGTTGTTCTTTAGTTTCAATAGTCATTCACATAGCCTGAATATTGCAAATTCAAATCAGATTTGAATTTAATTGTGTCTTGTTCCTGAGGGAATACTTCGCATTCGTTTCTTATCTTTAAACTCATCTAAAACCTAGTTTAGAAATGATTCTAAATCAGGCTGTGGAGGGATATCCGGATAAAATTCCTGTCCTGATTGTTCCAATTATTGCATTTTCGTGTCAGCACTAAAACGCATCAGTGAAACATTATTGAAATTCTGCCTCGGGCTATTTCAAGCGCGACACAATTTCAGATAACACGTCTGCTTCACTGGGTTGCGAGGTCGGGAGAGAGCGACGAAGTGGCAGGGGTGTACCGTCAAATCGGTACACTACTCCTGCAAAGTGAATACCATAAATTCCTGTTGGGATGTACACTTCAGAATCCAACTCCTCACAAGGCAAAGGGCCAACGTGTATGAGCGGAATATCAGTCAACTCTTGCGGCATCTTGCGACAAGCCATTGATGGAATGATCGCCTACAAGAATACAAAGATCAATTTCATTCTGTTCGAGTAAACGATTGACCGAATATTCCACAGGCGAATAGCGTGGATAGCCTGATGCAAAATTAATACAGGCGGCATAACCCGTCTGCCAGGCCATAACATTTTCAAGCCCCTTTTGTTTCATATGAAGGTGGTACACTAATCGCATGACACTGCGATCAGACTGAATTTCTCTCACGAGCAATGATAACGCTTCGATATTACGATGCGATAAATGTCCCTGTTTAAACTCGGGACCAAAAAAGAAGACAATATAACTGCTCTGAAGAATCAGATCCATCAGCATTTTCAGGTCAGCAGCGGAAATACCTGCTGGTTGACGATCGTTTAAATCAATGCCTTTCATGAGTGCTCTCAAAGACCAGATGACTTCAAATTCTTTTTGTGCTTCCAGAGTCATCAAATTGTCTACATGCTCAGGACACTCGGGCAGATCCGCTCCCATCGCTACAATTGTTCTTGGAACTTGATCTGATTGAGAATCAAGACTTTGCATAAAGCACTGATTTGTGAGTAATTCATGAGCGCCCCAACAGATAATCAAGTCAGCGCGACTGCGAACTTCCCCCAGAGTACAAGACGCTTCTCCCACCTGCTGAAGTGCGCGCGTTGTTGAAGAAGCGCCCGAATCGATTGTCGCTCCAATTTGATCGGCTAAGCAAACAGCTGCCCTCTGTGCTTGCGTCGCCGATTGTGACATACCACAAATTAATGGCGATTTTGCTTTTTGAATCAGATCTGCGGCTTGTTTGATGGCTTCAGAGTTCGCTACATTTTCCCCTTGATTTGTGGAGTCAATGTATTTGTCTGCTGAGACAGTTGAAACCACTCCTGCGCTTGAGGACATGTGGTTTGAACATCGATCAATTGCTGTCCGTCAGTTGTGACTCGGATATTATCACAGACGCAACAACACCCCGCACACGCAACATCTTCAATCACATTCTCCACAGACGGTCTCCCCAACCGTGAGTTCGTGTCAGCTGTCAAAACCGTTAACCGAGCTGCTCTTTCAGTTCGTTTAACAGCGAAACGGCTTGACCGATATCGGCTTTCTGCTTTTCACGATCTTCGGGGATCTCACGTTCGATCGTTAATGGTCCGGTGTATTCAATTTCATTGAGCGTTCGGAGATATGTAGCCATGCCGACATCACCTTCTCCCAGGGGAACTTCAGCGCCCCATTCAATACCACGTTTTCCTTCTGCTGCCCAGGTTCCATCTTTACAGTGCACACTGGCGACAAGATGCCCCACTCGTTTTAAGGCCGCAATCGGATCACCCGTACCATAGAGAATCATGTTAGCCGGATCAAAATTGATTTTGAGATTATCACGTCCCACATCGCTGATAAAATCGAGCAAATGATCTGCCGATTCCTGTCCGGTCTCCAGGTTCAGACTCTGACCATTGACTTTGACATGATCGAGTAAATTTTGAGTAACAGCAACCAGTCCCTTATAATCATCCGAATTGCGATCTTCTGTTACAAAGCCGATATGCAACGCAACGGTATTACATCCGAGCAGTTTCGCGAAATCAGAAATTTCTTTCATTTCCTCAACACGCGCCGCACGTGTTTCCAGAGGCACGAGTCCGACTGTTGTTTTTGTTGTAGGAATATCTGCATAACTTTCACCATCGAAACCACCAAAAACACAAGTAATTTCGATACCGGCAGCATTACAGCGTTCCAGAAACCGGGCTGCTGCTTCAGGAGTGCGTGTTTCCTTGTGTGGAGCATGAACTTGAATAGTGGGAATCCCCAATTCTTGAGCAACGTCAAGATGAACTCCTAAACCTGCATCAACTGAAGCAAACACACCAATGGGCCATTTTTCCATTTTCTCGTCTCCACAAAGTGATCTTTTTATGATTTTCTCGATGATGTTACTCATTGTATCAGCCGCCATATTCAGGTGGATGGCGGCCAGGGGTTTATCTTAAGAAGATTTCCCCTATTTCACAAATGCGGGCTTCAATTTCTTTCTATTTTCGCAAAACACATAATTTATATACCCGGTTCCTACTTGTTCCGACTATTGTTTCCAGACAGTCTCATCCTATAATGGAGTCTGGTTCAACGAAATCATAAATAGAGCCCGCCAGCAAGGTAAAGGTAAATGACCATGATTGAAATTAATAAAATCCTCATACCAACTGACTTTAGTGAAACAGCACTGGCTGCCACTCAATACGCTTTGGAACTGGCAAAAAAATTCAATGCAAAGCTGTACCTGCTGCATGTGATTGAAGATCCCATCGTTTACATGCCTATGTTTGAAAGCTATGCACTGCCTCCGAAAGAAGATTTTGAAAATTTCGCTGAGACAAGACTGGACAACTGGATTTTGGATGAAGACAAAGGTGATCTTGAGATTGAAACCGAATGGGTACACGGTAACCCCTTCGTTGATATTCTGAAATGCGCAAAACGAGAAGACGTCGATCTGATTGTGGTCGGGACTCATGGACGCTCTTTTACTGCTCATTTATTATTAGGCAGTGTAGCAGAAAAGGTAGTTCGCAAAGCACAGTGTCCAGTATTAACTGTCCGTGCACAAGGGCATCAGTTTATTCATCCAGCGACGCTGGATGAATAAGGGAAAGCCTTCAACTCTGTACGATCCAGCCTCCTGACAAATTGAATGATTCAACCAGGAATATTAGATCCGTGACTGTCGATTCAGCACATTCAACTGAAAACCGAATTCCATTGTATGGAAAAATATTCAGTGTCGCCTTTTTTTTGCTCATACTGAATCTTCCAACGCCCGAGGGAATGACTGCTGGCGCACAGCGGCTGGCTGCGGTGACAACATTGATGGCAATTCTTTGGATGACACAGGCACTGCCGATTGCTGTTACCAGTTTAATTCCTTTATTTGCTTTTCCTCTCTTTGGGATACAAGACCCCAAAACGGTAAGTCACTCTTATATCAACTCGAATATTTTTCTGTACATGGGCGGTTTTATCATCGCCCTCGGCATTGAGAAATGGGGCGTACATCAGCGTATTGCGCTGCATATCATCCGAGTGATTGGCTCCAGTCCACGGCGTGTAATTTTGGGATTTTTATTCGCAACGGCATTCTTATCAATGTGGATCAGTAATACCGCATCCACTCTCCTGATGCTTCCGATTGGTATGGCGATAATTGGCTCCATCACGGAATTAAGCCAGCGCCGCGAATCGCAGGACGATTCAGCGGAAGCCCTCCATCATTTTTCGGTCGCACTGCTACTCGGAATTGCGTATTCCGCCAGTATTGGTGGAGTTACAACACTGATAGGCACTCCCACCAATATTTCATTCCAACAGATCTGGTTAATTCAATTCCCGCAGGCACCACAATTATCAGCCGGGGAATGGATGATCATGGTTGTCCCCTTTGGTATGACATTTTTGATTTTGACGTGGATCGTTCTGTGCTGGAAAATACCGCGCTTATCCCATTCTCACGAATCCTCGAAAAAGGTGATCCTTGAACACATCAATCAGTTGGGGCGCCCGAACCAGGCAGAAATACGCATGATGATCATATTTGCGACGACTGCCATTTTATGGGTCACCCGCAAACCCTTAGGATTTGGAGGCGATTTTCAGATTCCTGGTTGGGAACAGTTACCTGTCCATTTTATCAGACAGTGGGGAATTGCTGTCAAAAACCCTTCCGCGTGGGTGAATGATTCGACCGTTGCGATTGGCATGGTGATCTTGATGTTCGCGATTCCTGCAAGGAAGTCCGAACAAGGTAAAACAGAATATCTCATGGACTGGGAAACTGCCGAACGATTGCCATGGGGGGTCTTGTTACTGATTGGTGGTGGATTCGCAATCGCAGGGGCATTTCAAACAACAGAGTTATCTAACTGGGTTGGTCATATTTTTTCATCGGTCGTGACCGGATGGCCTGCCTGGGCTTTGGTTCTGACGGCATGTCTGATGCTGACATTTCTTACAGAATTTACTTCAAACATTGCCACAGTCAATACGTTACTCCCCATTCTGGCAGCGACTGCAATCAGCCTGAATGTGGATCCTCGACTGATCATGATTCCTGCTGCCATTTCTGCCAGTTGCGCGTTTACTATGCCGATTGCAACACCACCCAACGCGATTGTATTTGCTTCCGGGAAAATCAGGATCGCAGACATGCTGAAGTATGGCATCATCTTAAATCTGATTGGCGTCATCCTGTTGACCGCGTTTATGTTCTTTTACTTCATTCCAAAAATGGGAATTGAAATTGGAACAGTCCCTGAATGGATTCATGAACATACTCCATAACGTCACACTTCATTTACCGATACAGAATTTGCTGAATATTCGATCGAGAATGTCATCGGTATAAACCTGGCCGACAATCTGGCCCAGATTCTGCAAGGCCTCGCGAATCTCAATGGCAACCAGTTCTTCACCTGATTGCGATGTGGCTGCCTGTTCGGCTGCCTGCAATGATTGAGCAGCGAATCGCAGACTTTCACGACAGCGCGAAGCTGTGGAACCAATCAGAAGCCTGCTTCCCCGACGATATTCAGTTATTCGAGTCAGAACCAGCTTCTTAAGTGCTGCAAGACCGGCTCCCCGTGCAGCACTCAGCACAACATCATATTCCGCAAAGTCATGTCCCACTGAGTGTGAAGCTTGAGGGAGTGCAGGGGAGAGATCACTTTTGGTTTTGACAGAAATCACATTTTGTGTTTTCGATAATTGCTTGAACTGTAACCGATCCGTATCTTTTAATTCTGCCTTGAGATCAGTGGCAGAACACCAGATAACTAAATCAGCGCGTGAGATTTGTTGTTGTCGGTATTTTTGCGCGCTGGCGGAAATGTCATTGTCTGCTGATTCCATTCCGGCAGTATCAATCAACTGAATGGATTGACCATCCCAGTTTACATGGGTCACCAGATAATCCCGGGTTGTGCCTTCTATCTCCGAAACCAGAGCTGCCTGAGTATCACCCACGAGCGAATTATAAAGCGTACTCTTTCCTGCATTGGGCAACCCCGCCAATACCACAGAAAGTTGCCCCGTCGATTCCATCCTGTCAGAAGAGTCAGCATGGAGCTGTTCACAAAACGTTCGAATCTCCCGCAAACGTGTCGCGAGTGTCACACGGTCGATGAACTCAATATCTTCTTCGACAAAATCGAGACCTGCTTCCAGTTCAGCAAGTAATTCGAGAAGATTCAGGCGGGCCTGTTCGATATGTTTCGAAACGCCTCCCGCCAGCTGGCTTAACGCCAGATTGAGTTCGGTATGATCTTCTGCATCGATCACTCCAAGTACGGCTTCCGCCTGTACCAAATCAACTCGACCTGCCAGAAACGCTCTTAACGTAAATTCACCAGGCCGCGCCAGTCTGGCACCATGTGCAGACAGATTTTCGATTGCTGATTCTAATAACGGGGGAGCACTGAGTGTATGAAACTCAGCCAGTGGCTGCCCGGTGAAACTACGAGCTGTCGGCCAATAGTAAAGTGCACCGGTCAACAATTCTGGTGACCCTGCTAATTTTAATGTTCCCGTGTGGCGTGAAGCGTACCTGCATTTTTGCCAGTCACTGGATGAATCAAAACACTTTGAAATGCAAGGTAAAATGTCGGTGCCACTAACCCGAATCAGTCCCGCTGCTCCACTTCCCGGGGCAGAAGCCAGCGCAACAATGGTATCATCAAATTGCAGATTCATGTCAAATCTCTTGAGGAACCTGAACTAGCGCCGTTTTCTGGAATTCTTACCCACACCTTTATTGCGTGAATTCTGCTGATTCTTCTTTTCTTTCAAAGCAGCCTGTGCCTGTGCCTGATCTGCGACTTCCTGCAATCGGGCAAACCAGCCTTTTTTGGCAGGCGGTTCAGCGTTTGTGTTGTTTTTGCTTTTTGATTGATTCTTTTTTGACTTGGATTCCGCTTTGACTTCAATGACATTGGAATCTGCCGTTTCAGTTGTCGCAGGGCGTCTTTTTGACTGGAAATCCAATAATTTCCGTTCACAAATGCCCCATAAACTGGAAGCAATAAAGTAGACACAAAGACCAGCGGGAACTCGATAAAACATGAACCCCATGCCGATCATCATGTAATTCATAATTTTATGTTGCAGTTCCTGATCTTTATCCGTCGGTGGAGGCATGAAGAGCTTCTGTTGTACAACAAACAAGGCCACCGTCACAAGCGGTAATAAATTAAACTCATTGCCAAGGAATGGAATATTAAATGGAAGTGGAAACAGCGCATCGGGGGCAGCCAGATTATCAATCCAGAGGAAGGGAGTTCCCCGTAATTGAACAGCGTTATTCAAAGCAGTATATAACCCAAAAAAGATTGGCAACTGTAAGAAAATGGGCAAACAACCGGCAAGCGGATTGTAATTATTTTTGCTGAACAGCTCCATTTGAGCGCGACCGAGTTTTTCACGATCATCCCCATATTTCTTTTTGAGCTCGGCGATCTGCGGTTGTAATTCTTTCATCTTCTGGGCGCCCACAGCCTGCTTGCGCGACAGAGGATACAGGCTGCCTCGTACCATAATCGTCAGGCCAATGATGGCGAATCCATAAGACAAACCAAAACCATGTAATGTTGTCAGCAACCACAACATTACTTTGGCTACCGCGCCAAAAAAGCCAAAATCCATTATCTCAGATGCTTCTAAAGGAGGTCCCAGTAAGGACTCCCGCTTCGGACCGGTATACATCGAATAGGAATGCGTCACATCGGTTCCTGAAGCCAACTCATTTTCTGTTGAGTTAATTTTGACCGTGACATTACTCTTGGTGACATCACTTAAATTACGGTTCACCACGACATTTTCGATACTGGAATAATAATTCGAACGCATTTCTCCATTGATCAGTTTGCGTTCGTAGTTCTTGCCAGTCGGAGTGAGCAGGGCAGCAAAATATTGAATATCAACGCCGGCATATTGAAAAGCACGGCTGAATTGTTCACTTTCGTTTGCATCGACCTTTTCCACAATTGTCGATGCATCAAATATTTCCGCATTAATTTCCAGATCGTCTTCAACGAACCCAATCCGAACATCACGAAATTTGCGAGTATTATCCGCATTTTCCAATGGAATTCCAAGTGGACCGAGCAAATGATAATCCAGCTTTGTAGTCTCTGCACTGTGATTGATCAGCTTGATGTCAAAGTGAACCATGTAACCAGCCTGATCGGTATCACGAAATTCGCGAAAGTCCTGGCTTGGTACTGGATATTTTTTGAGTCCAAATTGTTTCTGGACTTCGATACTTCCATCAGGGGCCGTTAACCCCAATCGCACTGACTGATATATTTTGGCATCGTCAGGATCCTTAATGAGTTCGAGGACTTTCCAGTTCAGCTTGCGAGTGTCTGTTCTTAAGACAGCCAGTTTTTCATCAAGCTGTTTGACCTCTAACTCGAGCGAGCGTTTGTCATCTTTGCCGGCAGGCAACTCATCCAACAATTTGAGTGGTTGTTTCGTTTTAAGATCTTTATAAAGCGGATCATTCAATTGCACATCGAGGATGGTAGCCCCCTGCGTCGTAATCGAAACCTGGAAGAAATATCCCGTATCGGGATCCAGTGAACCGAGAACGATTGTCCTGTGAGGCTGCTGTAACAGCTCTGCCACTTTTTCGGGTTGCCTGGGAACGGCCGGTTTCGTTTCTCCCGCTTCGCCTGGTTTTTCAGCGACCAGGGGCGCATCTGGATTTGGCTGATCCTCCGCAGCAACATCAGGTGCCTGTTGTTTTACTGGATTTTTGGGAAGGAGGGGAACTACAAAAGCTTGCCAGGAAAACAAAACAGTCGCAGACAGCAGGATGAATAGTAAGAGTCGTTTTTGTTCCATTGTTATCGACCATCACGCAGACGATCGCCCAAGAAGTTATCTAAATCAGGAATATCATAAATTTTTTCAGCAGTCTTAGTGAAATCGTATTCAACTCTGCAGAAAGTCAGCTTTTCGTCATCGATAATGACATAAGACGATCGATTATCCGTATCACGCGGCTGGCCTACTGAACCCACATTCACAAGAAATTTTTCAGGGCCAAAGTTGTAAACGTAATCCACTTCATCCGGAGCAAGAAAATTCATACTTTCTGTAAATACACCCGGAATATGTGTGTGCCCCTGAAAACAGTATTGATCGACCAGCCCGAAAATGCGTTCCATTTTTCTCTGGTTGTAGATGTCTTCCGGAAATACGTACTCATTAAGAGGATTCCGAGCAGACCCATGAACAAACAAATGTTTTTCTTCACGAATCATACGGGGCAGTTCCCCTAAAAAGTCCCAGCGATCCTGGTTTTTTGATGTATCTCCTGTTTCCAGCATACGTCGTGTCCAGAAGATCGCACGTTCGGCACCTGCGTTAAAACCCTCCGGGTCAAATAAAGCTGCCTGATCATGGTTTCCTAACAAAGACTTTTGACAACGTTTTCGAACCAGATCAATACACTCACGTGGATTGGGACCATATCCAATGATATCTCCCAGGCAATAAATCTCGCTTACTTCACGTTGATCGATATCAGCCAGAACTGCTTCCAGGGCTTCAAGATTACCGTGAATATCACTTATTATCGCTCGTAACAATGGACAACTCCCATTATCTGTTCCCAAACCCCTGTTAAATCAAGTCAGAGATTCGGCAGTAATTATTTAAGGAGCCCAAACACAACAAGCTCTCTTCAGTTAACAAAACACCCTCTATTTCGCAAAAGCGACTGGTACACTGTATTGGGGATACTTGTGTATGAACCTCAACAGAACCGCGGATTGGATGAACAACCTTGAGGAGGGTGCTTGAGCTTAGACCTCTGCACTATCTAACCTGACAGTCTGAAAATGATCTACTAATGCCCCAATAGTAGCAGTACAAGGGAACCATCTCAAGGCTCTGATTACAGTTATCATTCGCTATCACGTGGTAAATTCCCCGTCTTGATCATTGGTGACCTTGGCGTATTCGACATATCTGCTCTCTGTTACCCTGTAAATTGACTTTATTCCTGTTAAAGCTGGCGATACTGGGATTTTCATGTCTTTTGCATCAAATATACCTGAACTACGTATTAGAGGAATTGCAGGGATCTCGGAACGCTGTCAGGCGACACCAGCTGGCCATCAAAATTGTCATAACCGACAAGATTCAACTGAAACCAGTGCCTAAACAAGCCAAAATGACCAGTTAACGATATTTTCATGCCTTGATTTTCTCGGTGATGCCACTTCTGATTCCCTTTCTCAACGACGATGTCACCACCATGTTGCCTGTCTGAAACTTTTGACCTATGTTTCAGTATCCCTTCATTATGAAATGCCTCCCAGTTTAGCTGACAGCTGATCCAGTGGTCTTATGGATTGACCGACCATCTGTCAGAAATCCTGGTTTATTCCCCCTTTGTTTCGGGGAAACAGGAACTTCAAATACGTTTACATTCAAAATCAAAGACTGAAATTGAGTGATGTAAGACAGATTATCAATTTTTTATTGTGAATCTGACAGAGACAATCGATGTCATTTTCAAACAGCCCCTGCTGTACGACGATTACAGCGTAACATGTACACTTTGTGCGAGAATATTTCAATGAAGACAAATTCAGGTTCATTACTGGTTGTTGACGACGATCAATATATTCTGGAAGCGATGGCTGACTATTTAAGAAGTCTGGGTCACCGCACGGAAACATCACTTACCTGTCTGGATGCCATCGAACGTCTGAAAGAATTCCCATTTCAGGTTGTCGTCTGTGATGTCAACTTACCCGACCAGGATGGCTTTCATCTTCTGGAATGGGTGAAAGAGAATGCTCCCGATACGACTGTCATCATGCTCACAGGGTATGGGACTATCGAAAGTGCCGTCGAAGCGATTCGACTTGGCGCATTTGAATATCTTACCAAACCGGTCATCGACGAAGAACTCAGTCTGACAATTGAACGATGTCTGGACCAGCGGCAAGTCGTCGAAGAAAACAAAACACTCAAAGCACAACTTGATCAGAGATTTGGTCTGGCGAATATCGTTGGCCAGGACTATAAAATGCAAAAAATGTTTGATCTGATTGAAAGTGTTGCCGACACCCGAACGACAGTTCTCGTCTTAGGTGAAAATGGTACCGGTAAAACCATGACCGCGCGTGCCATCCACCAGCTGAGTGATCGCTGCGGCAAACCATTTGTTGAAGTTGCCTGTGGCGCATTACCTGACAGTTTACTGGAAAGTGAATTATTCGGACACAAGGCTGGTTCCTTCACCGGAGCAACACACGACAAAATTGGAAAGTTTCTACAAGCGGACGGTGGTACGCTATTCCTGGATGAAATTGCAACTGCGTCTCCCAGTTTACAGGTAAAATTGTTACGGGTTTTACAGGATCGCGAATTCGAACCAGTAGGCGATACTGTGACACACTCGGTTAATATTCGGCTCATTCTGGCAACCAATCAGAATCTGGAAGAGATGGTTGCCAACGGTGAATTCAGACAGGATCTTTATTACCGAATTAATGTAATTACTTTAACGCAGCCTGCTCTGCGTGAACGCATGAGTGACATTCCCCTGCTGATCGAACACTACCTTGGTGTGTACAACGAACAAATCGGCAAATCAATTAAAGGTTTCGATGCGCCGGCAATGCAGGCAATGCTCAAATACTCCTGGCCGGGAAATGTGCGCGAACTGATCAACGTAATTGAACGCTCAGTCGTCCTGACCAAAGGAGACTACATTCGAACGCATGATCTCCCCGAGCAGATTCGACAGGAACAATCATACTCGCTGACTTCGAGCAACCGAATTGGCAATGCCTCGTTAAAAAATGCTCTGGCAAATCCGGAACGGCAAATCATCATAGAAGCATTGGAAGCGAATGGATGGAACCGACAAAATACTGCCAAAGCTCTGGGAATTAACCGAACGACACTCTACAAAAAAATGAAAAAGTATGAAATTGCTTTTGAAAAACAATTGATGCACTAAAACCCACATCATGCAAAACCGAGAAGGCTGTACGTCAGCCAGACGTCCAGCTTTTTTATTGATATACATTGCGTTTGCGGTCTATCCATGCAAATCAAAAAAAGCTAATTGGTTGACTCGCCTGTCTCACCCGTGACCGAACCCCATTATTGAGCAAACTTCCCAGTAACCGCTGTTTTGATAACTTTGTCATAACGGTCAGTAATCCAGCCTGGTCCATTGATCCGCGTTCACTGACATGTTCGTGGTATTTTTATCAATCAAATGATGATGGAGCCTAAACACCTTTTCTTTCACTGTGAAAACAGATCGGTTGTGGTCATGTGATTGCTTCGACAGGATATCATGTCCCCGGGAACTCGGATGAAGAATTACAGTCTATTTATTTCAGCGTGCATTACGATCACCCGGTCACCGACAAACTCTCCGCTCTGGCAAAGTTGAATGGGATTGTCTATCCGAAAAGCGGTCAGGCTTTACTGTTGAATATTGAAGGAGGCGACTGGATCAATCTTGGATCATCAAATGTCGCTGGCAACAACGTCATTACAACCGCCTTTGGAGCTAACTATCGCTGCAACCGCTGCCTTTCCGTTGCAGGTGCCTGGGAATTTCCGATGACAAGTCCTTAAGACCTGCTTGACGGTCGGACTACGATGACTTTGACTCTGCCATTTTGATGCACTCGTCAGCGGAAGCTACGTATCAAGATTCAGATCTCATACGTGAACGAACTGTTGCTTCCAGTTGATCCAGGACTTCATCAATTGTCAAACGGGAGGTATTGACCTCAATGGCATCATCGGCAGGTATAAGGGGCGAAACGACACGTTGCACATCTCTTTGATCGCGTTCATCCATTTGCTGCAAAATATCGGAAACCGAAATCTCTTTTCCTTGTGCTTTTAACTCTGTATGTCGACGACGCGCTCTTTCTCTGGAATCGGCAACAAGAAAAAACTTACAGAATGCCTCTGGAAAAACAACGGTTCCCTGATCACGTCCCTCGCTGACGATATGCTTCCCTTCGGCTGCCTGACGTTGTAAACGCACCAATTCTGATCTTACAGCAGGGTATTGTGCGACCAGCGATGCGATCTCTGTTATTTCGGGAGTTCGAATTGCTTGTGTAATATCGTGCCCATCCACGTAGACTTTCGTATCAGAAAATGTGATTTTGATTTGCTGGCTGACGGCGACAACCGCTGATTCTGCACTGGGATCTACACTTTGCTGCACGACACTCCAGGCAACGCAACGGTACATGGCTCCTGTATCGAGAAATTCGAAACCTAATCGTACAGACAAGCCGCGCGCTGCGGTGCTTTTACCAGATCCTGCAGGGCCATCAATCGTCACGATCATGAGACAGGATTTCTCCTCAAAACAGGATTTCAATTTCAGCAATTTCATACTGTGACATCTCGATGAGAACCGCATCCTCTTCGACTGGTAGCTCAACAATCGTTTTCCCATGAAAATCACGTTGTCTTGCACTGACTGGTGATTTCCAACAGCGAAGTCTGACTGATCGGTGCATACCTTCCGTCTCAATCAGTCGTACTGCAAAACCTGTTTGATTCTCATTTACGTATTGTGAAGTGTCCTCTTCCGGCTGCATCAGATCCAGGACCCGCGTGATTTGAACATTACTCGCCGCCACATGAAAGAGCCAACCTTTTTCACCCATGCGCGGGGGACCTGCCGGGCTTGGAAACTGACCAACAGGTACCATTACATTCCGAGCGGTTTGCATTGGATAATTCTGGTTTACGGCAATCGAGAATGTAAATTCACGTCTGCTCTCACCCTCTACAATCAGCATACTGTCCAACATTCGTGGTCCCGTTTTACGATGAAAGGGCAACCCATGATTGAGTATCGTCACCCGTTCTTCTCCTTCAGCGATCTCAAAATAGTGAGGGCTTTCGAACCGCTCACCCTGAAATCCGTGTGCGCTTTCCAGCAATGACCGTGTCAATGCAGCTGTACTGTCTCCCCAGGCAAAACGCGCAGCATAATAATTATCCCAGGGATTGCCATCTGGTACGGTTAAAACGTCAAGTTCAATTTTTACATCCAGAATGGGACGTCCGCGCCACAGCTGGAAAGTCTGTTGAAATGTTGCCAGAGTTGTCCCACTGACTTGATCAAAGATTTCTCCTCTTGAAATAATTTCACCCAGCCCCGGTCCGGAACATGTCAGTTCCACGCTCACATTCCGCGTCGCCGAATAGGGGGTTTTGTCTTCCAGATCTCCCAATGCCCCTGTTGTTGTAATATTTCTCTGATAGGGAAAACGAAACGCAAGTTGCTGGCTTAATTTATTTGGCTTGCGACCATATTCTTTAATCTGAGCAATACCTCCGTTTTCCTCATGAATATGAACTTCAAAAAATTCATTTCGCAATAAGAGCGGTTCAGCAACAGGTACATTACTTTTTGACTGTGCAGAATCAGACTGCCCCGGCTGAAGCCAGACAAAGCCTGCACCTGGAATTTCGATAACCGCTTTCTTTTGCCGATCATCAAACTGGACTGCTTTTACAAAATCATTGCTCTCTGGTGCCTGTCCAAATTCGGGTAGATCCACAACAACGCTTCGCGTAAAAGACAAGGAATTCAGTAATAAAACTCCCGCCTGCTGTTGGTTGGCATCCTGAAGAATGATTTCTGCCAGTTTTGAAATTCCTGATTCACGAAATCCCTCCAAAGTGCGCTTTGCATTCTGTATTTGATCTTCAGCTGCATCGGGGTGCCCCAGCTCAACCGCCTGTTCAATTTCCAAAAGCGGGTCATCCTGTATGGTTTGCATATAAATTGCTCTGGCTACCGAATGAAACCAGAGTCCAGCTGTAAACTCATCGTGCCTTTGAAAATGATCCATAAACCGACTCAGCGGATCTGTAATTCGCTGAGCCACCAGTTGACTTAAAAAAGGAGATAGATATTCTCGCGCTCCATAAGAGGAATGACGTCCCGATGATTCCGTGTTTTGAAAAAAATCATTCAATAACACAAAACTCCCCAGTACGGGAGCATAGTGGTGAATGCGTTTGAAATCTTCGAAAAAAGGCGATTTCACATCAGGCCAGTGGGCGAACATTAACGCGCCGACCTGATCTTCTTCCATCGATTCTGCCATCCGCTGAGGAAAACGAAGATAGCCGGTAGAACCTTCGGCTGCCATCGGAATTCTTGAAAACGCATCCAGAACGGTTCCGTCGGCACCTTCCCAATGGATTTTACTCTGCTCGTAATCCGGATAAACTCCATCATCGAGAACCAGATGCAACGCAGAATGGAATGCAAACCGGTGTAACAACATTGGTAACAGTGAAGTCAAGCCAAAACGCCTTCGAGCCCATGTTGTCGGAGCACGCCCTGTTAATTCCTGTATTTTCTGCACCCCGGACTGCAATTGCCAGATGAGCGATTCCACAGGCACAACCGGCGTGGCAATCTGCTCCCGATCGCCGCCGATGACTTCTGTTTCCTGATTCTGACAACTCGTTTTCAGGAGATCCGAAAACTCGGGATTTGTTTTCGTGATCGTCTCAAGGTCATCTGAGGTAACCAGCAGGTTTAAGGGCTGTTCAGCAGCGATTGCGTGCTTCAGCGAATCGTTAACAGAATCCGGAGTAATTAAACACACATCGATCAAGTAACAATCAATGGGATAAAATCGCTCACGATTTTCAAGGAGGACCTCAAAACACCCTTTTAAATGGGCGCGGGCTGCTTCCGCATCATCCGCTAAAGCAGCGTCGGCAGCAGCGATTGCTTCCCTTTGAATTGTTGCTTCATCTAAACTGCTGAAGTGATGCATGCACCGCGTTAATAACTCAAGCTGAATAAAGCAGGTCCCCAGCGCATAAAAATCAGCGACTAATTCCGGTGAGAGTACTGATCCTGCTGCCTCTGGTTCATTCAGATGCAAGGGGGCGAGAGCAGCTTCTGCCATCTCATCACGATGAATCTTGCCACTGACAACAGTGGCACCATTTGATTCAGCTTCGTCAATCCAGCCATAAGGCAGCCAATCTTCGGCTGTCTTGGGAACGAGCAGTAATCGATCAGCCAAAAACTGGGGAGGCTCGTCAGATCGATGCCAGCCGGGAATGACGCGAGTCGATGCCAGAAGCTCCGGATGCCAGGCGACAGCAAATGCGTTTAACAGGCTTTCTGCATCTTTTTCATCCAGCTCCGTAGGAAAATCCTCAAGACTGTGGCAAGGAATCAAGATAACAATATCATTGTATGTCATTGTCTCACAACGCTTTATAAACGTACTGCCATTCA
Source organism: uncultured Planctomycetaceae bacterium (assembly GCA_942492165.1). GTDB lineage: Bacteria > Planctomycetota > Planctomycetia > Planctomycetales > Planctomycetaceae > Gimesia. The sequence goes on from CALOEF010000069.1 coordinate 174,292, forward strand.
ATTATTCGATAGGAACGAACCGTAATTTCCGTCCTGCTCTTTCTATTAGCATAAGCAAACTGCTCTTACGGATCTATAGATCAGTGTCGAACTGGATTGATAATTCACAAATGCCTGAGTTACTTATACTTAAACAAGGCGCATCCGGGTGACTCATATCTGAACACAGGTGCAAAACATTGAAAAATATCTTTTGAACTATCCAGCAAAAAAACGGGAAAATCGTATTAAATACGGATATCTCGGGAACTATAGTACCTTGAGATTCATCAAAAGACTGAAAGCATCAATTTGAAAGACAATTTTTGATCTGATTTTGCCGGGTGATACCATTACGATAGTCAATAGTTCGGGCTGAAGTCAGTAATTTTGATGAAGTCGTTTTCAATCACCCTTTATTTGATTGACTTTATAAGAAATCCTGTGATAGCCTTATGTTAGGGACTGTTAGTTCTTAACATTTCTCTCAGACCTGTCTAAGATTTTGAAATGATTAAATGAGACACAATTTCGCAGAACTGAACAAATCTCGGTCAGCAAGCGGATCTTCACTTCGTCAACTATTCTGGACAACACAAATTTCAGGCACTTCCAGAAACCAGGAGTAACGAGTCACATGGCAGAAAATCAAGCTGTTTGGGGTATTGAAATTGGACAGGCCGGTTTAAAAGCCATTCGGCTTCGCTACGCTGAAGCCGCCGATCAGGTTATTGCCGTTGCCTTTGATTATATTCCTCATCCGAAAATTCTCAGCCAGCCTGATGCAGTTCCTGATGAACTGATCAGTCAGTCACTGGATACTTTTCTTGACCGCAATGAAATTAGCGGGGATCTGATTTCGATCAGTGTCCCCGGACAAACATCGTTAGCACGATTTATCCAACTACCTCCTGTTCAATCAAATCGTGTCCCTGAGATTGTCAAATACGAAGCCAAACAACAGATTCCTTTCGCGCTTGAGGACGTTATCTGGGATTATCAGCCTCTCGGAGGCGGTGTGGAAGAAAGTGGCTTCATGCTGGATGCCGAAGTTGGTATTTTCGCCATGAAGCGCGATCAAATTCTGCACACACTACAGCCATTTCTCGACCGAAAAATTGAAGTCGAATTAATACAGATTGCTCCTTTGGGTTTATATAATACGCTCTGCTATGATTCATTGGGCATGCGACTGGATCAGGAATTTGAGGGTAACCCTGAAGAGTCTTCCATTGTCGTTGACATGGGCGCCGACAGTACCACTCTCATGGTGACAAATGGCAGTAAAATCTGGATTCGTAATGTGCCTATCGGCGGAAACCACTTTACTCGAGCCCTTACCAAAGAGATGAAGCTTACATTTGCGAAAGCGGAGCATCTCAAATGTAATGCCACACGTTCTGAGGATCCCCGTGCTGTTTTTCAGGCTTTGCGGCCTGTTTTCAATGATTATGTCTCGGAAATCCAGAGATCCATTGGTTATTTCTCCAGTGTGAACCGTGATGCGAAAATTTCGAAAGTTTATGGAACTGGTAACGGTTTCAAACTGGCTGGTTTACAAAAGTTCCTGCAACAGAACCTGCAATATGAAGTTGAACGCCTTGATGACTTTCAAGCACTTGTTGGGGATGCGGTTCTGAACGAACCACTGTTCCAGGACAACATCCTGACATTTACTGTGCCCTATGGTATCGCATTACAGGCACTGAAGCAGACTGCAATTCGTACTTCGCTGTTACCTCCTGAAATTGCCACTGCCCGTAAAATACGACGAAAAAAACCCTGGGCTGTTGTTACAGCAGCCGCTTTACTGGTGGGACTCAGTATATCGGCAGTTGGCTACAGCAATGCTGCCAACTCAGTCAGCTCCGAGCGTTTTGGTACCGCGGAAAACAAAGTTAAGTCTCTGAACGAGCAGGTTGACAAATATAAGAAAGACTACGAAGCTCAGGAAGGGAACTTTAATTCTATCATTGAAAAAGGTGACAAGCTTGTCTGGAACCTGGAGACACGAGACGACTGGCTGGAACTGTTTAAATCCCTTGATGAATGCCTGCCTCGTGACAGGGGCGATGAAATCGATAATGAGCAAATTGAAAAAAGCAAGAAGATCAAGCTGCCGGGGATTACAGTCAAACACTATCCAGACCTGTCTAAATGGTTCGAGCGAATCCCGGAACAATCCAAGTCCATCATGCTGAAGGAAGATCAGGACAACCCTCCCGAAGGTGAGGGTTTAGTCTTCACGATCCATGGTTTGCATTATCATCATGATGAATCGAAACCAACGACCGATATTGGTGCCTTGTATGTTCACGAAACTCTACTGAAAAATCTCCAATCCTGGACAGTCCGAAACCCGGGTTCTGTTGAAGTTGATGTGCGTAAAATGGGAATTACACATGCTGTTATTCTTTCAGATACAAGAAACCGGTATGAATTTTATCCCGAAGGCCGTCCTGCCGGAATGGAAAGAGGTGGCCCGGGTGGCATGGCCCCTGGTGGCTTTGCTGGCGGAGGTTTTGCCGGTGGTGCTCCAATGCCGATGCCCGCCGATGCAGCAGGCTTAGGTGGTGGAGGAATCCCGGGAGGCGGCCTCGGACGTCCGCGACCGCGTATTAAAAAAGAACTCAAAATGATTCCGATTCACCAGACTGAATTTGTAATGGAATTTGTGTGGAAGCCAATCCCTGTACTGGAACGTCTGGAAAATAAACCGGATGCCCCTCCTTCCGAGGGGAGCGATTCCGAATGACCCATTTTTTGACATTGCGCTACTGAATTCAATTGCGTTAAAACAACGAACTATTTTACAAAGATAACCAATCTCTTCGGAGAATCGAGGACAACCCCATGGACAAATTAAAACCTCTTATTGTTCATAAATTCTGGATCATTCTTTTTATTGCTCTGCTGCTTCCCGTCGTTGGCTGGAGCATGGCAACAGGGAACCTTGCGAAAGAGATTGAAGACAGAACAAAAGCCATTGACACTGCCTTTACCAGCGCACAGTTAGGCCCCAACCCCCCGAATCAGACGTGGGCGTCTGCCCTCGCAGACATCAATAAAAATAAAGAGAAATACATAGGACAGTCCAATAAAGAACTTTGGGAGAAACAAAAAGAACAATTCATCTGGCCGCCGAACATCCAGCCCTTAATGAAAAATGCACCCTATCGCGGTGAAATTTCGCGTGTTCCCCGGAACCTTTATCGCAACGCTTACAAATTCGAAATTCTCAGAATTCATAAACTGGCAAATCCCTTCAGCTTGAGAGATGGAACGGGAACTATTGACATTTCTCCCAATGTGATTCCCCATGTGCCATTAAGCAAATGGAAAACATTACCTCCTTCCTCGGAAGAGATGTGGGATGCCCAGGAAGACGTATGGATCGCCACTTCAATTATCGAAAAGATTGCTGAAATTAACAAAAACTCAAAAAACATCAACGAATCGCCGATTCGTCAGATTTCTGTCCTTGAATTTCGGGGGGGAACAGCAGGTGGTGCCGAAGATGAAAATATGGGCGGCGAAGGAATGGGCATGGATCCTGAAATGGATGCCGCAATGGGAGGTCCTGGCGGTGCCTTTGGTCCTGGCTTCGGTGCGGCCCCAGCTGCTGGAGGAGATGCCATGGGCGGCAAAAAAAATATCGTGGTCGACTTAGATTTGACAGAAATCTTTGGTAATGATATCGATATGTCGGCAGCCTCTGGTGATGAGATGGATGGTGAGCCGATGGAAGCTGCCGGCGGTGCATTTGCCCCTGGTATGGGCATGGGTATGGGCATGGGTATGGGCGGATCTCAAAAACTCAAACGCTACTACCATGATTCAGAAGAATTACCATACAAAACCCGTGCGTTTTACATTAAAGCGATCATTGAACCACCAAGATTACCAAAACTACTTTCCGCATTGACACAAATGCCCTGGCCAGTGGAAATCATGCGAGTTCAACGAGTCGATATGTTCGACGATAATTTGAATCCGATAGCGGGTGCCGGTGGCGGAATGCAAAGACAAAGACCCGGTGCCGCAATGGGTCGGGAAGCAGACTCATTCGGAATCGACGGCGAATTTGGAGAACCAGGAGCAGGGGCGGGTCGGCCAGGCTTTGGCTTTGACGCAGAAGCCGGAGGGATTCCCGGACTGGGAGGCCAACAGGGGCTTGGCAATAAAGGTTTACTTGATGCCGCTTTAAACGATCCACAATTGGCGGTTGTTACGATTGCGGGGCTCGTAACTTTGTACAAACCCTATCCTCCTGTTGGAGAAAACGGCGATCTGGCAGATGGCACCACTGGTAATTCAGGCCAACCTGTTCCCGAAGCCGCTGCTATGCCAACTGATCCCCTGACAACATCTGAGTCAGCTACACCTGCAGAAAACACGACGAACGCGACTAACTCGACTAAGCCTCCGACTGAAAAACCGGAAAATAATCCAACAACACCACCTGAGGAAAAACCAAAGCAACCGCCGGAATCCCCGCCGGCAGGTTCCAAACCAGCTGGTTCTCAGCCACCTGCGGTGAAACCAGCTAAAACAGAAGCAGCAGCAGGTAAAAAATAAAACAGTCTTACTATTCGACTGAGAACATTCAGTCACTGTGATAATTTAACCAAACGGAGAAGGTCCCGTGAAGAATCTCATGTCCAAAATCAAGGGAATGAATTACAAAGAATTTGCAGTAGAACACGGTGAAAAAATAGTCCTGTGTCTTATTGCATTGTTTGTTACATTTGCCATTTTGACGACAAAGTGGACTACCGAGAAACGTACTCCCGCTGAACTGACTCAAAAAGCCGATGCCTCTGAATCTCAGGTTAAAAACAGTCGATGGCCAGAAGATAAAAGAAATGAATTCCTTAAAGTCGACAATCTCAATGCAAAAGCAAAGGAATTGATGGCCGGAGTCGGAGTTCAGAAGTATGAATTTTCGACCCCGATTTCCTGGCGAATCTACAGTAAGAAAGAAAGAGCCAAAGAAGTAGAATTTCTTCCAATCGAAAATCTGATTGCCGATTATGGGCGAGTGATTATGCAGAAGCGGCCGCCTGGAATGGGACTGGAAGGCGAAATGGGGGGGCCTGATTCTGAAACGGGTGAACCTGGCGATACCAAATCGAATAAAGATGATGAGAACACGGAATTCAAACGTCGAACTGGTATTGCCGGTGCCGGCATGGGCGGACCTGGTGGCGCTGCGATAGCAGGTATGACATTTGGTTCAATGCCAGCAGAAATGGCAATGGCCGGCGGTCCCACAAATCCGGCTATGGATGCTGAGTTTATCCCTCCCGGGGGCGCATTCCCTGGTGCAGAGATGGCCGGCATGCCCGGTATGGAAATGCAAGGCCCTGTCCGTGAAGGGCGTGGTTTGAGATTTATCGCGGTTCGCGGTGTTTTTGATTTAGAGGCGCAGCAAGATAAACTGGAACGTGCATTAGGTGAATCTTTCTCAATGCAAAATATGCAGTCTGGAAATGTTTTTGATTTTCTGGACTTCGAACTGGAACGTAAAACCATCGTTCATGGACAGGATCCTGCAACAGGCAAGTGGGAAAAAGTAGATATCAGTACCACAATTGATATCCTGAACGAAAGTGCCGACTTCGATCCGGAAATCGTCAATACCAACATCACAAATAATGTGATGACGGTTCCACTTCCGAGCCGTATTGCCGGATTCTGGGGCAAGAAAGTCACACACCCACGTGTGGAAAATTTCACACTCACTCCGGAACAAATTGAACAGGAAGTAGAACTGAATCAACATTTTCTGGACCAATATAAGAAAACGCATGCGAATGAAAAAATATTCAAGGAAAAACAAAAAGGATTTTCTCGCCTGCAAATCAACATGAGAGGCATTCGAAATGATATCATGACAATGGGAATGCCTGAAGAAGCGGATGCGGTCTTCGGAGGCATGGCACAATCCATACAGGCTATTGATCCCAATGAGCCACTGGATAAGAAAAAAGCTGATCCAGAGACTAAAAGATACCGCCAATGCTGCTGGCCGTCTGCTTTTGTTCCGTTATCTTGATTTTGACTTGAATCCTGGCGAGACCTACGCATATCGGGTCAGGCTTGTCGTTCGTAATCCCAACTTTGGACGCCCCATCGAAGCAGTGGAACTTCCAAGTGTTGCCGAAGGGGAAACACGCACGACTCCCTGGAGTAACGAAACGGCAGCTGTCACAGTCAAGCAGGATGTGCAATATTTTTCTGAAAAGCGTACGACCACCTCGTGGCAGCTCTGGAACCACAGCGAACTTTGAAGTCTACCAGTGGTACCCCAAAACGGGTACAACGATTCACTCGGTCCTGAAAACGTCTGTCGGAGAAGAAATTGGTGGCGAACAGGTAACTGAATTATATGATGTCGCGAAAGAAAAATATGATGATAAAGCGACTGTCGAGTTCGACACACAAAATTACCTGGTTGATGCAATTCCAGTTCCCACCATCCGGCTGGATGAACATCCTGATTTAAACCTGTCGAAGAAAACACGTGGAGTATTACCCATCGATGCCGAAGCAATTATCGTTGATAACTTTGGAAACCTGAAAAAATCGCTGCCGCCTGCTGCATCAGCAAATTATGAGACGACCAAAAGGAATTTTGATAGAGAGCGCAAAGCACTTGAATGGGTCAAAACAGCTACCGAAGCCAGAACTGCCGGCCCAGCAGACGGATTTGGACCTGCTGGTGAACCCGGTTTTGTCGGAATGGTTCCGGGAGCATTTGGCCCGGAAGCCGAAATGCTCGGACCTCCTAAGAAAGGCAAGAAAAACCGACGTAAAAAGAATCCGATTCGCGTACCTAATTGGACCGTAACACTCGCATCAAACAATACAAAACGGGCAGAGTTACCAAATGCCTCTGCCCTTTTTTTCTGCGATTCGTACCGATGACACTAGATGCGTGAACGGATCAGCATTTGGAAACTCGAGTTGAACCAGCTCTAACAGGACTCAGAGACCAGTACATCATCTGTTGTCCCTGATAACAGTTCTCGAATTTCAGCGGCGATGAAAAAAGATCCTGTCACGCAAATCAGTGTCTCTGCCGTCGCAGATTCTTTTGCCTGCAACCAGGCGGCGTCTGGACTGGGTGCCACGATCACATTCGAATTATTACCTGTCTACTGTTGAATTGATCGGGTGGATCTCAGTAATTCCTCTACAGGAATACGCCGCGGATTCGAGAGATATTGCGTCAGGATGACTGTCTGAAAATGAGGCAGCAGTGTCGCCAGCATCTCCCTGACATCTTTGTCTCGTGACGCCGCAAAAATCAATGAACCCGATTCTGGTGTCAGAAAACGACTCTGCGAGCGTTTCAACCAATGCCTTAATCGAGGCACCATTATGTGCGGTATCAATAATCACGGGCGGATTTTTCTGCACCAGTTCAATGCGGGCTGGCCATTTCAGACCCGCCATCCCCACTCGCATTCTGAATTTTCAAGGGATCTCGACTCCCTGCTGACGTAGATAGTCAAGTACTGTTACTGCCAGAGTCGCATTGGTCACCTGATGCGCCCCCAGTAGGGTCACCGGAATCTGTTCAATCACGGGACCAGGGAGTTTGACTTGAATTTTTCTGAGTGGGAAGCTCCTTTGCCGCAGTGGAGTACCGGCACTGCCTGCTTTGTTGAGTCTTGATCTGGCTTCCAGAAAAATCCCGATTCAACAGATACAGGGGAGCCTGTTTCTCCTGGCAGACTTCTTCCAGCACGGCCATTGCCTCCGGTTGTGTGACTCCACTGAAAACTGGAATCCCCGGTTTGATAATTCCCGCTTTTTCACGGGTAATCTGTTCGATGGTATTTCCCAGCAGCGCCGTATGGTCATAGCTGATATTGGTAACGACGGTCACCAGTGGCTCACAGACGTTTGTCGAATCCAGCCGTCCTCCCAGGCCGACTTCCATCACCGCAAAGTCAACTGGCTGCTGGAAACTGCATCCAGGCCAGAGCGGTCGTCAATTCAAAAAATGTGGGGCTCAGACAATTCCGGGTCTGCCTGGCCATCTGTGCACAACGCCTGGGCAGTTCTCGCACCAGCTCGACCAGTTGTTCCGGTTCCATCTGCTGACCATCGATCAGAATCCGTTCTTCGTAACAGGTGACATGCGGCGAAGTAAACAATCCCGTGCGATAGCCGGCTGCAGAAAGCATTTCTGCAATCATTACGGAAGTGGAGCCTTTTCCTTTGGTTCCGGCGATATGAATCGTGGCCAGTTCTGATTCTGAGGATTCCCCAGAATCTCCAATAAGTTCTCCATTCGCCCCAATTTAAAATCACTGGTGGAGTACTTGCTACTCCCCATTCGTTCATAATTGAGACGACCAAATAGAAAGTCCAGGCTCTGCTGGTATTTTTCTGCCGAGACTCCCATGTCAGGCAGTTTCCTTTTATATAATTCGTCATGGATATTGTGAGGTTTGTTAAGTGTCGACTTTGATTTCACAACCGAAAAACTAATTGAGAGAGGCCCTCTGGTGAATATTATAGCCAGGCACTTTTCAGAAGTAGACAGTGAGGTATACAATCCAACAAAGAATTTTACAACTGTCTTTGAACACCCAGAATCACAGGGTGAACAGAAACATGAGTATCCATATCGCAACATCAGTCGAACTGCTGAAATTCAACCGGATCATGACACTGAAAATACTGGATGAGATCAGTCAGCTCGATGACCCGAAGGTGCGCTGGCCTTTCGACCGGGCCTCGGAAGAGCCCATATCGCCTGGCAGATTATGCATATCGCCATTACGGAAGAACTTTTCGCTACAGACCGCCTGCGAAAGAGTGCTTCTGAGTTAACAGACTGGATTCCTCAATATCAAAAAGGAAGTATTGCCGACGATCAAATCCCTGCATTGGATGTGATTCGAGATGTCTTGGCGCATTCACGGAAAAACCTGCTGGATGCCCTGTCACAGATTGACGACACCGACCTGGATCAGATTCCAGAAGGACTTCAAGAGAGGGGCTGGACCAATCGTTTTGCCTTACAGGTGATATGCTGGCATGAAGCCCATCATCAGGGACAGTCCCATTTCTTACTGAATTCCTGGAAGTCTGCCCGTAATTAACATGATCATCTGACAGAGCAGGACAATTTTATCCAGCTGAATTCCTATTGACATATTTCCAGTATCAACCGAAAAGTACTGTCTTATTCCAGTCCCCGAGCCCTCTTCCTCAGATATTTAACCTGACTCAAACCTGCAACTTTCCAGTTGAAGGATCAGTCATCATGAGTTCGATCAATCCGGGTGCCCTCAATTTAACAGCTCTTTTGCCGGTGCACAAAAAACGGATGCGAACGCTGACAAGCAGAAAGCGGAAGCGGCTCAACAAAATATGTCCATCGATAAAAAATCGATGACTGAACACCAGTTACAGGATGTCGGTGATGCCGGAAAATCGGGAGACCGAGATGCCGATGGTCGCATGCCTTTGGACCACGAAGGGGCAGGGGAGCAAGAGGCGAATTCCGACTTGAAAGATTCCGAATCGAATGAAGATCACTCCAAACGGATTCCGGATGTGACGGGGGAACTGGGAACTCATCTTGATCTGGATGCCTGAGGCGTGCGAACACACCTTTCTCGGGTTCTATTTTGTCTGATTCAGAAACCCAAACAGGCTTTTCTTCTTTTTCGAACGTCGAATCTTCACTGACTGCCAGTGTATCCCCACTCACACTGGCAGCCAGCTCCATAATGGTTCTGGTGAGCTTCGCTTTGGGAGCCTGCATGACCAGAGGAACGCCGTTATTACGGGACTCGACCATCGTTGCATAATCGTTGGGAATCTGGCAGAAAATCTCGCGGCCAATCGTTTCCAGTGCTTTCTCAATACTGATCTGTGTATCTTCCAGTCCCAGACGATTCATGACCACTTTGATTTTCTCGCGATATCAGATCATTGGTATCAAAGAACTGCGAAAGACGAACCACATTTCGCAGGCAGGGCAAATCCAGCTGTGCTGTCAATAGAACAGTATCGGATAACTCCATCGCAGCCAGATCGAGACTGTTATAGGATTTGCTGACGTCGATCACCAGATGTGTGAACGTTGCTCGCAACAGTGCAATAATTCGTCTGAGGACTTCGGTGTTGATATTGACCGACATATCCATCTGCACGGGCCGCGGCAACAGAAACGCACCACAACTATGTTTGGTCAACGAGCGTTTCAACAGTGAATAATCCAGTCGAGAAATATTTTCTGCGACATCCTGAATCGTATAATCGGGAATGATATCCAACCAGACATCCGTATCACCCAGTGCTAGATCCAGATCAATCACCGCAACACTGTTTCGTTCAATGCTTGCCAGACAGCAGGCCAGATTGATAGCCAGTGACGTACAGCCGACGCCACCACTCACACCAGCGACGGTAATGACCTGGCTGGAACGGGGTGCATTATGCTCACCATCTGATTTCCCTCCGGAAAGCTGGATGCGGTTTAAAGCCGACAAGAAGTCTTCCAGTACCAATGGGAAGCCCAGAAACTCTTTGGCACCATTTCGCATTGCCCTTAGAATCAGACTACCCTCCTGTGAACTGCTTACCACGATCACACTGCAAGCTGGTAAATCGCGCGTCACTTGGGCTATCAGATTCAATGCCAGTTCCGGATTTGCATCCAGAGAAATCAGAGCAATGTCCGGCTTGGTCTGCGAGACAACTTCTGAGAAGAATTCATAGCGACTGCACTCTGCTTCAAGCCAGACCATATCGACTCCAATCAGCATGTTTTTCAGCTCATTGCGAGTCGATTCATTAGGATCAATTATTGATAATCGAACAACACCACTCATTTGATAATCAATTCTTCGTAAGGATTTTGACAATCGTTTTTAACTGCTGCTACTATCATATTGAAAAATATCAGTCAGATTTATTGTTAAGTACCGGGGGCGATCAGACCAGGACGATTATTTGATGTTTTTCCCGAACTGGTAGAGCCCTTTGTTTTCTGCTGTGTTCCAGGAGCACTTTGTTTTGTTTTCCATTTTCCCGCCGGGGGACTTGCCAGATTTGGTACTTTCGCACCTTTTGATGATGGCACTCTTTTGATTTTCTGAATTTCTTTTAAATTCTTCAGCTCTGCTGGAGACAAAGAAGGTTGCCGAATTACTTCTGACTGTACCGATGGTGCTGCAGGCGCTGAGGGCAGTTGCGAATCAGAAACCGGAGGTAATGTATTACCCGAATGTAACATTGACTCAGGAGTGATAGGCCCTGGAATGGAGTAGCGACAGTCAGGACATTCGCTGCCATAATTGGGTACTTCCAGTACGCCATCTGAATACAGTTCTTTGTCGGTAGGCGTTGTGGTAAATAAACCGGGACCGCCTGGTGGGACTTGTCCGGACTTCAGTGGTGAAACTAATTCCGGTGTCACCATGATAACCAGTTCTGTTTCTCCTTCGCTATATTTTACCCGACGGAACGCTGCGCCTACGAAGGGAAGCTCTCCCAGAAAAGGGGTTTTTGATGTTTCCGCAGTTTTTCGGCTCGAAATCAATCCCGCTATCACCATGGTTTCACCAAAATTCATTTCGACAGCAGTATTGGCGCGACGAACTGTTAAGCCGGGTACCGTTGTACCAGAAACCTGGACGGCATTCGAAAAGTCTCTTTCACTGACTTCAGGCTGAACCTCTAACCGCAACCTGCCATTACCGAGAACAATGGGGACGGCTTCCATACGAACACCAAATTCTCGCCATTCGATTGTCACTGTTCCCAGACTTTGTGGAACAAGAATGGGAAACTCCCCCCCTGAAAGCAGGTTTGCAGGTCTTCCACTTGTTGTAACCAGTTCTGGTTCAGCGAGAATCTTCAGCAAGGCTTCTTGCTTTAACGCTTCGATGAATGCCTGAAAAATACTTGAGCCATTGACCAGTCCAAACCCGAGGGATGTTCCACTGATCAGATTCTGCGATGCAGTAATGCCGGTGGACCACCAAAGGGAGCAGTAATTCCAGTAATCGGCACCAGTGAGCCTGGGGTACTGTAAACATATCCTGATTGATTTAGAAACAGCCAGTTTACCCCCAGTTGCCGAATCTTGGATCGCTGAACTTCCATTATCTTCACTTTCAGCAGAACCTGCTGAACTCCCGCCAGCTTCATTTGATTGAGAACACCATTGGGAAAGAACTGTTCGGCGATTTCGACCATTTCGGTAATGGCTTCGGGTTCTGTTACCCAGCCCGCGAAGAACAACCGAATCCTGAACCTTGATCGCTGTCACAGAAGAAGTGGGAAACAGTTCTCGGAGATATGCCTGTAGGTGACGTGCATCGCCACTGACGAATGTCTCGATGGTATAGATTTTTTTATTTTCATCGGTAATCACCAGAGTTGTCACACCGGGAATCAACGCCTGGACCCGGATTTCGTTGGGAGTTAACGCCATCACATTCAAAACAGTGGGGTCAAATCCATCGACGCGTTTTATCTTGCCGGGAATCTTAAGAATCTTGGAGAATTTTTCTGTCATCTTCCAGCTTCATCTTCTCAGATGTAACCTGGACGACAGGCTCACTTGCTCCAGGAGGAGCAGGTTGTTCGTCCTGAGAATACCCTTTGTACATTGATGAAACTACATACCAACGCCACAAACAAAGGAAGACGATTAATTCTTAAATGTTTATTGAAGGCCAGCATCCGTGCCCCTTACTTTTTAAACAGTTGAGTTATCGAATTGAGGAGTTATACCCGGATTTCGAATCACTCGTTAAACAAACATGATCCAATTCCCTGTTGGGACAGTCTCTTTATTTGGCCCAGATTCCTTCACCGCTGATCCGAAATCAAATCAGCAACCAAGGTGTATGTGTATCAACTTAGTTTAATTTTTGTTTATTCGTAAACACTTCCCACAAGTCTTTTAAAGCGGCCTGTTGATCCTCTTTTAAGTTCTTCTTCCAGGAGTTCTACTTCCTGAACAATTTTTTCTTCCACCTGAAAAGATTTCAATTTGCCACATTTTTTTCTCTTCTTCCAGTTCGCCTCGACTCCGACTGCCGTCATTTTCTGAGGCTGTTGTTCTTCATCCAGAAACTCTTTTGCCGTACTGAGCGCTGTTTCACCTCGTTCTTGACCAGCTTCCGGATCTTCAGTTTTCATCGTCCTGTGTTTATCTTCGTCTTTCAGATACTCGCTCCGTCGATTGAAAAGACTTCAGCCAGTTCATCATCGTCGAACTGTACATCCTCGGTGTCTGTCGTCATCAGATTGTGACCTTAATGCAAGGTGAACTTCTCCTTTTTTCTCCGCCAAGTTTCAGAATCGCTCCTTCTCGTGGAGACGAGTAATAATGAAATATTCTTTGATTTCACCTGATTACTATCGCTTCCCCCGACGTCTGTCAGGTGGTCTGTTGCAAATATTTTCACTCGTTCCAAAATCACTTTTGTAATTGTCGTCCGCCCACCTTCTGCCTTCCGAGCGGAAAACGTAGCATAAACGTCAACGAAATCGCCAGGAAGTATTAATCCACTATGTGTTTTGGTCATGTCGACAGATGCAGTAAAAACCTGTTTTCCATCTGGAATTTCAACTGATGCTCCTCGGACTCCCGGTTCACTGAGCTTCGCTTTCATCACGATTTCGCCAGGAACAGCACGTGTTTTAATAGAGCGTTTATTGTACTCTTCCAGCTGTGTAACAGCTCCTTCTGGTATCTGATCAATGGGCCATGACTTAAATTTGACATTAGACACATCCAGAGGAGTACCCGGAGGGATCTCAGCAATTGTCACCAGGACATTTGCTCGTTTCGACCTCTTCCTTTTGACATCACGATTGAGTACCTGTCTTACGCCCAACATCGCAACTAATCCACAACCGACTGCGACTACCAACATCATCAACGACTTGATTTTCATATCTGTCACCCGTCATAGAGAAACAAATCAAGCGACTCTCAATACTGGAAACAGACTTCACTCATTTCCAAGCTGACATCTGTTTTCCGAAGCATCGATCCTGATTCATCCTGAATTCACAGGTTAACAGCACAAAAATTCTGCTATCATGATCAACATCGGCACTTCGAGAGTTCTCGCTTCAATTTATAACGATTATATCGTTTGAAATAATAATTCTGGTTGCAGACTTTACTTAAGCAAACAACCCAAACACGCCTTTAACACATATCATCTATTTTAACACTGATATTTCAACTCTGTAGTTCGGCTTACAGCAAGCCTGCGTAGAAGAAATAAGCAATGGAACCAATGCAGATGGGAATCCCATAAGGCAGCAGATACATCGTTGGTTTCCGTTCTTTTGCAATCCGTGACAGTTCGCGTGGGTTCTTGACCGAACGCCATTCATCAAGAATCATAATGGCCTGCCCCAGGTGCTTGTAAAAACTCTTGCGGTAGAGCACCATGCCGATAGCCATGATGGCTCCCACAACGGTTGTTACACAAAATGCATAGAACGTAATTTTCACGCCCAGCCAGGCACCGATGCCGGCCATCAACTTCACATCGCCTGCTCCCATTCCGCCAACGCTATACAAGGGGAGAAGGGTCGCCAGACCGACAACCATTCCCAGTAGTCCCCAGCCCAGACCAGCCAGTCCTCCAGTCCAGGTCATGTAAATCAAACCGGAGAGTACCATTGGATAAGTGATCCAGTTGGGAACCCGAAGTTCTTTTCCATCAATATAAGCTGCGTAAATCAAGACGATGGAAACAAACTTAACATGCCAATTCTCGAGAAGTAACTGTTGCCAATCCATCAATATGGCCTTTCTTAATCTTATTGAAATGCAAGTCATCGCATTTCGTTGGGGATAATCTATTCTGTTGCATACCAGTCAGGTTTGATTTGTCTTCAGGAATGACCCCGCACGACCTGACTTCGGTTACTCAATATTTGTATTCTTATTATTTAGTTTAGGTCACGTGCAGAGAGGTGCTGAGAAGGTCAAATTCTTGAAAAAATAATTGCCTGTTTTCAGCAACCGAACTAACGCATCCTTTCTGGAATGCCCTGAAGTCAGTTATTTCCAGAGTCCGACTCTAATCAGGCTAGCAGCGACTACCTGTCAGCAGGGAAGTAAACCAGATGAATGACCGGAGACATCATCAGCATGAACTCACTCCAAAACTGCTCCCGCCTGGGCATCAATGCAAGTAAGGAAACATACTGCACTCTCCTTGGGATGAAATTTTTAACACTCAAATAATTGAAAAAACTTCATCAATTCAGTTTGACCATGTTTCAAAGAACTTGATACGCAAAAAAACGCTCAGCCGAAAATTCGACTGAGCGATTTACTTGTAGTTACGTTGCAATACAACTAACCTCTATTAGGTCAATGCATCACGTACAGCTTCGAATTTCGCATTTGCGTTTGTTCCGACAGCCTGAATCGCGGTCAAACAAACAATCACGATCAGTGCAAGCATCACAGCGTATTCAACAGCTGTAGGACCATCTTCTGAAACCAGGAAATTCTTGATACTCTTTGTTAGATTCTTCATCGTTGTTGCTCTCTTTCTTTCCAATTGGAGTCGAATCATGAACCACATTTTTCGACCATAAACAACCAGGCTGTGGAAGATGCAGCACAGCATGCTTACATTTTCACACAACACATCCGAAACAATTGCTTCTCTGAGTCACATCCTCAGTTGAAGCAGCCCAATATGCCCCCTCTTATGAAGAGCAATTTTCTGTACTTCATCTCGGAAATACAGAAACCGTATTGGTTTTTTAAATACATTTCATCGGAACAGTTTTCCGAACTCATGTCAGAATCTTTGTTCTCACTTAGTGATCTGTTAGATTACAGAGCAAGGTGCTAACACACAAAAATAGGTCACAGGCAAAGACAGTCAAGCAGATAACTTCAAGTTTTTTTTGAAATCCTGCGGGTTCTTTTAAAGAAACATTCAAGAATCTCTAAACTGCATTCCAGCAGGAGATTAGAACTCTGATGTCAAAAAACCACAGATCGAATTTCTTCTCAAAATCTTTGAATTCTGAGATTTTTTTAACACACGCAAAAGAAGGCCGGTGAAATTAACACCAGTTTCTCATCAAAAAAACAGGATCAAGAATCTTATTGTGGTGCGCATTATTTCTGCTGCTCCCACTCCTTGACCTTTTGTTCCATTCTCTGTCGGTCCAGTTGATCGGGTCTTGTGTTCTGCATTGCCCGTTTGATAATGGTTACCGCTCGCGCATTCTGCCCCTGGTGATGATAGCTGTTGGCTAACTGAATCTGCACTACAGGAAGCTGGGGGACCTGCTTTACTGTGTACTTCCAAAATGTAATGTCATCCTTCCATACGGTCAGATACTGTTCTGTCTGCAGACTGAATCGAGTCAGATATGCCAACACCATGATTCCAAATAGAGCAGGAACCAGATATCCGGAAAATGGTTTTCCTTTAAAACAAAGCAGGCTGACTTGCTGTTTGATTCGTTCCAGTACATTCACACATGCACTGAAAACCAGGGCAAAGAAGGGGATACATGGTAAATACAGATAACGATCATTCATCAATGTGGTAATGGGAAATAAATTCATGACAGGCAACAATAACAGCAGAAAAGTTCCGCCAGCAAACAGAATTAATGGTTGCCTTTTACCCATGCGAATAAACAGAAATGCGGCAATCAACCAACAGGATAGCGAGATGAAAATTTCCGAACTGATTCCCGATGTAGGCGGGGAATACAAGACGGATCGGATATCAGGCCATAACAGCATTTGCACGTATTTTGATATAATCACGGAATCGACGGAAAGAATTTCCAGTTTGCTCATGCCAAAGTGATCACGTACGCCTCCCAGTTCACTTGTCTGGGCCAGCATCGTAATCACAAGTAAAAGCAGGGCACAACAGCCTGGCAAAACCTGTCTTTTAGCTGCCTCCCTCAAGGGAACTTTTGCCACAAATATGTCAAAACACAGGACAATTGCAGGTACAACCACAGCTAATGCTTTTGAAAGTAAGGCACAGATAAAGAACAAAAAACCACACGTATTTTGCTCGAGCGAGCGATCTTTTCTGAGCCAGTACCAGAGTGAAGCCAGTATAAAAGCCCCCGACAAGAGACCTTTTCGGGAAGAAATCCAGACGACCGTTTCCACCTGAACCGGATGAATTGCAAAGACTGCTGCAGTTGCCCAGCCAATCAGACGATTGTGTGTAAAACGTGTCACCAGTAAAAAAACGAGGATCGTATTGATCGCATGCAGCAATATATTTGTGAGATGATAACCGCCGGCCCATAGTCCATAGAGGCTATGATCAATCAGAAACGAGAGAACTGTTAGTGGAGCATAATTTCGCGTCACAACTTGAGTGGCAATCTTTTGCAGATTGTCGGGATGCCAGCTTTTGATGAGTGGATTATTGATCACATACCATGGATCATCCCAGTTGACAAAACCAAAACTGACGGCAATTCCAAAGCTGAACAATACGATAAATCCCAATGATACAATGGGAACCATCTGGCTTTTCATTGCTTGAAACAATCGCCATGGCATCTCTTGTTGATTTAAGTTCTGCATCTTGCGTTACCTGTTTGCTGCTCAGTTCAAGGAATCTCCCTGTTTATCTTTAACATAGGTCTCAGACAGAACAACGCAGCCATTTCGGTGAAGATGATGATTAAATGCAACATCAATCATATACGAAATCATGATGATCGACATAATCGATTCAACAGGAACCGGGTTCTGACAACCTTTATTTCAGTGTGAGCATGTCGAACCCCGATGATCCCTTTCTTCTATTTGTAAGCTAGATTTCATAAGTTCCTTTTACGATATGATGACATCAGACAGGAGAATCACGTGCTGAAATCGAGTTCATTAGCTAACCCGGATCTCACTCCGTTCGAATCTGCGGTCGCCCCCGATAGCGCGGAAATGATGTCACAGTTTCGAAATCTGGAGCCGTTACTTGAACAGATAGAACGAGATCGTTTACCGCAAGGTAAAACAATTGTAGTGATGCCTGCATATAATGCGGCTTCCACCTTGAACAAAACATTATCTGACTTGCCTGAAGGTATCGCCGACGAAATTATTCTCGTCGATGATGGCAGTACAGACGAAACCGTCCAACTCGCTTTAGATCACGGTTTAACAGTCATTAAGCACAAACAAAATCGTGGTTACGGTGGAAACCAGAAGACCTGTTACCAGTACGCATTAGACCATGGTGCAGAATATGTCGTTATGCTGCACCCCGATTATCAATATGACAGTCGCGTTGTGGGGGTTGCTATACAGTTACTCAAACTGGGAATTTGTGATGTGGTGTTAGGCTCTAGAATTCGCACACGCCAGGAAGCACTTGCGGGCGGTATGCCGACCTGGAAATATCTGGCTAATCGCTGCTTGACCATTACGGAAAATATCGCTTTGGGTCAGAATTTAGGTGATTTTCACAGTGGATTTCGCGCTTATCGCAGAGAAGTTCTGGAAACAATCCCTTTTGAACACAATTCAGATGACTTTGTGTTCGACAGTCAGTTTTTAGCGCAAGCGGTTCACTTTCAGTTTCGAATTGGCGACATTCCTGTACCTGTCCGCTATTTCGCGGAAGCGTCCAGCATCAATTTTAAACGCTGTGTGAAATACGGCCTGGAAACGCTCGCTGTCCTGGCGCGATTCTGGGCACAACGACTCAGAATTCGACCATCTAAAATCTTCTTTGCGAAACAAAATAACGCAGAAGAAGACAATCGCGTGCAATTACAGTAACGACAGTTTTTAGAAGTCTCTCGTTAAGTATGCAGATTCAATTTGATCAGTCTTCCACCGTTGATGAACTGTGCGACGAAGTGCGCATTAATTTCACGATTATCGCAAGAACAATAAATGCTGCTAAAGTACAGAAACCTGCCACGGGGTAGGGACTGGACTTGATACTCCAAAGTGAGCCAAATGTCGCCAACAGCGTTGCAATACCCATGGCCAGATTCCAGGCGATGCGTTTGCCTCCTTTGGGAATCTGATCACCAAGAATTTTGGGCGAATTCATCATGAAGAAGAATGTGGCATAGGCGATTGGTAACAAAACCATTCCAAACATGGATGTTGGTATCGCCATCCAGGCTTTTGCATCCCCTTTCCAGAAAAAGGAACCGACGGCTCCCGTAATCGCCGGCATATAACAGCCAATGCGATGAAGGGCACCTTTCGGCTCAACCCCTAACATCTCACAAAAAACAAAACCATTGATCAGCATGAGAATAATGATGGTCGAAATCGCCATCGATACCACTCCCAGACCAAAGACCAGTTGCGAGACGGTTTTACCAGCCAGTGGTTTGAGTGCTGCCGCCAGTTGAAACGCATCACGGTTGACCAGCATTGCTGCCAATGTTCGCTCAGCTAATGGAATTTCAGCACGTTTCGTTTTTAACGCTTCCGGGTTCGCTTTCAGTTTTTTCCAGTCATCTGGAGATGCAATCTCTTTTTCGAGACGTTTATCTAATAATTTGTTGTACTGTCCCAACAATCCGGGGTCTGCTTTTACAACCTGACCCTCTGCATTTTTTTCGCCTAACAGTCCTGCAGCTGGTTTCGCATGAAATTGCGAAGCTGCTGCAATGACAACACAACTTGTCGCCAGTACAAAGGGTATGAACAGACCCGTTGACAAATCGAATGCCGCTAATCCCCGGAAATCTTTATCCCAGCCTTTGGCTCGCATTGAATAGGGCAACAAAAATGTCATATTAATCCCGACAGCGGTCGCTGCTGCTGTGATCATGACTTTCTGTTGATTTCCTACAATGAGGTTCTTCCAATAATCGGCATAGCTTCCCGCTTTTGATAATGCATCGGCAAATTCAGGTGAAGGATTCGAAAACAGGCTGAAATCAGGAATGTAGCCCGCCATGATTTTTGCCCAGTCCAGGTCATTTGTGGAAAAACTCATTTTTGCAACAACGCCGAAGAAACAGAGAACAACGATCCCCACGAGCAATTTTAAAATCACTTCGAACAGTTTAATTCCCCAACCGCCGGAATCATAAAACCAGATTACAATGCCCGATATGACAAACAGCACGGCTACCGCCATCATTTTCCCGGTTTCATCGCTGACAAAGATATCAGGAGCCAAATTTTGTTGTAGAGCTGCGGTTCCCAGGGCATATTGTGGCATACACCAGATCAAATTCGCCATCAGGGTTGCAATTGCCCATCCCCAACCCAGAACAGGACTGATGTGATTATTGATTGCTGCGAAAGGACGTTCTTTGGTCGATAAAGCGACATAACCAATCGCACTGAGCATAATCACGCCCATTATCATCGCCAGTGGTTGTAGCCACATCAGGTGATAACCAGAAAGAATTCCGAGATACAGGCCCCCCGCCAGAGAACCACCGCCGAGTGTAATCGCACTCTGTAACCAGCCTGGTCCAGAAAGACGCGTATAGGCATTGAATTTGGCACCCGTTCCGCGTTGTCGCGCATCCAGAATCAGCTGTCGGTCTTGTTCGATTCGTGAATTTGCTGGTTCTTCTGTCATGGGAAACTCTAACTATACCAATATAAATTGGTTGATTTAAATGAAAGTAGAGGTTGGAATTTATCTCAATACAGGAAAACCAACGTAACCAGTTCTCGACTAAGAATCAAGCTTCGGTCACGATTTCACACAGTGATTAAGGTTGCTGCCACGGCTTCTGACTGATCGTGACTGAACAGCAAATGCACACAACTTGATCGCAACTGAATTTGCTGGATTCACGAAATCTGAAGTAAAAAACAGACCTACTTCTTTAAGCTACCCGAAACAACAATCACCAGTTTCTCCGGATCGATAAATTGGGCGAACGCTTTCTGCGCTGCTTCAGTCGTTACGGCATTGACCTTTTGCTCCAACTCGGAATAGTAAGTCATGTCCCGTTTGGCAAACAAATTTGCAGTCAGAATCGAAGCCAGTGAAGAGTCACTGGTCCGCGAGACCTCCTGCTGCTCCAGATAGCCTTTCTGTGCATTAGCCAGTTCTTCTTTGGTAATTCCTTTTGAAATCAAAAGTGCCAGCTCTTCTTTGATCGCGACTTCGACCTTTTTCATATTCGCCGGATTACAACTGGCATAAAGCGAAATCGAACCACGTAAATCCAGTGCATCCGCGTGAATGAATGCCCCCACACCATATGCCAGTCCCTCTTTCTGTCGAACACGATCGCCCAACCGCGAAGAGAGACCACTTGAACCCAGTACCGATCCCGCAACAATCAAATCGGGATACTCGGGTGCGGAACTATTCATGGGAAATGTTAAACCAGCAAAATAAAAGGCATTGGCCTTGTCTGGAATAATAATTTCCGTCAGGTTACCCGGGATATCATGTGCCATCGCCGGAATATGATGATAAGCCGACTTTGACTTCCAGTTTTCCAGCATTGCATCCAATTGTGAAAACACTTTGTCTTCTGCAAAATCACCGACAACCGCAATTTCACCAACCGAAGCACCAATAAAACTCTCATAGAGAGACTGAAGATCGCTTTGAGCCAGGGCTTTGACGCCCTTAATTTCCTGATCAATATCAGGCACATAGCGAGGATCTTCGACCGAATAAGGCCTGAGCTGTCGTCGTACAGAAAGAATCGCCCGTGATTGCGGATCTGTTTTCTGTTTTTCCAGCATGGCAATTTGCTGAGTTTTCAGAATTTCCAACTCTGATTCCGGAAGAGTGGGTTCACGTAAAATCTGCTTCAGAATGTCGAGAACCTTTGCCAGATTTTCTTTACGCGACTTGATGCTGACATTCAACTTTCCTGACGAACCAGACAGGCTCAACTGGGCACGCAATTGATTTAGCTCATCTTCAATCTGCTGACGCGTTTTATTTTTCGTCCCCCGCTTCATGATTGCCGGCAAAAATTCACAAGCGAGTCTTTTCCCCTGCAGGTTTTCTAAATCACCATACCGCAATGTCATTTTCAAATTGACTTCTTCGCCGCGAGTTTTCTTGGAAAGCAATGCCACTTTCACTCCCGAAGATAACGTTTTGACAGTCGTCCTTTTATTAATGTTTTCGGGCGAGACATCAAAGTCTTCGCCGACTGCAACGGTTTCACGACCTTGATAGTCACCAATCAGTTTGGCAAGCTCTTCCACCTGAGGTATCGTCACTTTTTCGCTTTTATCAACGGGAATAAAGATTCCTACGGTGCGATTATTTTCCTTGAGGTATCGATCGGCGACGCGTTTGACATCTTCAGGCGTTACTTTTTCGAGCGCATCGCGATAAAGAAATCGCAGTCGCCAGTCTCCCATCGCCACCCATTCCGACAGCTCCACTGCCAGACGCGAACTGTTATTTTCCGCCTGTTCATACTGCTTCAGTAATTTGGCTTTAGCCCGTTTCACATTTTCAGCTGAAACTCCTTTATCCATCACATTCTGCAATGTATCAAACATGATACCAAGAATGACTTGTGGATCATTGCCTTTGACAATTTCGGCCTTCAATCGCAATACTCCCGGGTCATGCAGTGCAAAGAGGGAACCAGATACACTGGATGCCTTCTTGGTCTTGACCAAAGCCTGGTACAGCAGTCCCGACGGATCATCTGTCAGAGACGATTCCAGAACATCAATGGCTGCCATATCTTTATGAGCTGCAGCGGGAATATGATACACAACACCGACCACAGGCACTTCTCCCACGCGCCGGAGCGTCACAATCCGCTCACCTTCCTGCGGCGGTTCTTCGGTGTACGTTGCGTCTAATTTGCGTAAGGGCTTGGGAATTGTTCCAAAATTTTCATTGATTAATTTTAACGCTTCGGCCTGATCAAACTTGCCAACCACAATTAAAACGGCATTATCGGGCTGATAATATTTCTTGTAGAAACTTTTCAGTCATAACAGCGTAACCGAACGAACATTG